>CABXFU010000005.1 GCA_902511575.1 uncultured SAR86 cluster bacterium
GAATTAAGGGTCGACACCTATAGGGCATCTGGTGCAGGCGGACAACATGTTAATAAAACTGACTCTGCTGTTAGATTAACTCATATCCCAACAGGAGTCGTCGTGGAATGCCAGGATGATCGATCGCAGCACAAGAATAAGGCTAAAGCCATGGCATTATTAGTCGCTAAATTGAAGCAAAATGAAATTGATGAACAGCAAAATACAATTGCTAGTGAAAGAAAAATCCTTGTAGGCACTGGAGATAGAAGTGAAAAGATTAGGACTTATAATTTCCCTCAGGGACGCATCACCGATCACAGAATTAAGCTAACTCAGCACAATTTAGACCAAGTGATGGATGGCGACATGATTTCTATTTGCCAGGCACTAATTACTGAAAATCAATTAGCGCAACTTTCCAATTTAGAAGAAACCTCATAATTGAATCAAAGCATTAAATATTATTTTGCTCTTGCTAGATCGAAAGAATATCAGTATCGAAATATTTTGCGTGATCTCAAATATTTTTTTAAGTCTCTTGGAGTAAGCGATGCCATTATCACTCTAGAGGATCAGCATAATTTCTCAGCTGAAGATATCTTAAAACTTGATACTTTTTTTTCATCATATTTAGCCGGCATTCCACTTGATTACATCCTTAATGAATCAGAATTCATGGGATATAAATTTTATGTTGATTCAAGAGTATTAATTCCTCGGCCAGAAACAGAATTAATTGTGGAGTGGGTATTAGGCTTGCCATTAAATAAAAACTCAACAATTTTTGAGGTTGGAACAGGGTCAGGATGCATAGCTATATCAATTTGTTTAAAAAACAAAGATCTAAAAATTCTTGCCACAGACCTTTCAGATGCAGCTTTGGAAGTAGCTCAAATAAATAGAGGACTCCATAATGCAAATAATGTAAACTTTGTTCAATCTAATTGGTTGGCTTGCTCTATGGATAGTTCTCTTGATTTAGTTATTTCAAATCCACCATATATAAAACCAAATGATCCTCATCTTAGAGAGCTTAATCATGAGCCTTCAATAGCATTGACTTCTAAAAATGGATCACAAAGTTTTCTTCATATTGCGTCACAAGCAATATCTTCTTTAAAGTTAGGAGGAAAAATTATATTTGAGCATGGCTATTCTCAAGCAGAAGAAGTTTCAAATATCTTAAAAGACTTTGGCTTTGAAAATATTGTGACTTGCAAAGATTTTCAGGGCTTAGACAGATATACCTATGCAAATAAATAATATTATTTTCATATGATAAGATTTATTCTTGAGAGTTAACGCAGGAGATAATTCTGCTAAAAAACCTTCAAGACTAGTATTAAATAAAGGGGTTATTTCAATGAAAGGTAATATGATGAACTGGGATTTAACAATCCCGCAGGCAATTTTACATGCTGAAAAATATAATTTTGATGGCAAGTTAGTTTCACGAGAATTAGACGGCTCAATAAATTCAACCACATATGGAGAGTCAATTAAGCGATCTAAAAAGCTAGCTAACGCCCTTACGAAAATTGGGGTAAATGCACATGATCGAGTTGCAACTATTGCTTGGAATAATAGTAGGCACTTTGAGACCTATTTTGCTGTATCTGGCATGGGAGCTATCCTTCATACACTTAATCCAAGGTATTCCCCTGACCAATTAATCTACATACTTAATCATGCAGAGGATGGGGTTTTAATTGTTGATCCTACATTTATTCCACTTGTGGAGAGTGTTCAAGATAAATTAGATACAGTTAAAACCATAATTATTGCCTCATCAAAAGATGGTATTCCAGAAAATAATTTAGAAAATGCATTAAGTTATGACGAGTTAATACAGGACGAATCAGATGAATATGATTGGCCTGAATTAAGTGAAGATGATGCGGTTGCTTTGTGTTATACCTCGGGTACTACTGGAAATCCTAAAGGGGTCTTATATTCTCACAGGTCAACTATTTTGCATGCAATTTCTGTATCTGGGGCGATGGGCTTTGACTCTTCCAGCTCAGTCTTACCAGTTGTTCCTATGTTTCATGTTAATGCTTGGGGCGTACCTTATTGCGCATTAATTAATGGAATAACTTTGGTATTGCCTTGCCATGCATTGGATGGAGAGTCCTTGTATGAGCTAGTGAAGCAGGAATCGGTTGACTCTATGCTGGGTGTTCCAACTGTGTGGCTTGGACTATTACAGTATCTGGAGGGAAAAGGCCTGAAGCTTGATACAGTTGATCAAGTGTTAGTTGGAGGCTCTGCAGCTCCATATGCAATGATTAAGGCATTTGATGAACAACATGATGCATTTTTAACTCATGGATGGGGAATGACAGAAATGAGTCCTCTTGGAACTATAAATGCTCCAACAAAGAAAACGATGAGCCTTCCTAAAGAAGAAAGATATCAGCTTCAAACTAAACAGGGCTATCCGATGTTTGGCGTAGAGATTAAGACCGTTGATGATGAAAATAATGAACTTCCTAGAGATGGAGAAGCTAGTGGGGCTCTAAAGGTAAAAGGCCCGTGGATCATGAATCAATATTATAAGGCAGAAGATCCTGCAGTAGATGAGGGAGGTTGGTTTGATACAGGAGATGTTGCAACTATCCATCCAGATGGGTGTATGCAGATTGTCGATAGAGCAAAGGATGTTATTAAGACCGGTGGGGAGTGGATCAGCTCAATCGATTTAGAAAACGCTGTGCTAACTCATGAAAATGTCCTCGAAGCATGTGTCGTTGGAGTTCCACATCCTAAGTGGGATGAGAGACCTTTACTTTTCTTAATTACAAAAGATGGAAATGAGATTGATAAGCAGGAAATCAATGATTTCTTGCTAGAAAAAGTTGTTAAGTGGTGGCTTCCCGATGATATTATTTTTGTTAAAGAGCTGCCGCATGGCGCAACAGGAAAGTTGTTGAAGGTTGAGTTACGAGAAGAATACAAAGAACATTTAATGGGAGAATAATATGTTACACATTGTAAAACCTAATGAACTTGATTCAGTTATTGGTAAAGACCTTGGTGCTTCCGAATGGATGGTAATTGATCAAGAAAGAATTGATAAATTTGCTGATGCAACTATGGATCATCAATTTATTCATGTCGATCCAAAACAGGCAGAACCTATTTTTGGTTCAACCATTGCTCATGGATTTCTTTCATTATCTCTTGTCGCTGGTATCTCATTCGAGCAAGAAATTGGCATGGTGCTTGAGGGGACAAAAATGGGCTTGAACTACGGTCTTGATAAGGTTCGCTTTTTAAGCCCTGTTCCAGTAAATTCAGAAGTTCGAATTCATACAAAATGTATTGATGTTACAGAAAAAAATCCAGGACAGTTTTTAGTTAAAAATGAAGTATCAATGGAAATTAAGGGAGTGGACAAACCAGCGTATATTGCTGAGACTCTGAGCTTATTTATTACTTAAGCTTTTCTTTTAAGATGCTATTAACTGCCTTGGGGTTTGCTTTGCCTTCAGTTAATTTCATTACCTGTCCAACAAAGAAACCAAATAGTTTATCTTTGCCACCAAGATACGCCTCTACTTGAGAGGGATTTTCATTGATCACAGTCATAATAATTTCTTCAATGGCTCCGTCATCAGATATTTGTTTTAAGCCCTGAGATTCAATAATTTCATCTGGAGTACATCCGCTTAAGCACATTTCTTCAAAAATAGATTTTCCAATTTTGCCTGAAATTGTTTGATCATCGATTCTGTTTATTAGCATCGCCACCTTATCTGCAGTTAGTTTTGATTCATGAATTTCTATCTGCTCTTTATTCAGATAGGCGCTAATCTCACCTATTAACCAGTTTGATAAAAGAGGGTAATTCTTTGTTTTTTCTACAGAAGCATCAAAGAAATCAGCCATAGATTTTGAAGATGAAATAATTTGTGAATCATATTCTGATAACCCAAGTTCCCTTTGATAACGAGCTTCTTTTTCCTTTGGCAGTTCAGGAAATTCATCTCTAATTTTTTGGATTTCCTGATCAGAAATAATTACTGGAAGCAGATCTGGCTCAGGAAAATATCTATAGTCATTAGCAAATTCTTTTGATCTCATTGGTCGAGTTTCATCTTTGGAGCTGTCATAAAGTCTTGTTTCTTGAGTAACTTTTTCTCCATCTTCAAGTATTTTTATTTGCCTTTTAATCTCAAAATTAATAGCTTTTTCAATAAACTTAAAGGAATTAATATTTTTTATCTCTGTTCTTGTTCCAAGCTCTTTGACACCTTTTTTTCTTATGGATACATTGGCATCACACCTCAGTGATCCTTGAGCCATATTTCCATCAGACACATCTAAGTAAGTTACAAGCTGATGCATTGCTTTCATGTATGCAACAGCCTCTTTGGCATTAGATATTTCAGGTTCGGAGACTATTTCTAAAAGAGGAGTTCCAGCTCGATTTAGGTCTATCGCAGAGAAGCCATCATATTCATCATGGATTGACTTCCCAGCATCTTCTTCTAAATGGGCTCGTGTGATATTAATAGTTTTTACTGATTCCTCTAATTGAATATCTATTGATCCACCTAAAACAATTGGTAAATCCATTTGGGTAATTTGATAACCTTTTGGTAGATCAGCATAAAAGTAATTCTTTCTGTCGAATATCGAAGTCTGATTAATTTGTGCATTAACAGCCATTCCAAATCTAATAGCCTTATAAAAAGCTTCTTTATTCACAGATGGTAAAACTCCAGGAAGACCGCAATCAATTAGATTAACATTTGTGTTTGGACTGGCTCCAAAAGCAGTCGAAGCTCTTGAAAATAACTTTGTTTTCGTTGAAAGTTGAACGTGTGTTTCAAGCCCTATAACAGTTTCCCAGCTCATCAAAAATCCTCCAAATTAGGCTGAGCAAGATGAAAGTCTGAGTTTTGTTGAAAAATATGAGAAGCATTCAGAAGCTGATCTTCCCTAAGAAAATTGCCAATTAATTGAAGTCCAACTGGCAGGGAATTAACTTGCCCATGTGGAATCGAGATAGCAGGCAGTCCAGCTAGATTGGATGAAATTGTGAAGAGGTCTTCGAGGTAAAGTTCAACAGGGTTTTGTGCACCTTTGCTACCAAATTTGAATGCAGTATTAGGCGAAGTAGGAGTCATTAAAACATCAACAGATTGAAAGGCATGATCAAAATCATTTTTAATTAATCTTCTAACTTGTTGTGCCTTTTTATAGTAGGCATCATAATAGCCAGCAGACAATGCATAAGTTCCGATCAATACTCTTCTCTTAACCTCATCTCCAAAACCCTCGCTTCTTGATTTAATGTATAAATCATTTAGATCATCTGTATCTTCTGCTCTATAACCAAAACGTACTCCGTCAAATCGAGACAAATTTGATGAGCATTCAGCTGGAGCAATAGAATAATATGTTGGAACGGATGCTGAGATATTCGGAAGTGATACATCGACAAAATGAGCACCTAACTTTTCATATGTTTTTTTAGAATCTTCAAAACGAGCTTGAACTTCTGGGTCTAAGTCGCTTAGATTAAATTCTTTAATAATGCCTATCTTTAATCCATCGAGAGGTTGATTAATATTTTCCAAGAAATCAGGAACACTAGAATTTAACGATGTAGTATCTTTTGAGTCATGCCCTGACATTTCATTTAGCAATATGGCGCAATCTTCTGCTGTTCTAGCTAGTGGCCCAGCTTGATCTAGGCTTGAGGCAAAAGCAATCATTCCCCATCTTGAAACTCTTCCATAAGTTGGTTTTAATCCAGTAATTCCGCAATGTGCAGCAGGCTGGCGAATTGATCCGCCGGTATCTGTTCCAGTGGCGGCAGGTACAATTCCGGCTGATACCGCTGAAGCAGATCCGCCAGAGCTACCTCCTGGAACATATCCTTTTTTCCAGGGGTTATGCACATTGCCAAAAAAACTAGTTTCATTAGAGGATCCCATTGCAAACTCGTCCATATTTGTCTTACCAATAGTGATTGATCCAGCATCCTCAAGTTTTTTAACTGCTGTTGCAGTATATGGAGGAATAAAATTAGAGAGTATTTTTGATGAACATGTAGTTCGAAGCCCTTCTGTGCAAAATAAATCTTTCTGTGCTAAAGGAATTCCTGAAAGCATCGAAGTAGTTTTATTCTCTAGATCGATAGAATTTGCATTTTTAGCTCCCAATTCTTCATTCATTGTTACAAAACAATTTAGCTCTTTATATTTTTGAGCCAATTGAAGAGATTCTTGAGTTAATTCTGAGGCAGAAATTGATTTCGTATCAAGCATAGCTCGAAGCTCAGTGATAGATTTGAATTGAATAGTCATTCAACAACTCTCGGGACAAGAAAATAATCCTCATTTGATAATGCAGCATTTTCAAGAAATTTTTCTTTTTTATTATCTGAGTTTTCGATGTCTTCATGTGTCAAGGCTGTCATTTCTAGCGGACTGTAAAGAGGATCAATGCTTGAGGTGTCAATCGTTTGCAAGCTACCAATGAGTTCAATGATTGTCTCAAGGTCTTGAATGATTTTTTTAGATTTATTTTTATCTATTTCAAGCCTTGCTAGATAGCAAATAGTACTGACTGTTTCTTGGTCCATATGATATTATCTATTTCTGATGCGCAATATTAAACTAAAAGCATCTTAAAATGAATTTACAGGGAATATCATAGTGGATTTCAATCTATTTAAAACTGTTCGTGGCCTATTTTCTAATGATTTATCAATCGATTTAGGTACAGCGAATACTTTAATTTATACAAAGGACATAGGAATAGTCCTAAATGAGCCTTCTGTTGTGGCAATTCGCGAAAGCCGAGGCCAAAAAACAGTTGTTGCGGTTGGGCATGAGGCTAAAAAGATGCTTGGAAGAACACCTGGAAATATTAAAGCTATTAGACCTTTATCAGAAGGAGTAATTGCCGACTTTCAAGTTACAGAAAAAATGCTTCAACATTTTATAGCAAAAGTTCATGAGCAAAGATTTATTAAACCTAGCCCCAGAGTTCTTGTATGTGTGCCTTGTAGATCTACTCAAGTAGAAAGAAGGGCTATTAGAGAATCTGTCTTGGGTGCTGGAGCAAGAGATGTGAAATTGATAGAAGAGCCTATGGCTGCTGCTATTGGCGCTGGTCTTCCCGTTGAAGAGGCTAATGGTAATATGGTTGTCGATATTGGTGGAGGAACTTCTGAAATTGCCATTCTTTCTTTGAATGGGGTTGTATATGCTGAGTCAGTTAAAATCGGCGGAGATCTCATGGATAGCTCAATTACTTCTTGGGTTAGAAGAAATTATGGCTGCGTTATTGGAGAATCCACTGCTGAAAAAATTAAATATACTATTGGGTGTGCATCTCCTGATTCAGAAGATCTGGAAATGAATGTAACTGGACGTAATTTAGCAGAAGGAATCCCGGAAACTTTTACATTAAAAAGCTCTCAAGTATATGAGGCTATGCGAGATCCTTTATCTGGGATGGTAAGGGCTATCAGAAATGCTCTTGAGCTTTCTCCTCCAGAGCTTGCAGCAGATATTGCTGAAAGAGGCATTGTTCTGACGGGTGGGGGAGCATTGATGAGAGATTTAGATAAATTAATTTCTTCCTCCACTGGAATCCCAGTAATTTGTGCTGAAGATCCATTAACATGTGTAGCAAGAGGTGGGGGCAAGGCTCTTGAAATTATCGACAAGTACAATATTGATTTACTTTCAACAGAATAATTAATTAAATATGGCGAGATCTACGCCTACATATACTCCAGTAAGAAATTACGCAATTGGCTTTTTTCTCTCAGCATTACTGTTATTTAGTGATATTAGCTATGGAGCATTTGCTCCTTTGAGAGGTTTTGTTAATGCTTCTACGCTATATGCCAAGATGATTTCTAGTGGCATATTTGAAAATATTGGCGAGACATTTTCTTCTTTCCAAAAAAATAAAATTATCTTACAAGAAAATAAGGAACTAAAAGAAAAAATTCTGCAAATCAGAACAAAGGATTTCATCCATAGAAAAGATAATGAAGAGAAGATCCAAATTATTAATTTTCATAAGAGTTTAATTCATGCACTCAAAAATGATGATGTTGATATATATAAAATCGCTTCAATAGATCTACGAAATTATCTTTGTTGCTCAACACATAGAGTTTTTTTACAAAATACTAGAAATGTTTCAGTAGGTAAAAATGCTCCAGTCTTTGCAGGCAGATCATTTATAGGTCAAACAAAAGATACCTATTTAAATTTTATTGAAGTTATTCTTTTATCAGATACGAGTCACGTACTGCCCATTAAATCGAATTTTTTGTATTGTGATGCTAGAGGCAAAGGCAAGCCGATGTTAATTTCTTGCAAACTAAATAAAAATAATAAAAATTTTAAAAATCAGATAGGTGATGCCGTCTATACATCTGGATTAGGCGGAGTTTTTTTGAAAGATATAGAAATTGGTTTTATTTCAGCCATTACTCCATTTTCAATCAACGAGGTCGAGGTTTTGATAACTTTAAAATCAAACCCCCTTGAAGAAACCTTCTATGGCATTATGAGTGAAGAGGCTGATGAAATTTAGCAATCACCTCATTACTCTTTCAACTATTATTTTAGGATTTTGGATAGATGATTTCCTGAATCCCATAACTATAAAATTATATTTGGAATTAAATTTTGGTTTTTTAATTTTTGCATATTGGGTTTTTGCAATGCCAGAGAAATTGCATAGCTCAGCAGCATTATTTTATGGACTAGTTACTGATTTACTTTTTTCAAATGTGATTGGTTTTAATATGCTGTTTTTTATTGCAACTTCTTACATCATTCACTTATATGTTTTTCGTTTTAGAATTTTTTCTTATTTTCAACTATCAGCTTTCTTCTCAGGCTCATCTACATTTTATATAGCATGCAAGTACCTTTTGCTTTCTCCCTATAATTACTCTTATATTGTCTTGATACTCAGCTTTTTAATTAATGCAGTTTTATGGGTAGGACTTTATTTAATCATGAGAGCTTTTCGAAGAAGTATTTTTAATTTATAAAACATGAAAAAGTTATTGAGTATCTCTGCAATTTGCCTGAGTATTTCAAGTTGGGCATTTTTTTTATTTCTTACAATCCTGGCTTTTTCACCTTCGAGCCTAATTCAAAGCATTGATCGGCATGTTTTGACCACCCACTCAATAGAGTTTTCTAAACTTCAAAACTCTGGAAATGCTTTGCATAGGAATTTGACTTTTAATGATTTACGCATCATGCACAATGATAAGGTGCTAATTCAGGCTAAAGAATTAGAACTAGGATTCTCTTTAAAACCTCATAACCTTTTTAACTTTCTTACTGTTAATAGCATCGTCATAAAAGATGGTTACTTTGATAGCTCAAATATACGAACCAGTAATTCATCTCCAAGTTCCACGGTAAATCTTGGTGATAAATTTTCATTGTCATTTAAAAATTTTAAATACGAAATTGATGATTTAATATTTGAAATCAATGGCGATCTTTTGAGAGACTTCTCAAGATTAATTTCTGGTCAGCTTAGTTTTTTGCATAACAATCAATTAAGTACCATTGCTGTGAATAGTTTTGAGGGTTCTTATCGTTTCTCATTAAACCTTCATTCACATGAGTGGCTAAATTTTATTCCTGCATTTAATACTTCGCCTGTTAAAGATTTGGCATTCCAAATCAATGCACTTGGTGAATTGAAGGACAAGCAATCAAACATTAAGGGCTCTTTTAACTCCAGCAGTCTATCTTTTAAATCCCTATCAATTAACCAAAATAAAGGATCTTTTCATTTCCAGTCTCAAGAAAATATAGGCACATTGTCATTAACTGAATTTCTACACCCATTAATAGATGAAGAATATCCAATTCAAATTAATCTTCACCAAAAAACTTTAGCAGTTCCAAGATTTTTTCTTTCGCCTCAGATTTTACAAAGCAAGACATTGCAGATATCCAATTTAGTTATTGAAAATTTTTTTCTATCATTCGATGCCTTCCTTCCAAAATATTCTGGATTTGTAAAGGATATAGACATTAATGACCTTTATTTCAAAGAAATCAATAATCTTAGTGGGGACTTTTCTGGCTATGGAAACAAGATAAAATTCTTAGTAGATTCCAATTCCTCCATACTTAAAAACTATAATCAAAACCTCATTCCAGTATCTATTTCTGGAGAAGGAAATCTTTATGGTTCCGTTTTTGATCTAAAAGCTCGCATTAACAATAAATCCGCTGGAATAGATCTCGCTTTGAAGATTAATCCAGAGCAAAGCAACCCTTTATCCATTGAGCTCAAAGGGCATGATCTTTCAAAAGACTTAATTGCATTTTCGCTTCCCAAATCCCTGAAAGAGGCGAGTTCATATATTGATACAAGCATTAATCTAGGAATTAAAAATTCAATTTATTTTAACTACTTTATTCCTAGCATTGGCCTTAATGCTGATTTGAAAGCAAAAATATTAATCAATGAATCAAAATTAGTGCTTAATAAAGATTCAGCGATTGACTTTGCTAGAGCAATAATTGAAGTTGATAATAAAAATCTATATATTTTTTCTCCTTCCGGCAAAGCTGTCAATTTTTCCTATGATGAAGCTTATGGGTTAATTAATTATAAAACTAAAAAGCTCAGCTTTTATTCTTTGCATAATATGAAATCAATTGATCTTAAGAATGCATTCAGCATAGGAGCAGAGAGCTTTAATTTTCCTGATATGTATGCAGAACACAAAGGTGAAATGAAACTTTCTGCTTTGAAATTCAATAATGCCATTTCAGTCAAAACAAAAAATTTTTTTGTACCAATATTGCAGTCTCATAAGATCCAATTTGATCAGGCAAAAATCTTCATTGTTGATTTAGATTTAATCCACGGATTATTACCATCAACATTTATTAAAGAGGAAATGTCAGTCAATCTTTTGGGCGCAGGCTTAACAAATAAATATGATTTAACTTTCTCTGGAAATATCAAATTAGATGCAGCGAACTTTATTTCAGATTCACCCTATCTTCAGGTTTCCGGTAATGATTTTTTTAAGATTGATCTAAATATTCAAAAAGACTCCCTACCAATCTTAAGGCTAAATTCTGATCTAAAAAATATTGAGCTAAATTCGCCATTAAATGAGCTTTCAAAAAATAAATTAATAAGATTGCCTACAGAAATTTCAATCACTAATTTTTCAAATCCATCGCTAAAAATTACTAATCAAAAACTAGATATGCATATTAAAAACTTAAGCAAATATGATGGATATATTTCAATAGGCAAAAAACTCCCTAATAAGTATAAGAGTTTTAATGTCGAGCCTGGATTGAATATGTATCTTTATTCACAATTTTTTGATGAAAATCTATTAATTTCTTTGTTGCCTACTAACAATGAATCAGCATCATTAAACATTAAAAAACTGGCATTCGATATTAAAAATTTTAAACTTTTTAATAATAACTTTGCTGATTTTTCTGGTTTATTTGACTTAAACAACTCAGAAATTAAAGGTAATTTAGCTGCAGATAGGCTTAATTTGAACCTCAAGATGGATCAGACAGGTTTTATGAGAATAGAGATAAAGGACTCCATTATTCCTGATATAGAATTTATCAATTCATCACAATCAACCTCTGGTATAGCAATAAATTCAAGATTGATAGTTAAAAACTCTTCTTTTAGTAAAATTAAGATTAAAGATCTTGATGTCTACCTTGTAAATGATCAAAAGAATTTTTCAGCTAATAATATTAAATTAACTTCAAATCTGGTATCTATCAAGCCGTCACATAAATCTTCAAGTGCATATTTTTCAGTCGATAAAGTGAAGCCTCTCTATAAAATTAGAGGAGATTTTCTGATTAAAGATTCGAATAAAATTCCATACTTAAGTGATGTCGCAGATTTTTCTTATTTTAATGGATTTATAAACCTACAATGGAAGGAGCTCTCAACTTTAAGTCATATAGAGGGGGAGAGCGATTTTATTTTGAAAGATTTAGTAATTCAAGATTCTATCTCTGATTCATTAGCATTTAATCTACTCGGTGTTCTAAATTTAAGAAATATCCTTGGCAAGTTAGCAAACTTAGATCTCTCAATTGATGAGTTTACTTCTACGCAATTGGGAAGGGTTGAGGGGGATTTGCTATTTAGTAAGTCAAAGCTTCGATTAGTATCACCACTATTCATTGAAACAAATGCAGCAAAAATGAGGTGGGTAGGTCAGATTAATAAAAACTCTAAAAATAATCTGGATGATTTAGATCTTAACTTAGACTTGAGAATTCGAGTGGGAGAAAACTTACCATGGTATGCAGCAATCCTTGGCGGGCTTCCAGCCGTTGCTGGCTCTGCTGTTATAAATGAAATATTTGAAGAAGATATAAATAATCTTACTAATTATCAATATGAAATTCTTGGTACTATTGCAGAACCAAAATTGGAAAGGGTTAAACAAGAAATACAGTAGCAAGACCAAGAAAAGAGAAGAAACCTATTACATCTGTCACAGTCGTCACAACAACGCTCCCAGCAATTGCTGGATCTTGATTAAATTTTCTTAAAATTATGGGTATAAAAATACCTGCAATCGCTGAAAATATTAAATTCGTAACCATAGCTATACAAATAAGAGTTGCAATGATCAAGTCATCAAACCAGAGATAGGTAATTCCACCAACTAAGATGGATAATAGGATTCCATTTACGATTGATACCGCTATTTCCCGTTTATATAACCATTTTAGATTCGATTGGTTGATTTGTTGAAGTGTTAACCCTCGAATCATAATCGTCAAAGTTTGGGTGCCAGCAACTCCACCCATACTTGCAACAATAGGCATTAGAATAGCTAAATATACTATCTCATCGATTGTTGCTTGAAATAGGCTGATTGTCATCGATGCTATGAAAGCTGTTAGAAGATTGATCGATAGCCATAAAATTCTACTTCTTGCCGCTCTTGCTGGCGCAGCAAATGTGTCCTCAGCCACTCCGGCCATTCCAAGAAAATTTTGATCTGCATCTTCCATAATCACATCAACAACATCATCAATGGTCACTCTTCCAATCAATTTTGATTCATCATCTACTACTGGCGCTGAGACCCAATCATTTTGTTCAAATAATCTTGATACATCTTTATCATTTAAATATGCGTCCAATGGTTGAGTTTCAGTTTCCATGAGTTCTCTTACATTCAGGCCAGGATCTGAAACAACGATTAAAGAAATTGGCAAAGAGCCTAGATATTTATTTTCTCTTGAAACAACAAAGATTTGATCAGTATTTTTTGGTAACTCTCGTTGAGCCCGAAGATACCTCATTACAACCTCTAGGTTATGCTTTGGCCTAACACTTATAATATCAGTGTTCATTAACCCACCAGCTGAATCTTCAGGATATTCTAGTGCTTCTTGAATTCTCTGCCTATCCCTTTGCGACATTGCAGATAAAATATTTTCTGTTTTTTGATTTGGAAGAATTTGAAGAATGTCCACAATTTCATCAAGCTCTAAGTCACCAATTATAGTAATGAGTTCTTCTGGTGAAATTTCTGAGATAAGCTCTTGTTGAATTTCATCATGTAACTCAGCAATGATCTCACCCTCATCTTGAGTATCAATCAGTGACCATAAAAATTTCCTTTCTTTAGGTGGTAGAGATTCTATGCTGTGTGCTACCTCAGAAGGATGCATGCCAGATAAAATTCTTTTAATTTGGTTAATGGAGGGCTCAACCTCTTGACCCTGAATCCTTTTAAGTAGATCTTCAGACGAGAAGTGGTGAGGGGCAATCTCTTTCATACTCACAATTTTAACTCACCAGATTATGAATTATCTATTTCTTGAACTTGGTAGATTTATTTTTTTTCTATATTTTGAGATTGTTCTTCGAGCTAGATTAAATCCCCGTTGATTAAGCAGATCTGAAATCTTTTGATCGCTTAATTTTTTTCTTTCCCCTGCAACTATCTTTTCAATTTCTTCCATTAATTGCATTGGGGTAACTTTTCTAGTTTTTGATACAGAGCTAGCTAACAGTGACTTCATGGAAACAGCACCTTTGGGTGTTTGTATATATTTTGATCTTAAGATTCTAGAAACAGTTGATGCGCTAATCTCCAACTCTTTCGCTAGCTCAATATTTGATACAGGCTTTAATTCAGCAGATTTATTTGATAGAAAATCAGCCTGTATTTTGCAAATTAAGGTACCTACATTTTGTACAGTTTCATTTCTTTTGTTAATTGCCCTAATCAACCATTTTGCTTCTCCTATTTTTTCTTTTAATTCTTTACTTGCTCCATTTTTTTTATTTTTAACTAATTTTGCTAAATCTTCATCAAGGCTGATTAAAGGAAAGTTATCTTGTTTAAATTCGACATTAAGATTTTGATTATTATCAGGAACAATCTCTAAGTCAGGTTGAATAATATGCGTGGATTCAAATTCTAAACCAGGTGAAAGATCGCACTGTTTTATTTTTTCAAGAACTGATTCGATTGCATCTTCAGAGTAATGTGTCGCCAAATGAGCTTTTGCATCTTCAAAGCTAGAAAACTGTGGATTAAAAAGAATTTTATTAGCAATTTCTAAATCCTCAACTGGAATTTTCTGTTTCTTTAATTGTATAAAAATTGTTTCTTTAAAATTTCTTGCGCCAACTCCAGCCGGTTCTAGATCATGAATTATATTATTTAAGACATTTTTAATTTCTTGTATAGAGTACGCGTAATCCATCAGCTCCTCTATTTCATCTAGATCTATTTGAAGCAACCCATTTTCTTCTAGGGATTGAATAATTACTAATGCAATTTTTTTTTCTGTATCGCTAATCTTGATATCATGCAATTGACTTTCAAGATGATCTTGCAGAGTTAAATCATTAGGCAAATTCTCTAAAAGATCCATATCATCAAACCTTGAAGTTGACTCATTATCAAAATCCTTTTTAAGAAAAGGATTCTCTTCAATCTCATTGTTAATTTTATTAATAATTTCAAGCCTTGAAAGCTGCAGAAGATCGATTGATTTTTTTAATTGTGGAGTTATTGATAACTGTTGATTTTGTTTAAATTCTCTTACAAGCTTAATTGCCATCTTTTAAGAAAACATTTTGCCAAAATATTTCTGCCGCACATGATCATTCTCTTTTAAACTTTTTTCATTACCCTCAGCAATAATACTTCCTTCACTGAGGATAATAGCTTTATGGCATAAGCTTAAGGTTTCTCTCACATTATGATCAGTTATTAAAATCGAAATATTTTTCTTACAAATCGTTTTAAGCAATTCTTTGATTTCTTCAACAGCAATTGGGTCTATGCCAGCAAAAGGCTCATCTAGAAGGATAATACTAGGTTCACAAATTAAAGTACGGG
Organism: uncultured SAR86 cluster bacterium; assembly: GCA_902511575.1. GTDB lineage: Bacteria > Pseudomonadota > Gammaproteobacteria > Magnimaribacterales > D2472 > D2472. The sequence goes on from CABXFU010000005.1 coordinate 15,380, forward strand.
CTATCTCAACTTTTCTCCTTTGTCCACCAGATAACATTCTTCCCTTCAATTGAAGAATTTTGCTTAAATCAAACTCATCGATAATTTTAGCTACTTTTTCAAATGTTTGATTTTTATCATTATTAGATAATTCTGCGATTCCCAAAAGATTATTTTCAACACTTAAATCTGTAAATATCGATGCTTCTTGAGGTAAATAGCCTAGCCCAAGTTTAGCTCGAGAGTGCATAGGTATTTCTGTAACATCTTTATTATTAATAAATACTCTGCCCTGATCCGGAAAAATTAGGCCGGCTGCTATGTAAAAAGCTGTTGTCTTACCAGCTCCATTTGGACCGAGCAAACCTACAATCTCATTTGAGCCAATTGAGAAACTAACATCTGAAAGAATCTTTTTAGAGCCAATTGTCTTTTCAATATTAGCTAGACTTATTTGATCGTTATTCATTTGGACTAATTTGATATGAAATAAGATTAGATGTTATTGAATTACCTTTGTTCAAGAGCTTTGCATTTCCAATTAAATCCATTGATTTATTTGGATATATAACAAATATCTCAGCCTCACCATTTACGGCATTAGATTTAATAGTTGCAGGCTTTCCATATATTTCCAATTTTTTGTCTTTTTGACTGAGGAGAGCATCGGAGCCTTTGATGATGTATCCATCAATTATTATCTTAATATTATTTTTAAAAGCTAACTGCCTAATTTCTTCATCAATTGTAACTTGATCTGCTTGAATTGAAATATTTTGAAAGCTAACACTCTCTTCCGCAGTTAAAACAGGAAGAAAAAAACATCCAAATATAATTGATAAAATTTTGTACCTTTTAGACATTTTCTTTATTTTAAATGATGCCTGCTTCTAGTAGCTGATGCATGGTAATAAGGCCTATGCTATCTCCTTTGGTTGTTGAGGAATTTACAACCAAGCTAAAAATTTTATTTTTTTCCATCATGTCAGCAGCATCAATAGCAAGAGCATTGCTTTTAATACTTTTAAAATTAGCAGTCATGACATCCTTAATTGGAGTTTTAATTAAATCTACTTCGTTGTTCAGGCATCTTCTTAGATCGCCATCCGTAAAAATCCCAGTAATTTTTTTATTATGTGTAACCAAAGTTACCCCAAGCTTCTTTTCAGTTACCTCCATCAATGCATCTTTTAAAAATGTGGCTTGATCAACCACTGGTGCTTTTTCATGCATTACTGCTAAATCTTGAACTAGTGTTGTGAGTTTTTTACCAAGTTGTCCGGCTGGGTGAGATTTTGCAAAATCATCTTTACCGAAACCTCGAGCTTCCAACAAGGCTATTGCAAGCGCATCTCCAAACACCAAAGCAATTGTAGTTGATGAGGTTGGAGCTAGATCTAATGGGCAGGCTTCCTCATCTGCATTTATTACTAAATTAATTTTTCCAGCCTTTGCGATAGTTGATTGATTGTTATTAGTTAGCGTAAAAATATTTGCAGTTGAGCGTTTTAATGCAGGTAAAATTTCAATGATCTCCTTAGTTTCTCCTGAGTTAGATAAAATTAAGATAGCATCTTGCTTGCTGATCATCCCCAAATCACCATGAGCCGCTTCAGTTGGATGTATAAAAAATGATGAAGTCCCGGTGCTTGATAATGTTGCTGAGATTTTTTGAGCTATATGACCAGATTTACCAATCCCCATTAAAATTAATTTTCCTTTAGTATCAAGAATTTTTGTGCATAGATCATCAAAATCAGACTGTATCTGATTGCCTAAACTCTTAACAGCCTTTGACTCTATTTCAATAACCTTTAGAGCCGAGTTGATAAAATTCTTATCTTTCATATTGCATTTATAGTTTTTTTCCTAATGTTATAATACCTTTATGAATACTACTTTGAAATCTCTAGCTTTTTTGCTCGGAATTTTATGCTTTCCTATTAATGTGGATAGCGCATCCAACCCTCACCAATTTATTGATTCCCAAGCACAAGAAATGGTTTCTATTATTAGGAATAATCAAGATCTTTATGCTAAAGATCCTGAGTTATTTAAAGATAAGATTAATGTAGTTTTTGAACCAATGGTTGATTTTAGAAGGGTTGGTGCAAGTGTTATGGGTAAAAAATATTATCTTGCTGCCTCTTCATCACAAAGGCTTCAATTTATTCGGTCTTTTAAAAATTCTTTGCTTGATACATATTCTTCAACCTTGGCTCAATGGGGAGATCAAAAAATTATTACCATTTTTCCAGAGGTATCAGAGTTTAAAAAAACTGAGGATGTCCAGCAAAATTTAATTACTTCTAGCAACATTTACCCAATAACCTATAAAGTAAGAAAAGATAAAAATGGAAATTGGTTAATTATTAATATAATTGTAAATGGAGTGAACTTAGGCCTAACTTTTAGAAATCAATTCCAGGCTCTTGCAAAAGAGCATGATGAAAATATTGATGAGATCATAAAGCATTGGACATCTGATGCTAATCTTGATTAATCTCCTGCTAGAAATTATCAAATGGACATAACTAATTTTCTTAAATCAAAATTTCCAGAAGCTGAGATATCTTTTGATGGAGAGGATTGCAATTCAAAGGTTTTGATTGTGAGCAAACAATTTGAGGGCTTAACCTCTCTTCAAAGACATAAGTTGGTTTTAGGCGTTTTAAGAGAGCAATTTCAAACAGGTGAGCTTCATGCTCTGAGTTTAAATACAAAATCTCCATCTGAAATAGGATAATCATGGAAAAATTAAAGATTATTGGTGGTAAAAAACTCTCAGGTTCTATTTCTTGCTCTGGTGCAAAAAATGCAGCCTTACCAATGTTGGCCGCAACAATATTAAGTGACAAACCCATCACTTTCAAAAATTTACCTTACCTGCAAGACATTACAACTATGTTTGAAATCTTAGGCTCCATGGGAGCTGATATAACCTTAAATGAAAATATGGATTTCATTATTTCTACATCTCATTTGCATGACTATGAGGCTAGATATGAGCTAGTCAAGACCATGCGTGCTTCAATTTTGGTTCTTGGTTCGCTTGTAGCTCGTCATGGATTCGCAAGAATTGCACTCCCTGGGGGCTGCGCGATTGGTACTAGGCCAGTAGATTTTCATTTGGATGCGCTAGAAAAACTGGGAGCTAAAATTGAATTAAAAAATGGCTATATTGAAGCTACTTCTAAAAAATTAATTGGGTGCGAAATTAATTTTCCAGGAGTTTCTGTAACTGGAACAGAGAATATCATGATGGCTGCAGTACTTGCTAAAGGTCAGACTGTTTTAAGAAATGTTGCAAAAGAACCTGAGGTAGAAGATTTAGCAAACTTTCTTAATTCAATGGGAGCTAAAATCATCGGAGCTGGAACTGATGAAATTATCATTGATGGTGTTGAGAACCTAGATGGGACGGAATTTTCAATTCCAGCTGACAGGATAGAGGCTGGAACTTACTTAATTGCTGCAGCCATAACTGGTGGTGATGTAACCATTTCAAATGTTCAGGCTCCTCGCATGAATAATATTTTAGACAAATTAAAATTAAGCGGAGCTTCAGTTATAGTAGGCGATGATACCATCCAATTGATCATGGAAAATGATTCCATTTTGCCAGTCGATATCTCAACAGCTCCGTTTCCAGGATTTCCAACAGATATGCAAGCACAATTTACTGTGTTAAATGCATTATCTGAGGGCTCATCAGTTGTTACAGAAAATGTATTTGAAAATAGATTTATGCATGTGCAAGAGTTAAATAGAATGGGTTGTGATATTACAGTTAAAGGAAGCAATGCATTTATCAAGGGAGTTAATGCGTTAAATGGAGCACCGGTAATGGCTACAGATTTGCGTGCATCTGCAAGCTTAATTTTGGCAGGGTTGTGTGCCAAGGGCGAGACCATTGTAGACCGTATCTATCACATTGATAGGGGATACGAAAGGATTGAGGAGAAGTTATCATATCTTGGAGCAGATATTACAAGGCTGCCTAATTAGTAGCGCTTTTCTCAGAAACAATTATCATATTTAGTGCATCAATAGACTTGAACTCACGAAATATTTCCGTGATAACTATTGAGTGCAGGAGAAATAAAAATGTTTAACACAAATGATTTTATATTTACCTCAGAAACGACTCCTGATGTAACGACTGATTTAACAGCATGCGTACAACAGGTTGAAGAGCTTATTGGTGTTGCAGATGGTGTAAATGTTACAGATTCACCAAACTGCAAGAGTCGTTTGAATAGCTTGTTAGTTGCCTCAGAGATTAAAAGGAGCGGTTTAGATGTTATTTTGCAACTAACTGGAAGAGATAGAAATCAGATTGCCCTTGAGTCAGTGTTATTAGGCGCACTGTCAGTTGGCATCAATAAAGTTCTTTGTTTAAGTGGAGATCAGCCAGATGAGAATGGACCAGCTGTTGTAAATGAATTTAATGGCAATGGGCTGATTAAGTTATGCAAGGTCATCGCAGGAGGTGCTTTATCTGACGGCACAGCAATCAAAAATCCATTACCCATTTACCCAGGTGCTGCGGATGACTTGTATACTCAAATTTCAAAACCAGATGCACTAGATAAATTAGTTACAAAAATAGAACAGGGAGCAAGCTTTGTTCAAACTCAATATTGTTTTGATTATGATGTCATTAAACAATATTCAGAAAAATTAAACACCCAAGGCTCCTTTAAAAATTGCAAAGTTATAATCGGAATGGGGCCTTTAAAATCAGCTAAACAGGCTGACTGGATGCGTAAAAATTTATGGGGTGTAAACATCTCTGATGAAATTCTTAAACGCCTTGAGGATAGTGGATCACCAGCAGAAACTGGTGAAGCAATTTGCCAAGAGTTGATAGAAAAAATTATGGATCTACCATGTATTGATGGGGTTCATCTGATGGGTCCAAGCTGTGAGAAGAGTTCGGCTAGAATAATCTCATACTTTAAATAGAAAAATTTGAATAAAGATAATTTAAAATTAATATTGGATGAGGTTAAATCTATTGCCATAGTTGGCGTTAGCTCTAACCCAGAAAGAGATAGTTACAAAGTGATGAAATTTCTTCAAGATTATGGTTTTAAAGTATTCCCAGTTAATCCAAAGTTGGTTAATTCTAAAATTCTAGATCAAGAATGCTATTCAAGCCTTGATGCTATAGAGGAAAAAGTTGATATGGTGGATGTATTCCGAGCTATAGAACATATTCCCAGCATTGCAAATGAGGCAATAAATATTAAAGCAAAAATCTTATGGACCCAAGAAGGCTTGTATAGTGAAGAAGCAAAATATTTAGGAGAAAGTGCTGGATTAAAAGTGGTTATGGACCAATGTCCAAAAAAAATTCTTAAAAATTAATTAATCAGATTATGAATAAAAAGATAAAAGATATTTTGCAGGTTGACCAAACCCAACCAGATATTCTACGTTTGATTTTGAATGATCCTAATAATAAAAATGCTCTCTCAGACAAGATGATGCAACAACTTCAAGATCTCATAGTTGAGGCATCATCAAATGATTCGGTCAAGGTGATTATCATTGCAGCCGTCGGCGATGTTTTTTGTTCAGGGCATAACTTAAAAGATATAACAGCAGCCAGAGACAACTCAGATTCTGGGAAAGAATACCTTTCCGATCTCTTTAATTTATGCTCTTCATTAATGCAGATAATAACCACATGCTCAAAACCAGTCATCGCAGAAATCAATGGGGTAGCAACTGCCGCTGGTTGCCAATTAGTTGCTAGTTGCGACTTAGCCATAGCCTCTGATCTATCAAAGTTTGCAACACCAGGAGTCAATATAGGTTTATTTTGCTCAACTCCAATGGTTGCACTCTCAAGAAATGTTAGCAAAAAAGATGCAATGAAAATGCTGCTTACAGGCGATATGATTGATGCAGCCGAAGCCAAGAGAATATCCCTAATTAATGATCATGTCTCCCCTGAAAAACTAAATGAAAGCGTTATGTCTCTTGCAAAGAAAATTGCAAATAAGCCTCTTTCCACGGTAAAAATTGGTAAAGAAGCTTTTTATCGACAGCATGAAATGAATCTCACCGAAGCATATGTATACACGTCAAAAGTAATGACTGAAAACTCTCTAGCAGATGATGCAAAGGAGGGCATTGCTTCGTTTTTAGAAAAACGAGATCCCATCTGGAAAGATGAGTGACCTATTGAGCGGGAATAGCCTCTGTCACAACTTTGTAATCCTTTAGATTAGAGTTTTGTAATATTTGGAAGTCGATCTCATCTCCTGGAAAGGAATTTTTTAAAGCGCCAGTTAAATTTTCCCATGTTGGTGATTCATTGTTGATGGATAAGATTATTGCTCCTGGCTTTATTTTTCCGCTATTAAAAAGTGGCCCATAATTTCTGAGTTCCAATATCTCTAAACCATAGGTAGGATTATTGTTTAATAAGAACCTTTTCACCTTAACTCTAAAATCTCCAATCCACGATCGTTTGACTGAACCATACTGAATAATCTCCGAGGCAACTTCAATCATTTTATTTGCTGGAAGAGCAAAGCCAATTCCTGCATAAGAGCCAGTCTGAGAAAAAATTTTTGTATTCATGCCAATAAGGTTACCTTTGTGATTGATCAATGCTCCACCAGAATTTCCTGGATTAATTGCTGCATCAGTCTGAATAAGCTCAAGATATGGATTTCCATAATCTCTTCCAGTTGCACTAATAATTCCACTGGTAAAAGTTTTTCCTAAACCAAATGCATTTCCAATAGCTATCACTTGATCACCTATTTGCACTGATGAGCTGTTTGATACCTCAATAGGTTGTAGTGTATCTATTGGAGTAATTTTGATCACTGCAAGATCAGAACGCTCATCAAAACCAATCAAGGACGCTGTATAAACTTGCCCATCATCTAGTTCTACTTCAATAATTCTAGTGCCTTCAATCACATGAAGATTGGTAATAATATATCCGTCATTAGAAATAATAATTCCAGAGCCCATAAGATCATTTGGCAGCCTTCCGTTAAATGATCTAGTATCAATATTTTTCTTTGAGCTGATATTAATTACAGAGGGAGATGCCTTCGCGATTGCTGCTCCATAACCATCGCTATTCGACATATTTGTATAAAGATATGTCAGAATACCAACCAAGATTAAAAAATTTATCCTTGAAAGTTTATTATTAAAAAATTTCATATGATCATTAAATCAATAATATGAAGGATATAAAAGTTGTACTTGAGAATTTATCTATTCAGAGTGTGACAATTGATAATGCACAAGCTTCATTTTTAGAGAAGTTTATTGAGCAAGATTCAGCCTACAAACCCCCTACATTTTTTTCTAAAAATAATTCAATTGGAAATTTATATCTATGGGGTCCAGTTGGAAGGGGTAAAACAATGCTACTTCAGGCTCTCCAAGATTCATATTTTCCTCAAGCAGGCCAATTTCATTTCATTGAATTTATGCAACTTATTCATAAAAAATTATCAGAATTTTCAGGAAACAGTGATCCAATATTAAAGGTTGTAAAAAGTCTTTCGAATGATTTTAAGATTATTTTTATAGATGAGTTTCAGATTGAGGATATTGCTGATGCAATGATTATAGGTACATTAATTGAAGCATTATCGCAAAAAGGAATAAGGATGTTCATTTCATCTAATTCACACCCAGATGATCTCTATAAAGATGGTCTTCAAAGGGCTAAATTTTTACAAACTATAGATTTTATTAATAAAAATTTTTTTATTCACCATCTATTGGGGAGCGAGGACTATAGACTAAAAGAAATTGCTAAGTTTGATAGTTCAGCCAAAGATGGTAATAGTTTTGGAGGCGTTAAAGATTTTTTACAAAGAACTTTCAATCAAGATATTACTTATACAACTGAGTTTTTGGCTAATGATAGAAAATTTAATTGTTTAGGCTGTTCTGATAAGGCGCTTTGGCTATCTTTTGAAGACTTTTTTTCATCGCCATGTTCAAGCAAAGATTTTATTGAGATTGTTAAAACATTTGAATGGGTATTTATTAATAATTTTCATGCTTGTAATGATGATCATCTTGATAAGGTAAGAAGATTTATAAGCTTTATTGATATTGCTTACCAAGAAAAACAAAAACTAAAATGTTTCTATGATCCAAATTTAATGATTAATTTGTATTCCGGAGATCAGTTACATCATTTATGGGTAAGAACTGAAAGTAGACTACATCAAATAGCATCAAAAAAATATCTTCAAAATTTAGAGAAAAACTAAACTAAATGAATTAAAATATTGATTAAATAGCGCTTAAACATTAACATTCGCATCTAATTTTTTTCTTTAAACATAAAAAGTAATGAAAACTCTTTCACTCAGAAAAGAAGACGCTCAACATGATTGGTATGTTGTAGATGCTTCAGACAAAATTCTAGGGCGTCTAGCCACAAAAATAGCTGATCGTATCAGAGGCAAAGACAAACCTACCTTCACTCCCCATACTGATGGAGGGGACTATGTTGTGGTTATCAATGCAGAAAAAATTCAGGTAACTGGAAAAAAGTTTGATGATAAAAAATATTACACACACTCACTTTATCCTGGCGGTCTGAAGACTAAAGTATTCAAAGATATTATTGAAGATAAGCCTGAATATATTATAGAAGAAGCTGTAAAAGGCATGCTTCCAAAAAATAAACTTGGAAAGCAAATGTTCAAAAAACTCAAAGTATATAAGGGCGATAATCATCCTCATGAATCACAAGAACCTCAAATTTGGGAGCCAAAACTATGAGTACATCTATTCATTATGCAACTGGTAGAAGGAAGACTTCATCAGCTAGAGTGTATCTCTCAAAAGGAAAAGGAAAAATACTTGTTAATAATAAAGAATTAGCTCACTACTTTGGTAGGCAAGTAGCACAAATGTTAGTAATGCAACCATTGAAATTAACTGAGCTTGATGAGCAGGTAGACATCAAGGCTATGGTCAAGGGCGGAGGAAGCTTTGGTCAAGCAGGAGCAATTAGGCATGGTATCTCAAGAGCTTTACTTGAATTCGATGAGAGCCTAAGACCTCAGCTCAAATCTGCAGGGTTTTTGACAAGAGACGATAGAAAGGTAGAGAGAAAGAAGCCAGGATTAAAGAAAGCAAGAAAAAGCTCTCAATTCTCCAAACGTTAATTTCTTATATTTAAATATTACCGTTCATCCCAATATAGGTTTTAATGGAAGAAAAAATTACCACGCGAAGAAAAGTACTTATAGGAATGACTTCAGCTGTCGGCGCAGTCGGTGCATCATTGGCAGTTGTTCCATTTATCGCTTCCTGGAATCCAAGTGCAAAAGCCAAAGCAGTTGGCGGTCCAGTAAAAGTTGATGTTTCAAAAATGCAGGTTGGGCAAAAAATTCAAGTTGCCTGGAGAAAGCAGCCTGTTTTTGTGATAAGGCATAGCAAAGAAGCATTGGCAGGTCTTTCAAAAGTTGAATCAAAGCTAGATGATCCAAGTTCTTTAAAGATTGATGAGCCATATAGAGATGTAAATCCAACAAGATCAACATCAAATGAATATACTGTAATTGCAGGAGTTTGTACCCATCTGGGGTGTGCTCCAAAATATTATCCTGAAATGGAATCTCAGCCTTGGGATGAGTCTTGGGTTGGTGGATTTTTCTGTCCTTGTCATGGATCAATGTTTGACATTGTTGGGAGAGTATTCAAAGGAGTTCCTGCTCCAACTAATTTAAAGGTTCCGCCACATTATTTTGACGGAAGTATATTAATAATAGGGGAAGAAAGAGGCACTGCATAATGACCCAAAAATCATCAGGATTTTTTAATTGGATTAATTCTCGTTTACCTATCGTAAATACATATGAACGCCATTTATCAAAACACCCTGTCCCCAAGAAAGTAAATTTCTGGTATATGTTCGGTGCTTTGGCATCAGTAGTGTTAATTATTCAAATCGTTTCAGGCATTTGGTTGATGTTTGGTTATGAGAATACTGAAGAGGGAGCTTTTGCTTCTATAGAATACATTATGCGAGATATTGAATACGGTTGGGTTATTCGATATATGCATACCACTGGCGCTTCAATGTTCTTTGCTGTTGTCTATCTTCATATGTTTCGAGGGTTGTTATATGGGTCTTATCACAAACCAAGAGAATTGGTCTGGGTTTTTGGTATGACTATTTACCTTGTAATGATGGCCGAGGGTTTCTTGGGATATGTATTGCCTTATGGTCAAATGTCTTACTGGGGTGCCCAGGTTATTATTTCTCTTTTTGGTGCAATTCCTTTCATTGGCGAGTCATTGGAGATTTGGGTTAGGGGTGATTATTATATTTCTGGTGCAACTATTTCAAGATTTTTTGCATTACACGTTGTGGCTTTACCTTTAATATTAATTGCATTGGTTTTTATGCATTTAGTTGCCTTGCATGAAGTTGGAGCAGGGAATCCAGAAGGTGTAGATATTGAGAAGCATTTAGATGAGGATGGTGTCCCATTAGACAGCATTCCATTTTTTCCATATAAAGTTTTGAATGCATTGGTGGCTATTGGAATATTTGGCATTGTATTTTCAATTATCATGTTCTTTTTCCCTGAGGGCGGAGGTTATATGTTGGAGTTAGCTAATTTTGAAGAAGCTAATCCACTTGTTACACCTGAGCATATTGCTCCAGTATGGTATTACTCACCATACTACGCAATGTTAAGGGCGGTGCCTGATAAGCTTGGTGGTCTTGTAGTTATGGGTGCTGCTATAGCCATACTATTCGTCGTACCATGGCTTGATAGAAGTAAAGCCGCCTCCATTAGGTACAAAGGAATACTTAGCAAGATTGCAATGACTATTTTTATTATTAGCTGGCTTATGCTTGCATGGTTGGGCACTGTGCCTGTAACAGCTCTAAGAACAACACTTAGTATCATTGGGACCATAATTTATTTTGCATTTTTCTTATTAATGCCGATTTATACTTCTATTGAAAAAACTAAGCCGGTACCAGAAAGATTATGAAGAAATTCTTATTAGTAGCTTTCTTGCTGATTGGTTATCAAGAAGCTTTTGCAGCAGGCGGTGCGCCATGCGGTGATTATGGAGAATGCGATTCATTCAAACCTGAGCTTAATAATATTGAGTCACTCCAATTAGGCGCTCTGACTTTTATTAACCATTGTTATGGTTGTCATTCCTTAAAATATTCTCGATGGGGAAGAATTGCAAAAGACCTAGATATTCCTGAGAATATATTCAATGATAACTTAGTATTTGGGGCAAATGTAAAGCTTGGAGATAGAATGACCGGATCAATGAAACCTGCTGTTTCTGAAACCTGGTTTGGCATAGCTCCGCCCGATCTAACACTTGTTACAAGATTGCATGGCTCTGATTGGGTCTATACTTATTTAAGAACTTTTTATGAGGATTCATTAATGCCATATGGGGTAAATAATATGGTATATCCAGGCGCAGCAATGCCCAATGTTTTAGCCTCGATGCAAGGTCAGCAAATATTATCTTGCAAGGATGTGCCGATAATAGCTAGCAATGGCGGAGTGAGAAGGGATGAAATGGGTAACGATATCACTGAAGAAAAGTGTGGATATCTTAAAACCATTCAGGGATCAGGCACTTTATCTGTTCAAGAGTTTGATAAGGTTATATACAACCTTGTAAATTTTATGACATACGTTGGCGAGCCAAGCAGGTCAGATAGAGAGAGAATGGGTTGGTATGCAATATTATTTTTTGTAGTCTTTACAGCACTTGCTTATCTTCTCTTTAGAGAATACGAAAAAGATTATCATTAGATTTAATTAAAAACAAAGAGGAAGCATGATTTTATATTCTGACAAAGACGACCATTACAGCCACAGAGTAAGAATTGTTCTTGCTGAAAAGGATATTGCTTGTGAAATAAGAGAGACTACAAATGAAGAGGCTCCAGAGGAAGTTTTAGCGCTTAATCCATATCATACCCTTCCTATTCTGGCTGATAGGGATCTTGGTTTGTATGATGCAGGAGTAATGCTGGAGTATCTTGATGAGCGCTTCCCACATCCTCCTCTTCTGCCGGTCTATCCAGTATCAAGGGCTAATAGCCGAACACTTATGTTGAGAATAGATAAAGAATGGTGCCCATTAGTCGATACCTTAATTACTAAAGAGCTTTCTGAGAAGGAACTATTGATCGTTAGGGAAGAGTTGCTGAATGAAATAAGCACAGTTGCTCCGACTTTCAAAGAATTTGATTTTTTTATGAGTGAAGATTTTTCTCTAATAGATTGTTATCTAGCCCCAATTTTGTGGAGGCTTCCTTCTCTTGGAATCAATCTCCCTTTAAATAGGCATCTCAAACCTTTGCTGGATTATCAAACTAAAATATTTGCCAGACCCAGCTTCCAAGACAGCCTTTCTTTAATAGAGAGAGATCTTAGGGATTAAGACGAAATTAAATCTGGGCTAATTCTCTGCAAAGGAATATCTCTTTTGGCGCATGAATTAGATTGATAAACAATACTACCAGTCACTCCATTTATTTTTGCTGATTGAACCCCAGCTTGTTTTAGAATTTGCAGTAATAACCATTCATGCAAAGCTCCTAGCTTTAGGAAATTTTTAAGAGATGCTGGTTCATCATTCTTAATTTTTGATGTTAGATAAATAGATGCGGGAGTCAATGAATCTTCATAATCTAGAAGTTGAAGAGGGGTGTTTATTTCCTCTAGAGATGAAATAAAGTTTAAATATATGAAATCACTTCCTCCATGATATCTTAGAGCTGGGATCATTGATTTATATTCTTGAGGATTTAATATAATTATAATTTGCTTGAAATCAGACCTAGGCCGAGGGCTAAAATTTAGATTTTGATTAGGGTTCAGGTTTGAAATTTTATTGAACCGTTTTTCGCTAAATTTAACTCCTAAAATCTCAGCTGAGAACTCTTGAAAATTCGTTCCAGTATATTTTATTCTTACAAGGTTTTTATTTTCTGGTTTTAGGCTTTCAGCAAATGATTTATATTCTTCAGAATAAATAATTAATGCTGAATCAGAGTTTTTGTTTATTTTCTGATTTATTGATGCAATTGCATCATCGTAAATGCTTGAGCAGAACCCATTAATTTTTTGTGAAAGTAAGTTTTTTGGCAGGATGATTTGATTGTTTTCATCCCACAAAATATTTACTGGAAGATTGAGTCTATAAACTAACTCTATCAAATCCTTAGAGTATTCATGATTTGGTTTGAGCTCGAGGAAATAATTTTTTTTTGTCAGAATTTTTTGATAATTCTTTTTTAATATTTTTGCGTCATTTAATGCCTTTTGATCTAGCATTTCATTATCAATAGTTGCTTGTATTATCTCCAGGTCATTATAAAAGTAGCTTTGATAATCATAGATCTCCAGGAAGTCTTTTGGGCTATCTTCCTGAAGAGATTCAGCTGAATTAAGATTTAAATTTTTAAATGTTGTTGAGCAAGATGCTAAGATAATTAATGCTACAAGACGTGTTAAATGTTTATTTTTTTTAAAAATCATTAACTTAATTTCATGCTTTATATAATTTGCACTCCAATTGGTAATTTAAATGATTTCTCATTGAGGTCAATTAATACTTTAAAGGAAGTAGATAAGATTTTTGTAGAAGATACCAGGGTTTCAGCAAAACTTTTACAACATTTTGATATTAAAAAGAAAACTAAGCCATTTCATGAGCATAACGAGAATGAAGCTACTGATGAGATAATTAAACTCATTAAAAGCGGAGAAACCGTAGCACTTTTATCTGATGCTGGGGCGCCGCTTATATCTGATCCAGGATATCCACTAACACAAAGATGTATTAAAGATGGCATTTCTTTTACAGTCCTTCCGGGGCCGTCTGCAGTTATCAATGCATTAATTCTTTCAGGCTTACCGTCAGACAAGTTCTCCTTTAAAGGATTTTTGCCAAAACAACATGAGGCAAAAAGAAAAATTGCAATAAAGTTACAGAATTGCGATGTAACAAATATTTTTTTTGAATCTGGAAAGAGGATTAGCAGCACTATTTCAATTTTCTCAGAGAACCTAAGTCCAGATACTCAGTTAGCAATTTGCCGAGAGATGACCAAGGAATATGAATCAATTTATAGAGGAACTATTGAGGAAATTTTAACTCTTATTAAAAATAATCAAATTACAATGTTAGGAGAGTTTGTAATTCTTGTTTACCCATGCTCATATTCCAGTATAGTTTTTGATTTGGATGAAAATTTTTGTCGCCCGTTTCTTGATTATTTATCCCCAACTGATGCATCAAAACTTATAGCTAAAGTTACTTCTTTTTCTAAGCAAGAAGTATACAAATTCCTCTTAGGCATTTCTAAATAGATGCAAAAGGTATTAAAATGCATTCGAGTTGATCGGATGACTGCTAGCATTTTGTTAGAGGAAAGTCCGGACTTCATAGAGTAGAGTGCCAGGTAATTCCTGGGGAGTGTGAGCTCACGGCAAGTGCAACAGAAAATATACCGCCAAGAAATTGGTAAGGGTGAAATGGTAGGGTAAGAGCCTACCGCGTATTTGGTAACAAATATGGCAGTGTAAACCCCACTTTGAAGCAAAACCAAATAGGAATCCGTTTAGGCTACTCGTCTAGGATTCGGGTAGGTTGCTTGAGTAATATGGTGACATATTGCCTAGATAGATGGTCATTTAATACAGAATCCGGCTTATAGATCAACTCACCTCATTTTTTTAAAAAAAAGTGTGTAAAAGTGTGTTAAATGTAGTATAAAGTGTGTAGTTATTAATTTTTACATACATTATGTTTGGTTTTACAACAATTTCGATAGATGCAAAGGGAAGACTAGCTATTCCTGCAAAATATCGAGATAAACTTCTTTTTCAAAATGAAGATAGCATTGTTGTAACAAGAGATCCTCAATATCCAGCATTAAAAATCTATCCAGGTTCAATCTGGAACAGCATATCTAGTGAGCTTCAATCATTACAAGGTCTTGACCCAATTGTAAGAAATTTACAATGGACAATCCTAGGAAATGCCAGCGAGAGTTCATTTGATCCCAAAGGCAGAATGTTAATACTTTTACCCTTAGAGCTTAGAGAATACGCAGAAATTAAAAAAGCAGAAAAAGTATCCTTCATTGGCATGGGAAATAAATTTGAAGTTTGGAATCATCAAAACTGGGAGATGAGGCAAACAGGCGGGGCTTTATCAACTGAAATTCTTGAGGTTGTATTGCCTGAGAGTTTAAAAAAAATATCTTTTTAAAGGGGTAGAAAATGAATTGGGAAATAATTGAAGAAAATGCTGGATTAGCCAAAATTAAAGTGATTGGTGTAGGTGGCGCAGGTGGAAATGCAGTTATTCATATGATCAATCATGAAATTCAGGGTGCAGATTTTATTTGTGCAAACACTGATTCTCAAGCATTAGATAGAGCAAAAGGATCTACTATCTTAAAGCTTGGTGATAATGTTACTAGAGGCCTAGGGGCTGGAGCAGATCCGCAGGTAGGAAGAGCAGCAGCAGAAAGAGATAGGGCTGCAATCGAAGAGTTATTGGCTGGAGCAGATATGATCTTTATAACAGCAGGTATGGGAGGTGGCACTGGGACTGGTGCTGCTCCAGTAATTGCTGAAATTGCCAAGGAGCTTGGAGCATTAACAGTTGCTGTTGTAACCAAACCATTTAATTTTGAAGGACACAAAAGAAAAGCTGCAGCTGAACAAGGAATAGCTGAGCTAGTTGAAGAAGTTGACAGCTTGATTACTATACCGAATCAAAAATTGATGGATATTTTAGGAAGAAAAACATCGATGGAGGAAGCATTTGCCAAAGCAGATGATATTTTGAAAGGAGCAGTTCAAGGCATATCTGACATTATTATGAAGCCTGGATATATTAATGTTGACTTTGCAGATGTAAAAACAGTTATGTCAGAAAAGGGAATTGCTATGATGGGTACAGGCCAATCAAGCGCCGATGAAAGAGGAATTGATGCAGCCAGTCAAGCTGTAAGCTCAGAGTTACTTGAAGATATTGAATTAAAGGATGCGCGAGGTATCTTAGTAAATATAACTGCAAAATCGCCAACAATGGCAGATTTTGATGAAGTTGATTCAGTAATTAGAGACTTTACTGCTGATGATGCAACTATTATTTATGGAACCGTAATGGAAGATTCCATGGATGATGAGGAATTACTTGTTACGGTTGTAGCAACAGGAGTTAATCAAAAAACAGCAACTCTAGCTGTTGATAATTCAAGAAGAGCCACTGTGCAACTTAATCCAGTTGGGCTGGATGCACCTAAAATTGACCAAACAGTTGAGTCAGGTGGCACATCGTCTGCAGAGGATATAGATTTCCTTGATGTGCCAACCTTCATGAGAAAGCAAGTAGACTAAAAAGATGCTTCATGTTCCAGTTCTGCTGGAAGAATCATTAGATTTCTTGCTGCATGATTTATCTGGAACCTATCTAGATCTCACTTTTGGGCGAGGCAGCCATTCTCAAGAAATTTTAAATAGAATCTCATCTCAAGGATCACTTAATGCTGTTGACAGAGATCCAGAAGCAGTCTCATATGGAAAAAAAAATATAACAGATTCACGATTTAGCATTTTTCATGCAAATTATTCTGAAATTGATTCATTATTTCCTCAGCAGAAATTTGATGGAATATTACTAGATCTTGGAACTTGCTCAACTCATTTAGATAACCCTATTAGAGGTTTTAGTTTTCAAAGTGACGGACCTTTGGATATGAGAATGGATATATCTTCAGGGTTTAGTGCAGCTGAGTGGTTAAATAGCGCGCCTGAAAAAGAAATAAGTGATATTTTGTATGAATATGGAGATGAGAAAGCATCAAGAAAGATTGCAAAAGCTATAGTGAAATATAGAGCAATAAGCTCGTTGGAAACCACGATTGAACTAACAAAAGTAATTGAAACAGTTCTCAAAAGAACTGGCAAAACTCATCCAGCAACAAAGTCATTTCAAGCTATAAGAATTCATGTAAACAATGAATTACATCATTTAAAAATAACGCTCTCAAAGCTACATGATGTTCTTAAAGTTGGCGGAGTAGTGGTCATTATTTCATTCCATTCTTTAGAAGATAGAATTGTAAAAAATTTCTTTAAACCTGAGATTGAAGAACTGCCAAAAGATATACCAATTAACACCTCTGTAAAAGAAACGTATAGGTCTATTAAGAAGAAGCTTAAACCATCCTCAAATGAAATTACTGTCAATCCTCGCTCTAGAAGTGCAGTAATGAGAGTTTTTTCAAAGTTATGAAAAAAAATCTCTTAATATATATTTTATTTATAAATATTTTTTTTCTACTTTGTCTATGTCTTGAGACTATCAAAATTAGATGGCAATTTAGTCAAGAGTATGAAAATAATGCTTATCTCCAAGTTGCAAAGAATAAATTAACAGAAATAAATTTTAATTTACAAACTGAATACTATCACCAGAGTTCACCAGCAAAGGTTGAACGTCATGCCAAAGAAATTTTAAAAATGGTAGAGATTACCAAAATAACTCACTTAGATTATGAAAAATAATTTTGGTCATAGTTGGCGAGCACATTTAATATATATTTTTTTAGGCATTAGCCTTCTTATCTTAGTTTTTAGAATAGTAAGCCTTCAATATATTGAAGGAGACTTCTTAGCAACCAAAGGAAAGAATATGCTTGAGACTTCTAGATCAATCCCTGCGAATCGCGGGAGCATATTGGATAGAAATAATTTTCCTCTTGCCGTATCCATCAATCAGTATGACTTATATGCTTTAAAGCATTTTTCTAAGGAGGATTTTAACAAATTAACAAATATTCTTTTTTTAAAAAAAGATTTTTCCGCTATTAAGCAGCTTAATAAAAAAACTTTAATTTTTTCTAATCTCGATTTCTCTCAATATGAGAATGTAAAAAGTCTTAATCTTTCTGGTGTTGAGATCGAATCATTTCAAAAAAGGTATTATCCATTAGGTGAGCAGGTATCTACCCTGATTGGATTTGCTGGAAAAGATGGATTTGGTTTAGAGGGGCTTGAAAATATTTTGGATTCTGAGTTATCAGGGGTATCAGGTCGAGAGACCATTTATAGGAATGCAAGCAGGAGACCCCAAGTGACCCAAGAGGTTATCCAGGGACTTGATACTAAATTAACTATTGATAGCAGAATTCAATTTTATGCATATAAGCATCTTTCAAGCTTTGTTGAGGCCAATGATGCAAAAGGTGGAAGCGTGATAGTTCTTGATAATATTTCTGGAGAAATTCTTGCTATCGCAAGTTACCCTTCATACAACCCCAATAGCCCAAAAAGACAGATAAAAAGAAATAGAGCCTTGGTTGATGCATTCGAACCAGGCTCAATTATAAAACCGCTAGCTTTAGCCAAGGGCATTGATATGGGGATACTCTCTAATACTCAGGTAATAGATACTAGTCCAGGATTTATAAATTTGAGTGGAAGGATGGTATCTGATCCAAAAAATTATAATAATCTTACTGTTATTGAGGTTATTGCAAAATCAAGCCAAGTTGGAGCCTCGAAGCTAGCTTTGCAAGTTGGAATAGATGGATTGATTTCAGGCTACAGAGGATTTGGTCTTTCAAAACCACCTAATGTTTTTTTCCCTGGAATTGCTTATGGAGTTATCAATTCTAGAGAAAATATTTCTGATCATGAAATAGCAAGTATTGGATTTGGCTACAGCATGACTGCTTCCTCATTACAATTAGCTCAAGCATATTCAGTTTTTGCAAATGAGGGATATCTTAAGGACTTTAAAATCTTTCTAGATAATGCTGAAGTATATCAACAACGAGTAATAGGCAAAGATGCTGCCAATGATGTGTTGGAGTCTCTGAAATTAGTTATTTCAGACGGAACAGGAAAATTGGCAAGAATACCAAATTATGATGTGGCAGGAAAAACAGGCACATCTCATAAAGCTAGTTCTAAGGGTGGATATGATCAAAGTAAATATATAGCTTCTTTTGCAGGAATTGCACCATTAACATCTAAAAGACTTACAATTTTTGTCAGCATTGATGAGCCAGGATTAAATAATTATTCTGGTGGTAGTGTAGCCGCTCCATTATTTGCCGCTATTTCTATTGATGTCTTAAATTATCTAGATGAATAAACTATCTCTTATTAAACCTTTTATTAAAACGAATGTATTTGATAAATGCGTTATTTCATCCATCACTGACGACTCTAGAGATGTCCAAAAAAATTCTTTATTTGTTGCAAGACAAGGAATAGCATCTCACGGAAAAGATTTTGTGAAAGATGCTATTAGAAGGGGCGCATCTTGCATTATCAGTGATCAGAACTTTGAGGATAGGATAGAGATACCAATTTATTGCTTAAATAATTTAGAAGACCAAATCTTAGAAATCCTTTTTAGATTTCATGAACTCAGTGTGGATAATTTTGTCTTTCATGGTGTAACAGGTACTAATGGTAAAACAACAACTGCATTCATGGCACACAACATTATAAGAGGGCTTGAAAAACCTTCAATTTATATTGGAACTCTGGGAGCATTTATCAATGATGATCTTATTCAAACCAAAGGCAATACAACGCCTGGAATATTTGAGATATTACAAATTTTACAAGCCAGTAAGGCAAAACAAAAAACGTATGTTTTTCTTGAAATCTCTTCACATGCGTTAGAGCAAAAAAGGTTAGGCAGCTTACCCTTTTTTCAAACTATATTACTCAATATTCAATCTGATCATCTCGATTATCATAAAACATATAAAAACTACATTGATGCAAAATTATCTATTACAGAGCTGAATAATAAGCACCCTACAATTATTTTTTTTGATAAAATTCAAGATTTGCTAGAATCTTTATCTAGCTCTCAAAAAAAACAACTCTCAACATCAACATTCTTAAGTGCTAAAAATTCATCAGCCATGTTCAAGTATTCCGTGAACTATAAAACCCACGAGCCTTCAAAAATTAATTTAAATTTCCCAAGGATAACCTTGAGTATTTATTGCTCATTATTTCTTAAATTTAATATTGAGAACTATATTTCTGCTATTGCGTTAATTTCAAAGCATATCTCTTCAACTAATTTAAATACTCTCAACAACACTTCAATTAAGTTACCTCAAGGAAGAGGAGAATTATTAAAGTTAAAACAAGGAAAAATTTTGATTGATTTTGCTCATGATCATCTTTCTATCTTTAATATTTTGTCTGAATTAGCCAATTCCTATAATGAAATAATTGTAGTTTTCGGATGCGGTGGAGATAGAGATAAATCTAAGAGACCTAAAATGATGAGAGTAGTGCAAGATTTTGCAAGTAAAATATTTTTTACATCAGATAATAATCGCTATGAATCTTTCTCTTCCATCGCATCAGATGCAATGCAGGGAAACGATCATTCAGGCGCTGAAATTATTGAGGATAGGCAAGAGGCCATAAGATCGGCACTTCCTCACTTAAATAATGAAAATATATTGGTAATATTAGGTAAAGGACATGAAACAGATATAGAGATATTAGGAAAAAAAGTTCCATTTAATGATAAAGATTGTGTTTTAAAAATTATGGGCGATGAAATTAATTAACAATACAAAAGATTTTTTAACTTTACTTAAGCTTGATGGTAAATCAAGCTTGCCAATTAGAAATTTCCAAATAGATTCAAGAAAGGTGCAAAAGAATTCAGTTTTTTTTGGTCTTAATGGCTCAAATGAAGATGGTAGCCTTTATGCGGAGGATGCAATTAAAAATGGAGCATCCCTTGCCATTGTAAAAAAAAGAAAAACAGCAAATTCTATATTTAATTCATCAAAACTCATTAAAGTTCAAAGTCCGGAAGATGTTCTTATTCAGGCTGCTGAGATCGCAATGGAGAGATACAAGGGGAACATTATTGGAGTTACAGGCAGCAATGGAAAAACAACTACAAAAAATATTTTGAATTCCTGCATAAAAGATAGTTATGCCACTTACCAAAACTATAACAATGAAATTGGTTTACCACTCTGTGCTTTAGAATTAGATTCACAAAAAAGTACTGCAATTTTTGAAATGGGTGCAGCAAAAAAGGGTGATATAGATCTTCTATCTAAAATTATTAAACCGAATATAGGTATTATTACTCATATAGGCCACTCACATTTAGACGGACTAAACTCTGTTCAAGGAGTGCTAAAGGTAAAGTCAGAACTAATCAATAATATTAAACAAAACGGCTCAGCTATTGTTCCAGATGGTAAATATCTTAATTATTGGAAAAAAATAAGAAACGATATTACTTTTTATACATTTGGTGAAAAATCTTCAGCATCTTATTTCCCAACTAAAATTAAGATGTCAAAACGAGGCCTATCTTTTTTTATTGAATCCATGCATTTAAAGAAAAGAATTCATGTAAAAACAAGACTTATAGGAATGCATAATGTGCTAAATATTCTTGCTTCTTTTGCGGCAATCCATATTTCTCAACTAAACATAGAGGAATTTTTAGATGGTTTGAGGCGCCTGCAAAACCCTCCTCAACGTTTAGATCTTAAAACATGGGTAAAAAAATCACAGGTCATCGATGATACATACAATGCTAATCCTGACTCTATGAGAGCTGCAATAGATGTTTTAAGTCAATTTAAAGGAAGAAAGATTGCAATTCTTGGAGATATGGCAGAACTAGGTAGATATAGAAAAAAACTACACATTGCTATGGGAGACTATGCCAAAATACATGGAGTAGATTGTTTGCTTGGATATGGAGACCTAATCCGTCATGCTGTGTTTGCATATGGTGATAATGCCTTTTTCTTTAACAGCAAAATAGAGTTGATAGATTTTCTAAAAAAAAATCTAGTCGGAAAAGAGAACATACTAATCAAAGGCTCAAGATCAATGCGAATGGAAGAAATTCTAGAGTTATGGAAATAATATGATTGAATTACTTGGCACTTGGTTAATGACATATGATTCTGGCTTCGATGTTCTGCGTTATTTAACTGTAAGAACTATTGGCGGAACTTTAACTGCGCTAATGTTATCAATTTTTATTGGCCCAGCTTTAATAAAATTCTTATCAAATATTCAGTTCTCACAATCGATTAGGGGAGATGGACCTGAATCACACCTAGCAAAATCTGGAACCCCAACCATGGGAGGGTTAATTATTATCTCCTCATTAATTATCTCAACATTGCTTTGGTCAGATTTTAAAAATCCATATATATGGATTTTACTTTTTATTACTGTCTCTTTTAGCCTAATAGGATTTCTTGATGATTGGTTAAAAATTAAGGAAAAAAATTCAAAAGGTTTAAAGGGGAGATATAAGATTATATTGCAATTTATTTTTGCTTTGATGGCAATGCTATTTATGTTGGAGGTTTCTCCTGCTGGGAATGAGCAAATTTTTATTCTGCCTTTTAATAAAGAGTACATATTTGCAATCTCACCTTTTATTTTCTTGCTTATAAGTATTTTTGTAATAATGGGTTCATCTAATGCAGTTAATCTGACCGATGGTCTAGACGGGCTTGCAATTCTCCCTACAGTCTTAATAGCTGGGGGCCTGGGCCTGATTGCTTATGCATCTGGAAATTTAATTATATCTGACTATTTATTTATTCCATTTAACCCTCTTAGCGGTGAGTTAATTGTTTTTTGCGGAGCATTGATTGGAGCTGGGATAGGTTTTCTATGGTACAACACATACCCTGCACAGATTTTCATGGGTGACTTGGGATCTTTAACGCTTGGAGGAATTTTAGGCACTCTAGCAGTGCTAATTCGGCATGAGGTAGTTTTTGCTATTATGGCCGGAGTTTTTGTGATGGAAACTTTGAGCGTTATTATCCAAGTCGGTTCATATAAATTAAGAGGTAAAAGGGTTTTTTTAATGGCACCCATTCATCATCATTTTGAATTGAAGGGCTGGGCCGAGCCAAAGGTCATTGTCCGATTCTGGATTATAACTTTTGTTCTTGTTTTATTTGCACTCGCAACCCTAAAATTAAGATAATCCTTAATGAAATCTCTTATTTTTGGTTATGGAGTTACAGGCCAATCTTTTGAAAGATATTTAAAGAAAAAAAATATAGTCTTCGAAATTTATGATGCAAATCTAATAGGGCCCAATATCAACAATATACTACCTGATCAAAAAAAATTAGAATCTTATGAAATGATCTACATGAGCCCAGGAATCAATCTTCAGGAGATTTATTCAAAAGGAGAGTTTGATGGAATTCCCTATTTAACTGACATAGATATTTTTTTCCAAGAAGATCATTCTTATAAGATCGGTATTACTGGCACAAATGGAAAGAGTACTTGCTGCTATCATTTGTATCAGCTTTTGGAGAATTCTCAACTCGTTGGCAATATTGGAACTCCGGTATTGGATAATATTAATTCGTGCTCATATTCGATTATTGAACTTTCAAGCTTTCAGCTAGAGAAGGCAAAGGAATTGCATTTAGATTTTGGAGTTCTTTTAAATATTTCACCTGATCATGTTGATTATCATGGAAGTTTCTCAGAATATGCAAAGGTTAAAAATAGAATTAAGGAATCAAAAATAGTAACTGAAGAATCAGACCCAAGGAAATTGTGGTCCATGATTACAGGCAGAGATCAAAGAGAGGTTATGAATATTGCATTATTAGATTTGCCTCATAGATATCAAAAGGTTTTAAAGCATGATCAGCTAACATTTATCAATGATTCAAAGGCAACTAATTTGACTGCGTTGAAATATGCTTTAAATCAAACCTCTGGTCCTTGTGTACTAATTCTTTGCGGGGATCCTGATAAAGAGCAATATGATTTCTATGAAACCTCTGATCCATTTAAGATCTATATCTTTGGTAAACATGCAGAAGATATATCAAAGAAATTATTTCATTCAGAAAAAATATTATTCCATAATCAAGATCTGTCTATAGTAATAAAGTCTATTTTTAATGAAGTTTACGATCGCCACACAACCATACTATTTTCACCAGGTCATCCTAGCGGTCAAGATTATAAAAATTTTGAAGAACGTGGAGAGCACTTTATAAAATTAGTAATGAATTTATATGATTGATCGAGAAAATATATTCATTATTCTTCCATACTTCTGTTTGCTATTCATTGGTATGGTGATGGTTGCATCTTCGAGTGTTTATGTTTCTGAAGATATTTACGGGACTCCATTCCATTTTGCATCAAGACAAATAATTTTTTTCATTGTCGGCATTGTTGCAACAATCGTTGCCTTAAGCATCCCTTCAAATTTATTTCTTACATTGGATTGGGTCATTTTAATGGGATCCTTCCTGTTGCTTATCGCTCTTTTTTTTCCTGGAGTAGGCACAGAAGTAAATGGAAGCTTGAGGTGGATTAGATTAGGACCAATCAACATTCAGCCCTCCGAAGTCAGCAAGTTAGCTCTGGTAATTTATATTTCTGGGTACTGTGTTAGAAGATTGGGTGAAATCAATACTTCGCTGGGTTTTTTTAGGCCCTTAATTGTACTAGCTTTTTTTGGACTTTTGATTATGTCTCAACCTGATCTTGGGTCAACTCTGGTAATAGGAGCTTTGGTTATTGCTGTATTATTTTTTGCAGGAATTTCATTTTTCCAATTCTCTTTATTAGTATCATTAATGGGCAGTTTGGCTGCAATTGCTATCTATTTAGAGCCATATAGATATATAAGATTTATTTCATTTACTGAGCCATTTGAGAATTTTTATGGACCAGGATGGCAGTTATCAAATGCTCTGCTTGGAATTGGTAGGGGCGAATGGTTTGGTATGGGCTTGGGGAATAGTCTTCAAAAAAATTTGTACCTCCCTGAACCACATACTGATTTTATTTTTGCAGTAATAGTTGAAGAATTTGGATTGGTTGGAGGATTGATAGTCATTTTACTCTTTGCCTTATTAATTTATGGAATTCTCGCAACATCCATCAAAGCACTTGAGCTTGGTAAATTGTTTCAGGGGTTGCTTGCCTTTGGAGCGGGAATTTTAATCGCAATTCAAGTAGTATTTAACTTAGGAGTGAATCTTGGACTCTTGCCTACAAAAGGGTTAACTCTCCCATTTATTAGCTATGGGGGAACAAGTCTAATTTTATTCATGTTTTTAATGGGCATGGTGTTGAGAATTAATTTTGAAAATAAAACGATAAAGTAATGAAATTTTTAATTTCCGCAGCTGGAACTGGAGGGCACGTTTTTCCAGCATTAGAGTTTGGCAAGGAATGCATTAAAAATGATCATGATGTAGTCTGGATTGGAACAAAAAATGGCATAGAGAATAGAGTTGTTCCTGAGGAAATAAAGCTATTAACTATTCCCATGAGAGGATTTAGAGGAAAGAAATTTTTTTTAAAAATCGTTTCCTTATTCGGTTTAATCGCTTCAATTTTTAAAAGCATTTATTACATACAAAAAAATAATACTGATTACATTGTATGCTTTGGAGGTTATATTTCCCTGCCAGTAGGTTTATCAGCGTGGATATGTAGAAAACCTCTTTTTTTGCATGAGCAAAATGCAATTATGGGAACCTCTAACAAGGCATTAAAAAAATTTTCAGAATTAATTTTTTTAGGATTCCCAATTAATGAGTCAGTTACAAAAAAAATGAAGCTAGTTGGAAATCCCATAAAAAAATTAAATAAAAATTCTTCTTTAGATTCCAATCAAGAGCCCTTGAGAGTATATGTAACTGGCGGGAGTCAAGGCTCTGAATTTATTAATCAAAATATCCCTATAGCCTTAAATGCCCTAGAAATGCCCCTAGAGGTAAGACATCAGTCTGGAAGCGGAAAATCCATAGGAGTAAAAGAATTGTATTCAAATAATATTACTGTTGAGGTAAAGGAGTTTTATGATTTGCCGCAAGATTCAATTGTCTGGTCGCATTTTATTATTTCTAGGGCTGGCGCATTATCTCTATCAGAATCTATGAGTTTAAAAAGAGGATCGGTGATGATTCCTCTGCCATCAGCTATTGATAATCATCAGCTATTAAATGCAAGCAATATTGTAGATTTAGGTATGGGGTTGGTTCATGAAGAGTTTGAATCGTTGGAATTATTATCTCAAAAACTAAAAAATATTATTGTGAGTAGAGAATATGTGCAATGGTCCAAGAAAGAGAATAATTTAGATCATTTCCAAGCCGCTAGAACAATGTTAAGTTCAATTCTAAAATTTTAAAAAAATACATGGCTTATCTAGGATTTCAAAAGTTTAAAAAAATTCATATGATTGGCATTGGCGGTTCCGGAATGATCGGAGTGGCGACTATTTTACAAAAACGTGGTTTTAAAGTTACAGGTTCAGATCTTGTAATAACTGACGAGCTGAAGGAATTAAAAAAATTAGGTGCTAAAGTTCAAATTGGTCATGAGCCTAAGCTTATTAAAAATGCAGATTTAGTTGTTGCTTCTTCAGCAATATCCAAGAAAAACTCTGAACTCTTGCATGCCAAGAATTCTGGAATAACTATTATTCCAAGAGCTGAAATGCTTGGAACTCTTATGAGGCCCTATCGGAGCGTTGCAATTGCTGGTAGTCACGGCAAGACAACTACAACAAGCATTATTGCAAGTATTTTTAATGCGGCAAATTTAAGCCCAACTTATGTTATTGGAGGTCAAGTATTAAGCGTTGGTAGAAGCTCTAATCTTGGAGATGGCAATTATATTATTGTAGAAGCAGATGAAAGCGATGGATCATTTTTACATCTGCAGCCTGATGTTGCTGTGATCACTAATATTGATAATGATCATTTAAGTTTCTATGAATCAGATCAGGAAAAATTAAATCAGTCTTTTGTAAATTTTGCAGAAAATTTACCTTTTTATGGCCACATCATTCTCAATATAGACGATGCAAACGTTCGTAAAATTTCTAAAGATATTCATAGAACGCAAATTACTTTTGGTTTTAGTTCAAAAAATAGATTTCAAATAGTCAATATTAAACTAATAAACAGCGTTCAAAAATTTCAATTAATAGATAATGCTAATAAAAAGAACTACAAATTTTCTACCCATTTAAGTGGCAAACATAATTTATACAATATTGCTGCAGCTATCTGTGTAGCAATAGAAGAAAATATATCTATAAAGAATATTGCTAAAGGATTGAATGACTTTCAAGGAGTCGGAAGAAGGTTTGAGCTTTCAAAAATCTATCTTGCAGATCAACCTCATGTATTAATAGATGATTATGGCCATCATCCCGCTGAAATACTATCAACCATTCTGGCAACTAAAGAAAAATTTCCTCGAAAAAAGATTTGCATGATTTTTGAGCCTCATAGATATACAAGAACACAACAACTGTTTGATGATTTTGTAAAAGTTCTTTCTAAAGTAGATTTCCTTCTTTTGTTAGATATATATCCGGCAAGCGAAAAACCTATCAAAGGGATTTCATCAAAAAAAATTGCTTTTCAGATATCGAAGAATCATAAGAATGCTCACTATCTTGGAAATCAAGACCCGATAGATTGGCTCCAAAACAATCATCAAGACTTTTCGATTTTAATTACTCAAGGGGCAGGAACAATCTCAAAACTAAATAATGAGATCAAAAAAAAGTGGCAATAAAAAAAATCATAGTTTTGTATGGTGGGCAATCATCCGAGCGGGAAGTTTCACTTGAAAGTGGAAAATTTATTTCCCAATCAATAGAAGACTTGGGATATGAAGTTCAACTAATTGACTACCCAGAATACTTTTCGTTCGAGCAACTCACCCAAGAAGACTTTATTTTTATTGCTCTTCATGGAGAGGATGGTGAATCTGGAGAATTGCAAAAACTTTTGCAACAAAGAGGTATTCCATTTTCTGGCAGTAGTTTTCAAGCTTGTGTTAATACTTGGAACAAAAATACTTGTAAAGAACTTCTTCAAAAAAATAAACTTCCTACTCCAAGATGGATTACTATTTCATCGCTTTCTGAAATAAATGGGAGCCTAGATGATCCTTTTTTTGATCAGCTTAGACCATTTAAAGAGCTTTTTTTAAAGCCTGCAGAAGATGGATCTAGTATAGATGTATTTAAAATTTCCAATAATAAAGAATTGGAGTTAGCTATTTCTGATTGTATAAATCCAAGACGGCAATTCATTTTTGAGGAAAGTATAGATTTTAAGGAGCTTACCGTTCCCATCCTAAATGGGAAATGCTTGCCTGCCGTTGAGATCAAAACTTCTGAATCCTTTTACAATTTCAATGCAAAATATGTGAATGAAGACACCCAGCTTTCCAAGCTAATACTTTCAAAAGATGAAAAAAATCAGCTTGAAGAAATTTGTTTAAGGACTCTTGATGTAATGGGCTGCAGAGGGTGGTTAAGAGTTGATCTTTTGCAGGACAGCAATAATAATTTTTATGTGCTTGAAGTCAATACCGTGCCGGGCATGACTTCACACAGCTTGTTCCCAAAATCTGCGCAATCCATCGGCCTATCATATAATGACCTTGTTCAAGAAATTATTAATGCTAAGTAAAAGGACGTTATTATTTTTTATTTTAATCCCTGTTTTATTTAGTTGTTCAGGTGATATAAATCAAAAAGTGATTATAGTATTTGAGAAGCCTCCAGCTTTAAAACAAGAGCAAGAATTAGTTTTAAATTTATCTAGTCAGACCTCAAAGACAAACCTATCAAAATTATTAAATAATCAAAATTGGATTAAATCTTATTTAATTAAAAAAAATGCCTTCAAGCCCATAGAAGTATTTATTGAGACAAAAGATCCTAAATATATTTGGCAAGATAGATTTTATTTAGATGATGATTTAACTAAATTTTTATATTTTGGAGAATACCCTGAATTATTACATTTACATATACCAATTGAATTAGTTGATAAGTGGTCACAAGTAGAAGATCAAATTCAAGCAGTCATGGAAACCTATAATCTAAAAATTTTTTCCGTTTCTTATACAGAAGCAACTGGGTGGTCTTTTAATACTGCAAACAAGTTGCAAATTAATTTGGGCTCAGACCTTTCATTGGAAGTATTTCAAAAACTTTCTTTAACTTTAAAATATATTTTCGAAAAAAACTTAACTCCTAGTATTATTGATTTAAGATACAAAGATGGAGCGGCATTAAATTATGGCAAATAATGGAACAAAAGATTCCGACTATGTTGTTGGATTAGATATTGGAACCTCCAAGGTTGTTTGTATTATTGGAAGGTATGTTGATCAACATTCTATTGAAGTCATATCGATGGGGTCTTATCCGTCTAGCGGTCTTAAAAAAGGTGTAGTGGTAAATATAGATGCTACTACAGACGCAATTCAAAAATCTATAGACCAAGCCCAGGCGTCATTTGAAGGAAAGATTAAAAATGTATATGTAGGAATCGCAGGTAATCATATTCGAAGTTTAAATTCTCATGGAATAGTGGGTATAAAAGATAAGGAGGTTGAAGCAAGTGATATAGATAGAGTTATTGAAGCAGCTCAAGCTGTCGCAATACCATCGGATCAAAGAGTTCTTCATGTTCTGCCTCAAGAATATGTTATTGATAATCAAGACTCTATTAGAGAGCCACTTGGGATGTCTGGTGTTAGACTAGAATCTCATGTGCATTTAGTGACTTGTGCGAATAATGCGATTCAAAATATAGAAAAATGTGTAAAACGATGTGGGATTGGGGTAGATGGTTTTGTTTTAGAACAACTTGCTAGCTCATATTCCGTATTATCAGAGGATGAAAAAGAGCTTGGAGTGTGTTTGGTCGACATAGGTGGAGGCACTACAGATATTGCAGTCTTTAACTCTGGTTCAATATCATTTACTGGAGTGATCCCTATTGCGGGCGATCAAGTAACCAGTGATATAGCTGTTGCTTTAAGAACTCCTACTGCTCAAGCAGAGGATATAAAGCAAAAACATGGCTGCGCGGCAGCTGAACTAACTCAAGATGGAGAAACCTTAGAGGTAATGAGAGTTGGTGGCAGACCTCCGGAAGACTTATCAAGACGATCATTGGCTGAAATTATCGAACCAAGATACGTTGAGTTGTTTGATTTAGTTAAAGCGGAAATTAAACGTAATGGTTTTGAGCATAAAATCCCTGCAGGGATTGTGCTCACAGGTGGAACTTCAAAAATGGAAGGCGCGGTTGCCCTTGCTGAGTCTATTTTTCAAACCAGTGTAAGACTTGGTATTCCAGAGAAATTTAATGGAATGGAATCTGTTCTGAAAAATCCAATATATGCTACTGCTCTAGGTTTGGTGGGTTTTGGTTTCGATCAAATTAAGCAAGGCTACACTTTAGAAAATAATAAAAGTTTTTTTGATAAAGCTTTTGGCTTCTTAAAAAATAATTATTGATTGCTGGATGCATTTGGCTTAGAATTCACGCTCCTTGGTTTTTTGATGTTCAAAAAATCTACTAACCCATAAGGAAAAATATGAACAACTACGAATTAACTTTAATACTCAATCCTGATTTATCTACTAAGTTTGATGATTTTCAGACTAAGTTTGAAAAAACTCTTACAGATATAAACTTTAAAATTAATAAGCTTGAGAACATCGGTCGCA
Organism: uncultured SAR86 cluster bacterium; assembly: GCA_902511575.1. Lineage (GTDB taxonomy): Bacteria > Pseudomonadota > Gammaproteobacteria > Magnimaribacterales > D2472 > D2472. The sequence continues at coordinate 45,977 of CABXFU010000005.1, forward strand.
GGCAACTTGCTTACAGTATCTTAAATCATAATAAAGGACACTATGCTATCTTTCAGATTGAAGGCCCCGCTGAGGCTGCTTTAGAGCTTGAGTCTAAATTAAAATACGATACATCTGTAATACGGCACCTTTTGCTTAAAGTTGATTCTCCATCTCTAGAGGATTCATTGCTGCTTGTTGAATCAAGAGAGGCAAAAAAATCACCTCAAGAAGAAGACCAGAGCCAAGAAAAACCAAAAACTCCTCCAGCAGAAACAAATACTGCGGCTGAGTCTGTTGTCAAAGAAGAATCAAAGGAAGGTGAGTAATGGCTGAATCTAATCATAAAAATTTTAATTATAAGAATGTTGATCTTTTAAAAAGATATATTACTGAAACAGGAAAAATCATTCCTGCAAGAGTTTCCAATATTAGCGCTTCAGAGCAGAGAAAATTAACAAAAGCAATTAAGATTGCACGATTTTTAGCTTTACTCCCATACACAGATTCCCATAGATAAATTATGAAAATTATACTTTTAGATAAAATCCAAAAATTAGGTGAAATTGGAGATGTTGTTGAGGTGAGCTCAGGATATGCCAGAAATTTTCTTATTCCTAAGAAGAAAGCCATGTTCGCTTCAGATGAAAACCTCAAGTATGTTGAAAGTAAAAAAGCCGAACTAGCCGCAGCTTCAGCAGATGAGATGGCAAATGCCCAGGGTAAAGCTGAAACAGTTTCTGGGGCTAAGGTTGAAATTAAAGTTCAAGTCACTGAAGAGGGTGCTTTGTATGGTTCAGTAGGAACTAGAGAAATCTCTGATGCATTCACTGAAATTGACCATGTTGTAGATAAAAGCGTTATCCAGTTACCTGATGGACCTTTAAAAGAACTTGGTGATTATTCAATCACTTTATTATTCCATCCTGAAGTTTCATGTGTTGTTGAGGTGTCTGTTCAACCAGAGTAGTTGTTATCTTAATAATATGATGTAAGAATCATATTTATGTCTAGCAAATCCATAGAAAATACAGAGCAAGTTAGAGAGCTTGAGAGGGCTATCTTAGGCGGCCTAATGCTTGAAACTGAAAGATATGATGCTGTAAGCGAGATCATTGAATTCACTGATTTTGAGGGCCAAGATCATCAAAATATTTTTCAGTCAATGGGTGAGCTTGTTAATTCCAATAAACCCCTTGATCCATTGACGGTCTCAGATCGACTTGATAGCAAAAATCTCTTAACAAGAGCAGGTGGTAAGAATTATTTAATTGATTTAGCTTCTACCAGTCCCTCTGCAGCTAATTTAGAAGCATATGCTGGCATGGTTAGGCAAAAATCTATTTCAAGAAGGCTAATGAAAATCAACTCTGAGATTTCTGAGCTTATTGTTAACCCTCAAGGAAAAGATGCAGCTGAATTACTTGATGAAGCTGAAACAAAAATTTTTTCACTAAATGATGAAGCAAGTAGGACATCAACCAATATTCAGAAATTAGATGAGCTAATTCCTCAATCAATTGAAAGAATGAATGAAATTGCCAAAAATGGATCCTCTCTTCTTGGAGCTTCGACAGGGTACAAAGATATTGATAGTAAGTTACAGGGGCTACAAGATGGAGACTTGATAATTGTTGCTGCTAGACCAAGCATGGGTAAAACAGCGTTGAGCATGAATATTGTTGAAAACTTTGTGCTTAATAAAGATATTCTTGGTGGCGTCTTAGTATTCAGTCTTGAAATGCCGGCTGAATCATTGACCACTAGATTACTAGCAAGTAACGCTAAGATTGATCAACAAAAAGTTAGATCAGCATCGATGAATCAAGCTGATCTTAAAAAGTTTATGGAGTCATCTTCAAAATTAAAAGATTTACCTCTTTATATCGACGATAGCTCAATGCTCTCACCTATGGAGTTGCGCGCAAGAGCTCGTCGAATTGCTAGACAGGAGCCCAATGGATTGTCTTTAATAGTTGTGGACTATCTTCAGTTAATGCAATTGCCTGCATCGCAAGAAAATAGAGTAAATCAAATATCAGAAATTTCTAGATCTTTAAAGATGCTTGCTAAAGAACTTAATGTCCCTGTGATTGCATTATCTCAGTTAAATCGAGCTGTAGAACAAAGACCCAATAAACGACCCATTATGGCTGATTTAAGAGATTCAGGTGCGATTGAGCAAGATGCAGATGTAATTTTATTTATCTACAGAGACGAGGTTTATAACGAAGATTCTGAAGAGGGAAACAAGGCTGAGATTATTATTGGAAAACAAAGAAATGGACCGATCGGTAAAGTGAATCTGACTTTTCTTAAGGAATATACTAGGTTTGAAGACTTTGCTGTTGATAGCTATTACGACTCTATACAATGATTGAACCAAATTCTGAGCTTGTAATTGATTATGAGCTTGTAAGAAATAATATCCAAGTTATTAAAACCAACCTACCTACCAATTGCAAAATCTTGGGCGTCATAAAAAGTAATGCTTATGGACATGATCTTGAAAAGGCTACTCAGGCATTAGATGATGCAATAGATGGATATGGTGTTGTCAGATTGGGAGAGGCTCTTAAGATAAGAGAAAACTCTTTAAAGCCAATTTTGGCTATGCAAGGCGTATATTCATCAGATGCTTATGATTCTTTAAAACAAAATAATATCTGGTCTGTTGTCCATTCAATTTCACAATTACCACTGGCAAAGCAATACCAAGATGATTTGCTGTTTTGGATAAAAGTTAATACTGGAATGAACAGACTTGGCATTGCGATAGATGAGCTTGATCAGTTTCAATCACTTTTAAAGGATTCAAATGTTTTGATGACGCATTTAGCTTGTGCGGATCACCCAGCAGATGATCTTAATAATACTCAATTTAAGAATTTTGACTATGCTTGGGATCGGGTTGAAAATGATATGCAGCGAAGCGTATTAAATTCAGCAGGAGTATTTAATTTTCCTGATCAAGCATATGACTGGGTTAGACCAGGTATTGCAATGTATGGGGGAATTGCCTTTCCTGGTTTAAAAACTGCTATGACGTTTAGAAGTCAAATTATCTCTATTCAATCCTTGGATCAAAATGAAAGAATTGGATATGGCGGAAGGGTAAAGACAAGCAAGCCATCTAAGATTGCTATTGTTTATTGCGGTTACGCAGATGGTTTCCCTCAAACAGCAATAGATGGAACTTCTGTAATAGTCAACAGCCATAAATCTAAAATTATTGGAAGAGTCAGCATGGATCTTATTTCAATTGATGTGACAGAAATCCCTGATTGCAAAATTGGAGATTGGTGTGAATTGTGGTCACCTGATTTGTCAATACTAGAGAATGCTAAAAAAAATAATTTGATTTCTTACGAACTTATGACCAAAATGAGCCAAAGAGTGAAACGGCAATATCTAAATATATGAAAATAAAATATACCAAAAATAACCCTAGAGATATTAAATTAGAGGAAGATTTACCTCCTTATATGACTGAGGGAGTTGCTAATGATATTGCGGAAATTTTTAATACGCCATTATCTGGAGCATATAACTGGGATTACACCGTTCAGGATAACAGGATTAAAAAACTATATGAGTTAGGCAAGGAACTCAATTGGAATGTTGAAGTTGATGTGGATTGGTCCAGACCCTTTGAGTTGCTGACTGAACCGACCCCAATCTTTTGGGATGATTACGCTCCATATCAAAAATTTTCTGATGATAAAAAAGTAGAATTTTTAAATCATCGAATTGCTTGGAGTCAGAGTCAATTTCTTCATGGGGAGCAAGGAGCTTTGTTGGTGGCTTCTCAACTCACATCTTGTGCTCCAACCTACAATGCAAAACTCTATGCAGCATCACAAACATTTGATGAAGCTAGGCATGTGGAAGCTTTTAATAAGTATATTCAAACAAGAACAAAGCTCATGTATCCAATTGGTAATGCTTTGAAGTCAATTCTAGATAAAATTCTTACTGATCCCAGATGGGATCTGAAGTTTATTGGCATGCAAATTATTATTGAAGGATTAGCCTTGGCTGCATTTCAAACCTCAAGAGAGCTTACAAAGGATCCAGTTTTACGAGACATGCTTGGCTTGATCATTCGAGATGAGGCTAGGCACGTTACCTTTGGAATAAATTATTTAGAAGAGTTTGTTGAAACCTTATCAGAAGATGAAAAAGAAGACCGCGCTCAATTTGCCTATGAAGCATGCTGGCTTAGCAGAGAGCGGCTTGTTTCAATGGACGTATTTGAGCATTTTGGCTGGAATGCCGAGGATGCAAGACAATTTCAACTAAGTTCTGATATTACTAAGCATTTCCAAAAACTGCTTTTTCAAAGAGTCATGCCAAACCTTAGAAGAATTGGATTATTAAGAGATTCTGTTAAAGGTAAATTTGAAGATCTGGGTATTTTAGAATACGCTGAAGCCAAAAGTGACGCTGAGATTGATTGGGCTGATCTATCAAGACCTTTATTTGAAGAATCTGCTTAACTTAGTTTTTATTAGGGCTAGAATCTGATATTCTGTATTCCCATCATAACTTAAAAACTGATGGCTCAAACAAAGTACATTTTTATCACAGGTGGCGTTGTCTCCTCTCTTGGCAAGGGTATTGCAGCCGCATCAATTGGAGCTCTTTTTGAGGCAAGAGGTTTAAAAGTTTCTTTAAATAAGCTCGATCCATACATCAATGTTGACCCCGGAACCATGAGCCCCTTTCAACATGGTGAAGTTTTTGTTACTGATGATGGAACAGAAACTGACTTAGATCTTGGGCATTATGAAAGATTTGTTCGTTTTCAGGCAAGTAAAAAAAATAATTTTACTGCTGGAAAGGTTTACGAAAAAGTCATTCAGAATGAAAGGAGGGGCGACTATCTCGGAGGAACTGTTCAGGTTATCCCTCATATCACAGATGAAATTAAAAGAAGGATTAAAGAGGGCGCAAAGGGTGCTGATATTGCAATTGTTGAAATAGGCGGGACAGTAGGCGATATTGAAAGCCAACCTTTTATTGAGGCAATCAGACAAATGATGCTTGAACTCCCATCATTTAATACTGCACTAGCTCATCTTACTTTAGTGCCATATATAAAAGTATCTGAGGAGCTTAAAACTAAACCTACCCAACATTCTGTAAAGGAGCTAAGATCCCTTGGCTTGCAACCAGATTGCTTAATATGCAGATTAGAAAAAGAGCTACCAAATGATGAAAAGAAAAAAATAGCTTTATTTTGCTCTGTGAATCCTAACAGTGTCATTTCAATGCATGATGCAGAAACAGTATATTCAATACCTTTGCTGTTATACGCGCAGGGAGTGGATAAAATTCTCCTCAAAAAACTAAACTTATTGAAAGTAAAATCTCCTAGATTAAATGATTGGAAAAGAGTGGTTGATGCAAAATTAAACCCTAAGAAGAAAGTCTCCATAGCAGTTGTTGGTAAATACGTTGATCTAAAAGATTCCTACAAATCGTTAAACGAAGCCCTTGATCATGCTGGAATTGTAAATCTTGCAAAGGTTGAAATTCACATGATAGATGCGGCAAAAATAACCAGAGGAAATGTGGCAAAAGTTTTAAAATCTTACCAAGCCGTCCTTGTACCGGGTGGGTTTGGAAGTAGGGGCATAGAAGGAATGATTTATGCATGTCAATTTGCTAGAGAAAACAAGCTACCCTATTTCGGAATCTGTTTGGGCATGCAAATAGCAATCATTGAATTTTCTAGAAATGTGTTAAAGCTAAAAAATGCTAATAGCACGGAATTTAACCCCAAGACTAAATATCCTGTTATTGGACTAGTTACAGAATGGAAGGATGCATCAGGCAAAATTGAACATAGAAATGAAAACTCTAATTTAGGAGGGACCATGCGACTAGGTGGACAAAAGTGCTTGATTAAAAAATCTTCCTTGTCTCATAAGCTTTATAACAAATTAACCATTACTGAAAGACATCGCCATAGGTATGAGGTAAACCCAGAGTTCAAAAATAAATTAGTTGCAAGTGGAATGGACATTGTTGGCACATCGCTCGATGGTAATTTAGCTGAAATGATTGAGATTAAAAAACATCCTTGGTTTTTAGGCTGTCAATTTCATCCCGAATTTACATCTAATCCTAGAGATGGCCACCCAATTTTTAACGACTTTATTGCAAAAGCTATTAAGATAAAAAGATGAGCACTTTAAAAATTAAAAACTTTACGATTGGTAATCAAGAGCCCATGACGCTTATGGCTGGAGTAAATGTTTTAGAGTCAGAGCCAGTTGTAATGGCTGTTGCTGAAAAATTTGCAGAAACTACATCAAGTTTAAACATAAATTGGATTTTTAAGGGCTCCTTTGATAAAGCAAATCGAAGTTCTATCTCTTCTTTTAGGGGGCCAGGGCTTGATGAGGGCTTAAAAATGCTTGAAAAGGTAAAATCAGAGTTTGATGCTCCTGTTATTACTGATATTCATGAGCCATCTCAAGCAGATCCAGTTTCAAAAATTTGTGACATAATTCAGATACCAGCATTTTTGTGCAGACAAACTGATTTGGTTGTGGCCGCTGCTAAAACAAATAAAATAATTCAATTTAAAAAACCTCAATTCCTTTCTGCTCCTGAGATGAAGAATGTCATTGAGAAGTGCGATCAGGCTGGGAATAATAAGGTTACTCTTTGTGAGAGGGGCAACTCTTTTGGATATAACAATTTAGTAGTTGATATGCTGAATTTCCAGATAATGAAAGATTTAGATGTCCCAGTGATATTTGATGCAACGCACTCACTGCAACTTCCTGGCGGCCTTGGTGATGCTGCAGGAGGCAGAAGAGAGTATCTACTTCCTCTGGCCAAGGCTGGTCTTAGTCAAGGTATAGCTGGATTATTCATAGAGGCTCACCCTGATCCTGATTCAGCAAAATGTGACGGCCCTTGTGCGATTTCCACTGAAGAGATTCCATATATTTTATCTCAATTATCTGAGCTGGATGATTTTATAAAAAATCAGGATAGCGATATTTAATGTCAATCATTAACTCTATCCAGGCAATTCAAATCATAGATTCTCGAGGAACTCCAACAGTTTCTTGCAAGGTAACTTTAGATAATGGTATTTATGCAACTTCAATGGTTCCTAGTGGAGCGTCTACAGGGTCTAGAGAGGCTTTAGAGCTAAGAGATGGTGCTTCAACTTACAAGGGCAAAGGAGTCACTAAAGCCGTAGCAAATATTCATGAAATCATAGCTCCTGCATTAGTTGGTATGGATGTAACTAATCAGCAAGAAATTGATGAAACAATGCTTGCTTTAGATGGAACTTCATCTAAATCAAAACTCGGTGCTAATGCGATTTTAGGTGTCTCATTGGCAGTCTTGGATGCTGGGTCAAAAACATTGGAGTTACCTTTGTATGAACACATAAATCAAGTCTTTGCTAATATCAATGGTGAAAAACCAAGGATGCAAATGCCGACTCCAATGTTAAATATTATCAATGGCGGTGAGCATGCTGATAATAATATTGATATTCAGGAGTTTATGATCATGCCTATTGGAGCTAATAATTTCTCTCAGGCTATGCAATGGGCTACAGAAATATACTCTGATCTAAAGAATATTTTGAATGCAAAAGGTTTAAGCACTAGTGTTGGAGATGAAGGAGGGTTTGCTCCGAACCTTCAGTCCAATCAAGAGGCGATTGAGCTTATTATTCAAGCTATTAGAAATAATAACCTTACCGAGGGTAAGGATGTTGGAATAGCTTTAGATTGTGCTGCTTCAGAGTTTTATAACAACGGTATTTATAATCTTCAAGGAGAATCTATCAAGTTGAACTCCAGTGAATTTACCAACTATCTATCCGAGTTGACTCGTCAATACCCTATATTTTCTATAGAAGATGGGATGGATGAGAGTGATTTTGAGGGATGGAAAAACCTCAACAAAGCTTTAGGAGATAGTTGTCAATTAGTTGGAGATGACCTGTTTGTAACCAATGTAGCTGAGCTTCAAAGAGGAATTGATGATTCTCTAGCAAACTCCATCCTCATTAAATTTAATCAAATCGGAACTATTACAGAAACTATGAAAACTATCCACCTGGGTAATCAGCATGGATTTAAATCGATTATTTCTCACAGATCAGGTGAAACAGAAGATAGTACAATTGCAGATCTTTGTGTGGGCTTGGGCACAGGTCAAATTAAAACAGGCGCACCTTGCAGATCTGACAGGGTGGCAAAATATAATAGATTGCTTTGGATTGAGGCTGAGCAATCTGATCTACCTTTTGCCAAAAATGTTATTGGTTAAATTTTTAAATTTACTAGTTTTTTCTTTGATAATCGTAGCTTTATATAATCTTTTTTTTGGCATTGATAGTAAAAGAAATTTTTTAGCTCTTCAAAAAGAAAATCAAGAGCTGCTATTAAAAAATAAAGCTCTCGCAAAAGAAAATAATTTGCTGGAGTTAGGCATTCAAAGCAAACAAAAAAATGATGCTCATGCAGAAAAGTTTGCAAGGGAAGAGTTAAATTTAATCTATCAAGACGAGCAATTTCTTAAATTCGAAGAGAACAAGCCTAATGAACCACAGCAATAAAATTGCAGTTATTATTCCGGCTGCAGGCGCTAGCAGTCGTTTCGGTGGTTTAATTCCTAAGCAATTTTCAAGGCTGGGAGATGAAACAGTTCTCGAAAAATCTGTTAATTTATTTTTAGGAATATCAAGTGTTAATCAGGTTGTAATTGCCATAAATCAAAATGAGGATTTGATCAAATCTCAATCTTTCTATCAAGATCCAAGAATTAAAATTGTTGCAGGAGGGAGCACAAGAAGTGAGTCAGTTTTTAATGCCATAGCAGAGGTTGATGAAAGTATAGAGATTGTGGCAATTCATGATGCTGCAAGACCTTGGTTAAAAAAAATTCATTTTGAAGATTTATTGTCTCACCTAGCTAATGATCAATCTATTGAGGGAGTATTTCCTGTAATATCAACAACTGATTCACTGCGAATGAAACAGGGTGATGATGTTATTCCTGTTGAACGAGAAAATTTTTTTCATGTTCAAACACCTCAAATTTTTTATCATGATTCTCTTAAATTAGCGCTTGATAAGTTACAGCAGAAAGGACTGCATATGAGTGATGAGTCTCAAGCTATGGAACATGCTGGATTTAAGGTTTTAGCAGTGCCTGGAGAAAGGTCAAATATTAAAATTACATATTTTGAGGATTTAATTCATCATATTGGAACAGATCTTCGAATTGGAAGAGGGGTAGATTTTCACCAATTTCAACCAGGGGATGGTTTAACCCTTGGTAATGTTTTTATCGACTGCAAACTTTCTATCGTTGCTCATTCAGATGGAGACATCATATTGCATGCTATATCTGATGCACTGCTTGGTGCAGCAGGTTTAAGAGATATTGGTTACTACTTTCCTGATACTGATCCAGAAAATAAAAACTTGAGCAGTTTAAAAATTGTTGAAAAGGCATTAGATTTATTAAAAGGAAGCGGCCTGCAGCCAAGGAATATCGATTTTGTTGTTGTATGCGAGCAACCAAAAATTGCTCCTTACGTTGATGATTTAAAAAAGTCTCTTTCATCAATTTTAAATATTGAAGAAAGCTTCATTGGAGCAAAGGCAACCACTACAGAAAAGATGGGCGTGATTGGTAATGGCAATGGAATCGCAGTCTTCGCTATAGCTTCCTTAAGGAGTCTTTGATGAATATTCTATTAACCAATGATGATGGCTATAAGGCTTCGGGCATAAATCAATTATTTAAAACGTTATGCACTGAGCACAAGGTGTTTTTAATTGCTCCTGGAGAAAATTGCAGTGGAATGAGCGCAGCAATCAGCTTACGCAAAGAAATAAAAGTTGAAGAAATTTCAGGTAATATTTTTTCAGTTTCAGGCACACCTGCAGATTGCTCATATCTTGGTTTATTGTCAGTAATTCCTGAGCCAATTGATATGATCGTTTCTGGAATTAATTTAGGAGCTAATTTAGGAGAAGACATTTTTTATTCCGGAACTGTAGGCGCAGCAATTGCGGGTCGAAGACTGAATTACGTTCCTGTTGCATTTTCTGTAGCAGCGTATAACCCAAAAAATTTAACATATATTGCAGAACAATCGCTGATAATTACCAATCAAGTTTCTAAGCTCCCATCTGATCAAAACTTGCTTGTGAATGTGAACTTTCCTGATTTGCCATCCTCAAAAATTAAAGGAGTTCGAATCACCTCACTTGGTAAAAGAGGGGTGCCAGATACTCCAGATCTTATTCGGCGTGAAGATTCTGCTAAGTTTTATAGTTTTGGACCTTCCGGCGCGCTATTGCCTGATCAAGTGGGAACAGATATTCAGGCAATTGAGCAAAGTTATATTTCTATCTCAATACTTGATTATAATTTAGGCGCTAATGAGGTGCGCTGGGATCTTTACAGAGAGGTTTTTAATTGTGAGTAGCTCTGGTTTTACATTTACGAGGGTTAAGGATCAAATGATTCAGCAGTTACTTGATATGGGAATAAAAGATTTTCGTGTTCTTGATGCTTTAAGCCAGGTCCCTAGACATATTTTTTTAGATCAAGCGCTGTGGAGTAGAGCATATGAAAATAGAGCATTAACCATAGGATATAAGCAAACAATTTCACAGCCCTACATCGTTGCTCGAATGACAGAGCATTTGCTTTCTCACACATCAAAAAGAGGAAAAGTTCTCAATCATGTTCTTGAAATAGGATCAGGTTGCGGTTACCAATCAGCCGTATTATCTTACTTTGCAAATGATGTCTGTGCAGTTGAAAGAATCAAACCTCTGGTTGCAAAATCGCGTGAAAATTTAAGCGAGTTAAAAATCAGAAATGTTATTATTAAACATGCAGATGGATTTAATGGTTGGGAGGAAGACTTAAAATTTGATGGAATAATTTGTGCAGCGGCTCCGAGACAATATCCAGAAGAGTTGCTTGATCTGTTGGAGGTTGGAGGGAAGCTTGTCATCCCTGTCGGCCTTGAGGGAAAACAAAAACTTTATGTTATAACAAAAAAGAGTGAGACTGAAAATGAGGAAATAATCCACGAAGAGGTCGCATTTGTACCAATGCTGCCAGGCGTTTCCAATGGAGAATTTTAAGGATGAATAATCAAATCAAATATTCTTTAGCTGGATTTTGCATGGGAGTTGCAGAGCTGATCCCAGGCATTTCCGGGTCTACTGTTGCTGTAATTTTTAAGATTTATCCAAACTTAATGACAATATTAAGCCAGTTAAGATTAAAAAATTTAACCTTAAGCTTCCAATCTCTTTCAAAAACATTTCAATTTAATGTTTCTCTGCCTTTGATATTTTCCATGATGATTGCTGTCATTTTGTGCTCTAAAGGAATTAACTACTTATTGACTAATTATGAGGAAATATTCCTCATATCATTGGGTTTACTAATGATCGCATTATCTATTTACGTAATTAATTATTTTAAAGATCTTGCTGAGGACAAGAAACTAATAATATTTTTATCTTTAGGAATTATTATCGGATTCGCGTTGCAAGAATTAAATATTAGCTCAGAAAATACATCTATTTTTTATTTATTTTTAAGTGGAATAGTGGCTTTTTCATTTTTTTTAATACCCGGTATTTCTGGAAGTGCTATGTTGGTAGTTTTGGGAGTTTATGGCCCAATTATTCAGGCAGTTTCAGCCTTTGATTTTGTTTTATTGTTACCGTTTGCGTTAGGCTGCCTAATTTCACTTTTACTTTTACCTAAAGTAGTTTTATCAATATATTCTTCTCATGAGCTAAAATTAATGCATATTTTTTCTGGCCTAATACTTTCATCAGGTATTTTTTTACTATGATTCGATTTGATAAAAAAATACTGCTTGTTTTAATTTTAATAATTTCAGGCTGCTCCAGCTTGGATTCTTTAAAGCAATCCTATAAAAATTTTTTATCTTCTTCGGAAGAATCTTATATTGTTCAGCCAGGCGATTCTATCTGGTCTATTGCAATAAATTTTAATTTAGATTCAGAGCAATTAATTAAAAATAATAACTTGAAAGAGCCTTATATTATTTATCCAAATCAAGAGCTCTTTCTCTATAGCACAATTTTTGAAAGTAATCTGAAAGATCAATTTAAACCTATTAAATGGCATCACCCATTGGGAGAGAAATCAATCATAGCTTTAAAAGATGATTCTTGGTTAATTTTTAAAGAACCCAAGGGGTTGCCTATTCACTCCATAAATCTTGGAAAGGTAGTCGTTTCTGGCCCTGATATCCCAGGTTATGGAAATTTGGTAATGATTTCTCATCCTGATGGTTACTTAAGCCTATACGCTCATTGCGATAAAATATTTGTTGAGAAGGGAGATGAGGTCATAAAGGGGGCGATGATAGCTCAACTTGGAAATTCAGAAGCAGCTTATCCAATGTTGCGATTCCAGCTAAGAAAAAATGGACAACCTCTTAGAGCTAAAACTGTAAATACACTTTTTAATTAATTAAATATAAATTATCGTTCAAGAAGATGTTTTTTTTCTTTGATTTGCGAAAACTCTTTAGCCTCAGGTAACTCGTCTTTTTCCTCTGTTATATTTGGCCAAACTTCACTTAATTCGGCATTAATTTCGATAAACTCTATCTGATCAGATGGAAGCTCATCTTCGGAGAAAATTGCGTCAACTGGGCATTCAGGTTCACACAAAGCACAATCAATACATTCTTCTGGATGAATTACTAGAAAATTGGGGCCTTCATAAAAACAATCAACGGGACAGACCTCTACACAGTCCGTGTGCTTACATTTTATACATGATTCAGTAACTATGAATGCCATTGCTTGTGGTGAAAAGTTAGGTTAAAAAAGATTTTAACAATGAGTTATGAACAAGTCAGCATGAATTTGATAATATTTAATTTACTTTTGCCGAATTTATAATATACTGTACAAATATACAGTAAAGGAGTTTATTATGTCAGATAAAGATAAAAACTTAAACGAGACTTTATCTCAAATTGAAAAGCAGTTTGGTAAAGGAACCGTCATGAAAATGGGAGATAGAGAAATTGTGGATATGCCATCAGTTTCTACTGGTTCATTAGGTCTTGATATAGCGTTAGGTATTGGCGGTCTGCCAAAGGGAAGGGTTGTAGAAATCTTTGGACCTGAATCATCTGGAAAAACAACATTAACCCTTCAAGCTATTGCTGAATGTCAAAAAGCTGGTGGTACTGCTGCATTTATAGATGCTGAGCACGCACTTGATCCGAATTATGCTGAAAAATTAGGTGTAAACGTAGATGAACTTTTACTTTCTCAGCCTGATACAGGAGAACAAGCATTGGAAGTTACGGATATGCTTGTAAAATCTGGAAGCGTAGATTTGATTGTCGTAGACTCTGTTGCTGCTCTAACACCGAGAGCTGAGATTGAAGGCGATATGGGTGATCATCATATGGGCCTTCAGGCTCGCTTGATGTCACAAGCTCTAAGAAAAATTACAGGAAACATACAGCGCTCTAATGCAATGGTTATATTTATTAATCAAATCAGAATGAAGATTGGAGTTATGTTTGGAAATCCTGAGACGACTACTGGGGGTAACGCCTTAAAATTTTACTCATCAGTTCGATTAGACATTAGACGTATAGGCGCTGTTAAAGAAGGTGAGGAGGTTGTTGGCAATGAAACAAGGGTCAAAGTTGTTAAGAATAAAGTTTCACCTCCCTTCAAGCAGGCAGAGTTTCAAATCATGTATGGAGAGGGAATTAATACAGAAGGTGAGATTCTAGAGCTAGGGCAAAAGCTTGAGTTGGTTGAAAAATCTGGATCTTGGTATAGCCATAATGGCGAAAAAATTGGACAAGGCAAAGTAAATGCAAGTAAATTTTTAAAAGAAAATACTAAGATTAGGGATAGCCTAGTAAAGGAAATTAGAAAAGCTTATATCCCATCAGTGAACAAAACAGCTAAGAAATAATTATCCTTAAACTTGTTATGACGCATGGAAATTGATTAAGATACTCTCAATATAGGAGAGTATCATGTCAAATAATGCGTATATAGTTTCAGCAGTTAGAACGGCTGGAGGAAAGAAAAACGGAAGTTTAAGTCAGTGGCACCCAGCCGATCTTGGTGCAAAAGTCCTAGATGAGCTTGTTCATCAGTCAGGCATTGATCCAGCGTTAATTGACGACGTCATATTTGGATGTGTTGACCAAGTTGGAGCTCAATCGGGTAATGTCGCTAGAAATGCTATTCTTGCTTCAAGTTTGCCTGAATCTGTTCCTGGAACCTCAGTTGACCGACAATGTGGTTCATCTCAACAAGCTATTCATTTTGCAATTCAGGCTGTTATGTCAGGTACTCAAGATGTCGTAATTGGAGGGGGAGTTGAGGTTATGTCTATGGTGCCGATAGGTGCAAGTATTAAAGATGGGTTTGAAGCTGGTCATGGCTTGCCATTTGATTCAGATGGGATGAAAGAAAGATATCCCGGTATTTTCTTTTCTCAATTTACCGGTGCTGAGCTGATGGCTGAAAAATGGAATTTGTCTAGAGAAGATCTTGATAAGTTTGCTTTAAGCAGCCACCAAAAAGCTGCAGCAGCAGTTGAGGGTAAGTATTTTGATAGAGAGATTCTTCCTATTCAAGCCAAGAATGCCGAAGGAAAAACTGATATGGTTCTTAATGATGAGGGCATAAGATATGACGCAAGTCTTGAAGCTCTCTCAGGTTTGAATCCAGTTACTGAGGGTGGTGTCATTACCGCCGGTAATGCAAGTCAGATCACAGATGGAGCTGCTGCACTTATGATTTGTAATGATGAAGGGCTTAAAAAAGTAAAAGCTGATCCGAGAGCAAGGATTGTTGGCATAAGTGTTGTTGGTGATGATCCAATAATGATGCTAGGAGGACCAATTCCTGCATCTCATAAAGTTTTAAAAGCTACCAATCTAAACATCAATGATATTGATCTGTATGAGGTCAATGAGGCTTTTGCTCCTGTCCCGTTATCTTGGGCTATTGAGTTAAAAGCAGATATGTCAAAATTAAATGTAAATGGAGGAGCAATGGCCTTAGGTCATCCTTTAGGTGCGACTGGCGCTAAACTGATGACAACATTGCTGCATGAGCTTGAAAGAACAAATGGAAGGTATGGTTTACAAGCGATCTGTGAGGGTGGTGGAACTGCTAATGCAACAATAATTGAGAGAATCTAATTAGCTAATTTTGTAGTGCTCAAAAATAGTTGTAATATCCTCAACTTTTCCAATAGAGCTTTGACCATCTCTGTGTTTTAGCTCTACTTCATTATTTTGTAGATATTGCTTGCCTATAATAATATTGACTGGAATACCAATTAATTCAGCATCTTTGATTTTAGTTCCATAGCCGTCTTTTCTATCATCAAGCATCACCTCATATCCCATGGATGATAATTCGTTATATAAATCTGTTGCAGCTTTTGCTATTTTTTCATCTTTATCAAAACCTATTGCAACAATGTTTACTTCAAATGGAGTCATAGCCTCTGGCCATATAATTCCTTTTTCATCATTATTTTGCTCTATTGCCGCTGCTACAAGTCTTGATACTCCTATTCCATAGCAACCCATAAAAAGGTTTTTTGCTTTACCTTCATGATCAAGAACACTTGCTTTCATAGCATCTGTGTAAACTTTTCCAAGTTGAAAAATATGACCAACTTCAATTCCTTTTTTAATCTGAATTGTGCCTTTTCCATCAGGCGATGGTTTTCCTTGAAGAGATTCTATAGCGTCTCCCTCTTCTAATAAAAGTTCAGTATTGATAGCAAAATCCGAAGAGTCACTGACTGCAATAGTATCCTCACCATTTTCAGCTAAAACATGAAATTCTTCTGATGCATCCCCACCAATCGCTCCTGAATCTGCTTTTACGATTTTAAATTTTAAACCCAATCTATCTAGAATTTTTTTATAGGCCTCTTTCATTAAAAGATATGACTCGTTCAATGACTCTTCATTTAGATTAAAGCTGTAGGAGTCCTTCATTAAAAATTCTCTTCCTCTCATCACACCATACCTAGGCCTTACCTCATCTCTAAATTTAGTTTGAATTTGATAAAGATTTAGAGGCAATTCCTTATAACTTTTAATATTATTTCTGATTAAGTCTGTTATGACTTCTTCATGCGTGGGACCGAGGCAAAAATCTCTTTCATGTCTATCTTTTATTCGCAAAAGCTCAGGACCCATTTTGTCCCACCTTTGAGTTTCTTCCCATAGCTCTTTTGGTTGAACCATTGGCATAAGAATCTCTTGTGCTCCAGACGCATTCATTTCTTCTCGAACAATATTTTCGACCTTTCTCAATACTTTTAATCCAATGGGCAGCCATGTGTATATTCCCGATGTAACTCTTCGTATCATCCCGGATCTAAGCATCAGTTGATGGCTGATAACCTCAGCATCTTGAGGGATATCTTTTAAAGTAGGCAAAAAAATCTTAGACCAAAACATTTTTATATTTGAATTTTCATTTAGTTTATAATTCTATATTTTTTTTAGAGACTTATGCCGATTTATGAATATAAATGCTTGAAATGTGAGCATCAATTCGAAGTTATTCAGAGATTTTCAGATAATCCTGTTGAAACTTGCCCTGCATGTAATAGAAAAACAGTAAAAAAATTAGTTTCTGCTCCTTCTTTTAGGTTGAAGGGAGGGGGTTGGTATGAAACTGATTTTAAAACTGGCTCTAAAAAGAATATAGTAGACACTAAGGATGAAAAATCAAAACAGCCCAAAGAACAAACTAAAACTACTGATCAATCTAAAAACAAAAGTCCAGATAAAAAAACTTAAATAAGAGAGAGATAAACATGCGTTCACATTATTGCGGAGATATTAATAGTTCAGACATTGGTAGCAATATTGAGATTTCTGGATGGGTTCATAAGCGAAGAGATCACGGCGGTGTAATTTTTTTAGATATTCGTGATTTGCATGGAATTGTTCAAGTTGTTTTTAATCCAGATTTAAAAGAAATATTTGATACTGCAGATTCTTGCAGAAGTGAGTATGTCGTTAATATTACAGGATTGGTTAGAAAGAGAATTGAGGGTGCCATCAATCCAAAAATGGCAACAGGAGAGATAGAAATTGAAGCAAACGGTTTAACGATTTTTAGTTTAGCTGTTACTCCCCAATTTCCACTAGATGACTACCAAGATGTGAATGAGGATGTAAGGCTGAAACATAGATTTTTAGATTTAAGACGCCCTGATGTTAATCAGCGGCTGGTCAAGAGGTCACAGATCACTTCAAAGATTAGGTCTATCTTAGAAAATAATAATTTTCATGAAGTTGAAACTCCAATATTGACTAGAGCTACACCTGAAGGAGCAAGAGATTATTTAGTTCCAAGCAGAGTGCATCCCGGCGAGTTTTTTGCATTACCTCAATCTCCTCAGCTATTTAAACAATTGCTTATGATTGGTGGGCTGGATAAATACTATCAAATTGCTAAATGTTTTAGGGATGAAGATTTGCGGGCAGATAGGCAGCCTGAATTTACTCAAGTTGATATTGAGGCTTCATTTGTTTCTACCGAAGAAATAATAGAACTCGGAGAGCACCTGATTACATCGCTACTCTCTGAATTTACAGATTATCAAAAAGCAGAAGTGCCTAGAATTACATATAAAGAATCCATTGAAAAATACGGATGCGATAAGCCTGATTTAAGAATTCCACTTGAGCTTAATGAAATTTCTGAGCTTGTAAAAGATGAAGAATTTAAAGTATTTTCTGGTCCAGCAAATGATCACGCTTCACGAGTGGTGGCCCTCAAGGTTCCAGAAGCAGCATCCATGACAAGAAAAAAAATTGATGAGTATACCGATTTTGTTGGTAAGTTGGGTGCTAAAGGTCTTGCATATATTAAAGTTGTAGATCTTGATCAAGAAAATGGACTTCAATCACCAATACTGAAATTTTTTCAAAAAGAAACAATTGATTCAATTCTTGCTTCTCTAAATGTGCAGAATAATGACATTATATTTTTTGGAGCTGGAAAGGCAGACATTGTAAACCTCTCAATGAGTTCATTAATAAAAAGATTGGGTGAAGATTTTAGTTTAATGAATTCTTCATGGGCGCCATGTTGGATAGTAGATTTTCCAATGTTTGAAAGAAATAAAGAAAATAACCTTACTTCTTTGCATCATCCATTTACTTTACCCGCTGTAACAATTGATGAATTAAGAAATGATCCCGATAATTCTTTGGCCTGCGCATATGACTTTGTTTTAAATGGTTATGAGCTTGGGGGAGGTTCTTTAAGGGTGTATGAGCCTTCAATGCAAAAAGAGATATTTTCAATACTAGGCATTTCTCCTGATGAAGCTAAAGAAAAATTTGGTTTCCTTTTGTCAGCATTATCATCTGGATGTCCGCCTCACGGAGGCATTGCATTTGGTTTAGATAGAATTGTTATGTTGCTATCTGATACAACTAATATCCGTGATGTTATTGCTTTTCCTAAAACCCAAAGCGCATCTTGTTTGCTTACTGATGCTCCAGGCATGGTCTCTGATGATCAGCTTGATGAGTTGAACGTCAAGTCCACTTTTGAACCGGAGCAATAGATGGCTGGACATTCCAAATGGGCGAACATTAAACATCGAAAAGCAAGGCAGGACGCATCTCGAGGAAAAGTCTGGACCAAGGTTATCAGGGAGATTACAGTTGCAGCAAAAGGGGGTCCAGATCCAAGTGATAATCCCAGACTTCGACTAGCTTTGGATAAAGCAAATGCTGCAAATATGCCCAAGGATACAATCAAGCGAGCAATCCAAAAGGGTTCTGGAACAGGCGAAATGGGCGTCATTGAAGAGCTAACTTTCGAAGGCTATGGTCCTAATGGTGTTGCAATTTTAGTTGAAACGATGACGGATAATAGAAATAGAACAGTAGCAGATGTCCGCCATGCTTTTTCAAAATTTGGTGGCAACATGGGTACCGACGGCTCAGTTGCTTACCTTTTTAATAAGCTAGGAATAGTTCAAGTCGATCTAACTAACGATGAAGATCAGATCATGGAGATTGCATTAGATGCTGGAGCAGATGATTTTACTGTGACAGAAGATTATTTTGAAATCATTTCCACCCCTGCAAATCTATCTGCTGTTACCGAGGCTTTTAAGAAGAACAATATTGAAACACTGTTAGCCGAAAATACAATGAGAGCCGATACATTAGTTAATCTAGACCAAGAAGCATCTGAGAAAGTTCTTAAAATTATGAATTTCATGGATGATCTTGACGATGTTCAAGAGGTTCATACAAATGCTGAATTTCCTGAAGACTTTACTGAAGAGGTCTAGTTGTGGCAATTAATTCAAGAACTAAAGGAGCTAATTTTGAAAGAGAAATTGGCAATCTTCTTGTTGAGCAGCTAGGGTTAAGTCAACCCGTTAAAAGAATTCTTGAACAAACACGAACAAAAGAATTGCCTGATTTAAAACTAGGCAGATGGTGCTTAGAATGCAAAAGATATGGGGATGGATCTGAACCATCCTCAGATTGGTGGGATCAAGTTTTGGCAGCCACAGGAGAAGGGGAGTTTCCAGCTTTAATTTATAAGTTTAATCGCCGACCAATTAAAGTCAGGATACTTGCTGGAACTTTAATTCCAGAGTTAGATTTTTCCCCTATGACAATTGATTTAATGTGGGAAGATTTTATAGAAATTCTTAGGCACCTCTTTCAGGTAGATATTGAGCAACATGAATCCTCATTTCAGGTCTAAAGATTTCCATTGCAGAATTTATGTGGAAGATACTGATTTTCAGGGTGTTGTGTACCATGCAAATTATCTCAAATACTTAGAAAGAGCTCGCTCTCAGTTTTTGATTGAAAATAACTTATCTCAAACAGATGCAATGTCAAAAGGGAATGAATCTTATGTTGTTAAATCAATCAATCTTTCCTATTACCATCCGGCAATATTAGAAGATGAGTTGACCATAAAAACAGAAATAGAGTTGGTTACCAAAGCTAGAACTATATTTTTTCAATCTGTTTTGAATTCAAAAAATGATACACTCATTTGCAAGGGCGAAGTGGAAGTTTGTTTTATTAACAATGACTCAGGCAAACCCAAAGCTTTCCCTTTGGGTTTATTAAATTTATTTAAGAGCTAATATGGGTGACTTTTCAGTTATAGATTTATTTCTCCAGGCAAGCCTGATTGTTCAATTGGTAATGATTTTATTGTTAATGGTTTCAATCATTTCATGGATCGTTATTTTTGAAAGACATTTTAATTTAAGCAGAATCAAACAAGCTAACAAAGAATTTGAAAAAGAATTTTGGTCTGGAAAAGATCTGAATGAGTTATATGAAGGTATTGATAAAATTTCTCATGATGAATTGGTAGGCTCTTTGCGAGTTTTTAAACATGGATTTGGGGAATTTTTAAGGCTTAGCGAAGGTCAGCAAATTACAATTGAAGACCTGGAAAGTGTTAATAGAGCGATAAGAGTATCTCTAGCAAGAGAAGAAGAGTCGTTAATGCACCATCTTCCTTTTTTAGCTAATGTTGGATCGGTGAGCCCTTATGTTGGACTATTTGGAACAGTTTGGGGAATTATCAATTCATTTCAAGGTCTTTCTGATGCGACTCAAGCAACCATCAATGCTGTTGCCCCTGGAATATCAGAAGCTTTAGTTGCAACAGCTCTAGGTCTTTTTGCTGCAATACCAGCCGTAGTTGCATACAATAGATTTGCATCTGATTCTGATACCCAATTGCAACAATCGTCAGTATTTGGTGAAGAGTTGGCTAGTATTCTTTATAGACAAACGGTTAAAGCAAAGCTTTGATATATCGAATTGGTAAAAGGAAAAAGTTAAACGCTGACATTAATGTTGTTCCATACATTGATGTGATGCTAGTCCTTCTAATTATTTTTATGGTTCTTTCGCCTCTGCTTATTCAAGGAATTGAAGTAAATCTTCCTAAAACTGATACTACTAAAATGTCAATTTCAAGTGAGCCGCTAGTCATTTCAATTGATAGCCAAGGCGAGTATTTTATTAATTTAGGAGAGGAGCAATTACCCATATCTTTAGTTGAGTTAAAAAATAAGGCTAAAATCATCTATCAAGCAAACCCAGATATCGAAATTGTTTTTAAAAGTGATGCTAAAGTACCTTTTGATTATGTGGCCAAAGGCATGGCAAGCATCCAAAGTTTAGGAATTCAAAAGATAGGAATTATTACTTCAGGCTATGATAGCTAATCATAGATATTTACAAGCATCGTTGTTTTCTTTCTGTATTCATGCTGCTCTTTTTTTGTACATATATGAAACCTTTGACTCTAATACTTCTCAGAAACTCTTGATATCAAAGCCTCTTCAAATAGAACTGAGGTTTGATTTGCCATCTCCTGATATAAAAAAACAAACTCCAACTGCCCCTAAGGCAATAGCAGTTCCAGTAGAGCAAACCTCTCAAGATATTGTCTATTCTAAAGCCACTGATGTAATTCAAACCAAACAAAATAATGCGTTGATCGAATCCAGTATAGCTAACCTTTTATCGGAAGAGAGCGAGATTGAGGCAGATAGAGAGAATCAAGAAATCTCAATGTATGCTCAAAAAATTATCACCACCATAGAAAATGCTTGGATGAAACCTAAAAATATTCCCAAGGATTTAGTTGCAAATTTAAGGCTTAAAATTCGTTCTTCAGGAAGAATTGCAGGCGCAGAGCTTATTAAAAGCAGCGGCAATATTCGCTTTGATAATTCAGCCCTTCAAGCTGTAAGAAGAGTAGAAACTTTTAGTTTTTTTAATTCAATTCCAAAAAATTTATATGATAGGGAGTTTCAAATAATTGCAATAAGCTTCAATCCATCATGAAAAAAAATTTAGTATTAGTTGCCTTATTGCTTGTTCCAGTCATGGGTTACGGAGAGCTTTTTTTAGAAATCACAAAGGGCTCTGAAGATCCATACAAAGTAGCAATGATTCCATTTGAAGGTAATAGCAAGGTTTCAAAGCAAGTTAACAATATTATGCGAAATGACTTAATTCGCACAGGGGAATTTTCAATTCTTGATGAAGAATTATTATTACCCGTAAAAATGATTGATGATGAGTTAGTTTTTAGTGATTGGAAATTACTTGGAATGGATTATTTGGTTACTGGAAAAATTGTAAATGAAAATAACTCCTTGGACATTAATTATGAAATCTATGATATTCACAAAAAAAGAAAAGTACGAAGTTCAAAAGTGTTTGGTATTCCAAACCAAATTAGACAGCTTGCTCATTACACAAGCGATGGAATCTATGAATCAATAACAGGAATTAAAGGCATTGCTGCAACTAGGTTGCTATATGTAAATGAAATAAAAGATTCTCAGCTAATCTCTAGGTATAAACTAATGTTAGCTGATTCGGACGGAGCAAATGAAAAGATTCTTTTATCAAGCTCTGAACCAATCATATCTCCCTCATGGTCACCAGATGGAAAAAGAGTTGCATATGTATCATTTGAAACAGGAATCGCAAAAGTTTTTATACAAGAGATAGCCTCTGGTAAAAGAGAGGCTGTGCTCTCAAAAGATACTCAGATTAGTTCTCCCTCATGGTCGCCTGATGGAAAGTATCTTTCTTTAACTCTATACCAAGATGGAAATGCAGAAATTTATATTTTAAGGTTGCGCGACCGAACCTTAACGAGAATGACTAATCAATTTGCAATTGATACAGAGTCTTCGTGGTCACCCAGGGGCAATAAAATTTTATTCACAAGCGGTCGCTCTGGCTCTCCTCAAATTTATGAGTTAGATCTAAGAAAGTTAAATCCAAAAGCTAAGCGTATTTCATTTGAGGGCACATATAATGCAAAAGCTTCGTATCTCCCAAATGAAGAGGGGATTATTTTTGTTCATAGATCTAATGACGGTCTATTTCATATCGCTCTTAAGTACAAAAAAGAAAATTTTATAAGAGTTTTAACCGAAGCAAAGATGGATGAGTCGCCTAGTGTTGCTCCTAACGGTAATATGGTAATCTATGGTATTAGAGAAGAAAATCTAAGTATGCTTGCTGGATTTAGTCTGAGCGGGGCAAAGTTTAAATTGCCTGCGTCAAATGGCGAAGTCAGGGAGCCTGCCTGGTCAAATTTTTTAAGATAATATTTACAATGGAACAATTATTATGCACAAATCAATTAATTTATTTTTTACTTTACTAACATTAATAATATTTTCTGCATGCAGTTCTGTGCAAGTAACAGAAGAAGCAGTTGCAGATCAAAGTGTTGCTGGAGTTTCCATCACATCAAAATCTACAGCTACCCAGGCTGTACTTGCAAATGCTGTAGTTTATTTTGAGTATGATCGATTCAATCTCACCTCAAAATCAATACAAGCATTAAAAGGTGTCAGTGAGCTAATGAAAAGAAATTCAAAGATTACTATTTCAATTGAAGGTCATGCTGATGAAAGAGGAACCAGGGAATACAATCTAGCCCTCGGTCAAAGGCGAGCTGAGTCGGTTGCCAATTACTTAGTTGCTAATGGAATTAATAGAAATAGGCTTATTACAAAAAGTTATGGTGAAGAAAGACCTCTGTCTTTAGGCTCAAACGATACTGCATGGTCAAAAAACAGAAGAGTTGAAATCAAGTAGTTTTCTTCCGAATGAAAATCTTGTTTGCTGCACTTCTTTTGGCGCCCCTGAATATCTATTCTCAAGAAGTAGATGCTTCTGATATCTTATTTTTAAAGTTACAAGAACTTGAGGGGGAGCTTGCTAGCTTGAGAAGTGAGCTTGAATCACAAGCTTACCTTATTGAAAAATTATTGAATGAAGAATCAAATCAATTAGAGAGTAATTCTTCTATGGATACCGAAACTAACTCCGAAGTAAGCTCATTTAGATTTGAAGGAATTAATGATAGCAAAAGCATTGATGAGGTTTATGATCAAGCAATTTTAGAATTGAATGACAAGGATTTTCAGGCCGCTAAACAATCTTTTAATTATTTAGCAAATAATTTTAATGATGATGAAAAAATTCCATTAAGCCTGTTTTGGCTTGGAGAGATCTCATTATTAGAATCCAACCTTGAGCAGAGTGAAAATTTTTTTCAAAGATTGGCTTCAGACTTTCCTGATCATTGGAGAACTCCACTAGCTCATAAAAAAATTGGTGACATTCTAATGATGTCAGGCGATTCTAGCGCTGCAAGAATTAAATACCAATTTGTTGTTCAAACT
This sequence comes from uncultured SAR86 cluster bacterium, assembly GCA_902511575.1. GTDB lineage: Bacteria > Pseudomonadota > Gammaproteobacteria > Magnimaribacterales > D2472 > D2472. The sequence goes on from CABXFU010000005.1 coordinate 70,268, forward strand.
TTTCCTGAGAATACTGCCTCTTCATTAGCCTTGCAGTTATTAGAAAATATGGAATAATCACTTCTTTTTTATGGAATCCTTTCACGGGTCGCTAGCTCAGCTGGTAGAGCAGTTCGCTTTTAACGAATTGGTCACAGGTTCGAATCCTGTGCGACCCACCATCTCTTTGGTTAATTGAACATAAATGTCCTTTTTAATTAGTTTTGTCAAAAAATCCTTCAAGAGGCTTGCACTCTCATTTACAAAGGAATCTGGACTTGCAGGGTTTTTCTTTTTTTTAGTTCTGTGCTCATGGTATATCTTACGGCCTGTTAGAAATGAAATGGCCGTTCAGAACTCAGATATTCTTCCGTATCTTTTAGCTGTAGGCGCTTTTGTAATGCTACTTTTAAATCCAATTTATTCATGGCTTGCTTCAAGAAAAAATTTAAAAGGAGTATTGATCGGATGTTACTCATTCTTTATTGTTAATTTATTAATATTCATTGTTTTATGGGAATTTTTTAACCTTTCCTCGGCAATCTGGCTAAGTCAAATTTTCTATATTTGGTGTAATGTCTATTCTTTTTTTGTGGTTTCTATTTTTTGGGTAGTAATAATTAATCTATTTCGTGGGGATGGTGCTACTAATGTTTTTGGTGTCATTGCAGCGGGTGGATCATTGGGAGCATTTCTTGGTTCAGAGATTTCTAAGCAATTGGCATCAACATTTAATGAATCAGGCATTATTTTCTTTACATTAATTTCAATTATTTTCTTAATACTAGCATTGGCTACAGGTCTAATTTTGCTTAAAAGATTTGTTTCTGCACAAGATATAGACAAGGCTGCTGGTGGAACAAGTTTTGATGCTCTAAAAAATCTTATTTCCTCGTCTCAAATCAGGTCAATAGGATTGTATATGTATCTGTGGACTGCAATGATGACCATCCATTGGGTTACCTCAATCGACATAGTGAATGCTTGGTCTTCAGATGGCGGGAATAGAATTATTTTTTTTAGTAACATAGAGCAAACAGTAACAATCCTTACTCTATTTACCCAATTTTTCTTAACTTCAGCAATTATAAGATTTGCAGGACCAAAAACTATTTTAATGTTCTATGGATTTATATTTATGGGTGCATTCATAGGCTATTACCTCAACCCAACAATTGGGTATGTATTCTTTATTACTATTATTTTAAGACTGTTTGAATATGGTATTAATAAACCAACCAGAGAAGTGGTTTTTAGTTATTTAAAAAGAACAGATAGATACAAATCAACAGTTATGGTTGATACATTTCTAGTAAGGATGGGAGATTTTTCAGGTAGTGGATTTATTCTTATATCTAAATCATTCGGATTGGTATTTTCTCAAGTCCCATTGCTAGCAATCCCATTTGCTGGATGTTTAGCAGCGCTAGGATACAAGATTCCACCTCAGGAAAAAATTAGCTCTTAAAAGCCTCTTCTTCTGCCCAATCTTTCTTTAGCAAATTTTATTTTCGTCATAATAGTTTCTGAAGTTTGAAAGGAATTACCCGAAAGACTCAATGCAAATTGAAATTGATTGAGAGCATTATCAAAATCTCCAATTAATGTGTAATACTCACCGCGACTGAGATGGTACCCAATAATATTTTTTCCAGCCCTTTGAACTTCAGATAATTGCATCCATAAACCTGGATCACGATTTTTACTAATCAATAGATCCCTTAAAATTTCTTCAGCTTTAATAAATTCCTTTTTAGAGCTTAATATTTTGGCTTTCATAATTGATGCAGGATAGTTTCCTGGAGAAATATTCAGAACTTGTTCGATATTCTTTTGAGCATTGCTAAGCCGCCGACCAGATAATAAAATTTCTGATTTTGTAGTGTTCAAAATTAAATTTTTTGGAAATTTCTTTAATATCTCATTCATTACATTTAATGCTTGATCAGTTTGCCCGTTAGATTGAAGTGCGCTTATGTAAGCATATTTATTTTCATTGCTTGGAGTATCTTCATATAGTTTCTTAAAGTATCTAACAGCAGCCTGAGGAGATAAGGAGTTATATCTTGCTTTTAATCTTCCTTTAATAAATTCGAAGTTGATGGTATTTTTTTTACCGCCAGTAAATTCTATTTGATCTGCAGCATTAAAGGCATCACTTACCCTTGAAGATGTAATAGGGTGGGTCAATAGAAATTCTGGTGGATTATCTCCAGCTAATTTTCGAACTTTAGCCATATTTTCAAACATTTGCCCCATGCCTGCTGGGTCATACCCTGCGGCTATAAGATTATTAAACCCATATCTGTCTGCCTCTCTTTCAAAAATTCGACTATACCTTAATTGCTGTTGTTGTAATGCTGCAGGCCCAGTAATAAAAGCTGTTGGATTATTCGAAATAATAGCTAACGCTATTGCTGATACCATCACTAGAGAGGACGCAAGATTAGTATCTCTTCCTCTTAGGACATTTCTAGCAAAATGCCGTTGACTCAAATGAGCTAGCTCATGACCCAAAACAGAAGCCAGCTGAGCTTCATTTCCTGCATTTAAAAATAATCCTCCATTTACTCCTATTACTCCTCCAGGAGCAGCAAATGCATTAAGAGATTTCTCATCTATTAGAACAATAGTAAATTGCCTATCTTTAACTTGAGACGTTTCAGAAAGTTTATATATAAGTAACTCGGTGTATTCTTGAATGATTGGATCATTAATCAAAGGAGCCTGAGCATATACCTGCTCTAAGAAACCTTGTCCCAAAATTCTTTCTTGCTCAAGAGAAATTACTCCAGATACTCGATCGCCCAAATTTGGTAAATTCAGATCTTTTTCTTGTGAAAATACGAGTAGAGATATAAATAAGAAAAGAAAAAAAGAGCGTTGGATTAACATATGTTCACTATTTCAATTGCTAAGAAGCTTACACTATTGGTTGTTTTCAATTAACATATCATTTCTAAGACCAAATTAAATATAAAAAGTGCTTGAAGACATAAATAATCTATTTAAAAAAATTTTTTCCAATGAGGAAACCCTAGTATTTGCATTATTGCTCACTATTGGGTTTTTAATTATATTTTTTCTAGGTAATATTTTAACTCCCTTCTTAATGAGTATAATTTTTGCATATTTGCTCATAGGGATGCAGAAACGCCTCGAAGAATATGGTTTAAATAGCACCATTTCATTAATATTTACTTATAGTTTTTTTTTATTGGTTGGTATTGCGTTAATGGTATGGTTAGGGCCTTTGGTATACCAGCAGCTTCAGTCGTTAATTTTGGAAATTCCTAAATGGGTTAATTCATTTATGGTATTTGTGCAAAATGTTCCTGAGAATTATCCCGATTTGGTCTCCTCTGAACAAATTACGACATTTTTACAGAGCCTTTCTGGTCAAATCACAGCCATTTCTCAAGATTTTTTGAAAGCTTCGATCGCAGGCATTCAAAATACAGTAACTATTGCAATTAATTTAATCTTACTTCCAATTCTTGTTTTCTTTTTTTTATTTGATAGAGATTCAATTATCTCTGGTTTTTTAAGCATTTTGCCTAAAGAGAGGGCTATGCTGCAAAATGTTTGGGTTGAGATGGATGATCAGTTGAGCAATTATGCAAGAGGAAAAGCCATAGAAATTGTAATTGTTGGTCTAGCAGCGGCTATTATTTTTATGTATTTTGATTTGCAATACATTGCCCTTTTATCGGTGCTGGTTGGATTTTCAGTTTTAATACCCTTTTTAGGAGCTTTTATTGTAACTCTCCCAGTTGCCGCAGTAGGCTTGCTCCAGTTTGGTTTGAATTTTGATTTTTGGTTTTTAATGGGGGCTTATTTAGTTCTGCAGATACTTGATGGTTATTTACTAGTGCCTTTACTTTTTTCTGATGCAGTTAAACTGCATCCTGTTATTATCATGTTGGCAGTTTTTGTGTTTGGGGCAATATTTGGTTTTTGGGGTGTATTTTTTGCTATACCAATAGCTACTTTAATTAAAGCAATATGGAATTCATGGCCTGAAAACTTATCTAACTAAATTATCCAACTAATTCTTTGGTAGTATCAAGAACTTCTTGAACATGTCCCTTTACTTTCACTGATCTCCACTCCTTCATTACCTTTCCAGCAGAATTTATAAGAAATGTGCTGCGATCCACGCCCATATATTCTCTTCCATACATTGATTTTAATTTCATGACATCAAATGCCTTGCATACCTTTTCATCTGGATCAGATAAAAGCTCAAATGGAAAATTTTGTTTGGACTTAAAGTTTTCATGAGATTTAATTGATTCTCTCGAAATACCCAATATCTCAGTATTTAATTTTTTAAATTTTTTATAGCTATCTCTAAATTCTTGACCTTCAGTTGTACATCCAGGAGTTGAGTCTTTCGGATAAAAATAAATTACAACATTTTTATTTTTATACGTTTCATTGGACACAATTTGATCACTCGTTGCATCAGCTTTAAACTTTGGACAGTTCTTTCCTTCTAAATTTTTAGCCATCATTTCCTCAAAAAAAAGTGTATAGTTTCATTTTTTACTGAAAACATTCATGATGCAACCCCTTCAAGGCAGTTTCGTAGCCCTAGTTTCTCCGATGTTAGAGAATGGAAGCTTGGATTTTCATGCTCTCGAGGCATTGGTAGAGTGGCATATAGAATCAGAAACTAATGGCATTGTGTCTGTTGGAACAACAGGAGAATCAGCAACAGTAAGTGTTCCAGAGCATCTTGAGATTATAAAAAAAACAATTGATTTCGTTGATGGAAGAGTTCCTGTAATTGCTGGCACTGGCGGAAACTCAACCCAAGAGGCTATTGACCTTACACAAACTGCAGCAGAACTTGGAGCAGATTATGCCCTTATAGTTACTCCCTATTACAACAAACCGAATCAAGAGGGCTTATTTCAGCATTTTATCAAAATTGCAGACTCAGTTGAGATTCCGCAGATACTTTATAATGTTCCATCTCGTACAGCATGTGATCTAAGACCTGACACTGTAATGAGGCTTGCAAGCCATCAAAATATTGTCGGAATTAAAGAGGCATTAGACAGCTCGGAACGACTATCTGAACTTATCAGAATATCTCAATCTGTTGCCGATCAAAAAAACTTTTCAGTTTTTTCCGGAGATGATCCTTCATTTAGTTCTTTTATGGCAAATGGAGGTGATGGGGTAATTTCTGTGGCAGCAAACATTGTTCCAAAGTATATTTCTCAGATTTGCTCTCTTAATCTATCTGATCAGTTTGATCATGCAGAAGAGCTTAACTCCATTTTAAAAAATTTATATGAACTTTTGTTTATTGAATCTAACCCAATACCTGTAAAGTGGATGCTAAATAAAATGGGAAGGATTCAGCCTGGTATCAGGCTCCCTTTAGTTCCTTTTAATCAAGTTTTTCATGAGAAAACTATAAATGAGATGATAAAATTGAAGTTAATATGAAACATTTAAAAAACTCTTGCTTTCTTCTTATGATGATTTTTACCTCTTCTTGCTCGTATATCTCTGGGCCGGAGGGGATGTTTCCTGAAACAAAAGATAAATTTTTTGAAGAGAAGCTCTCTCCAGATCTTAAATTGCCATCATCAGACGTAGCAATTAACAAAGATGATCATTATCCACCAATCAGCGAAGGCATTCCTGTTGCTGAAATTCAAGATATTCCTGCACCAAGACAAATATTTTCCTCGGGAGAATCAAATGAGGTGCAATTAAGACGACTTGGAGAATTGATGTGGGTCTACGTTGAAACTCTTCCCTCTACCTCATGGCCAATAACTAAAAATTATTTTGAAGCCTCTACAATGTCGATAATAGAAGCAAATCCTGATGCTGGCATTATGATTATTAAACACTCTGATGCTGTAAAGCTCAAGGTCACTATTGAACATGGAATTAAGGAAGCTTCAACAGAGGTTTTCCTATCGGTGTATAACGAAGATGAAGATATTTCAGTTAAACAGGACCCTGAGTTTATTCAACAGGAATTAGAAAAAATTGTGCAATTTTTTGCAAGTTCTGCATCTTCATTTTCTGGAACATCTTTGGCAGCTCAAAACTTAAATGATAGAAAGAAAGCAAAAATTTTTAATGTGAATGATCAAACTATTATTGAGCTTAACCTTGGATTTGATAGAGCATGGTCAGCTGTTAGCAGGGCCTTAGAAGCAGGAAATATTACATCTAATGACATTGATAGAGATAATGGAGTTTTCTTGGTTAGCTATTCAGTAGAATCTGAAAGCAGTAGTTGGTTTTCTTTTTTAAATTTTAATAATGAAGAAAATAATGATTCTTTATTGCTTGGAGAATCAGCTGAATTTAGAATATTACTTAAATCAAAAAATGACAAAACTAATATTCTTGTTGAGTCACTTGAAGGAGCTAAAGAAGAGGCTGAAGCTCTTATATCTAAAATAAATGAATTATTGAGCTAAAGAATTATGGAAAAAATATCTCAAATAACAACCGGTAAAGCCAAGTCTTTGTATACCACCAAGGAACCTGATCAATTAATTATGGAGTTCAGGGATGATACCTCTGCTTTTGATGGAAAAAAAATGGAAGCTCTTGATAATAAAGGCAAAGTCAACAATCAATTTAATGCCTTTGTAATGGAGTTTTTAGCATCTAAAGGCATAGAAACTCATTTTATAAAACTACTTTCAAACCATGAATCTCTAGTTCATAAACTAGAAATGTTTCCAATTGAGTGTGTTGTTAGAAATAGGGCCACAGGATCGCTTTGTAAAAGATTGGGTATTGAAGATGGCTTAATACTTGACCCTCCCTTATTTGAGTTCTTTCTGAAAGACGATGATTTAGGAGATCCTTTAATTAATGATCATCACATAGAGTCATTTGGTTGGGCAACTCAAGAAGACGCTGATGCTATGAGAGATTTAACCCTTAAAATTAATGATATTTTGGTTGAGTTTTTTATGGAAGCTAATCTAATTTTAGTAGATTATAAATTAGAGTTTGGAAAATTGCAGGATCAGATGCTTCTCGCAGATGAATTTACTCCAGATGGATGCCGTTTATGGGACAAAGATACATTAACCAAAATGGATAAAGATAGATTCCGTCAAGACTTAGGAGATGTTATAGAAACCTACGGAGAAGTGGGAGAGCGTCTAGGAATGAAGATAAAACTTGACTAAATTACTCAGGTATTGATAATACCTGCATGAATTTCACAACTAAAAGTCGATATGCTGTTAATGCATTAGCAGACTTAGAATATCTCTCCAATGATGAGAGTCCAGTTTCTTTAAAAGATATAGCTATTAGGCAGGATATAGATTTAACTTATCTTGAGCAGTTATTTAGAAAGTTAAGAATCGCCGGTATTGTTAAAAGTGTTCGTGGAAGAAATGGAGGATACGTGTATGCCTCTCATCCCCATGAGATAAGCATTAAACATATCATGGATGCTGTTGAAGAAAATTTAGATGCAACAAATTGTGCAGGCACTTCTTCTTGCCACGCAGGACAACAATGCAATTCTCACAAATTATGGGATGATTTAAATGGGGTTGTTGATGAATTTTTAAGCGATATTTCTATTGCAGATCTTGCAGAAAAGCCAAGAGACCCCCATATACCTCTAAAGGAAATTAAATCATGAGCAACGAAATCAATTTACCAATCTATATGGATTATGCCTCTACAACTCCAGTAGATCCCCGTGTTGCGAAAAAAATATCTGATCATCTTACATTAGATGGAAATTTTGGAAATCCTGCTTCACGTTCACATAAGTTTGGCTGGAAAGCCGAAGAGGCAGTCGAAGAGGCTAGATCTCATGTAGCTAATTTAGTGAATTGTGATCCGAGGGAAATTGTTTGGACTTCTGGAGCTACAGAAGCAGATAATTTAGCAATCAAAGGCATCGCCAATTTTTATCAAATGAATGGCAAGCATATTATTACCTCCAAAATAGAACATAAAGCTGTTCTAGATCCATGCAGGCAACTAGAAAGAGATGGTTTCGAAGTTACCTATTTAGAGCCAAATGAGGGTGGCTTGATTACACCTGAAGCTGTATTAAATGCAATCAGGGAGGACACCATCCTGATTTCAATTATGCATATTAATAATGAATTAGGCACTATTAATGATCTTGGCGGTATTGGGAAGATTGCTCGTGAAAATGGAATTTTTTTTCATGTAGATGCGGCTCAAAGCACTGGTAAAATTGCTATCGATCTAAGTTCTCTTCCAGTGGATTTGATGTCATTTTCAGCTCATAAAACATATGGACCTAAAGGGATAGGAGCCTTGTTTGTTCGAAGAAAGCCTCGAGTAAGAATTGAAGCTCAAATTCATGGAGGTGGCCATGAAAGAGGAATGAGATCTGGAACACTTCCAACACATCAAATAGTTGGAATGGGCGAAGCTTTTAGAATTGCAAAAGAAGAAATGGATAATGATAAGATAAAAATTCAATCTCTTCATGACAAATTCTATGACTCTATTTCAAAAATTGAAGAAATATATGTAAATGGAGACACTGACAATAAAGTAAATAATATTCTTAACATTAGCTTTGCTTATGTGGAAGGAGAGTCATTAATTATGGCTTTGAAAGATATTGCTGTTTCCTCAGGATCAGCTTGTACTTCTGCTAGTTTAGAGCCATCCTATGTCTTAAGAGCACTTGGAAGAAAAGACGAGCTTGCATCTAGTTCTATACGCTTTTCATTTGGAAGATTTACCACTGAGGAAGATGTGGATTACACATTAACTTTAATCAACCATGCTGTTGATAGACTTAGAGAGCTATCTCCGTTATGGGAAATGTATCTAGACGGAATTGACCTAGATACAGTAGATTGGCAAACCCACTAAATATTGGGAGGTATTTATGGCATATAGTAAAAAAGTTGTAGACAAATTTGAGAATACTATCAATGAGCCCGCAAAATATAATGTTGGAAGATTTGATCCAAAAGAGATGAATGTAGGTACTGGGATGGTCGGAGCTCCTGCATGCGGTGATGTGATGAAACTTCAGATCAAATGTGAGAGCAAAGGAAATACTCATATTATTAAGGATGTTAAGTTCAAGACTTATGGTTGTGGCTCTGCAATCGCTTCATCTAGTGAATTGGTTGAGATGTTGATTGGAAAAACTCTTGAGGAAGCCAAAGAAATTAAAAATATTGATATTGTTGAAGCTCTTGAGTTGCCTCCCATAAAAATCCATTGCTCAGTATTGGCAGAAGATTCCATAAAACAAGCAATAGAAGACTACGAACAGAAACAATAATTAGTTATGGAAACATTCTCTCCCCAAGAGCTTAAATTTTCTGAAAAGGCATTATTGCATTTTGCTTCTAGTCTCAAGAATAATGGTAAAAGTGATGGGGTAAGAATTGGTGTAAGAAAAGCTGGATGCTCTGGATTTGAATACTTTTTTGAGTTTGTTGAAACAAAACTAGTTGACGCCAATGACTTTATTTTTGATGAAGGTGATTGCAAGATCTATGTTGATAAAGAAAGTTTGAATTACCTTAAGGGTAGTTTGGTTGATTATTCTGAAGATGGCCTTAATCAAGGAATTAAATTTCATAATCCAAATGCCAAAGCGGTCTGTGGCTGCGGCGAAAGCTTCACCATTTAAATGGCTCATATAAAATTATTACCTCATTTTGAGTTATGTCCTGATGGAGCTGAATTTGAAACTCTTAAAGATGAATCTATCTGTGAAGCTGCCTTACGATCAGGCATTAAAATTGAACATGCATGCGAAATGTCATGCGCATGCACTACCTGTCATATTATTGTTCGAGATGGATTTGATGACCTGAATGAGGCATCAGAGGATGAAGAAGATCTACTTGATAAAGCTTGGGGACTTGAGCCAAACTCTCGTTTAAGCTGCCAAACTATTCCAGAAAGGGGTAATTTTACAGTTGAATTACCAAAATATACTATTAATCAAGTCTCAGAGGACCATTGATGAAGATTAAATGGTCAGATATTCTAGAAATTGCTATAAATCTTACTGAAGCTCATCCAGAAATTGACCCTCAGTGGATAAGCTTTCCAGACTTGCATCACAAGATTTGCAACTTAAAGAACTTTGAAGATGATCCGCAAAATTCTAATGAAAAAATTCTCGAAGCAATTCAAATGGCATGGATGGATGAATCAGACTAAGTCACCTATAATGTCGCAAATTTAGGAGCAACCTTATGACAATACAACGAACACTTTCAATTATTAAACCTGATGCAACATCTAAAAATATTATTGGAAAAATAATAGATCGATTTGAAGAAAATGGACTGAAAGTGGTAGCAGGTAAATTAATACATATGGATCAAGCCAAAGCTGCTGGTTTTTATGCTGAGCATGAGGGAAGACCTTTTTTTCCTAACCTTGTTGAATATATGACATCTGCTCCAGTATTTGTTCAAGTTCTTGAGGGAGAAAATGCTGTTTTAAAAAATAGAGAGTTAATGGGCGCCACAAATCCAAGTGAGGCAGATCCTGGAACGATTAGAGCAGACTTTGCAGAAACAATTGATGCAAATGCTGTTCATGGTTCTGATTCATCTGATAGCGCAGCAAGAGAAATCTCCTATTTTTTTGATGATAGCGAAATCTTTTAATTGAGTGTATAAAGAAAAGATTAATTTACTAGGATTCTCACATGAATCACTGGTAGATTTTTTTCAATCAATAGACCAACCAAGTTTTAGAGCTCCTCAATTGATGAAATGGGTTCATCAACGGGGAATTATAGATTTTATGTTAATGACTGATTTTAGTCTTGCATTAAGAAATCAACTTTCTGAAATTGCTGAAGTCAAACCTCCTGCAGTAGAGGAATGTTTGCTATCCCCGGAGGGGACAAAGAAGTATTTAATTAAATTAGATTCGGGTTCAATGATCGAAATGGTCAAGATTCCAGAAAAAAAAAGAATGACTCTATGCATATCTTCTCAAGCGGGATGCGCCTTGCAATGCACTTTCTGCGCGACAGGTGCACAGGGTTTTGAAAGGAATTTATCCAATGCTGAAATCATAGGTCAGTTATGGCTAGCTAATTTTCATGATGAATCTAGTACACCTATTTCAAATGTTGTATTTATGGGAATGGGCGAACCTCTTCTTAATATTGAGCCAGTGATGACTTCTATAAGTTTAATGCAGCATCAGAATGCATACGGACTTTCTAAAAGAAGGATAACCCTAAGCACATCAGGCATAGTACCGGAAATTAACAAGCTTGCAGATAAAACTGATGTCTCATTAGCAATCTCTTTACATGCTGCAAACAATATTCTGAGAGACGAAATAGTCCCAATAAATAAAAAATATCCATTAGAAGACTTATTGGATGCTTGCAAGAACTATTTAAAAACTCAGAGCAAACGTAAAACAATAACAATTGAATACATTCTAATAGATGGTGTAAATGATTCATTGAATCATGCAAAAGATTTAGTCAAAATTCTTAATGGTCTATCTTGCAAAATAAATCTAATACCCTTTAATCCCTTTGATGGATGTGATTATCTTAGGTCTCAAGAAAGCACTATTTATGAATTTAAAGATTTTCTGATTAAAAAAGGTTTAATTACAACCCTTAGAATAACAAGAGGAGATGCTATCGATGGTGCTTGCGGACAACTTGTTGGCAAGCTTACCAAAAGCGTTAAAGGTAAAAATAAAAAAAATTCAATTAACCTCATTAATACTTCATGAGCCTGAAATCAGCACATACAGGTAAGATTGGGAAAGCCTTTATCAATGCTCGCAGGCTTCGTTCAATGAGCCAAGAAGAGGCCGCAAGCACAGCCTTAATTAACATTAATTTCATAAAGGCCATTGAATCAGGCGATTATGCAATTTTTCCAGCAAGGATGTTTGCAGTTCAATATTTTGAAAAATATGCAAAATTCCTTAATTTGGAGATTAATTTTTTTGATATTTATAATGCTGAGGTAGTTGCTGCTGCGGAGGAAGAGCATGACCTTGATATATCCAAGGATTCACCTGTTAACAAAAATATTATTTTTATAATTTTTATATCTTTTGTTTTTTTAATCTCATTAATTTTCCTTTTTCAAGATAATAATAAGAATCACGAAGCTGTAGAGATAAAATTAGTAAAAACTTCCAGCAACTTAGAAGGTTTTACAATAGATACTGAGTCAAGCTTTGATAATGATATTAATGAATTGCATCACGAAATTAATAAATTTTTTATACAAGATAAACTTGATTCAATCCAGCTTGATGTTACTGTTGATTCATCGGAATCAGAAGCATGAATAATTCCTGGATAGAAAGAAAGAAAACCAATCCTATATTTGTAGGTAGCGTGGGAGTAGGTGGTGATCATCCTATATCAATTCAATCTATGACGAACACCAATACGGCTGATATTCAAGCTACTGTTAGTCAAATTGAGGAATTGCAATCAGCTGGAGCTGATATCGTTAGGGTCTCAGTCCCTGACAAAGATTGTGCAAATGCATTTAAATCTATCAAAGACTTAGTTTCAATTCCACTGGTTGCAGACATTCATTTTGATTATAAAATTGCTTTGCTTGTTGCAGATTCTGCGGATTGTCTTAGGATTAATCCAGGCAATATTGGAAAAGAAAATAAGGTTCAAGAAATTATTCAGGCCGCTAAAGACAATAATATCCCAATAAGAATTGGTGTGAACGCTGGTTCGTTGGAGAAAGATCTCCAAAAAAAATATGGAGAGCCTAATTCAGATGCTTTAGTTGAATCAGCGCTGAGGCATGTAGATATTTTAGATAGATATAATTTCTCCAATTTTAAACTAAGCTTAAAAGCCTCAAATATTCAAATGACCGTTGATAGTTATAGAAAGTTTTCTAAATTACTTGATCAGCCATTGCATCTAGGCATTACAGAGTCTGGAAGTTACAGAGCTGGCTCGGTCAAGTCATCTATTGGTTTAGGCATGCTTTTATCTGAAGGCATAGGTGACACAATTAGAGTTTCACTTGCATCAGATCCAGTGGATGAAGTGAAGATTGGCTGGGATATTTTAAAAAGTCTAAATTTGAGAAGTCGAGGCATTAGAATAGTTGCATGCCCGAGTTGCTCTAGACAAAATTTTAATGTGATAGAGGTAGTCAATGAACTTGAAACTAGATTTGAGGGAATTTCTGAGGATTTAGAAGTAGCAATTATTGGTTGCTATGTTAATGGTCCAGGTGAGTCTAAGGCAGCTGATGTCGGACTAACCGGCGGCCCAAGTAACTTACTTTATGTGAATGGCACTCCTTCAAAAAAAGTCTCTAATGAGAAACTTGTTGATACAATAGAAGAGCAAGTAAAAGAACAACTCCAAAAGAAAAATTCTTTAGACATAATTGCAAAAGGTTAAAAAGTGAAGATTCAATCATTAAGAGGCATGCCTGATCTATTTCCTGAGGATTTAGAGAGATGGCATATTTTTGAATCAAAGCTTGCTAATATATTTCATTCTTTTGATACGCATGAAATTCGCACTCCATTGCTGGAGTCCACAGAGCTTTTTTCAAGGTCGGTTGGGAACTCATCTGATATTGTTAACAAAGAACTCTATTCATTTTTAGATCGTAATGAAGAAAGCATTAGTCTAAGACCAGAGGGTTCAGCGAGTGTGATAAGAGCAGTTATTCAAAAAAAACAAGAACAGGAAAAACATAAACTTTGGTATCAAGGACCAATGTTTAGATACGAGAGACCGCAAAAAGGAAGATTTAGGCAATTTCATCAAGTGGGAGTTGAATATCTTGGTTTTGAGGAAGGGATTGCAGAATATGAGCTTATTAGCATGGTTTTGCAGATTAATAAATTAATTGGTATTTCAGACTATACAATTAAAATAAATCATCTTGGTGATAGGGATGCTAAGGAACTTTTTTGCGATTCGCTCGTTACTTTTTTAAAGCCACATATTAATGAATTAGATGAAAAAGATCAGGCGAGATTAAAATCCAATCCTTTGCGAGTTTTAGATTCTAAAGAAAAATCCACTCAGGAATTGCTAAAAGAAGGACCAAAATTTCAAGATTTTATTTCAGACGACTCTAAGATCTTCTTACAAAATCTTGTAGATGCCTATAGCAATCAATGCGATATTCAAATTGATCAATCATTGGTACGAGGATTAGATTACTACACAGGCATTGTATTTGAAACTGTTTCACAAAATCTTGGAGCGCAAGATGCTCTTCTTGGAGGGGGAAGATATGACAATCTTTCAAGGCAGCTTGGCGGAAAAGATATGCATGCCATAGGTTTTGCCATAGGGGTTGAAAGAATAATAGAACTTCTTAATATTGAAAAAATAAAACAACCATTAAAAGTTGGATTTATTATTGCTGGAGAGCAGATTGACAAAAAAACATATAAAATAGCCGATGATTTAAGAAGTGCGAATAATAGTATTATCCTTGATTCATTTTTAAGTGAGGGAAGTCTAAAATCTCAGCTCAGAAGGGCAAACAAAAATAATTGTAGCTATGCAATTATTATTGGAGAAGAAGAACTTAAAAATGATCAAGTAATATGGAAAGACCTAAGCGAAGGTGGTGGGCAAGAACTTCTTACCTCAAAAGAGGTCATAGACAAATATACTAATCTTTAGGAGAGATCATGGCAGAGTACAGTTCAGATGAAGAAAGATTTTCGGCTTTTGTTAATTTTTTTAAAGATCATCAAAATACCCTATTAATTGGTTTCTTGTTTCTTGCATCAATTCTTGTTTCTTCAATAAGTTATAAGTCATATAACACTTCTAAGAATTTAAAAGCAGCTGAGATATATGATGCTTGGTTTGTAAATCTTTCTGCTGATTCAGCAAGCGCATCAGATGACAAAGAAAATTTTAATAAGCTTCAAGAACAATACTCTAATACTGGGCATGCTCAACTTGCAAGAATGATCAGAGGCTCATCTCTTGCCAGAGAAGGAGACCTTGACGCAGCATTAATTGACTTTAAAGAACTGTTGGATGTATCTTCAGGATTTTTTGGAAATGACATGCTGAACTCAATTGCAAAGATAAATATTGCGAGAATTGAACTAAGTAAGGAGAACTATTCTAATGCACTGAAGGTTTTAGAATCATTTAATTCAGAATCTGAGCATCCACTTGTATATGAGGTCAAAGGTGATGCTTTGGCTGGGCTCAAAAAGAATGACTTAGCTTTAGATCAGTATTCATTGGCTCTTGAGAATTCACAGAATGAATCGCAACAGTCTCTTTTAAAGATGAAGATAAATCAAATTAATAATTAGTACTCATGAAAAATAATATATTCCTAAGTATTATTTTAATACTTATTTCTTCATGCTCTACATTAGCTTTCTGGGAAGATGACTCAGATGGAGAGGTGATTGAACCTGTTGCCCTTCAGTCTTTTAAAAATGAACATCCAGTTTCTATAGAATGGAAAAAATCTTTTAAAGGAGAAAATAACTTAGGCTCTTTTAGGCCCTCTTTTTATTCAGGAAATATGCTGGTTGCTGATCCTGAAGGAAATATTTCATCACTAAATCCTCAATCTGGAAAAGAGAGTTGGAAAATCAATCTAGATCGCGAGTTAGCAGCTGGTGTTGCTTCTGGTTTTGGCAAATTAATCGTATCAGACCTTAATGGTTTTGTTATTGCAATTGACTCAGAAACTCAAGAGATTATTTGGGAAAAAAATATTGGTGGTGAAGTTCTCTCTAAAGCTGTTGTGAGTGCCTCACTAATTCTTGTTAAAAATTCTGTAGGCGAATTAGTTGCCTTGAGTGCCTTGTCAGGAGAAAAAAAATGGTCTTTTAGATCGCAATTGCCAGCATTGACCGTTCGAGGAACCGGTGAATCTATTATTGAAAATGGCATTGTTTTTTCTACCTTTGATAATGGACGACTTGGAGCCTTTCAGCTAGAAACAGGTTTTTTTCTTTGGGATGCACCTATTTCTTTTGTAGAGGGGTCATCAGAGCTTGAGAATTTAATAGATGGTGATTCAGCCCCAGTTATAGCTAAGCAACTAATTTTTGCTACTAACTATCAAGGGAACTTAACTGCATTTGACATAGCCCAAAAGAGGCCAGTTTGGAATGCAAATGCCTCGTCTTTTTATTCTCCAATTGTTGCTAATAACATGATCATGGTCATTCAAAATGATGGGTCAATTCTTTCATTCTCTCTAGCTAATTTATCTCCTTCATGGACTTCTGAGGAATACTTAAGAAGAGAGTTATCTAGTGGAGCAGCATATAAAAATTTGTTATTGATTGGAGATTTAGACGGTTATGTTCATGTTATTAATCCAATGACAGGAATTACTGTTGGAAGAAAAAAAGTATCTGGTAACCCCATAATGAATATTGTTACTTTTAGAGATTTTGCATACGCTATTGATCAGGATTCGAATGTAGTTGCAATCAAGCTCTAAAATGCCTTTTCAAAATGTTAAATTCAATTGCAATTCTCGGTCGACCAAATGTAGGGAAGTCTTCTTTATTTAATAAGCTCACTAAAACTAGAAATGCAATTGTTTCTGATTTTTCGGGCCTGACTAAAGATAGAAATTTTGGTTATGCTTCAATCAAAGATCAGCAGTATTTAGTAATTGATACAGGTGGAGTCGGTTCTGAGATTACCGAATTTAGCGCAGCAATAACTGAGCAGGCACTGATAGCTGCCGAGGATTCAAATCTAATTTTATTTTTAATTGATGCTTCAGAAGAGCTAACAGCAGACGATATAGATCTGTTTCAGTCAATACGAAAAATGAATAAAAGTTTTTTTGTTGTTTTGAATAAAATTGACATTAAAAAAAGATCAAACGCAAAAGAAGATCTTTTAAAACTCGGATGTGGAGATATTCTTGAAATCAGTGCTGAGCACTCTAAGGGCATCAAGGAATTACAAACTTATATTTCAAAACAATTTATTGAATCTAATGCAGGCCATAGTGAAGACCCTCAAGGAACGAAAATAGCTGTGATCGGTAGACCAAATGCTGGTAAATCTACTTTCATTAATCAATTTACCAAACAGGACCGTTTAATTGTTTCTGATGTGCCTGGGACAACAATAGATTCTATCCATGTACCTTTTATATTTGATGATGAGGATTTTATTTTTATTGATACCGCTGGTATTAGAAAGAAATATAAGCAAAGTCATGCAGTTGAATATTTTTCATATGTTAGGGCCATGCATGCTGTAGATGAGTCAGATATTGTTTTAATGCTGATTGATGCCTCAGATAGAATAGTGGATCAAGATCTTCGGATCTTGAATTTGATAAGAGGGTATGGAAAGCCAGTTGTTGTTGCTTTGAATAAAATTGATGAGCTTTCAGAAGATCACTTATATGATCTCAAAGAAACTAAAAAATTTCAAAACTCTGTTTTGAATAATTTAATTCTGGTCGAAATTTCAGCACTGCAAAAGCGTGGATTTAAAAAACTTTTTAACACCCTTGCTAAGGTTAATAAATTAGCCAAAACTAAGTTTTCGACTGGCAAATTAAATAAGTTACTTTTAAAGTTCACCAAGTCAACCAATACCCCAAGTATTTCAGGCAGACAAGTCAAAATGAGATATGTACATTTTGGAGGCATTCACCCTACCAAATTTATAATACATTCTAATTTTTCTAGCAAAATCCCTTCGAATTATAAACGGTATCTAATTAACTCTTTTAGAGAAGAATTAAACTTAAATGGAGTTGAGCTAAATATTATTTTTAAAAAAGGTGACAATCCTTATGAAGGCAAAAAAAATGAGCTTTCTGTGCGTCAAATAAAGAAGAAAAAAAGACTAATAAAGCACGTAAAAAAATCAAAAAAGTAAGATTTTCTTATTTAAATTACGTATAATTTAGGCCTAATAAGCGCCACAAAAGCAACAAATGTCCATTAAACCAGTTTATATTAATTTATTTAAAATTCAGCTTCCAATATCTGCATTGTTATCAATATCTCATAGAGTATCAGGTATGCTAATCTTTTTTATGGTTCTTCCTTTTTCTGCATATTTGTTTAATATTTTGCTAGCTAGTCAAGATTCATTTGGTTTATTCATTGAAACATATAATTCATCTATTTTTTTAAGAACATTTGTCCTTTTTAATGTATTAATTTTTGAATATCATGTGATTGCAGGAATCCGACATATGCTGATGGATTTCCATATAGTAAGTGAGACGCTCTCAGCATCAAGCAATTCTGCATTAACTGCATTAGTTACATTTGCTGCCATTGCTTTGTTAACAATACTGGGACTCACATGAAATTAGGTAAATTAATTTGGTACCTGCAGAGATATTCCGCAATTTATTTTTTGTTATTTCTTGGATACATGGGATTAATTGGTTTTACCGAGAGGTTCAGTTTTCAATTTATAACACAAAGCTTCACATTTAAACTGTCATTAAGTATTTTTATTATCTTGGCTTGTTTGCATGCATTTGCAGGTTTATGGACCATAGGCACTGACTACTTAACTAAAAGGACATTAGGTTTTGTTTCTCCTTCTCTATCATCTTATGCTGATTTTTTTAGAAAAAGTTTTGAATTCTTTTTTATTTCTCTCGGTATTTCTCTTGTTATTTTTTATCTTTTTATAATCTGGTCCTAATATGGAAAACTACAATTCATCAAATATCAAAACATTAGAATTTGATGCTCTAATTATCGGCGGTGGAGGCTCAGGCATGAGAACCTCACTTGAGCTTGCTAAATCTGGTTTGAAGACAGCAGTTGTTTCTAAAGTTTTTCCAACCCGATCTCATACAGTTTCAGCCCAGGGAGGAATTACTTGTGCAATAGCAAGTGCCGATCCAAATGATGATTGGCGTTGGCACATGTATGACACAGTGAAGGGTTCAGATTATATTGGAGATCAAGATGCAATCGAGTATATGTGTTCAGAAGGACCCAAGGCAGTATTCGAGCTAGAGCATATGGGATTACCTTTCTCTAGATTTGATAATGGTCGAATATATCAACGTCCTTTTGGCGGACAGTCAAAAGATTTTGGCAAAGGCGGTCAAGCAGCCAGAACATGTGCAGCTGCTGATAGAACAGGACATGCGCTCCTTCATACACTCTATCAAAACAATATTAAGGAAGGCTCTAATTTTCTTAACGAATGGTTTGCAGTAGATTTGGTTCTTAACCAATCAAAGGAAGTTACAGGTGTTATTGCTTTTTCAATTGAGTCTGGTGAAGTTGCATATTTGAAATCACAAGCAACAGTTATGGCTACTGGTGGCGCTGGAAGAATATATTCCTCAACTACAAACGCTCTTATTAATACAGGAGATGGTTTGGGAATGGCTTTAAGAGCAGGGTTTCCCGCCCAAGATATGGAAATGTGGCAGTTTCATCCAACTGGAATATATGGAGCAGGCTCTTTGGTTACTGAGGGATGTAGAGGAGAGGGAGGCTATTTAGTTAATGCTGAAGGCGAAAGATTTATGGAAAGATATGCTCCTAATGCAAAAGATCTTGCTGGAAGAGATGTTGTTGCAAGATCAATGGTATTGGAGATTCTAGAAGGTCGAGGGTGCGGTGAAAATAAAGATCATGTATTTTTAAAGCTTGATCATTTAGGCGCAGATGTATTGAATGCAAAACTTCCAGGAATATGTGAACTTTCAAGAACTTTTGCTGGAGTTGATCCAATATATAATCCAATTCCTGTTGTGCCTACATGTCACTATATGATGGGTGGAACACCTACCAATATTCATGGCCAAGCTTACAAACAATCTAATGGTGCAGACGAAATTATTTCTGGTTTATTCTCGGTTGGTGAGGCCGCATGCGTTTCAGTTCATGGCGCTAATAGACTGGGAGGTAATTCCCTTCTTGATCTAGTAGTTTTTGGGAGAGCGGCTGGTATTCATATTCAAGAAGCATTAAAGACAGGAGGTGGAGTTGCTGATGCAGGTGGAGATGATATTGATCAAGCGCTTGATGGTCTTAATAGAATTAATTCATCAACTGAGGGGTTTGAAGTTGCTGAGGTCAAGAGAGAACTTCAATCTGTTATGCAGAACTATTTTGGTGTTTTTAGAAGAGGTGACTTCATGGAAAAAGGTGTTTCAGCTCTAAATGAAATTCGAGAAAAGATTTCTAATCTTCATCTAAAAGATAAAAGCATGGCTTTTAACACTAGCAGAGTAGAGGCTTTAGAATTGCAAAACTTATTTGAAGTTGCTGAGGCAACAGCAATTGCTTCGTTCCAAAGAACTGAGAGTAGAGGTGCGCATGCAAGAGACGATTATAAGGAGCGTGATGATAAGAATTGGTTATGTCATTCCTTATATGATCCCATCCAAAAAACTTTGAGCAAAAGAGATGTTAATTTTGAACCAGCTCAAGTGGAAACTTTTGAGCCAAAGGTAAGAACATATTAATTTTATTTGAGATTAAAAAATGATTGATGTAAATATTTATAGATATAACCCTGAAACAGATAAGTTTCCTTATACCCAAACATACTCGATTAAAAAACCTGAAAAAGACATTATGTTGCTTGAATTATTAAATATTCTTAAAGAGCAAGATTCATCAATCTCTTACAGAAGATCTTGTAGAGAAGGAGTATGTGGTTCTGATGGCATGAATATTAATGGAAAGAATGGGCTTGCTTGCATAACTCCAATTTCTCAAGCAATTAAAAAGAATAAAATTGAGCTAAGACCATTGCCTGGGTTGCCTGTGATTCGTGATTTGGTAGTTGATATGACAGAGTTCTATGCTCAATACGATAAGATCAAACCTTTTCTCCAAAATGAAACTGAGCCACCTGCTCAAGAAAGATTACAAACACCTGAGGATAGAGATAAGCTTGATGGATTATATGAATGTATTTTATGCGCTTGTTGTTCAACAAGTTGTCCATCATTTTGGTGGAACCCAGACAAATTTGTTGGTCCTGCCGCTTTATTGCAGGCTTATAGGTTTATAGCTGATTCAAGAGATACTAAAACTGCTGAGAGGTTAGAGGGATTATCTGATCCATTTAGCGTTTACAGATGTCATGGAATTATGAATTGTGTAAATGTTTGCCCAAAAGACTTAAACCCAAACCATGCAATTGGTGAAATCAAATCCATGCTGCTATCAAACAAGAAAAAAGAAAACATTATTGTGTCTGATGGGGCGAGCTGACCTTTAAAAATGAATAACATGGAGACATTTTGGTTGACTTCTCATGCAGCAGGCGCCCAAAGCTCATACTTAGAATCTTTATATGAATCATATTTAGATAACCCATCATCAATTCCCGATGATTGGAAAATATACTTTGACTCTCTGCCTCAGACCAATGGTGCGCAAGAAGATGTATCGCATAAAGAAATTATCAATAAGTTTAAAGAAGCGGAAATTAACCCTTCGATACAAACCGCTTCTGATAATATAAGTTCTAACTCAAAGCAAGTTAAGGTTATCCAACTGATTCAAGCCTACCGAAATAGAGGACATCAAAAGGCTAAGTTAGACCCTTTAGGATTAAAGTTAATACGTCACTGCGATGATCTAGATATTAATTTTCATAACTTAGATAACTCGAACCTATCCGATGTTTTTGAAACAGATTCATTAAAGATTGGTAAAAAAACAGCAACTTTATCTGAAATTATTCAAGCTTTAGAGGCAATATATTGCGGTACTTTAGGTATTGAATATAACTATATTTCATCATTGTCTGAGAGAACTTGGTTTCAAAAAAGGTTAGAACCTAATTTAGGAAAACTAAACTTTAGTCACGATGAACAAAAATACATTTTAAAGCGTTTGAGCTCAGCCGAAGGTCTTGCAAAATTTTTAGCATCTAGATATCCAGGTATGAAAAGATTTGGCATAGATGGAGCGGAATCTCTTATTCCTCTGGTTGATAGTTTGATACAAAATTGTGGCATATTTGGTGCAGAACAAATTTGTTTTGGGATGGCGCATAGAGGCAGACTGAATTTATTGGTAAATGTTTTAGGGAAATCTCCCGAAGAGTTATTTACTGAATTTGAAGAAAATTTTGAGCTAGAGGGAGCAAGCTCAGGGGATGTAAAATACCATCTCGGTTTCTCATCAAATATTTTAACTCCTAATGGAGAAGTGCATGTTTCCCTAGCAAATAATCCATCGCATCTAGAAATTGTTGATCCTGTGGTTTTAGGATCAGTTCGTGGAAGACAGGATAGATTAAATGATGAAAATAAAGAGCTCGTTGTACCAATTTTAATCCATGGAGATGCCTCATTTTCGGGTCAAGGAGTTGTCATGGAAACTCTCCAAATGTCGCAAACTAGAGGCTACGGAGTCGGGGGTACTATTCACGTAATAGTAAATAACCAGATCGGATTTACTACATCCAATGAAGAGGATTCTAGATCAACCCAGTATGCAACTGATGTGGCAAAGATGGTTGAAGCTCCAATCCTTCATGTTAATGGGGATGATCCAGAAATGGTTGTTTTTGCAGCTAAATTAGCATGTGAATATAGGCATAATTTTAAAAAGGATATTATTTTAGATCTCTTTTGTTACAGAAGAAGAGGTCATAACGAAGCAGACGAACCATCATCCACCCAGCCAATGATGTACAAAAAAATAGCAAATCATCCATCTGTTAAAACTTCATATCAAGAACAACTTATTTCATTAGGGGTTACGAGCCAATCTGAGTGTGATGCAATAGAAAAGAAGTATAGATCTACTATAGAAAATGGAGACTCTGTTGCTCACAATTTGGCAACGCAGCCAAATGAGTCGATGTGGTTTGATTGGACGCCTTATATCAATCAAAAAGGTGATGCGGAAATTGAATCTACTTTTAATCACGACAGATTCAAAGAGCTTGCTCAAATAGCCTTTACTCCACCGAAGAACTTTGTATTGCAAAAACAGGTAGAAAAAATATTTGCCGATAGAATTCAAATGGCTGAAAAGAAAATTCCCGTGAATTGGGGGTTTGCAGAAAATATGGCATATGCAACTTTATTGGACCAAGGATACCCCATTAGATTTACTGGCCAAGACATCAGAAGGGGAACATTTTCTCATCGCCATGCAGTTGTGTTAAATCAAAAAGATGGTAAGGGCGCAATGCCCCTGGTCAATATTGCAGACAGTGCCAATACAACAATTGATATTTATGATTCTTTGTTATCTGAAGAGGCTGTTCTAGGATTTGAGTATGGTTATTCTGCTACTAGACCATCTGGTCTTGTAATTTGGGAGGCTCAGTTTGGAGATTTTGTAAATGGAGCTCAGGTAGTTATAGATCAGTTTATCGTCTCTGCTGAGCATAAATGGGATAGGCTTTCAGGACTAGTAATGCTCCTACCTCATGGATATGAAGGTCAGGGTCCAGAGCATAGCAGTGCAAGGCTAGAAAGATTTTTGCAGTTGTGCGCAAATGAAAATATTCAGGTATGTGTTCCAAGTACACCCTCCCAGATCTATCATCTGCTTAGATTGCAAACAATTAGAAAAATGAGAAGACCATTAGTCGTGATTTCTCCAAAAAGCTTATTAAGAAACCCTCAAGCTGTTTCTTCCATCGAAAGTCTCACAGAAGGGTCTTTTGAGTATGTAATAGATGATACACATACAAATCCTGAGTTGGTCGAGAAAATTGTTATGTGTTCTGGAAAGGTATTTTATGACTTAGCATCAAAGAGAGAGGAGCTTGGAATTAAAAATACAGCCTTATTAAGGATTGAGCAATTGTATCCGTTTCCTTATGACACACTTGAAAAAACTATTAAATCCTACAAGAATGCAAATCAATATATTTGGTGTCAGGAAGAACCTAGTAATCAGGGTGCTTGGTTTAGTCATCGTCATAGATTGCAAATAGTATTAGATAGAATAAATGCTGCTGAAATAGAATTAGTAAGCAGAAAAGCATCAGCTGCTCCAGCAGTTGGTCTTAATAAATTACACAATCAACAACAAGAAGCTTTAATTATTGAGGCTTTAACATCCTAGAGAAATAGTTATGTCAATTGAAATTAAATCCCCAACATTCCCAGAATCTGTGGCAGATGGAACCATTGCAAATTGGGTTAAGAAAGAAGGCGAATCTGTAAAGCAAGATGAAGTTATTGCAGAAATCGAAACTGATAAAGTTGTGCTGGAGGTCGTTGCTCCTTTTGATGGAATGATCTCTAAGGTTTTGAAACCTGCTGGTGAGATAGTGTTAAGCGCTGAATTAATAGCAGAGTTTGAGGAAGGAGGGCACCCTGAGAGTGACATCCAATCCCCTGCTGACGATCTTCCTGCGCCTAGTCACGAAATCGAAACAGACACTACTAAGTCCAATGAGATTCAGTCTAAGACAAATGGTCCCGCAGTAAAAAAATTATTAAAAGAACACGAATTGGATGAGAGCAGCATCGAAGGTTCAGGAAAAGATGGAAGGATTACCAAGGCAGATATAGTTAATCATCTAGAAGAATCTTCAAAAGATTCGCAGATTAAACAAAGCATTAATGCTCCTTCTCCTGCGCCTATTTCACATCCTGTAATTGAAACGGATAGATTAGAAGAGAGAGTGCCAATGTCTAGGTTACGTTCGACCATAGCTAATAGACTGTTAAGCGTTAAGCAAGAAACGGCAATGTTAACAACATTTAATGAGGTTGATTTAAAGCCGATTAAAGATCTAAGAGCTAAATATGGCGAAGATTTCTATGCTGAACATGGTGTAAAACTTGGTTTTATGGGTTTCTTTGTCTTGGCAGCAGTTCAGGCTCTAAAAAAGTTTCCAGTGGTGAATGCATCTATTGATGGAAACGATATTGTTTATCATGGCTATCAGGATGTAGGTGTAGCGGTATCAACTGAAAGAGGATTGGTTGTTCCAGTAATTAGAGATGCTGATAATTTGAGATTAGCAGATGTAGAAAAATCAATTTTAGATTATTCAGATAAAGCCAAGAATGGAAAGCTTTCAATTGCTGAAATGCAGGGCGGTACTTTTACTATCTCAAATGGAGGTGTTTTTGGATCCTTGTTATCTACCCCAATTTTAAATGCTCCGCAGACTGCCATTCTAGGAATGCACACCATTCAAGATAGACCAGTTGCTATAGATGGTGAAATAGTTATAAGGCCTATGATGTATCTTGCTCTTAGTTATGATCATCGCCTTCTAGATGGAAAGGAGGCTGTAGCATTTTTGATTGCTATAAAAGATCAATTAGAGTCTCCGGAAAAACTCCTTTTAAACTTATGAGGCATAAAAATGTATGACGTTATTGTAATTGGAAGTGGTCCAGCTGGTTACGTTGCAGCTATCCGAGCTTCGCAACTAGGATTAAAAACAGCCTGCATTGAAAAATCTTCTACTGCTGATGGAAGCACACAATTAGGCGGCACATGCTTAAATGTTGGATGCATTCCTTCTAAAGCATTGCTCGATTCATCGCATAGATACGCAGATGCTATTAATCATTTTTCTGATCACGGTATATCTGTTAGCAAGCCAAAGCTAGACATTTCAAAAATGATGGATAGAAAAAATAAAATTGTCACTCAATTAACCACTGGTATTTCAGGTCTTTTTAAAGCAAATAAAGTTACTCAAGTATTTGGTCATGCAAAAATAATTGACTCTAATCATGTTGAGGTAACTTCTAGCGATAATTCTGAAGTTCTTGAAACGAAGAACATAGTTATAGCCTCAGGCTCGTCCCCAATTAATATTCCAGTAGCAGAGATCAATCATAAGGATATTGTTGATAGTACTGGAGCTCTAGAATTTGAATCGGTTCCAAAAAAATTAGGAATTATAGGTGCAGGAGTAATTGGATTAGAGCTCGGAAGTGTTTGGTCAAGATTGGGTTCTGAAGTTACCGTGCTAGAAGCTTTGGATGAGTTTTTACCTATGGCAGATAAAAGAATTGCCAAGGATGTGTTTAAAGAATTTAACCAGCAGGGATTAAATATTAATTTAGGATGCAAAGTAACCTCTGCAATATCGAACAACAAAGCAGTCTCTGTGACCTATGAACATGATGACAATGTTTCTGAAGTAACATTTGATAAATTAATTGTTGCTGTTGGAAGAAAACCAAATACAGATAATCTACTTGATCAAAATTGTGGCATATCTGTTGATGAAAAAGGTTTGATTCCAGTTAATGATTTTTGTGAGACTAATGTTAAAAATATTTGGGCTATAGGAGATGTTGTTAGAGGACCAATGCTAGCTCATAAGGCTTCTGAGGAAGGTATCATGGTTGTTGAGAGGATTGCTGGAAAGCATGCAGAGATGGCTTATAACTTAGTTCCATCCGTTATATACACACATCCTGAAGTTGCATGGGTTGGACAGACTGAGGAGGATCTTACACATGCAAATATAGAATTTAAAACAGGCTCATTTCCTTTTGCTGCAAGTGGAAGAGCATTAGCTTCCGGAGAGAGCACAGGATCTATTAAGGTTATAGCTGATAAAAAAACAGATACAATACTTGGCGTTCATGCATTCGGACCATCAGCTGCAGATATTGTTCAGCAAGGAGTTGTTGCAATGGAGTTTGGAGCCAGTGCAGAAGATCTTGGATTAACTATTTTCAGCCATCCAACAGTCTCCGAGGCGCTTCATGAGGCAGCAATGGCGGTAAATGGACAAGCAATACATATAGGAAATAGAAAAAAATGAATCTTCATGAGTATCAAGGAAAAGAGCTTTTTGCAAAGTTTGGGTTACCTGTTTCGAAAAATAGGGTCATTGCCTCAGCAGATGATGCTGTAGATGCATGCAGAGATATAGGTGGTAATAAGTGGGTTGTCAAGGCACAAGTGCATGCTGGCGGAAGAGGTAAAGCTGGAGGTGTCAAGCTGGTAAGCACGCCTGAAGAGGCAGTAGAATTTGCTAATCATTGGCTGGGTAAAAGACTTATCACATATCAAACAGACTCCAATGGCCAACTTGTAAATTCAATTTTAGTTGAAGAATGCACTGACATTGCAAAAGAACTATACCTAAGTGCTGTTGTAGATAGAGGAACACAAAGAATAGTTTTTATTGGCTCTAGTGAGGGCGGAGTAAACATTGAAGAGGTTGCTGAAAACACACCAGAAAAAATTATTTATGAGCCCATTGATCCTCTAACAGGACCTATGGATTTTCAATCAAGGAAAATATCAAAAGTTTTGGGCCTCGATGGCGAGCAATCAAAGCAATTTTCAAAAATGCTTCCACAATTAACAGATTTATTTGTAACCCATGATCTTAGTTTGCTTGAGATCAATCCATTGGTTATTACTCAAGGTGGAAAACTTCATTGCTTAGATGCAAAAATTAATATTGATTCAAATGCGATATACCGACAACCAGAAATTCAGGCTATGCATGATCCATCTCAAGAAGATCCCCGTGAATCAGAAGCAGCATTGAACGACTTAAGTTACGTATCTCTAGATGGAAATATTGGTTGCATGGTTAACGGCGCTGGTTTAGCTATGGGAACAATGGATACAATTAAATATTTTGATGGATCACCAGCTAATTTTCTTGATGTTGGCGGAACAGCTACACAAGACAGAGTGTCTAAAGCCTTTAAATTAATATTGGCTGATCCAGAAGTAAGGGTAGTGCTGGTAAATATTTTTGGTGGAATTGTTCGATGTGATCTTATAGCAGAGGGTATCCTGGCAGCAATCAAGGAGGTGGGCGTTTCTATTCCAGTGGTTGTTAGATTAGAAGGAAATAATGCAGATATTGGAAGCAATATTCTTGCTAAATCTTCAGCAGAAATTGTTAGTTTAAATAACCTTGAAGATGCAGCTAAAAAAGCTGTGGAGTTAAGTAAATGAGCATATTGGTAGATAAAAATACACGTCTTTTAGTTCAAGGTTTCACTGGCTCTCAAGCTACTTTACATTCAGAGCAGTCTATTGAATATGGAACAAATATTGTTGGTGGAGTCACCCCAGGCAAAGGAGGGCAAACCCATCTTGGTGTGCCTGTTTTTAATTCAGTACATGAAGCTGTTGAAGCAGTTCAGCCAAATGCTTCAATCATTTTTGTTCCAGCTAAATTTTGTAAAGATTCTATTTTAGAGGCTGCTGATGCTGGAATTAAATTGATAATATGCATTACAGAGGGAGTGCCTACTTTAGACATGCTGATTGTAAAAAAGAGGGTTGATGAGCTGGGCATTACTTTGATCGGTCCTAACTGTCCTGGAATAATCACTCCGGGTGAGGCTAAGTTAGGAATAATGCCAGGCAGCATTCACTTGGAGGGTTCAGTAGGTATCATTTCAAGATCTGGCACGTTGACTTACGAGGCTGTGAAGCAAACCAGTGATCTTGGTCTTGGCCAGAGCACATGCGTTGGTATTGGGGGAGATCCAATTCCCGGAACATCATTTATTGATGTTTTGAAGATGATGGAATCTGATGATCAAACTAAAGCCATAGTTATGGTTGGTGAAATTGGAGGAACAGCTGAAGAGGAAGCTGCTGAGTTCATCAAAAATAATATTTCTAAGCCTGTAATTTCATATATTGCGGGACAAACTGCACCCGCGGGCAAGAGAATGGGGCATGCAGGAGCAATCATTGCTGGTGGGAAAGGGACAGCTGCGGATAAAATTAAGAAGCTTGAGGAGTGCGGTGTTCATATAGCAGAAAACCTGCTTCAAATTGGCAAAAAGGCTAAGGAAGTTCTGGATTAGTTTTGGCAATAAATTTATTCGCAATATAATTTAGTCTAGGAATAATTAGACATGCAAAGGCTGCTAGACCAGTAATCATTCCAATCCAAATCCCCGCTGGACCCAGAGAATTACTCGATATCCCATGGTAAGTAAGATAATATCCGCCCGGCAAAGCAACAAACCAGTAAGTTAAAATTAGCATCAGCATTGGGGCAAATGTGTCTTTGTAACCCCTAAGACTTCCCAAGGCCCCCATTTGCATCCCATCAGGAATTTGAAAGATTGCAGCAAAGAGCAGGAGATTTATTGCGATAGCCATAACTGCAACATCGGCAGTATACAAAGAAACAAGAGCCTCCCTAAAGGCAAGAATTATTATTGTATTTACTATTGCACCAATTAAGCATATTAAAACTGCTACATGAGAGGCATACTTTGCTTGTAGAAGATTTTTTTCTCCTACAAGATTGCCTATTCTTGTTGCTGCGGCTAGCCCGAAAGACAAAGGCAAAATAAAGAAAACACTAGCAATATTTATTGCTACTGTATGAGCGCTTATTACTGTTGCGCCAAGCGAGCCTAGTATCAAAGCCGCGCCTGAAAACATACTTAATTCTACAAATACCCCAAATCCAATTGGCACCCCAAGTTTTAAAGCTTCCCTAGTAGTTTCAGTGTTGGGACCAGAAAATTTTGAGAATAATTTAGTGGGCCCATATTCTTTCTTTTTTAGAATCACTAGCATCAAAACAAGCAAACCAATAATGATATTAATCGATGTTGCAATTCCACATCCAACCCCACCCATAGGAGGTATTCCAAAATATCCATATACAAAAATGATATCAAGCGGAATATTTAATAACATGCCAATAAAAGCAACCCAAAAAACTGGAAGAGTGAGGCCCATGCCCTCGCTATAGCAACGCAGACAAGTGAAAAGCATATTAGCAATAAAGCCGAATGACATTGCTTTTAAGTATCCATCTGAAATTTGAGCAATATTTTCTTCAATATCAAAAAAAGGAATAAAAATACTTAAATTTCTATAAAGAATGAAACCGATGAAACCCAAGACTAATGCAACCCAAAGAATTTCCCTTACTTTTTGTCCAATTTCCTCATATTTCTTTGCTCCAAATAATTGTGCAACTATTGGAGTTACTGCGAACAAACAACCCCCCAGAAGAAAATAAAAGGGCATAGAAAGAGCATTCCCAATGGCTAATCCAGATAGATCTAGCGCACTTGCTCGACCTGCAACAATAGTGTCTGTTACTCCCATACCCATATATGAGATTTGAGATCCATATATTGGAATTCCAATTTTGAGTAATTGCTTTAATTCTTTAATTAAGTTTTTCAAAAAAATAAGCCCAGAAATTTCTCGGTACTTTATCATACAAGGACTGAAATAAAATGGAGAGAAGAAATTAGGAAAGATAGTCGCCCATATTGGCTTAAAAAGGTAACCTCAAAGTTGACCATTAGATATGTCAACAGATTTATTCGTCCCCAATTTAAATCTCTAGGGAAAGGACCAGTATTTTTTAAACCGAGGTATGTAAAATTATTTGGTTCTAATATTTCAGTTGGAAATTTTCCAACATTTATCTCTGCACCAGATGATTATATTCAAATTACTAGCTGGGATACCGGAGACTGGAATGGGAAAGTTGATATAGGAAATTATGTTTTAATTTCACCAGGGGTCAGAATTATGGCCGCTGAGAGTATTTCTATTGGAGATTCATGCATGTTTGGTCATGGCGCATGTATCACAGATGCAGATTGGCATGGTATTTACGATAGAACAAAGGTGGTTGGAGATCCTAGGCCAGTAGTATTGGAAGAAAATGTTTGGATAGGTGAGGATGCGATGATTTGCAAAGGAGTAAAAATTGGAGCAAATAGTATTATTGGAGCAAGGTCAGTTGTAACAAAAGATATTCCTAAAAATACTATTTACGCTGGAAACCCTGCTGTATTTATAAGAGATATAAATGAAAATGAATTTATAACCCGTGAAGATTTTTTTCACAATCCAGCTAAGCTTGCAAAAGACTTTGACTTGCTTGACCGATATACCCTTGGTCAGAATTCTTTCTTAGGCTGGATAAAAAGCATGATCTTTAGAGATAAATCCCATTGATCAACATAGCTGCAGATTCGCAGATTCCTGAAATTGAAAACAAATTGGCTGAGTTTTTTGATGATGATTATTCATTTAAGTCATTTGATTCAAGTATTGTTTCCTCTAGTGATTTTAAAAATATTGATGCCTTGTTAGTACGCTCAACTCTTTTTATTGATGAGGGAATATGTGCGGATACAAGGATTCGCTATGTTGGTTCTGCAACTGCAGGAATTAATCACTTAGATATAAATTATTTAGATGCTCAAAATATTTCTTGGTCTCATGCACCTGGATGCAATGCTTTTAGTGTCATTCATTATGTAATGGCTGCAATTGGAGAGTTGATAAAAGATGGTCTTTTCAATACTAGCCAAAGCATTGGAATAGTGGGTTATGGCAATATTGGAAGAGGGTTATATAAAATTCTTAAGGCTTTAAACTTTGAAGTTTATGCATGCGACCCATTTCTATCACATTCTGAATTAGTAAATTTAGATAGCATTCTTGAATGCGATTTAATAACTATTCATGCCCCCCTGACAGAGGCAGATAAACATCCAACATTTAATTTAATTAATGAATCTCATATTCAGAAATTTTCAAATAAAATTCTCATTAACACCTCAAGAGGAGAGATCATATCCGAAGCTTTTCTGTTTAAAGCAAATGACCTAATTTATATTTCTGATGTTTGGGTTAATGAACCTAACCCAAGTCTAGAAATAATAAAAAAATCCTATATTGCAACACCTCATATCGCAGGATACAGCATAGATGGAAAGCTAAATGGAGCAAAAATTATTGCTGAGGAATGTGCAAAAGCCTTTAATTGCCTAAAACTAAAATCGATCAAACCTTTGATGTCACCAGACTGGCCATATGAGCTTCAAAATATAATTACAGATATTCGTAGAATGTCATTCCCAGCTACACTTTTTCATAAAGAGCTTGACTTAAAATTAATTTCAGATGCGTTCAAAGCTTTATCAAGCAAAGATTTAGAAAAGGGTTTTAGATCCCTAAGGACAAATCATCCACCGCGACATGATTTTAATTGCTATTCATTTAGGGGCATGAGCAAATTAGACAAAGATATAGATCTTAAGTTTTTTGATGAATTAAGAAGAGCAGGAAATCTCTAAATTTTTTGCCCAATTCGGCGATCTATTAGCAAAATGTTCATATTGCTCTAACTCATCATAAGGAGAAGTGATAACCTCAATCAATGTTTCAAGCGCAGAGAAATCTGAACTTTCAGCCGCTTCTATAACTTCTTGGGCCATATAATTTCTTAGAATATATTTCGGATTATTTGCATTCATGAGCAATATTTTTTTAGCAATAGGTATAGATTCTTTGTTATGACGTTCTTGATAGGATTTTATCCAAGACATACTAACATTTGAATTTAATTCATTTGTTTTAACTGATGTTACAGCCTGAGAAAGATTTCTAAATGTGTTTGTATAATCTAGTTTTTCAGATTCCATGATATCTAATAAACCTTGAATTAATTGAGCATCCTCATTATGTGATTTGGTAAACCCAAGTTTTTTTCTGTACAACTCAGCTAGCTTATTTTGAAAAATTAATTCATATGTTTTCAAAATCTCATCTTGGGTTTCCTCAGAAATTAGTGAAGATAATGCATGGCCAAGAGCAGAACAGTTCCATAATCCTATATATGGTTGGTTCTTAAATGCATATCTTCCCTGATGATCAGAGTGATTGCAGACATAACTTGGAAGGTAGTTTTCCATAAAACCATATGGACCATAATCAAATGTCTCTCCTAAAATACTCATATTGTCAGTGTTCATAACACCATGGCTAAAACCACAGGCTTGCCATAGAGCTATCATGCATGCTGTTTGCTCAACAACTGATCTAAAGAACTCTTCGTACTTATTTTTAGATCTTGAAAAGTAAGCAGGATAGTTTTCAATGCAAAAGTCAGCCAAAACTTTTACATACTCTGGCTTATTGTTGTAATGAAAGTATTCGAAATTGCCAAATCTGATATGTGTTTTGGCTGTTCTTGCTAGCATTGCTGCTGTTTCGCTTTTTTCCCTGATGACCATTTCGTCACTGCCAATAATCATCAAAGCTCTTGAGGTCGGAATTGACAAAGCATGCATTGCCTCCCCACACAAATACTCTCTAATTACAGACCTTAAAACAGCTCGACCATCTCCAAATCTAGAGTAGGGAGTTTTGCCAGCACCTTTAAGATGAATATCAACCAAGCCTTCTGATGAATCAACCTTCCCAAGCAACAACCCTCTGCCATCTCCTAACTGTTCTACATATTGACCAAACTGATGGCCAGAATATGCCATTGAAAGGGGTTTTAGATTTTTAATTGATAACAAGCCATTAAAAATATCTAGCAGTTTTTGCTTCTCAATATTTTCAAGGCCTAACTCTTGTTTCAATTGAGCATTTTCAATAACGAGCAGGGGATTATTAAAGCCCTGCCAATTTTGGAGATTATAGAAGTCTTGAGGAAGCTCAGCATAAGCATGAGGTTTTATAGGAATCATTTATCCTTTTGCAATTTGAATTAAATGACTAACATGCTCATCTTTTGAATGATCAGCACCCAAATGCTCGACTTCATTCCACATTGCAGCACTGCAAATAGGCCCCAGATCATCTTTCAAGCTGTTAGCTACTTCTTCGCCAGTGCCACAGAATCCTAGAGTTTCAACCATCTCATCCGTAACTAAAGCAAACATTTCTTCCCATTTTCCTTCCACAGATAATTTATGCAAAGCTTCATTGATATCTCCCCAGCCATGAAAATCTAGAGCTGGTCTATAGGTTCTGGTTGAAGCATAAAAACTGATCCTTGCAGCAACATTTCTCTTAGCTGTTTTTAGATCTTCTTCTGTTTCTCCGGTTGCAATAAATCCACCCCAAAGTAATTCACATTCTTTAGGATCTCTGTTTGACTTTTTTGCGCCCTCAATTACAGCTGGCAAAATAATATCATTAATATATTTTGGAGAGCACATAGGATGAAGCAATAATCCGTCAGCTACCTCACCAGCGATTCTTGCCATTCCAGGCCCAAGACCGGAAACATAAATTGGAGGCACATCGCAATCCATAGGTGGTGGAGTGAACATTGGAGTCATAAGGGTATGGGTATAGTGTTCCCCTTGAAAGTCCAATTTTTCTCCAGTTTTCCATGTGTTCCAAATGGCTTTGACTGCAAGAATATATTCTCGCATTCTTGGCGCTGGTGGAGACCAAGGTACACTGAACCTTCTTTCATTATGCCCTTTAACTTGAGTTCCTAAGCCAAGTTGAAAACGACCATCACTAAATGATTGCAAGTCCCAACCCATGTTTGCAACTATCATAGGGCTCCTTGGAAAAGCTATAGCTAATCCAGTCCTTACAATCATTTTTTTGGAATGTTCCAATCCAAGCAAAACAGGAAGGAAAGGCTCATTATTTAGCTCTCCAGAAACGAGCGCATCATACCCAAGAGATTCTGCATGTTTAACTATCTCAATAGTATTTTTTGACAAACCAGGTATGTAGGTTTCTATTCTCATATTTATTCTATCTTTAGTTTTGAGTTTGCAAGGTTTTGAGCCCATTGATAATTGGGCTTGCCTGATGGAGCTCTTTCAATTAATTCAGAAAACACTATTTCTTTTGGCATCTTGTAACTGGCTATGTATTTTGAAGCGCTTTCTTTTATTTCTTCAATAGACAGATCAATCATTTCTCTTCTTTGGATAACAGCTACTACTTTTTGCCCCCATGTTTCATCCTTCACACCAACAACAAGGCAATCAAAGATATTTGGGTGAGCTTTAAGAGCCATTTCAACTTCTTCTGGGAATATCTTCTCTCCACCAGAATTAATGGAAACACTCCCTCTCCCCAGCAAAGTCATTTGACCATCTTCCTCATATTTAGCCATATCTCCTGGTATTGAATACCTTTCTCCATTAACTTCAATAAATGTTTTTTCAGATTTTTCTTTATCTTTGTAATAAGCAACGGGTACATGGCCTTTTCTTGCTAAATATCCAATTGTTTCTGTGTCACTAGGCTGAATAACTTCTAAAGTATCAAGATTTAAAATTTCACTAAAATTAGGCTTCGTAAATTTTGGGCCTCCACCTGAGTCTTTTAATTTTCCATCTTTTGTATGTATATTCACGCCAGTTGCTCCAGTTTCAGATGACCCAACAGCATCTATGAGGAAAAGATTAGGAAGATATTCTAGGATGGTATCTTTGATAGAGGCGCTGAAAACAGAAGCAGTACTTGCTAAAACAAATAATGAGGATAGGTCTAAACCTTTTTCTAGTGCAGAGGGGAGTGCATCACACAGAGGCCTTCCCATGGCATCACCTGTTATAGTTAGGTTCATTACTTTTTCTTTAGCAATAATTTCCCAAATATAATCCGCATCAAATGAAATTTGATCATTAATTATAAATTTCCATCCTGAAAAGAAAGCATTAAATGATTGCCATTGCGCAGCACCATGCATTAAAGGAGCTAATGCAAGAGCAGTTGTTTGGTCTTGCAAGCATTTATCTGCAAAAGCTTCGGGTGTAGGATATTTTTCTCCCGTTACCGCATCTATGCCTCCACCGAGTGTCATTAAGACATCTTCCATGCGCCACACCAC
Source organism: uncultured SAR86 cluster bacterium (assembly GCA_902511575.1). Taxonomy (GTDB): domain Bacteria; phylum Pseudomonadota; class Gammaproteobacteria; order Magnimaribacterales; family D2472; genus D2472. The sequence goes on from CABXFU010000005.1 coordinate 105,747, forward strand.
TCCCTTAGGCATCCCGGTAGTCCCGCCTGTGTAAAGTATGTATTTGTCATCCCCTGATCTTTCAACACTTAGCCTAGAATCATCTTCATCTAAAATAAGGGCTTCAAAATCATAACTTCCCTCAATAACACCAGCATCAGAACCATCATTTATACAAATAAAATCTTTTAATATAGGTAGATCGTTTTTAATATTATTGAGCTTTGTGCCAAACTGTTTGTGATAAAAAACAGCTTCCATATCAGCGTTATCAATAAGATACTTAAGCTCCTCTTCAACATATCTGTAGTTAATATTTATGGGAATTGCGCATAACTTATATGCTCCAAGCATCACCTCTAGCCACTCTATGCAGTTAAAAGCATAAATCCCAATATGACTACCTTTTTTTATTCCAAGTTTTTTCAGTGCATTTGCTGCTTTATTTGTTCTTGCATCTAACTCTTGATAAGTTAGACGAGTTGACCCAAGCACAACTGCTTCTCTGTCAGGAATTCTGTCTACAACTCCTTCAAATATGTCAGCTGCATTAAATTCCATCAGACGTTTGAAGAGTGATTTTCCCAATAGGGATCTCTTAACCTTCTTTTGTATAACTTGCCATTCTCGTCCCTTGGAAGTTTTTCAATAAAATCTATGCTTCTTGGTAGTTTCATTTTTGCAAGATTCTCCTGAGCAAAATTCATCAATTCAGCAAGTAATTCATTGGAAGAATCAAAATTTTGGTTAAGCTCTACAACTGCCTTGACTTCTTCCCCCCATTCTTCGTTAGGAATTCCAAATACAGCTACATCAGCAACAGCAGGATGCATGAGGAAAGCGCTTTCAATCTCAGCTGGATATATGTTGGCTCCGCCAGAGATAATCATATCTATTTTCCTGTCACATAAAAATAAATATCCTTCATCATTTAAATATCCAATATCACCAACAGTAAAATAAACCTGATCATCAAAAATCAGCCTCTCTTTTTTTGTTTTTTCTTGATCGCCCTTGTACTCAAATTTTGTTGCTTCACCAAGTTTCATAAAGACTGTGCCTTGATTATCCGGTTTAGCCTCAGTTCCGTCATCGTTAATGATTTTGATTTCAGCTCCAGGCCATGCTTTGCCAACTGTTCCAGGAAACTTAGACCATGAATCAGCATCGACAACTGTTCCTCCACCTTCTGTGGCAGCATAATATTCCCATATAGAATTTCCCCACCATTCAATCATTGCTTGTTTTGTATGAATTGGGCAGGGTGCTGCAGCATGAATCATGGCCCGAGTTGATGAGCAATCATATTTCGCTCTGATTTCATCGGGTAGCTGTAACAATCTATGAAATTGAGTTGGAACCATATGACTAGTTGTAACCTTATATTTATCAATCAGATAAAGCATTTGCTCCGCGTCAAATTTTTCCATCAACACAACAGAATGTCCATAATGCAAAGCTGCCGAAGAGTGGACAAGGACTGCAGTGTGGTACAAAGGTGATCCAACAATGTGAACGTTATTTTCTTGGGGTTGAATTTCAAAGAAACTAAGTATCATTGCAAACATACTCAAAATATCATCAGGATCTCCAGGAATTAATGCACGTTTTACACCCTTAGGTTTTCCAGTTGTACCAGAGGTATAGTTCATCACTTGACCTGCAGTTCTTTCATCTGGATTAGAAGTTGGTTGAGAGCCTATAAATTCATCCATATGAATAAAGCCGCTCATTGGGGTGGTACTTATACATCCTTGCTCGGGAAAATTAATAGCTGAAACTGCTTTTTGGCAAGCCTCCTCCATAGCAGGCACTTCGCCAGATGCAATGAATGCCTTAGCTCCGGAGTCTTCGAGAATGTATGCTATCTCCGGTCCAGCTAAATGCCAATTGATTGGCACCATGTAAAAACCTGATTGTGCACAAGCCAAGTACGCTATGTAGTATTCAACTGAGTTGGGTAATACAGTTGCCACTACATCTCCACTCTTAACCCCAAACTCTTTTAATGCATGCGTTAATTGATTGGTTTTTGCTAGTAGTTCACCTCTTGTCCAAATTTTCTCAGATGGTTCAACAATAGCAATCTCATCTGGGTGTGTATTCGCAAATCTATAAAAACCTAGTTCACTCATTTATCTCTCTTTTTATATTTAATGTTCTAATAATTCTAACTTTCGTCATCCATTAATGTAACCTAATAACATAAATTTATATGTAATAATGATTCCCAAATGGACAGTCTATTTATCAATCTAAACCAAGAAACTTTATGGTTATTGGTTGTTTTGTACGATTTATCACTAGCTATTTTTCTATATAGATTCTTTGGTAAGTATGGTTTGTATTGCGCCGTAATACTTGGAATAGTCCTTGGAAATCTTCAGGGTGGGAAAGTAAGTGAATTAACTCTATTTGGTATGCAGTTTAATGTAAGCATGGGGGCGATTTTATATTCAGGTATTTACTTTGCCACAGATCTTTTAAATGAAAAATTTGGGAAGGATGAAGCCAATCGAGCAGTCATGCTTGGATTTGTTGCAAACATAGCAGTCATGCTCACCTTAGTGCTTAGCACTAAGTTTCTTCCCTCCGACTTAACTGGTTCTGCCGCAGAGGTCCATGATGCTATTTCAGTGCTAGCGTTTTATTCACCAATTTTTATTATTGGTTCCTTAACTGCATATCTTGTGAGTCAAAGATTTGATGTATGGTTTTTTCATTACCTTAAAAACTTAACTAATGGAAAAAAACTATGGCTTAGAAATAATCTTTCTACCATGGCATCCCAACTAATAGATACTCTGATATATCAGTTCACCTGGGTTCTTGCTACAGATTTGACATTTACTCAAGCATTCGCCATCTCTATGGCGAAATATATCATCAAGATTTTGATAGCTTTAATAGATACAGCTTTTATATATTGGGTAAGAAACTGGGAGATTAAATCATAGTTTAGAAAACGCTTGTATAGATTATACTTTCACCAAAGAAATTCTATTTAAACATATGTCTAATAAATCGAAAGAGGAGCTTAAAAAAGAACTTTCACCTGAGTCTTATTATGTCACACAGGAGAGTGGGACTGAGAGACCTTTCACAGGTCAGTATTGGGATCATGCTGAGGATGGTATATATACCTGTATTTGCTGCGGCGAAACCCTTTTTAAATCTGAAACAAAATTTGATGCAGGCTGCGGATGGCCTAGTTTTTATGAAGCTGCTAATAACAATAAGATTAATGAACTAGAGGATTATTCTCTCTCAAGAGTTAGAACTGAAATTAGATGTTCTAAGTGTGATGCGCATCTTGGGCATGTTTTTACAGATGGTCCTCAGCCGACAGGTTTAAGGTATTGTGTTAATTCAGCTGCTTTAGGTTTTAATAAAGAAACATCCTCAAGTTAAGTGACCAACAAAACTGCCTCTCAATTAAATTTTTTCTCAACCATTAAAGTTGGTGGCTGGACCTTGGTATCGAGAGTGGCTGGTTTAATAAGGGATATCTTTACAACCAATCTTCTTGGTGCAAGTATTTTTCATGATATTTTTGTAGTTGTACTAAAAATTCCAAATGTTTTTAGAAAGCTATTTGCTGAGGGAGCATTCAGCCAAGCTTTTATTCCAATATATTCAGAGTATATTGGCAGTAAAGACGATAAGGGCAGTCAAGATTTTCTGAATGCTTTATTCGGTATTTTGCTCTCAGCACTTTTTATATTTACCACCTTAGCTTTATTATTCGCACCAGTGTTTATTTTGATATTTGCTCCAGGCTTTTATTTTGATTTACAAAAACAGGATTTAGCTGTCAGTCTGTTAAGAATTATGTTTCCTTATCTTGCATTAATTTCTCTTGTAGCTTTTGCTGCGGGTATTCAGAATTCTCATAATAAATTTTCTATCCCAGCATTAACTCCTCTAATTTTCAATTTGAGTTTAATTGGTTCAGCGTGGCTAGTTGCTCCAAAAATAGATATACCTGTTATGGCTCTTGCATGGGGAGTCCTTTTGGCGGGATTTCTACAATTACTATTCCAGATTGCACCTTTAGCAAGCATTAAAAAAATCCCTGTACCAAAAATTGATTTCCAAAACCCTGGCGTCAAAAAATTCTTTATTCTTATTCTTCCTGCGATTGTTGCAGGCGGCATAGCGCAAATAAATCTATTAGTTGATACTATTTTTGCATCATTATTGATCACTGGCAGTCCAACTTGGCTATATGTTTCAGATAGATTAATACAATTTCCAATGGGAATATTTGCCATAGCTATTGGTACAGTCCTTTTACCCGGCCTCTCAAAGTCTTATGCTCAAAAAGAAATTAAAGCTTTTACTGAGCAACTTGAGAATGCCTTTAAGTTAATTTTTTTCTTAGCTATTCCTTCATTAATTGGGTTAATTTTATTTGCTTCTCCATTGTTAGCTACTATTTTTCAACGAGGTGCTTTTTTATGGAGTGATGTGCAACAAGCTAGTTTGAGCCTAATAGGTTTCTCACTAGGCCTACCTTTTTTTATGGCAATGAAAGTTTTAGTTCCAGCATTTTTTTCTAGGCAAAACACTAAAACTCCCATGTTGATAGCATTTTTAAGCTTATTAATTAATGTATGCTTGAATTACTTATTAGCATTTTATTATGGTTTAGGGCATCTTGGCTTAGCCATTGCTAGTTCTATTTCTGCAATAGTAAGTGTAGTAATTTTAAGTCTTATTCTTAAAAGAGATGGGTTAATTTCTTTTTCTGGAATTTTAACCGCCTTCTCTTTTAAAGTCTTAATAGCTAGCGTTGCTTTGATATCTTTTTTATCAATTTTTAATCAATATTTTGATTTTGAATTATTTACAGAAGTTCAAAGGTTGTTGCATCTTGGCGCTGCAGTTATTGGCTCATTAATAATTTATTTTGGCATGAGTTTTTTATTAGGCGTCAGAACTACTGATTTTAAATAATGTACTTAATTAGAGGAATAGGAAATATAGAAACTTTTAATAAAAAGTTTCCAAACCAATCCATGAGTGGAACCATTGGCAATTTTGATGGATTGCATTTAGGGCATCAGGCAATCCTTAATCAAGTAAAAGATAAGGCAAGAGAGAGTTCAAGCGCGTCTTTAGTATTTTTTACAGAGCCACATGCATCTGAGTATTTTGCAGCTAAAGATGAGAATTCTGCAGCACCTCCGAGAATTTGCCCTTGGAGAGAAAAAGTAAAGTTGCTAAAAAATTTTGGTATAGACTTTGCATTTTTTCTTCAATTTAATAAATCTTTAAAAACAATGACTCCACAGAGTTTTCTTGATGATATTCTGGCTCAACTTAACTTAAAACATTTAATCATTGGTGATGATTTTAGATTTGGAGCTGAGCGGGCTGGTGATTTTCAACTATTAAAAAATTGGGGCAAGAGCAACGGAACACAAGTAATTGCCAATAAAACAGTCTCAAGAGATGGTTTAAGAATAAGCTCTACAAGAATTAGAGAGGCTCTGCTGCAAAGCAAGTTTGAGCTGGCAGCACAATTACTTGGACGTCCGTATACGTTTTCAGGAAAAGTGGTTTATGGAAAGCAATTAGGCAGAACTATCGGTGTGCCTACTGCAAATCTTTGGATACCAAAACAAAGACTTCCTATAGCCGGTGTTTATGCTGTTAAGTGTTCGTTGGCGGGAGAGTCATTCAATGGAATTGCAAATATGGGCATCAGACCGACAGTTGACGGATCTAAACCTGTTCTTGAAATTCATATATTTAATTTTAGTGAGTCTATATATGGTCAAAGATTGACTGTAGAATTCAAAAATAAACTTCGTGATGAGAAGAAATTTGATAACATTGACCTATTAAAAGAACAAATTCTTCAAGACATATCTCAAGCTAAAGAAATACTGGAATAATTCTCTATGAGTAAAGAATATCGGGATACTTTAAATCTCCCTGAAACTGATTTATCGATGAAAGCTGGTTTGCCCAGAAAAGAGCCAGAAATATTAGAGTTTTGGAACTCTATTAACCTCTATCAAAAAATTAGAGAGCAAAATGCTGACAAGCAAAAGTTTATTCTTCATGACGGGCCTCCTTATGCTAATGGAGATATCCATTTAGGTCATGCCGTTAATAAAACTCTTAAGGACATTACAATAAAATTTCAAAGCATGCTTGGAAAAGATGCGCCATATGTTCCTGGTTGGGATTGTCATGGTTTGCCAATTGAATTAAATGTTGAAAAAAAACATGGGAAAGGAAGCGATCTTGTTAGAGATAAAAAATCATTTATCAAAGCTTGTAGAGAATATGCACAATCTCAGGTTGATAAGCAAAGAAAAGATTTTATTCGATTGGGAGTATTGGGTGATTGGGAGAACCCATATCTATCATTAAATAAAAGTTTTGAAGCAGACACTGTTCGTGCATTAGGAAGAATCATTGCTAATGGACATCTTGAGCAAGGAGAAAAACCTGTCCATTTTTGCATGGATTGCAGATCAGCTTTAGCCGAGGCTGAAGTAGAGTATCTGGATAAGCAATCTCATTCTATTGATGTGAAGTTTAAAGTGTTACCCAAATCAATTGAGTCGCTTTGCTCAACATTTCAAGTTGATAAAGTTGAAGAAGCATATTTCGTAATTTGGACGACAACTCCATGGACAATCCCATCAAACGTTGCTGTATGTATCCATGAAGAAATTGAGTATATTTTTGTTAGAGGCGATAACGATCATTTTATTATTGCAAAAGACCTATTGGATGAATGCTCTGATAGATGGGGCATAGAGTTAGAGATTCTTGGATCAGTTTTAGGAAAAGAAATTACTGAAATCTTAATGGCTCATCCTTTGTATGAAAGGGAATCTAAGTTATTGCACGGAGACCATGTCACCACTGAAAGTGGAACAGGTTGTGTGCATACTGCTCCAGCCCATGGGTTGGATGATTACTTTATTTGTATAAAGAATGGTCTTGAGTCTGTAAAAGCCTTGGATAATCGAGGCATTTTTAAAGAAGAATTCGGACCATTAAGCGGCTTAAGCACCAAGAAGGGAGATCCGATTGTTATAGAATTATTGCAGGAAAACAACGCATTACTTGCTCATCAGCAATATGATCATTCATATCCGCATTGTTGGAGGCATAAGTCACCAGTCATTTTTATGTCAACTCCACAATGGTTTATCTCAATGAAGAAGTCTGGTCTTAGCGATGGAGCAGTGAATGCAGTTAAAGATGTTAATTGGGAGCCCGGCTGGGGAGAGGAACGTATTCTTTCAATGCTTGAGGATCGCCCTGATTGGTGTATTTCGAGACAACGAAATTGGGGCGTTCCAATTACCTTAATTATTCATAATGAAACAGGCGAGATTCATCCCAAACAGAATCTGCTTTTTAATCAAATAGCAGATGTGATTGAGAAAGAGGGTATAGAGGGATGGGATAATTTAAGCCTTGATTCCTTGATTGATGATGCTGAGTCCTATTCTAAGGTTTATGATACCTTGGATGTTTGGTTTGACTCTGGCGTCACTCACATGTGTGTTTTAGATAAGTTATATGGCGCAGATGTAGTTGCTGATCTTTATTTAGAAGGTTCAGATCAACACAGGGGCTGGTTTCAGTCATCTTTACTAACCGGGATTGCTACCAATGGAATGGCCCCTTATCGATCTGTTTTAACTCATGGGTTTGTAGTAGATGACGAGGGCAGAAAACAATCTAAATCTCTTGGTAACACAATTTCACCTCAAAAAATTTGGGATACGTTAGGAGCTGATATTTTAAGGCTATGGATTGCTTCAACTGACTTTAGAAGCGAAATGGTTGCTTCAGATGAAATATTTAAGAGAGTTTCAGACCAATACAGAAGAATTAGAAACACATTTAGGTTTCTGTTAGGTAACATCAATGATTTTGATGAAAAAAAAGATTCGATTGAGCTTAATAACTTGCTTGAATTGGACAAATGGATTTTACATGAGCTTGCTCAGTTGCAAGAGGATGTTGTTGGGTCATATGAATCATATTCATATCATCAAGCTATGCAGAGAATACATAATTTCTGTGTCAATCAACTTGGTGGTATTTATTTGGATATCATTAAGGATAGACAATATACTACTCAACAAGATTCTGAAATTAGAAGATCAGCGCAAACTGTAATGCAGATCATTGTTAATCAGTTAGTTGTATTAATTTCACCTGTTCTATCTTTTACAGCTGAGGAGATCTGGCAGGGAAATAATTTTCTTTTGAAAGAGGCAGATTCGGTATTTTTAACTACTTTAAAAAGCCTAGAAGATTTTGACAGTGACTTATCTAACGAGAATTGGAAAAGATTGCTTGAGATTAAAGAAGAGGTTAATCAGAGCATCGAGGAAGCAAGAACTGCTGGAGTTATTAAAGGGTCTTTAGATGCATCAATTGAATTGATTCTTGATTCCAATGATTTCAAGTTAATCAAGAAATATGCCTCTGAGATACATTTCTTTTTCATAGTGTCTGAATGTAATATTTTAGAAGGAGAAACCTTAAAGGTATCTGTAATCAAATCATCTGCAGAAAAATGTGTAAGATGCTGGCATAGACATGAATCTGTTGGGTCTAGTTCTAAACATCCCGAGCTATGTATTCGATGTGAACAAAATTTAGATGGTCCTGGAGAGGATAGAAAGTTTGCATAGTATTAAAAAAGGCTACTTTGTTATATTTTTCTTAATCGCAATTGATTTAGTAGCAAAATATCTTGCTGAAGAATACTTAAGCTTTGGACAGGCAGTGCCATTGATTCCGATTTTAGATTTATTGTTGGTTTTCAACTCAGGCATTGCTTTTAGCATTTTAGATTTTAATAATTCATTCTTAAGCTTAAGTTTATCGCTCATTGGATTGATGATAGTAGCCTATCTCCACTCACTATATATAAAAGAAGAATCCTCAATCAATCGCTTTTCGCTTATTTTAATTATCTCGGGTGCACTTGGAAATATTCTGGATAGATTGCCAGATGGAGTTGTAACTGATTTTTTATTTTTCCATGTTGGCAATACATCATTTTTTATTTTTAATTTTGCTGATGCTTTTATTTCAATTGGAGCAGCATTATTTTTCTTGATGGAGTTTAAAAAATTTCTTCAAAATAGATCATGACGAAGACTAAAGTTTTATTGGCCAATCCAAGAGGATTTTGTGCTGGTGTAGATCGAGCAATTGATATTGTTAACCAAGCTTTAAAAAAATTTGGGCCACCTATCTACGTTCGCCATGAAGTTGTTCATAACAAGACTGTAGTAGAAGAATTAAAGTCTAAGGGTGTAATATTTGTTGACGAGCTCAGGGAAGTCCCCGAATCATCTCATGTTATTTTTAGTGCTCATGGAGTGTCTGAGAAGGTTGAGAAAGAGGCAGCAGAATTTAACTTGTTATCTTTTGATGCTACCTGCCCCCTTGTAACCAAGGTTCATAGTGAGGTTCAGCGCCATGTCAGGGCTGGCAGAGATATTATTTTAATTGGTCATGAGGGGCATCCTGAAGTAGAGGGAACTTTAGGAAGACATAATCCCGTAGATTCAAATAGCAAAATTTATTTGGTGCAAGACGAGGCAGAAGCTAAATTGTTATCTGTCTCACAGCCTGAGAATCTTGCATATGTAACACAAACGACTCTCAGCCTAGATGATACTGTTGCGATAGTTAAAATCTTATATGAGCAGTTCCCTAAAATTCTCAAACCAAAGAGCGATGATATTTGTTATGCAACTCAAAATAGACAGGACGCAGTTAAACAGCTTGCTTTGGAGAGCGAGTTTATTGTTGTCATAGGCTCAAGAAATAGCTCTAACTCAAATCGACTCAAAGAATTAGCTGAGAAGTGCGGTGTTAGCTCTATCTTGATAGATGGTGCAGAGGAGCTTGATTTTAAATCCTTATCTAAATATCAAAGTATTGGCATAACAGCTGGAGCATCCGCACCAGAATCAATTGTTCAGAGTGTGGTTCAAGCAATTAGCGTTGAATTTAATACAGTTGCTCAAGAATTAGGCGAAAACAAAGAAAATATATATTTTAGACTGCCTCCAGAGTTACGCTGATTTTAAAGATAAAAAAATTTTATGTCTTAAATATCATCCATTACACTGTTTCTATGTCTAGAGGAAAAATATGATCTCGCATGACGGCATTATTGATGTTGCAGAATTTTGCCCATCTCCTAATTTTGACGAAAGACCAAATAATGTCGCAATTGATTTAATTGTGATACATGCAATTAGCCTTCCGGCAGGTCGTTATAACACCCAGCTAATTAAAGATTTATTCTTAAACCGCTTAGATCCAGGTAAAGATGAGTTTTTAGGATCGATCAAGGATCTCAAAGTCTCTTCCCATTTTTTAATTACGCGTAAAGGAGCATTAATTCAGTTTGTATCTACTAATAAGAGAGCTTGGCATGCTGGCATTTCTAATTATAAAGGCAGGGAGCACTGCAATGACTTCTCAATTGGTATTGAGTTAGAAGGCTGCGATGATGAGGAGTTTGAGCAACATCAATATCACTCTTTATCTAAAGTGATTAATTTTTTATCCGTGGATTTAAAAATTAACAAAAAAAATATTGTCGGTCATGCAGACATAGCTCCAGGCAGAAAAACAGATCCAGGACCATTTTTTGACTGGACTTTATTACAATCAATGCTATGAGAAGAAAATTAATAGGTATCTTGTTGCTTGGTTTTGCTTCAGGCCTTCCTTATATGCTTGTTTTTTCAACGCTAACAGCTTGGCTGAGAGATGTAGGCATTTCTTTAACTGAAATAGGTTTTTTTGCATGGCTTGTCCTTACTTACTCCTTAAAATTTTTATGGGCACCATTTGTCGATAGATATTCAGTTTTAGGATTTAAAGTTTTTGGAAAAAGAAGGGGATGGATTCTTTTTTCCCAATCGGTAATATTTTTGTCATTGATTGGTATGAGTTTAATAGATCCTCTTCAAAATATTCAATTGTTAGCATTGTTTGCATTTTTTGCTGCCTTTTTTGGCTCAATTCAAGATGTTGCTGTAGACGCCTTAAGAATTGAGATTGGTGAGGCAAAAGAGCAAGGTAATTTAGCAGCGAGTTATCAGCTAGGATACCGAGTTGCAATTCTTGTAGCCACATCTATGGCATTAATTTTTGCTGATTTATACAGTTGGGCTTATGTATATAAATTAATGGCTATTCTGATGTTGATAGGATCGGCAGGAGCATTGATTTGTTATGAACCAAACAATCAAGAAATCGCTATATTAAGATTTGATGAAGCACTTTTAGGGGCTTTCAAAGACTTTTTTAATCGCTTTGGTTTATGGTCTGCAGCTTTGCTTTTGTTAATAATCTCAACATATAGGCTCACCGACATTGTGATGGGGCCTATGGCAATGCCTTTCTATTTAGATTTAGGATTTTCAAAAACCGAAATAGGAGCTCTTGTTAAAACTATAGCTCTCTTTGGATCTGTGATCGGTTTTTTTATTGGTGGTTTATTAATTAAAAGAATTTCTTTGTTTAATGCCCTGCTATTTGGAGGTTTATGTGTCTTATTTACTAATTTATTTTTTGCCTATGTTGCGAGCGCTCAAGCAAATATCTCTCTTTTATCTCTAATTGTTGGGTTAGATAGTTTTGCAGCTGGTTTGGTTGGAACCGTGAACATTGCTTTTTTAACTAGCTTGGTTTCAAAAAAATTTACTGCTGTGCAATATGCTATGTTGACATCATTCATGATGCTTCCGGGAAAATTTTTTAGTGGTTTTTCAGGTATTTTGGCTGATTATTATGTATCAATTTCATCATTAGAGACTGGTTGGGCATACTTTTTTTATACTACTTCGGCTATGTCTATTCCTGCATTATTATTAATTATGATTTATAAAAAAAATTATGCTGCTAATTCAGCATAGCTCTAGGTTCATTTTAGGAATTTCTATAATATTAATATCAATTCTTTCTATTCAAGAGATTAAGGTCGAACCTTCAATTAATCTTAGTGATAAATTGATCCATTTTTCTTGTTTTTTATATTTAACTATTATTAGCTGGCTGAGTAGAATTATTTACAAGGAATTATGGCTTTATGTTATAGTCCTCGCCTACGGAATTTTGATTGAGATAGTGCAGATATATATACCTTATCGATCTTTTGAATTTTTAGATATTTTTGCTGATTTCTTGGGGATTTTAGCAGGTAGCTTCTTTATAAATTTCTTTAAAGATTTATATCCAAAGTATTGAATTAATTTTTTTAAGCCATAAATAACCTTTAGCCTTTAGTTATAAGGATTATTGTTATTTTTAAAGCAGGAGATTTGCAATGAAATTGAAACCTTTACACGATAAAGTTTTAGTTAAAAGAACAGACGAAGAACAAACCACGCCTGGTGGAATTGTTTTACCTGGCTCAGCCACAGAAAAGCCTTCTCAGGGAGAAGTTGTTGCTGTAGGGCCTGGAAAGAGACAGGACAATGGAGAGGTGTCTCCAATGGGCGTTAAAGTTGGCGACCTAGTGATATTTGGTCAGTATGGCGGAAACGAGGTAAAAATAGATGGTGATGAATATCTTATGCTCAGCGAGAGTGATATTTACGGCATTTTCAGTTAAACAATTTAATCAATAATTAGGAGAATAAAGATATGTCAGCTAAAGATGTAAAATTTGGAGATTCCGCAAGAGTTAAAATGCTTCAGGGCGTTAATATTCTTGCAGATGCAGTTAAAGTTACCTTAGGTCCTAAGGGAAGAAATGTAGTGTTGGATAAATCTTTTGGAGCACCAACTGTTACTAAAGATGGTGTTTCAGTAGCAAAAGAGATCGAGTTAGAAGATAAGTTTGAAAATATGGGTGCTCAGATGGTTAAGCAGGTATCTTCGCAAACCTCTGACGAAGCTGGAGATGGAACAACAACAGCTACAGTTCTTGCTCAATCAATAGTTAATGAAGGCCACAAATCTGTTGCGGCAGGCATGAATCCTATGGATTTAAAGAGAGGCATCGATAAAGCTATTTCAACAGCAGTTCAGTTCGTTGAGAAGTTAAGTGTGCCGTGCTCTGACGACAACACCATTGCACAAGTTGGAACCATTTCTGCAAATGGTGATCAAGATGTCGGTGGAATTATTGCCGAAGCAATGGAAAAAGTTGGTAAAGAGGGCGTTATTACTGTTGAAGAAGGAAATGGTATTGATAACGAGCTAGACGTGGTTGAGGGAATGCAATTCGATAGAGGATATCTATCTCCATATTTTGTTACTAACCAAGACAATATGACATCCGAGCTTGAGAATCCTTTCATTCTTTTACATGATAAGAAAATTTCTAATATTAGAGATATGTTACCTCTATTAGAATCAGTTGCTAAGGCAGGCAGACCTTTGTTAATTATTGCTGAAGATATTGAAGGCGAAGCTCTTGCTACGCTTGTGGTAAATAATCTAAGAGGAACAGTTAAAGCAGCAGCATGTAAGGCTCCAGGTTTTGGAGACAGAAGAAAAGCCATGCTTGAAGATATTGCAATCCTAACTGGTGGGACTGTAATTTCTGAGGAAGTCGGACTTTCTCTTGAAGGCGCAACCATTGAAGATTTGGGAACCGCAAAAAGAGTCTCATTAGATAAAGACAACACAACTATTGTTGATGGTGCTGGTGATCAAAAAGCTATAGTGGCTAGAGTGAATCAAATTAGAACTCAAATAGAGGATACTTCTTCTGATTACGATAGAGAGAAGCTACAAGAAAGAGTTGCAAAATTAGCTGGCGGAGTTGCAGTCATTAAAGTTGGGGCTGGTTCTGAAATAGAAATGAAAGAAAAGAAAGCAAGAGTTGAAGATGCCTTGCATTCAACACGAGCTGCAGTCAAAGAAGGTATTGTTCCTGGCGGAGGAGTTGCTTTGGTGAGAGCTTTAGAGTCGCTGACAAAGCTTAAAGGTGATAATGATGATCAAAATGTTGGCATTAACATTGTCAGAAAAGCTTTTGAAGCTCCCTTGAGACAAATTGCTGCAAACGCAGGTGAAGAGTCATCTGTTATTGTTGCCAATGTTATTGATGGTGAAGGTTCATATGGTTTTAATGCAGCAAATGGTGAATATGGCGACATGATAGAAATGGGTATTCTTGATCCAGCTAAAGTAACTAGAACAGCACTTCAAGCAGCTGGTTCAGTTGCTGGAATGATGATTACCACGGAAGCTATGGTTACCGACATGCCTCAAGATGATGCTGCGGCTCCTGCAATGCCTGATATGGGTGGCATGGGCGGCATGGGCGGAATGCCTGGCATGATGTAAGCCATTTTCTGAAATATAAAAAAAACGGGGTTTCTTCCCCGTTTTTTTTTTGCAAGATATATAATTATTTAATCACAACTTTAATTTTAGGAGTTTAAATATGGAAGCGTATCTTGGAACAGTGCTAATCAGATTTGCTCACATTCTTTTTGGAGTACTTTGGATTGGGTTACTTTATTATTTTAATTTTGTCCAAACAGAATATTTTAAAGAGTCAGAAGCCTCTGCTAAATCTGATGTGGTCCAGAAATTAGTACCAAATGCTTTATGGTATTTTAGATGGGCAGCAGCGTTTACATTTTTCACCGGTTTATACTTGCTTTATTGGTTAAGTATTACAGTTAACATTGGTATTGTATTGGGAGCAGTAATGGCTTCATTTATGGCTGCAAATGTATGGTTTGTAATTTGGCCAAATCAAAAGAAAGTTATTGCTGGTGCTCCTGATGCGGCAGATGCTGGTGCAAAAGCAGGATTAGCATCACGCACTAATACTTTGTTTTCATTGCCAATGCTTTACTTGATGGTCTATTCTGCTCACGGTGGAGCTCTACCAATGATTGCTGAAAGCAGTATGAATGGTCTCTGGATTGGTTTAGCAATTATTTTGCTAATTGAGGCAAATGCGTTATTTGGCAAAATGAATGCAATGATTACTTCGGTAAAAGCAGTTATTCACTCAGGCGTTGCACTTACAGTAGTATTTGGGTTATTGGTTCATTACCTGTAATTCTTGAAGGTTTTTTGCAAAGGAGAGCCTAGCTCTCCTTTTTCTTAATCTTTACTTTCTCAATAGAGTTATCTTCTATATTTAATATTTCTATTCTGTAGTCATCAATTTCTAGGCAGACATTCTCTTGAGGAATTTGATCTAAGAAATCGGTAATAGTTCCATTGATAGTTTTTGAGCCATCTTCATCAATATCCCAATTCATAAAGCTATTTAATTCTCTGATTTTTGAATTGCCATCAGCTATAACAGCTCCATCTTTCTTTATCAGAAACTCTTTCTCTAGATCTGCTTTAGCAGCACCAAACTTTCCAACTATTTCTGTAAAAATATCTTCCATAGTTAAAAGGCCTTGGATTTCACCATACTCGTCAACAACCAAAGAAAGGTTACTATCTTTTTTTTGGAATTGACTTAACTGTGTCGAAATAGTTGTAGATTGAGATATAAATGTTGTATCAAAGAGAATACTTTTAACATCATCTCCGACCTCTAATGCTTCTATGAATTGATGAGAGTCTTTAAGATGAAGCATGCCTATAACTTGATCAATAGATTTTTTAAAAACTGGTAACCTGCTGTAATAAGACGAACCAATAATTGTTTGCGCAGCCTCAATGCTTTGTGAAATATCGATACCAATAATTTCAGCATGAGGAGTCATAATATCCTCGACTGTTAATTCTTCCATACCCAAGATTGATGAGAGCATTTCTCGGGATTGCATCGGGATTAAATCACCATGTTCATCGAGTAACGTTCTTAATTCATCTGAGTTTAAATTATCATTAGTAGCTGACTGCATTGGATCAACATTGAATATTTTAAGTATTCTTGAGCTAAGAATATTTGTAAGCCAGACAAGTGGTTTAAAAATAATTACTAATAATTTTAGGAGCCATGAAGATTTTGTTGCAAATTTTTCTGGGTATACGCTTGCAATAGTTTTTGGAGTGATTTCAGAAAAAATTAGGATAATAAGAGTCAGAATGATTGAGCCAAGCAATACATTCCCATCAAAATAATCAATCATTATTATAGTAACTATTGCTGAAGCTAGAATATTGGCAAAATTATTTCCAATTAATATGGATGCAAGTAATACATCTGGTCTTTGAAGCAATTTTAAAGCCCTCATAGCACCTTTGGAGCCCTTGGATATGTTTCTTAATTTAACTTTATTTGAAGCCATCATCCCAGTTTCAGAACCAGATGAAAACGCTGAAAAAATTAACAGTACAATTAGTACTAGAAATAAAAAAGAAATTGAATTAGTGCTCAAGAATAATTTATAAGTAATTTATTAAAATAATAGAATTTCCAAAATATGCCAAAAGGACCATAGCAAAAGAGAGAATGGTTCCTCTAACTGCATAGCGCACTTTTAGATTTGCGTATTTTACCCCTAAAAATGTAAGCATATAAATTATTAAAGCAAATACAGTAAAAATAATTTTAAAAATTAACTCTATATCTATTTCGCCAAGCACCATAAACCCAGAAATTAGCGACAAAATTATTCCTCCCAAGCCAAATCCAATCAATACAAATATTTCGTTATATTCTCTTTCTACAGATTTATCATTAGAACCTATTTCACCCTTTTTTATTTTTGTAATATGTCTTTCAAGTAATGTGGTTTCAAAGAAAGTCACAATTAATATAACTATGCTGAAGCTTGTAGCGGAAACATGTAACCCCAAAATTGAGATACCTTTTGAGTATGTCATCAGCCCAACTATTATTAGCAATGCAAAAGATAGACCTGCATAGACTTGTTTTGATGACTTCAATACAGCTCTAGAAATGAAATAGCTTATCAACGCTATTAATGTAATTATTGGAAATGACACAATCTTATTTTTTTTGTAATCTTTATATATTAACACTATCAAATTCGTCAAGGTTAACCTAAAATACACACCTTTTTATTAATACAAAATAATTTTCAATATGGTAGTAGTTAGACTTGCAAAAAGCGGAGCAAAAAAGAACCCTTATTATTTCATAACGGTTGCTGACTCCAGAAAACCTAGAGATGGTGCATTCATTGAGCGCTTAGGTTTTTTTAATCCCTCAGCAAAAGGATCTGAAGAAAGAATGAGGTTTAATGTAGAGAGATTAGATCATTGGATTTCACAAGGTGCTCAACTTTCAGATAAAGTATCAGAATTGGCAAAAGATGCTAGGCTATCTTCAGATGAGCTTCAAGCAAAGCTTGATGCAAAGATAGATAAACGAGCACAAAAGAAAGAAGCAATCAAAGCACAAAAGATAGCTGAGTT
>CABXFU010000006.1 GCA_902511575.1 uncultured SAR86 cluster bacterium
ATATTAAAATCTAATGCTTGCCCAATCTAATTTTTTAATTTTAATGCATTTAAACAACCTGAAAGGGCATTCATAATTTAAATTTTAAATGCATTCCGATACCCAATTCTTTGATTCCAAGAATCTATCCCGACCGTTAGTTATTATTCCATTTGGATTAATTTTTATTGTTAATTTAATAATTACTCAGGTTAATGGCTTTGGCTATGCTGGTGAATTAGCAATTTTTTCTGCAGCCTCATCATTCTTAGCTATTTTGTTTTCAATGCAATGGGATATAGAAATTCTTATAAGAGATAAAGATAAAATGCTAGTTTCTATCTATTCAGGAATAATAGTAGCCACTTTCTTTTTTACAGTTTCAATTGGCTTATATTTTCTTTTAAATTTTCTGAGTTTTAATTTTTATTTATTTTTAACTAGCTCAGCAACTTTGCTTGCAATAAATGAGATTTTATTAAGTGGTTTAGTGAAACTTAAAAAATATAAAATATGGATTCTAGTAAGATCACTTACTCCGATAATGCTGTTCTTTTTTGCTATAAATCAATTTTCAATAGAGCTTACATGGCTATTTGCTCAATTAGTTCCGTTAATTGCACTAGTTCTTTTTTATTTTGGCAGTTTCAAGTCGAATTTAATCAATGGTTTCTCAATTAGCTTAAAAAATCTATTTTCTCGTTCATGCAAACTTCTATCTCTCACTGCTTCATCTTTGATAAGTAATAGTATTTTATTATTTTGCTTAATCGGGATAAGTTTCAGCCTTGATAACTATGAAGCTGGATTGTGGGTCAATGCCTATAGAATTTTTTCTGCCCCTGTTGTCTTATCTTCCAGCATTATTCTCCCTTTTGTTTTATCTAAGATTGGAGATATTGCCTATATCTCTAAATTCAAAATTTTTTATAAATACTTGCTTGGAATGACATTGTTGTTAATTTTTATTAGCCCATTTGTATATTTTTTTGGCTCTACAACTTTTAAAACATTAACTAATTCTAGCTCCATAATAGAAGGCTATCTTTGCATAACTATTTGTTGGATAGGCGCCATGCATTGTTTAATCCAAAATATGCGAAGCTTTTTCCATTCGATAGATAAAGCGGAGACCTTTTTAGTTATTTTAATTCTCTTTATTTTTTTAATTGGAGCTATATTTTTTAGTGTATCTTCTATATCTTTAGTTCAAATCTCAGAAAGAATTTTTTACAGCACATTTTTTATATTCATTTTAATTATTTTGAATTTACTAAACGCAAACTATATCAAGATAGAAAAAAACTAATTTGTCAGGATATATTTTTTTTAAAACTTAATTTAACCCCTGCAGCAGCTTCCTTCAAAAATACCTTAAGATTGTGAATAAGAAATTAACGAAATCTTTTAAGATATTTAATATCTAGAAAAAAATATTTTAAAGGACAAATTAATCCTGAGAATAACTAGGGCAGATATTAAATTATGCTGTGCCTATAATTAAAAACTAAAAAGGACTTTA
Organism: uncultured SAR86 cluster bacterium; assembly: GCA_902511575.1. Lineage (GTDB taxonomy): Bacteria > Pseudomonadota > Gammaproteobacteria > Magnimaribacterales > D2472 > D2472. The sequence goes on from CABXFU010000006.1 coordinate 1,502, forward strand.
ATATCCCTTTTTTTATACCTTTCATTTATAATCACTTTTCGTTTTTGATGACGAGCCATGAAAACAATAATTTTGACTTAAATTTGCGTGGAAACTGTGTGGAAAAAATGGCTAACCTTCGAAAACGCATCGGGGTATAGCGCAGTCTGGTAGCGCACTCGCTTTGGGAGCGAGTGGTCGTAAGTTCGAATCTTACTACCCCGACCAGTGCGCCTGTAGCTCAGTTGGATAGAGCAACGGTTTTCTAAACCGTGGGTCAGGAGTTCGAATCTCTTCAGGCGCGCCATTTTAATGCTCCTTTACTCATCTTCTAGCAGTTATTTTTTAAAGCTAAATATAGCGACCGAACATATAGTAAAATATGAACAAAGTTATGATGAATGTGTAAATTCTATTTTTAGTTTTCTTTTTCATAAATTAATGAAGAAAATTATTAAAGTAAATATATATTGAATTAGGTAGATGAATAAAAATTTTTTTACAGTTGCAGCTTTTTATGCTTTTGCAGATTTATCAAATGTAAGAGAAATGCAAAGAATATTTACTCACTTCTTAAAAAAAGAGGATATCAAGGGCACAGTTCTTTTGGCTCATGAAGGAATTAACGGAACTATCTCTGGGACCAAGGCTGCCATCGATCAATTTAAAAACTTTCTTAAATCACATAATCTCCATGAATCGCAAAACTTTAAAACCTCCACGAGCACAGTAGATCCATTTCCTCGTCTAAAGGTTAAATTAAAAGATGAAATAGTGAGCATTGGCAATGAATTAGCTGATCCGACAAAAATTGTTGGCGAATATGTTCAGCCAGAAGATTGGAATAGTTTGATTTCTCAGGAAGATGTTTTAGTTTTAGATACAAGAAATACTTATGAATTTTCAATTGGTACTTTTGAAAAATCTATACAACCAGAGACCACAAATTTTAGAGAATTTCCAGATTGGCTTGAAAGCCTTGAATCATCTGGTATTGATAAAAATAATAAAGTGGCCATGTTTTGCACAGGTGGTATTCGTTGCGAGAAAGCATCTTCTTTGATGAAGGCAAAAGGGTTTAAAAATATCTATCATCTTCAAGGCGGCATTTTAAATTATATTGAAAAAGTAGATGAAGAAGAATCATTGTGGCAAGGAGAATGTTTTGTCTTTGACGATCGAGTAGCGCTAAATCACAATTTAGAAGTTGGCTCTTATGATATGTGTCATGGTTGTAGGATGCCTATTACAGAGGCAGACAAGCTTGATGATGAGTATGTAAGGGGGGTGAGTTGTCCAAATTGTTTTAATACAAAAACACCTGACCAAAAAAAACGTTATGCAGATAGGCAAAAACAGGTTGATTTAGCAAAGCTTAGGAATGAAAAACATATCGGAGCTACTTTCCAATCAAATAAAAAATGACTCCAATACTCTACAGTTTTAGAAGATGCCCATATGCTATGCGAGCACGAATGGCATTAATTTTGGCTTCAAAAAAATGCGAATTAAGAGAAATTTTACTTAAAGACAAACCTGATGAAATGCTAAAAGTTTCTTCCAAGGGTACTGTTCCTGTTTTGCAATTTACCAATAAAGTTTTAGACGAAAGTCTAGACATCATTTCTTGGGCCATGGAATCTCCAGCTTCCAATGTCCATATTTACAGCGAAGCAGAAGAATCATTAGCTTTAGAGCTTGTTCAGTTATTTGATTCAAAATTTAAATATCATCTTGATCGTTACAAGTACTCATCTCGATATGGCGTCGATCCAAGGGATCACCAACAAGAGTGCAGAGTTATTCTAGAAAATCTAGAGGCCAAGATTAAACCTAATCCATGGATTTTTGGCAATGCAGTTAGTCTTTTGGATATCTCTATTCTTCCTTTCATCCGACAATGCAAAATAGCTAATCCTGATTGGTTTTTTGCTCAAGACTTCGTGAAGGTAATTGACCTGTTAAATTATTTTGAAAACGGGAATTTATTTGCTCAAGCTATGCAAAAGTATGACCTATGGGATCCTACAAAAAATAATGGAAATATTTTTCCGTAAATTTTTACAAGCCAATTGAATCATAACTTGTAGCAATTCTATCTAATGCCACTTTGTATGCGGCGGTGCGAAGATTGGGAATATCATTTTCAATCATGCTTTGCCTTACTTTTTGATAAGCTTCCCTCATCATGTCGTCAAGGCCAGATCTAACCAAATCTATTTCATTGGCACCCTCAATGAACTGTTCCTTAAATTTATCTGGCATCTCTTTTCCTGTCATGGTTTCAATCGCTGAAATAAGGGTATCAAACTGAAAAGCATTCCTTCTTTTTTCAAGTCTGCCAAAACGAATATGCCTTAAATTTCTTATCCACTCAAAATAGCTCACCGCAACTCCACCAGCATTAGCCATAATATCTGGAATAATAGTTACATTGCGCTCATTTAAAAACCCATCTGCTTCAAAGGTAATAGGGCCGTTGGCTGCCTCTACAATCAGTTTGGCTTTTATGTCTTGAGCGATAGTTTTATCTATAACATTTTCTTTTGCCGCTGGAATAAGAATGTCACATTCCATGGTTAAGAACTCTGATGTGTTGGCTTCAAACTGGCCTTCACTGCAGCCCTCAAAACTTCCATGCTCAGATTGATGTGATTTTATTTTTTCTATATTTAGGCCATCCGGGTTAAGAATTGCTCCATTGTGTTCCATGACACAAACTATTCTGCACCCATCTTCTTCTTGTAAAAACTTTGCAGCATGGTACCCAACATTTCCAAGCCCTTGAAGAACAACTTTTTTATCTTTTAAACCACCTTTAAATCCCGCTTTTAAATAATCTTCTTCATGTCGAAAGAATTCTCTTATTATGAATTGAACACCTCTACCAGTTGCCTCTGATCGACCAACTAGGCCTCCTTTCTGCGTTGGCTTTCCAGTTACACATGCTAAGGCATTAATATCGGTAGGGTGAATACGTCTGTACTCATCCGCTATCCAAGCCATCTCTTCTGCGCCCGTTCCTACATCAGGCGCTGGAACATTTTGGGCAGGATGAATCAAGTCGCGTTTAATAAGTTCTTGAGCAAATCGTCGAGTAATTTTTTCAATCTCAGATTTAGTCCACTCTTTTGGGTTTATTTTTAGAGCGCCTTTAGAGCCACCATATGGAACTTCAATAATTGCACATTTATAGGTCATAAGAGCTGCAAGAGCCTCTACTTCTTCTTGAGAAGCATTGATGTCATATCGAATGCCGCCCTTGGCTGGTTCAAAATGTTCTGAATGGACCGAACGCCACCCAGTAAATGTATGTATTTCTTTTCTTAACTTTACGCCAAAATTGATTGTATAAGTTGAATTGGAGACCCTGATTCTTGTGGCTAAATCAGGTGAAATTTCTGTATAGCTTAAAGCTTGATCAAACAATTTATTGGTGCTGTTTAAAAAATCTTGGTTAACCAAAATATCCCCCTTAAAAAAATATTATTATATGCTTTTTACATCTATAATGTTTCGTTTCTTGGCGGGCGTAGCTCAGTTGGTTAGAGCGCTGGATTGTGGCTCCGGAGGCCGTGGGTTCGAACCCCATCGCTCGCCCCATTAAAATTAGATAAATAAAATGAGTAGCAAAATAAAAAAACTAAAAGATTTAGAACGCAAGTTGACTGTTTCAGTTCCTGTTGAGGATTACGAAAAAAAATATACTGGTAAGCTTTCAAAGATCAAATCTACAGCAAAACTTGATGGATTTAGAAAAGGCAATGTCCCTGATGACGTTCTTAAGCAGCGTTACGGAGATTCCATTCACTACGAAGTTTTAAATGAGCTTATCCAGGAGAGCTACCCCAAAGAACTTCAAGAACAGAACATTAAACCCGCATCCTCTCCTGCAATTAGTATTGAGAATGAAGATGCTGCGAAGCCTATTTCGTATTCAGCAGTGTTTGAAGTTTTTCCGGAAATTAAACCAAAGCTTTCTCGATGGAAAAGTTTTGAAAAATCTGAAATCACTTTGGATGACTCAGATGTTGATCTGGCCATTAATGATATTCTGGAAAGGTATTGCGAGTGGCAAAAAGTTGAAAGAGCAGCTGAAGAAAAGGATCAAGCGGTCATTGATTTTGAAGGAAAAATTGATGGTGAGGGTTTTGAGGGAAATGAATCCAAAGATTTTAAATTGGTTATCGGTTCAAAATCTATGATTCCAGGATTTGAAGATAACTTGGTTGGCAAGAATTCAGGAGAAAGCTTTTCATTCAAAACAAACTTCCCAGAAGATTATTTTAAGAAGGATTTAGCAGGTAAAGAGACTGAATTTTTTATTACAGTTCATGAGGTGCAAGAGATGCACAAGGCTAAAATTGACAAAGAGCTTTTTGAAAAACTTGCGATGGAAGATGTTTCTGATGAAAAAAGCTTCCGTGCAGAAATTTCAAAACGAATGGAAGGCGAGATAGCGCAACAAGAAAAATCTCTTACTAAGGAATCTATTTATGAAACGCTTCTTCAGAGTAATGATTTTAAAGTTCCGAATGCTACGGTTGCAGAACAGGCAGAGCTCATGAGGAAGGATTCATTAATGCGTATGGGTCAAACTGCTGAAAATGCTCCTGAAGATCTTTTTCCGGTCGATGAGTTTAAAGAAAATGCTGAAAAAAGAGTGAGGTTGGATCTCTTGTTTTCAGCCTTGATACAAAAATATGAGCTTGAAGTCAAAGAAGAGGATTTAAATGCGTTTATCGACGAGGAGGCTGAAAAGTACAAGGATGGCGAACAATTTAGGGCATGGATTCAAAGCCAGCCTCAGCAGCTTGATCAGTACAGAATGGTAATATTAGAAAATTTGCTCATTGAAAAATTAGATTCTGCCCTAAAATCTAAAGTAAAGGTGATAAAATTTTCAGAACTAGCTAATAAATAAAATATGGAAAAAATAAATTCTGGTTTGGTGCCAATGGTTGTAGAGCAGACTCCCCGTGGGGAGCGTGCTTTTGATATATATTCACGACTTTTAAAAGAAAGAATTATTTTTTTATCCGGCCCTATAGACGATTATATTTCTAACTTAGTAGTTGCTCAGCTTCTATTTTTAGAGTCAGAAAATCCCGAAAAAGATATTAGTATTTATATTAATTCTCCTGGGGGTGTTATTTCTTCGGGCTTAGCCATATATGACACTATGCAATTTATTGCTCCTGATGTTTCTACATTGTGTATTGGTCAGGCAGCAAGCATGGGGTCGCTTTTGCTTGCTGGTGGAGAAAAAGGTAAAAGATTTGCGTTAACTAATTCTCGAATCATGATTCATCAACCCCTTGGCGGCTTCCAAGGTCAAGCTTCTGACTTTGAGATCCACGCAAAAGAAATGCTTTTGGTTAAACAAAAGGTTAATGAGATACTTGCTAAGCATACCGGTAAGACTTTAAAGAAAGTTGAGCAAGACACTGACAGAGATAATTTTTTGAATGCTAAGGAAGCTAAAGCCTATGGCATAATCGATGAAATATTAGAGAGCAGACCAACCACCAATGGAAAATAAAGACAACAATAAACTATCCTGCACTTTTTGTGGCAAAGGCCAAGAAGAGGTTCGCAAGCTTATTGCTGGACCGAGTGTTTACATCTGTGACGAGTGCGTTGACCTTTGCAATGACATTATAGAAGAGGAGGTCAAAGCTGAGGACGAAGAGGTGCTTGATGTTTTGCCATCTCCTTTAGAGATATTTAAGCAGCTTGATGATTACGTAATAGGCCAAGAGAAAGCTAAAAAAACTCTATCGGTTGCAGTTTATAATCACTATAAGCGATTGAGATCTAATGCAAAGAAAGATGAGATTGAGCTTCAAAAAAGTAATGTTTTATTGCTTGGACCAACTGGCAGCGGTAAAACGCTTTTGGCACAAACTCTAGCAAGAGTTCTTAATGTTCCATTTACTATTGCGGATGCAACGACCTTAACTGAAGCTGGATATGTTGGCGAGGATGTTGAGAATATTATTCAGAAGCTTCTACAAAAATGTGATTATGACCCCGATAAAGCCGCTCTTGGAATTGTGTATATTGATGAAATTGATAAGATTGCGCGCAAATCAGATAATCCCTCCATTACTAGAGATGTATCTGGTGAGGGCGTTCAGCAAGCCTTACTCAAGTTAATAGAGGGTACAGTTGCCTCAATCCCGCCTCAAGGTGGAAGAAAACATCCGCAACAAGAATTCATTCAGATTGATACTTCTAATATATTATTCATTTGCGGTGGAGCTTTTTCTGGGATTGATGAAGTAATCAAACATAGAACAGATAAATCTGGAATTGGCTTTGGTGCGGCTGTTAAAGATACTCAGGCATCTGTTGCTTCCATCGTAGAAACTTTAGAACCAGAAGATCTGGTTAAATTTGGCTTAATTCCAGAATTTGTTGGTAGATTGCCAGTGATCTCCACTTTGCATGAGTTAGATGAGGAAGCCTTGGTAAGAATTCTGCAAGAACCCAAAAATGCATTAGTTAATCAGTACAAATACCTATTTGATATTGATGAGGTTGAATTAGATTTTCGAACCGAAGCTTTGCTTGAGATAGCAAAAAAGGCCCTGCAGAGAAAAACAGGCGCAAGAGGCTTAAGATCAATTATGGAAGAGCTACTAATGGATACAATGTTTGAGCTTCCTAATATTGATTTAGAAAAAGTAATCGTGGATGAGAACTCTGTCTTGCATTCAACAGATCCAATCAAGGTCTATAAATCTCCTAAGAAAAAATCCTCTTCTGCTGGTTGAATTTAATTAATTCTCCCTCATTATATTTATATGGCTACTATTAAATATGATCTTCCACTTATTCCTCTCAGAGACGTCGTAGTATTTCCGGGCGTAGTCTCAACTCTATTTGTTGGCAGGAATAAATCCATCAATGCGCTGAATGCCGCCATGGCTGGGGAGAAGAAGATTATTTTAGCTGCACAAAAAGATGGGTCTTTGGATGCACCTTTGTTTGATGATTTGTATAAGGTCGCAACTATTGCGAATATCCTGCAATTAATCAAACTGCCAGATGGAACTGTAAAAGTTTTGGTTGAGGGCTCCCACAGAGCTCAAATGAACTCTTTGGAGTCAGATTCAAAATTCTCTAAAGTTAGAGTAAGTCTTATTACCGAGCCTGCTATCGATTCTAAAGATGGAGAAAATTTAGCAAGGTTCATCAAAGCAAAGTTTCATGATTTTATTAAAATTACGAAAAAAATCGCTCCAGAGGTTTTGGCATCAATTGATGCTTTGGATGATTTATCTAGAATTATTGATTCAATAGCTGGCCATTTGCCGATGGAAATTAAGCAAAAGCAAGAAATCCTTGAAACAGCTGACTTCCAGTTGAGGGCTGAAATTCTAATAGCTTTTATCGAATCTCAATTGGATGTGATGGATGTCGATAAAAGAATCCGAAATAGAGTAAAAGGGCAGATGGAAAAATCTCAACGAGAGTATTATTTAAATGAGCAAATCAAGGCTGCCCAAAAAGAGCTGGGTGATATCAGTGAAGAGGGCGATGAAATCTCGCAGCTAGAAGAAGATATTTCCAAGGCAGGTATGTCCAAAGAAGCATTAAAAAAAGCAAACAATGAATTTACTAAGTTTAAGCAAATGTCTCCTATGTCAGCAGAGGCATCAGTTGTGCGCTCTTACTTAGATTGGTTAACTGTCATTCCTTGGAAGAAAAGAAGCAAAGTTAAATCAAACTTAAATTCAGCAACAGAAATTCTCAACGAAGATCACTTTGGCTTAGACGAAGTGAAAGAGAGAATTCTAGAATATTTAGCAGTTCAACAAAGAGTTAAAAAATTAAAAGCCCCAGTCTTGTGTTTGGTAGGCCCTCCAGGAGTTGGAAAAACTTCTCTTGGAAAATCTATCGCAAGGGCTACGAATAGAAAATTTGCCAGAATGTCATTGGGCGGAGTTAGGGACGAGGCTGAAATTAGAGGGCATCGAAGAACCTACATTGGATCTATGCCAGGAAAAATTATTCAAAAGCTTTCAAAAGTTGAAGTAAAAAATCCATTATTTCTTTTAGATGAGATCGATAAAATGGGCATGGATCACCGAGGTGATCCTGCTTCAGCTCTATTAGAGGTTTTAGATCCAGAGCAAAATAATACATTTTCAGACCATTATCTAGAGGTGGATTTTGATCTCTCCGAGGTAATGTTTGTTTGTACTGCCAACAGTTTAAACATTCCCGGCCCATTGCTCGATCGCATGGAGATTATTAGGCTGCCTGGTTATATAGAGGATGAAAAACTAAACATAGCAAAACAATATTTAATCCCTAAGCAGCTTGAAAGAAATGGGCTAGATGATAAAGAGGTTAAGCTTAGTGATAAATCTATATTGGACATAGTGCGTTACTATACGAGAGAGGCGGGTGTGAGAGGTCTCGAAAGACAGATTGCAAAGATTTTTAGAAAGTCAGTCAAAGAAAGAGTGTTAACAGATCCTAAAAAAATTAAATCTTCAATAAATATTACTCCAAATAATTTAGAAAAATATTGCGGTGTTCCTAAATTTAAATTTGGAGAGGCTGATGTTGAGGACATTGTGGGTAAAGTTGCTGGCTTGGCATGGACTGAAGTTGGCGGTGAGTTGTTAACCATTGAATCGTCATACGTACCTGGAAAAGGACAGGTAATTAAAACTGGTTCTTTGGGCGACGTGATGCAGGAATCCATTCAAGCCGCTCTAACAGTCGTAAGGTCTAGATCAGAAAAATTAGGCATCCCTGTTAATTTTTATGAAAAATTTGATGTTCATATTCATGTTCCTGATGGAGCCACTCCCAAAGATGGGCCCAGCGCTGGAGTTGGAATGTGTACAGCTATGATTTCAGTTTTCACAGGAATACCTGTGAGATCGGATACTGCCATGACAGGCGAAATTACATTACATGGTCAAGTCACAAAAATCGGTGGCCTGAAAGAAAAGTTATTAGCTGCTAAACGTGGAGGTATAAAGAGAGTTATTATTCCAGAAGATAATGCTGCCGATTTGAGAGAAATACCATCCCAAATTACACACGCATTAGAGATTCTTCCCGTGAGATGGGTCGATGAAGCCATCACTCAAGCCCTTACTTCCGAACCAAAACCAATCAAAAAAAGAAGAAGCTCTAAAAGTCTTAGCAAACCAAAATCATCCAGCGCTAGAACAACTTCCAGAAAACCCCATTAGAATAGGTTTTAAAGCTTGACATTTCTTCTGTGATAGCTTTTCATAGGCTTAGGTACATTAATTAACCAGAGGAGAATTCAATGAATAAATCAGACTTAGTAGATGCAGTTGCTTCATCAGCAGACGTTACCAAAGCTTCAGCTGGAAGAGCTGTTGATGCGGTTTTAGATTCAATCGGTGATGCGTTAGGTAACGGCGATACAGTTTCGCTTGTAGGTTTTGGAACTTTTTCAGTTAGACATAGAGCTGCTAGAGAAGGAAGAAATCCACAAACAGGTGCTTCAATGCATATTGCAGCATCAAAAGTTCCAGGCTTTAAAGCTGGTAAAGGATTAAAAGATAAAGTTAAAAACTCTTAATTAACTTTAGATATAAAGGTCTTTAAAAAAAGGGTGCATAAGCACCCTTTTTTTATGTATGATTGTTAGCTTTTAAAGAGGATGAAGTTCAAATGTTAGAGTCACTAAGAAACTTTCTGTCAGGTAAACGAGTTATAGTTATTACAGCTCTTCTTGCAATACCATTTGTATTTCTAGGCTCACAGTCCTTTGGCACAATCACTGCAACTTTTGGAACTGTGAATGGCGAGCCTGTATCTCAAATGGATGTGAATCTTGCTACCAATCAAGTCTCTCAAAGGCTCAAGTCTGTTTATGGAGAAGATTTCTCTCTAGATGATTTAGATGAAGAAGTTTCTCTTGGGTTAATTAAAAATGAAATTATTAATCAAAAAACTCTTCTTTCTCACGTCAGAAAACTTGGTTTGATCGCTTCTGAGAAAACAGCAAAACAAGAAGTTATAAACATAGATACTTTTCAAGGCGAAAATGGTTTTGAGCAAATGCTTTTTGAATCTACTATCAGGGCTAACGGTTGGACTCCAGAAGAGTATATTGAGCTTGTCAGGGAGACCCTATCATTAGATAAACTGGTCTCAGCTATGGGGGTCACTGCTTTTCCAATTGATACTGAAATAGAAGGCTTAGCCTCGATGCTTGAAACCTCAAGAGACATCAACTTTATCAAAGTAGATAAAAATATACTTGTCAGCCAACAAGAAGCTAGTCTTGAAGAGGGACAACAATTTTATGACAGCAACCCTTTTTTATTTCTTTCTAAAGAACAAAGAGACTTCTCATATCTTGTTCTAACTTATGATGCATACAAAGAGCAAGTTCAAGTTCCTGAAGATTATATTGACGAAGCCTATGCAGATTACTTAAGCAACGTTGAAGGGCAAATACAAAATCGAATTTCTCATCTAATGATCGAAAAATCTAATTATGGAAGTTCATCCCTTGCTTATGAAGAAATTAATTCTATATATAAAAGCATTCAATCAAAAGAAGTTTCATTCGAAGATGCAGTATCTAAATCTAGCGAGGATCTAGCCTCAAAAGATACTGGCGGTGATTTAGGCCTATCATCCGGCGATGCTTTCCCTGAAGAGTTTGAAAGTGCAATACTGTCAATGCAGCTCAACTCCATAAGTTCAATTATTGAGCTTGAGGACTCATTGCATATATTAAAATTAACCGAAGTCATTAAACCTCAAATTAAAACTAAATCAGAAATGTCTCGGGAGCTTTTAAATGAACTTGTGGATGCTGAAGCATTGGCTTTGATGCAAGATGATTTTCTTGCATTAGAATCATTAGTGCTTGAAGGAGTTACTTTAAATACTTTAGCAGATTCAACTGATGCTGAAGTTCAAGTTACTGGTTTGCAGGATATTGAAAGCATTGAATTAAATGGGTTTGCCAACGTTACCTCGCCACAATTATTCGATTCTTCAGTTTTACCAAACAAAATCGAAATTTTTGAGGGCGATGAAAGCTATGCTTTTGTGATGATGACCCAGGCACTTCAGCCAGCTGTTCAACCTTTTGCTAATGTTGCTGACTTAGCCATTCAAGAAGTGCGCAATGAGAAAGCAAACATGATTATCAATGATTTTGTAAAAGATGCAGAAAGTGTGATTGATGGTGAGAACGCATTACCCAATCTAAATGCCTTTTCACAAGAAAGCTATAAGGCTGTTAAAAGATTTTCTTCATTACTTCCAGCGGAGATTATTAATTCAACCTTTGAATCACCCATAGGCACTTTGGTTGAGAACGAAGCTTTTAATGGAGATCGATATTGGGCAAAGTCCTCAAATGAGTCTGTACCATCAATGGAAGCGCTTTCAGAGTCAGTTGAGCAATATCAGAGTTTCTATAATGAAAGCTTAACTCAGCAGTTTTCAGGATTTATTGATCGAGCTTTCAAAGAAGGGCAAAGAGTTCGTTTGGAAAACCTTACTTCGAATTAATCAGCATACTCTTCTATGGACATGGCGGCTGTATTAAAGCCTCCATCTACATATGTTATTTCACCCGTGACTCCACTAGCAAGATCTGAGCATAAAAAAGCTGCAACATTGCCTACCTCTAGAGTTGTAACAGCTCTTCTTAAAGGAGCTCTGTTTGCATAATTAGTCAACATTTTTCTGAAGTTTTTTACTCCCATTGCTGCCAGGGTTTTAATGGGTCCAGCTGATATTGCATTAACTCTTATACCATCTGGTCCCATAGCAGCGGCAAGAAATCTTGTATTTGCTTCCAAGCTTGCCTTAGCAAGGCCCATAACATTGTAATTTGGCAGCGATTGCATGGATCCCAAATATGTCAGAGTTAAAAGAGCTGCGTTCTCATTTAGCATTGGTTTTGCGCCTTTAGCCATAGCAGTAAAACTATACGAACTAATATCATGAGCAATTTGAAAACCCTCTCTTGTGGCAGCATCCACAAAATTTCCCTCTAATTCATTTGCTGGGGCAAAGCCAATAGAATGAACAAAGCCATCAAATGACTTCCATTTCTTTGAGAGCTCCTGGTACATATTTGAAATGCTCTCATCTGAGGCAACATCACATTCAAACAATAAATCAGAGCCAAGTTCTGCGGCAATCTTTTCTACGTTGCCTTTTAATCTCTCACTTTGATAGGTGAAAGCTAGTTCCGCTCCTTGTGCATGCATTGCTTGAGCAATACCAGCTGCTATGGAGTGTTTATTTGCAAGTCCTGCTATTAAAATCTTTTTATTTTGTAACATTATATTATTTTAACCTTATAGCTAATTGGCTATGCATTATATATGAGTTCCTTCATCATTAATAAAGTGAATTATTAACATAGGATATATAAATCATTTTTTAACATATGCTTGTTTCTTTCCCCGAAACAGGCATATAATCTGTCATTGCACGATATGCGCAAGTTTTCGTGTGTTATTAAAACTTAGGAGTATTTTAAATGATTGATTTAAATAAATATTTATTCAGTGCTTTTGCAATAATCTCTTTATCGGTGCCTTTAGCAATTGCTCAAGATTCTGATGATGATGTTGAAGAAGTCATTGTAACTGGATCAAGGATTATTGATCCTAACATTATTAGCTCTTCCCAAATCGCAGTCGTCGATGGGCAAGATATAATAAATGCGGGTGTAACTAGGGTTGAGGATTATCTTAATGATATGCCTCAAATTTCTCCTGGCCAATCCATCACTAATTCTAATGGTTCTAATGGTACTGCTACTGTTAACCTGAGAAACCTTGGCTGTTCAAGAACATTGGTTCTAATGAATGGAAGAAGAATGGTTCCAGGAACAACAGGCGGCGGAAACTGTGCCGACCTTAATACAATTCCAACATTACTTTTAGACAAAGTTGAAGTTCTAACTGGTGGCGCATCTTCTGTATACGGTTCAGATGCGGTTGCTGGTGTTGTTAACTTTGTTTTAGATGATGAGTTTGTTGGCTTCAAGGCTGCTTATTCACATGGATTTTATAATCATGAAAATGATAATAGTTCTCTGAGAGAATTAGTTAAAAGTTATGGCTATGCGCAAGCTCCAAGCGACGTGCAAACTGGAGATACTGGTAAGTTCTCTATTGCATTTGGTGGCGAGATTGATGGTGGCAGAGGTCACGTTACAGCATTTATGGAGCACACTGATACTAAACCTATACTCCAAGGTGACTTTGATATTAGTGCTTGTGCCTTAAGTGGTGGTACAACTCGATGCGGTGGTTCATCAACAATTCCTCCAGGAAGATGGGCTGACTTTGGTGGTTATGGCTCTGCTGGGTTTGTTAATATAGATCCATCAGTTGAACGTTTAGACCTTAAAGTTTCTGGAAATGATTTCGTTCCAAGAGATGGTCAAACATACAACTACAACCCAACTAACTTCTTCCAAAGACCTGATGACAGATTAAATGTAGGTTTCTTTGGTAAATATGAAATTACCGATAATGCAGAGGTTTATTTAGACTTCACTGCTATGAAATCTGAGTCTAATGCTCAGATAGCATATTCAGGAACATTTGGTAACATCACTCACTTGCCGTGTTATAACGGCTTGTTGTCTGCACAGCAATACAAAGTGGCATGTAGTGACTGGACAGGAATGGGTGGTTCTCATGCACCTGATTTTGCAACAGGAGCTGAAGCTTTATCTTATATAAATAGCTTAGATGCTTCAGTAGCCGCTGGAACAATTATTGATTATAGAGCTCCATTGTATTCATTGAAGAGAAATGTTGAGGGTAATCCAAGACAAGGAATTCAAATGTACAAAAGCTACAACACAACCATTGGTTTGAGAGGTGATATCAATGATGATTGGTCATACGATTTCTACTATCAAAACTCAGCAGTTAATTATGCTAACGAATACAGAAATGACCTTTCTGTAACTGCGATTAATCGAGCTGTAAATGTTATTAATGTTGCAGGAGTTCCAACTTGTGTTGCTAAGCTTCAAGGAATCGATGCGAACTGTGTTCCATACAACCTCTTTCAAGGTGGATTACCTGGTGATCAGGGTATCCAAGGTGTAATCGATGGCGGACAAACTGCGCAAGATTATTTAGCTAAATCAACATTTATCAATGGTGATGGAAAGCAAAAAATTCTTTCAGGTTATATTACTGGTGATACAGGATTTACTATTCCGGGTGCTCCTGGTTCAGTATCTTTGGTAGCTGGTTTTGAAACTAAAGAGCTAGATACTGACTTTAGACCTGACACTCCTACACTTCAGGGTGATAGATCTGGTTCAGGTGGAGCTACATTACCTATTGGTGGTATGTATGACGTAGACGAGTTCTTTTTTGAGTTAGGTATTCCAGTAACGGCTGACCTAAGTGTTGATGCAGGATTTAGAACTGCTGAATACTCAACAGGTGCTGAAACTGACTCTAGCAAAATTGGAGCATATTGGACTGTTAACGACAGCGTGTCATTAAGAGCCTCATTCCAGACTGCGCAGAGACATGCGAATATTTCTGAACTGTATTCAGCTGTTAGCGATGGCCTTGTGGACTTAGACAATGATCCTTGTTCAATTCAGCAGAATGGTACTCCAGCTACAGCAACTCAAGCTCAGTGTGCTGCAACAGGATTGCCAGCAAATCTTTACAACACTGATCTTAATTCACCAGCTGACCAGTACAACGTTAAAGGCGGCGGTAATCCTAAAGTTGCGCCGGAAGAATCAGAGTCATTAACTGTTGGTGCAGTTATTACTCCTGAATCAGTTCCTGGCTTAACTTTAACAGTTGATTACTTCGATATCACAGTGGAAGATGGAATTGGTACTGTAAGTGCCAAAACTGCTCTTGATAAATGTGTATCAACTGGAAGTGCGCAGTATTGTGGACTCATTAATAGAATGCCTGGAACAGGTTCATTGTGGTTATCAGGTGGATATATTTCACAGCAGCTTACAAACATTGGTGAGGAAACAACCAGTGGTGTTGATGTTATTTTTGATTACTCATTTGAAACTTCATACGGACCAGTTGAAGTCCAAGGTGTTACTACATTCTTAGATACTTATGACATTACAGAGCTTCCAGGTGCATCACCAATTGCATGTTCTGGAAACTGGGGTGGTTCATGTGGCAAGAATCCTTTACCTGAAACCTCTGGTAAATATAAGGCAACACTATCCACTGAATGGGATACTGATGTATCGCTTGGTTTAAGATACCTTGGCGAAACAACAGACCTTAATTCAAATAAAATTGATTTTGATGCTACAACATACATAGATGTAACTCTTCAGCATATGCCTACAGAGAATCTAGTTGTAACATTTGGTATCAATAATCTATTTGATGAAGAGCCTGGCTACACATCTGATGCTGGAACAGCGCCAGGTAATGGTAATACTTTCCCAGGTTACTTTGATGCCTTTGGTCAATATATTTTCTTAAATTTGACACTTCAATACTAAGAAAAGGTAAAAAATTAAAAAGGGGTGCAAGAGCACCCCTTTTTTTATGCAAATTATTCTAATTCAAATTATTCTAAAAAGTTGACATATTGTGTCAAAATGGCAACAATTACGGGAACTAACAAACTTTTAGGGAGTTTATATGTCTAAATTAATCAAATTTTCTTTGGTTGCAGTCCTTTCTTTAGGTCTAATGCCAAATACTTCATTCGCTCAAGAGAGTGAAGATGATGTTGAAGAGGTCATCGTTACTGGTTCTAAGATTAAGAAATCAGTCTTTGATAGCTCAAAGCCTTTAGAAATTATTTCTGATGCTGCCATTGAAAGAACAGGCCTTAACAACATTGGTGATATCTTGCAAAGCATTTCATCTAATGATGGTAATGGAATTCGACCAGTTACTACTGCTACAAACGGTGGTGATGGTTCTAACGAAATATCATTAAGAAATCTTGGAGCCGGGAGAACTCTAGTTCTTGTTGATGGAAGAAGGTGGGTAACAGATGCTTTTGGTTCTGTTGATATGAACACAATTCCTGCCTCTATCATCCAAAGAGTTGAAATCCTAAAGGATGGAGCCTCTTCAATTTATGGTTCAGATGCAGTTGCAGGGGTAATTAACATTATTACCAAGAAAGACTATGACGGTTTTGAAATGAGAGCTTTTACGGGTGAATATGATGCTGGTTACGGAAAACAAGATTCCATCAGTATGCAATTTGGAAGCACATCAGAAAATTCTTCTAGCATTCTTTCTCTATCATTTGCTGCTCAAGAAGAAATTATGGCAGGTCAAATTCCAAGAGCAAATCAACCTTACTATGGTTGTTCTAATGTGCCAAATAGTGGTACCGGTCCTCAAAACTCCCCAACTAACTTAGGACCTAGCCCAGAACAAAACTCAGGATATGGTAACTTTGCTCCAGCAAGCGATAGTTTTGTTTGCGGATCATCATTCCCTGCTTATGGTAGATACTTTACTTTAAATAAATATTTAGAACCTGGTAAATCAGGTGCTTTACCTGAGCATTTCATTCCATGGTCAAATGCTGGACGTTATAACTATGCTCCAGTTAACCATGTACAAAATCCAATCGATCAATATTCTGTATATGCATATTCTGATTATGATATCTCAGATGACATGACTGCATATGTTCAAATCAATTACACAAAATCAAGACGTGATAATCAGTTAGCGCAGGTTCCAATGACTGCATATGGTGGAGCTGGACCTCAGTGGCAGCTAAATAATGGTAGATTTGCTACTGCTGGTGGTTATTTCAATGTCTTGAATGAAGACACATCTTTTGGTTTTAGATCTATTGCTATTGGTCCTAGGATTTATAGTTATGACTATGACATTTTCGGTATAAGACTCGGATTGGATGGTAATTTTGAGCTTGGTGGAAACACATATAACTGGAGTGTTGGTACTCAAATTAATGATGCTCAATACGATAGTAAGTTGTACAACTTTGTTGACCTTGTTCACTTAGGAAAAGCAGTTGGAGACTCATTTAGAGATCCAGTTAGCGGTGCATTAACTTGCGGAACTCCAGACGCTCCTGTTTCTCAATGTGTTCCATTTAATATATTTGGTGGACCAGATCTTGGTCTTTCTGCTGGAAGAATTTCACAAGCTGAATACGACGCAATGGTAGATTATGTTGGATATGATGGAGTGCAAAATGCAGCCTTTGATAGCGACAACTACTGGGCTGAAATCTCTGGTCCTTTATTTGAGATGCCTTATGGAACAGCCTTCTTTGCTGCTGGTTATGAAAAAAGAGCATCAGGTTATGTTGATACTCCAGATGCACTCATTACTTCCGGTGGTTCTTCTACCAACTACAGAGAGCCTACATCAGGTAAAACTTCTGTTGAAGAATTTTTCGTAGAAATTAATATTCCTCTTCTTGAAGGTGTAACTGGTGCTCAAGAGTTAGAAGTAACACTTTCTGCAAGAACATCAGATTACACTGCTGGTGGTATGGTTGGATTTACTCCAAATAGTAATAATCCAGGAAAACCATCAACCAGTGAGATTGGTATCAGATGGAGACCAATTGATGACGTTCTAGTTAGAGCAACTATGGGTGAAACTTTTAGAGCTCCTACTGTAGGAAACTTGTATCGAGGTGGTGGTGAGTCATTCCCACAAGCTACAGACCCTTGTAATACAGATCAATTCCCATCACAAACTGCTGGAACTCAGGCTAACTGTTTAGCTGCTGGGGTACCTGCAGGTGGTGCTGAGCAACCAACTACTCAAATTAGAGCATTTGTTGGCGGTAACCCATTCTTAGCCCCTGAAGAAGGTGAAAATGCTACCGTTGGTATCGTATACACTCCTAGCCAAATTGATGGCTTAAGCATGAGTGTTGATTTCTGGGAAATTGAATTAGAAAATATCTTTAACTCAATTGGTGTTGGAACAGTTCTAAACAGATGTTATGTTGACTCTACTCAACAAGACGATAACTTCTGTTCATTTGTTACAAGAACAGGTAACGGTGGTCTTCAGACTGTTAGAACAGCCCAAGTTAACTCCGCTCTTCAAAATGTTTCAGGTGTTGACTTTGTAATTAACTACTCATTTGATGTTGAAAATTATGGCTCATTCACTACAGGTTTTGACATGGTTTATTACACTAAAGATGAATTTGCTCAAGCAACCACTTCAACTCCATCCGAGTCATTCGGTTGGTATGATGGTGGTGCTGACTTTAGATGGAGAGCTAACGCATCTGTATTGTGGGAGTACAATGACTTCACTACATCTCTCAACTTTAGATTCTTAGATGACAACAAAGATGATTGTTGGTTATCTACATATTATGGTTTGAACGATGACTGTTCTAACCCTGATGATGCCAATAATTTTGGAGACTATGGATACAATCAAATGGAAGTTGAGTATTACACAGACTTGCAAGTTGATTATCAATATAGTGATTCAATCAATGTGTTTATTGGAGCTAGAAACCTATTCGGTGAAGAGCCTCCAATAGCATACGATGCATTTGCTCAAAACTTTGACTTTGCTTGGGATTTACCAGGCGGAGCCTTTGTTTATGGTGGATTTAAAATCTCACTATAAAAGAGCATAATCTAATTAAAAGGCCGGTTTACCGGCCTTTTTTTTATATATAATACCTGCATGAAAACTAAACACTTTTTTATCTTATTAGCATTTGTCATAGCTGGTTGTAGCAAATCTGTTTCACCAGTTGATTCCTCAATTGAAACAGGAGTATTCCATTTTGGAAATGGATCAGAGCCCCAAGGAATTGATCCCCATATTGTTACAGGAGTGCCTGAGCATCATATTTTGATTTCTCTATGTGAAGGTTTAACAATCCCCAATCTAAATAGTGGTGGTAATCTTCCTGGAGCTGCTGAATCATGGACAGTAAGTGATGACGGTAAAGAATATATATTTAGTTTAAATAAGAATGGAAAATGGTCTAATGGAGACCCAGTAACTGCTGATGACTTTGTGTGGTCTTGGATGAGAATATTAACTGCAAGCCTGGGCTCTCAATATCCTGATATGCTTTATTATCTGGAAGGCGCGGAAGAATATCATACCGGTATAATCAGTAATTTTGATGAGGTTGGTGTAAAAGCAGTTGATAAATATACTTTAAAAGTAAACTTAAAAAATCCCACTCCTTTTTTTATTGGCATGTTAAGTCATTACAGCACTTGGCCTGTTCACAAAGATACAGTCTTAAAACATGGTGCAATAGATGATAGAAACGGCCAATGGACCAGGCCTGGAAATTTTGTTTGTAATGGACCATTTCAATTAAAATCTTGGGAGTTAAATAATAAAATTGTTGTAGAAAAGAATCCTAATTATTGGGATTCTGAAAAAGTAAGTCTAAATGAAATGCATTTTTATCCAGTTTCTAATGTAATGACCGAAGATAGAATGTTTAGAGCTGGGCAGTTGCATGTAACATCTACATTACCATCACAAAAATGCCCAATTTATATTGAAGAAAATAATCCTGATTTAAGAATTGATCCATACATGGGTCAATATTTCTATCGATTGAATACTGATAACCCATCTTTAAAGGATGTAAGAGTGAGAAAGGCTTTAGCATTTTCAATTGATAGGAAACTGTTAGTAGAAAAAGTTACCAAATGCGGTCAAATTCCAGCATATTCTTTTACTCCTCCAGGCTCAAATGGATACCAGCCGGATACTAAAATTCCGTTCGATCCAGAATTAGCAAAACAACTTTTAACTGATGCTGGTTACTCTGAAAGCAATCCTTTTCCCAAACTTGAAATCTTGTTTAATACCAATGAAGATCATAGAAAATTAGCTCTAGCGATACAGCAAATGTGGCAACAAAATCTAGGAATTGAGGTTGAGCTTGTAAACCAAGATTGGAAAGTATACTTGAGTAGAGAAATGGTTGGAGATTTTCAGGTTTCGCGAGCAGGATGGATAGGAGATTATGAAGATCCAAATACCTTCCTTGATCTTATGAGACCTAATAGAGGAAATAATAAGACGGGCTGGGAAGATGCTAATTATGACTCAATTATTGAAAGAGCAAATTCAATGAATGATCAAACTCAAAGATATGAACTATTGAAAGAAGCTGAAAGAATTCTTATCGATAATATGCCAATCATTCCCCTTTATACATATGTTCGATCTTATCAATTATCACCTGATGTTAAAGGTTACAATCCACACATCTTAGATAACCATCACCCAAAGTTTATTTATCTAGAAAGAGATTGATATTTCATGATAGCAATTTTTTTTAAAAGAATTCTACTTGCTATACCGGTATTATTTGCAGTTGCTAGTATCACTTTCTTTTTAATCAAAATTGCACCAGGAGGACCCTTTGATGCTGATAAGGCTGTATCTCCTCAGGTATTGAAGAACTTAAATGAAGCTTATAACTTAGATGCATCTAATTGGGAGCAATATGTCGATTACATGACTGGGTTGATTCAAGGTGATTTAGGTCCTTCATTTAGATTTCCAGGCAGATCTGTTTCAGAAATGATTGCTACTGGATTACCAGTGACTTTTGAATTAGCTTTTTATGCAATTTTAATTGCTTTAGTTATGGGCGTATTTTTAGGGGTACTCGCAGCATTAAAAAGAAATACATTTTTAGACTTTATCCCTATGGCAATTGCAATGATAGGTATATGCGTTCCATCATTCCTTATGGGGCCTTTATTGGTTTTAATTTTTGGGCTTAATCTAGAATTACTCCCTGTATCTGGCTGGAATCAATTACCTGGAGATAAAATCTTACCATCTCTAACATTGGGATTTGCATATGCTGCTTATATAGCTAGATTGAGTAGAGGTGGAATGTTAGAAGTTTTAAATCAGGACTTTATCAGAACAGCTAGAGCCAAGGGCCTTGCTGAAAGAATAATTGTAATCAAGCATGCTATGCAAGGTGGGCTAATTCCAGTTGTATCATTTTTAGGACCAGCTATTGCTGGTTTACTTGCAGGATCTTTTGTTGTTGAAACTATTTTTCAAATTCCAGGGCTGGGAAGATTTTATGTTGAAGCAGCATTTAACCGGGACTATACAATGATCTTAGGAACCACAATATTTTTCTCTGCAATGATAGTTTTCTTTAATTTGTTATCTGATCTAGCTGCTTTGTGGATGAACCCAAGATCAAGAGATGTGTAATGAAAAATAATTCTTTGTGGTCAGATGCTATATATAGATTAAGCAGGAATAGAGCTGCTATGTTGGGTGGTTTTATATTAGTAATGCTTGTAATTTGCGCCATACTGGCTCCATGGATCGCTCCATACTCTTATTCATTTCAAGATTTAAATTTGGGTGCAAGCCCTCCATCTTCAGAGCATCTTTTAGGAACAGATATTTTGGGAAGAGATTTATTAAGTAGAATTTTATACGGTGCACGTATTTCATTGCTAGTTGGATTTGTTGCAACTGGTGTTGCTCTTGTTATTGGAGTTTCCTGGGGGATAGTTGCCGGATATATTGGAGGAAGAGTTGACTCAATTATGATGAGAATAGTTGATGTTCTATATGGACTCCCGTTTATTATTTTTATTATTCTTTTGATGGTAATTTTTGGTAGGAACCTTTGGCTCTTATTCGGAGCAATTGGAGCCGTAGAATGGCTCACAATGGCAAGAATAGTAAGAGGTCAAGTAATTGGCCTTAAAAATCAAGAGTTTGTTTTAGCAGCACAAGCTATGGGGGTTTCAAACTTATCAATGTTTAGGAGACATCTATTGCCTAATATTCTAGGACCAATTGCCGTATACGCAACTTTAACGATCCCCCAAGTAATGCTTTTAGAAGGATTTCTAAGTTTTCTTGGGTTAGGCATTCAACCTCCAATGAGTAGCTGGGGAACTCTTATTAAAGATGGCGTTGAATCAATGGAGGAATATAGCTGGTTACTAATTTATCCAGGCATAACATTCACAATTACCTTGTTTGCATTAAACTTTTTTGGAGACGGTCTTAGAGATGCGCTAGACCCAAAAACTTCTGATAATTAAAAAGCTTTAATAATAATTTTTAATACCTGCCCAGGTTTGATTTCATTATTTGATAATTCATTAATACTTCTAATATCTGAGATCTCAATATTAAATATATCCGCTATTCGATAAAGACTATCTCCTTGTTTGACGCTATACAAAATAGTTCTTTTTTTTGAATTAATTGTTCGATAAATATTTTTATTTCCAATATTTAATTCTTTCCCAATTGTTAAAGGTGAATTCATCCTTAAACCATTGTTCTTTGCTATTTCTGCAGGAGAAATTTTATATTGAATTCCAAGATTCCATAAAGTATCACCTTCGCTAATGATATGGGCCTGATAGGGAATAAATGTTTGATTTTGATCGTTGCTCAAAGGAATTAATAACTCTTGATTTAAACTTAAGACATTAGAAGCTAGATAATTAACTTTTTTCAGGACATTTACCTCTGTTTCAAATTCTTCAGCTATCTTCCATAGGCTATCTCCTTTCGAAACCTTGTGTGTGACCCAATTGATTTGATTTGTTTGAATAAACTGATCTTTTTTAAGATTTAATATTTCTTCTAATTCAACGGGGATATTAAATATAGTTTTTTTTCCTGGAGGAGAAGCCCATTTTGTATATCCTGCATTCAATTTATAAACAAATTCAGGTTTCAAGCCAGCAAAATTGCTAAAAGCCAATATTTCAACTTGACCATCAAGCTCTATGCTACCCAAAACTTTTTTATTTGGAAAATTTGGTAGATTAATTCCGTACTTTTCAGCATTAATAACTAATTCAAGTATTGCTTTAAATTTTGGCACATACTCCTTCGTTTGTTTTGGAAGTTTAAGATTTTCATAATTAGTGGGTTTTCCAGCTCTTTTATTGAGTTTGATTTGTTTTTCAAGTCGAGTTGGACCGCCATTATAGGCGGCAAGGGTATAGGTAATCTCCCTATTGAATCTATTATGAAGATAGGCCAAATACCTTACAGCAGCTTTTGACGACACTAATGGGTCATGTCTTTGCTCATACCACCATGTATCTTCAAGGTTGTATATTCTTGCTGTTGCAGGCATAAACTGCCATATTCCCATTGCACCTGATGCTGAGATTGAGAATGGATCATAGTTACTTTCAATGTAGGGAAGCAGCGCTAATTCAGCTGGCAGTCTGTATTTATCTAACTCTTCAAGAACAAAAAATATAAAGTACCTTCCTTTTTCAAGAAGTTTATCGAGCTGAGCTGGGTTAGCAAGGTACGTATTTATGTATCCGAGTGTTTTTTCATCAAGATTGGCTTGCTCGCTTGAGATGGTATCTTTTATTCGATCCCAAACATTCTCATAAACGAGAATATCCTCAGATGCTTCCAATGGAATAGGCTCTATATATTGATCAGCTTGAATAATAGAAGGTAATTCGCAGCCTGAGGCTACAAGCAATACAAGAATTAATAAGAATCTATTCATGACTTTAAATTTTATAATCTTTGGATAAATTGGGATTCTCTGTGTGTAAGCAAAAGATTATCTTCATTAGTTACAATTAACCAAATATAATTATCAGTATAAGCTTTTATAGATTGATTAGTCATAACTATTAATGTCATATTTTAACTCATGAAACAGGTAATTATTTATACAGACGGAGCCTGCAGAGGTAACCCAGGCCCAGGGGGGTGGGGAGCCTTAATTAAATTTGATAGCGTAGAAAAAGAAATTTATGGAGGTCAAGCTAATACAACAAACAATCAAATGGAGCTTGCAGCTGCAATTGAGGGCTTAGCTACGTTAAAAGAATCTTGCAGTGTAGAGCTGTTTACTGATTCAAAGTATGTAATGGATGGTATAACTAAATGGATCCAAAACTGGAAAAAAAATAATTGGAGAACTGCTGCAAAAAAAGATGTGAAAAATAAAGAATTGTGGCAAAAATTAGATCAGTTAATTTCCCAGCATCAAGTACAATGGCATTGGGTTAAGGGCCACTCTGGTGATGTTGGCAATGAAGCAGCAGACTTATTGGCGAATAAAGGAATAGATTCTATCTTATGACAAAGAAACTCATCGTTCTCGATACTGAGACAACCGGATTGGAGGTTGAGCAAGGCCACAGGATTGTTGAAGTTGGTGCCGTTGCTCTTGCAGATAGAAAAAGAACAGATTTACATTTTCATTCATATCTTAACCCCCAAAGATCTATTGATGAGGAGGCGGAGAAAGTTCATGGCCTTTCAATGGAGCGACTTTCGAACGAACCAGAGTTCTCAGAGATTGCAGAGAGTTTTTTAGAGTTTGTAGAAGGAAGCATATTGGTCATTCATAATGCTGCTTTTGATTTGGGTTTCCTTAATGCTGAGTTAAAGAGAGTCTCCTCTAAGTATCCAGCTCTTGAGGAAATATGTGATGTTGAAGACACCTTGTTGATGGCAAGAAGTAAATTCCCTGGTCAGCGAAACTCATTAGACGCCCTTGCAAATAGATTTGAGATAAGTGGTTACGACAGAAGCTTTCATGGTGCTTTATTAGATGCAAATATTCTTGCAGATGTATATATTCATTTAACTGGTGGTCAAAGCAAGTTTGAATTTATGACATCAAATATAAATTCTAACCCTGAAACTGATATGAGCTCACTTAATATTGATTTAAAGAAATTTCCTATTCCTAAAATTATCGTCTCCAAAGAAGAGATGTTGGCCAACGACAAAAGAATGAGTGCAATTAATTCAAAAAGGGATTCATCATGACCAAAGTTACCAGATTTGCACCCAGTCCAACGGGAGCCTTGCACATAGGCGGAGTTCGAACTGCATTATTTAACTATGTGTATGCCAAGCAAAATAAAGGAAAGTTCTTAATCAGAGTTGAGGACACAGATGCTGAAAGATCAACGAAGGAGTATGAAGATAATATTCTCAAAGGATTATCTGATATTGGCATTGATCCAGATGAGCCTCCTGTCAGGCAATCTGAAAGATCTGAGCTGTATAGGTCGGCTGCAGAAAAAATAATAGAATCCGGCAATGCCTATTGGTGTGATTGTTCTAAAGAAGCTCTCGAAGAAATGCGCAAAGAGCAGGAGTCAGCTGGTAAAAAACCTATGTATGACGGAAGAAGTAGAAATCTTGGACTGAAGCGTTCTGAAAATACAGTCCTAAGATTAAAAACACCAAAAGATGGCAACTTAGTTTTTCATGATTTGGTAAGAGGCGAAGTGGTTTTCCAGAACTCTGAATTAGATGATTTGATTCTTCTTAGAAGCGATGGCTCTCCAACATATCATTTATGTAATGTCGTTGATGATTTTAATCAAGGAATTACAACTGTAGTAAGGGGTGAAGATCATTTAAGTAACACGCCTAGACAAATACACATTCAACAATCTTTAGGGTATCCACCTCTTGAGTACGCACACTTACCAATGGTTCTAGGCCAAGATAAAAAAAGATTATCTAAAAGAAATGCTGTAACAAGTTTGCAGGATTATTTTGATCAAGGATATCTTGAATCGTCTATGATCAATATGCTTGCAAGATTGGGTTGGTCAAAAGGGGACAAAGAAATTTTTTATTTAGATGATTTAATTGTTGACTTTAGAATTCAGGAAGTTCAAAAAGCTGGCGCTGTCTTTGACCCAATAAAGCTAGACTGGATTAATAATCATCACTTAGCTGCACTATCTTTTGATGATTTTAAGGAAAGATTGACCCCATTTCTTAATAGCCTTGAAATTGATTTAACTCAAAAGCAAAACAGTAATAAAATTATTGAAGCCATGAGGAGCTCTAAACCAACACTTCTTGGAGTTGCCAAAGATCTTATACCCTATTTTTTTGAAATAGATTCATATGATGAAAAAGCAGCAAACAAATTTTTAAGCGGATCAGAGCCTGTTTTGGAATATGTGCAAAGAAAATTAAATAAATTAGAAGCTTGGAATGAAGAATCTATAGATCATGCATTGCAAGAGGCTCAAACTGCATTAAGCTTGCCAACTCCAAAGCTTAATCAACCAATAAGAATTGCAATGACGGGATCGACTCAATCTCCTTCCCTGAGCTTAACGCTTTCATTGTTTGATTTGGTCGAGGTGAACAACAGAATTGATGCAGCGCTAAAATATTTGGCTCATTCTACCTAGAAAACACATGAGGCAATTATTGCCTGAGGATGCTCTTTAGTTAAATGCTCCAAGGTATCTAAAGATGCTTCTTTAGTGATCCCATACTCAGCAATGCCAAAGATTTGATTAGGGTCAATAACTAGATTGTCTGAGATTTTTTTTATGCCGTCATAACAATCTAATAGCTTTAAGTTTTCCATGTCATTGGCAGAATAAAAAATCTTTTTATTAAATTCCATTTCAGTTAATTGATCTGACTGGGTTAAAACAAAATAGTTTTTTGGAACATTCATAAATTTCACTTCATCATTTCGCAATATATCGCCAGCATCAGAGGACATTTGTTTTCCAATAACGTCTAACGATTCCATTGATTGGTATTTAAAAATACTTATTGATCCTAGCGATTTATAAAGTGGATTCAGCCCTGAGTTAACATAATTTCGCTCATAACCCTCAAAAGACAGAAGTGAGGAGGCAAGGGGAGCATGTTGGCTTTCATAGTAATCCCTAAAATCATCATCAGACAACCCTTCCATCTTATGAATAAATGCTAAAGCTTTAATCAATTTGAATTGCTACCCCTGCATTGGGCCTTCTTAAATCAGCAAAACCCTCTTTGCCTTTTGAAGAGATTAAAATGCTTTGTGTTGAACCCATAGTTTTTGATTCTTCGAGCTCATGACCATATGATTCAAGTATTTGTAACGTATCTTTGCTAAACCCTTTTTCTAAACGTAAATTTTTATAAGGCCAATCTTTATGAAGTCTTGGGAGCATGGTGGCTTCCCCAAGATTTAAATCAAAGTCTATGACCCCAGTCACAACTCTCAATACAGCAGCTGGTATCAAAGCACCCCCAGGAGATCCTGTGATGAGTTTTAACTCATTTTTTTCATTAAAGATAATAATTGGAGTCATAGTACTCATAGGTCTTTTGCCTGGCTCAAATCTATTGCCTATGCTTGCTGAGCGATCTATGACTTCAGGGTTTCCATGCTGATAAGCAAAGTTATTCATTTGATTATCAAGAAGAATGCCAGTACCTGGAATAGTTACCCCAGAGCCAAATGAGTAACCTAATGTATATGTATTAGAAACAACATTGCCATGTTTATCAATGATTGAGTAATGAGTTGTATTTTCACCCTCTTGAAATAATGAATCAGGATTCAATGATTCCGGTGGGGTGGCTTCCTGAAAATTGATTGACTTGGCTAATGATTTTGCTCTTTCCTTTGAAATTATTTTTTTTATCGGGACACCATAAAACTGAGGATCTCCCATGTATCTTGATCTATCCATATGTCCACGTTGCAATGCTTCTGCGAATAGATGAAGAAAGCTTGCTGAGTTTGGTCCGACTTTAGCAGTATCAAAGTTTTCTAGAATATTTAATCCTTCAAGCAATACTGCAGCACCTCCGGCTGGAGGAGGGTGGGCAAGGACTTTGTGATTCCTGTAAGTTGTTTGAATGGGTTCTGCAAACCTAGGTTTATATTCTTTTAGGTCTTTAGCAGAAATGTACCCACCATTTTGTTTCATGGCTTCAACTATTTTCTTGGCAATAGATCCAGTATAAAAAGCCTCCTCACCATTTCTAGCTATTTCTCGAAAAGTCCAGGCTAAATCAGGCCGCTTCATTACCAAATGTTCTTTTATCGGATCACCATTTTGATAATAGATATTTTCAGATTCTGAATCGAGGTTTATTTGATCAGCACTACCAATAGCTTGATTGAGATCATAACTAACTTGTATTCCTTTTTGCGCTTGTTTTATAACGGGCTGCAATATTGTCTTTAATGATAATTTCCCATAGCGATCATGTGTCTGTAATAACCCAGCCACAGTTCCAGGAACCCCAGATGCTTTATAACCATATCTCCTTTGATCATAATTATTCTTTAAAAATAAAAAGTCATTATTTGAAATATTTTTGGGTGCAGCACTTCTAAAATCTACTGCTATTGTTTTATTTTCATCCTTTAAATAAACCAACATAAAGCCTCCACCCCCTAAATTACCTGCTCTAGGAAGTGTTGTTGCCAAAGAAAACCCAACTGCAACTGCTGCATCAATTGCATTACCACCCATATTTAAAATTTCTATTCCAATATCTGAAGAAGCTTGATTCTGTGAAACGACCATTCCAGAACTTCCAATGGTAGGATGAAAGGGAGAGGGATAATCAATATATCTAACTTGCCCCCAAGCATTAAAGGAAACAAATAGAAGATAAAATAAAATATTTCTAACAGTCATGAATTTCAAAATATTATTGGAGCTAAATAGAAGGCAAATATGGTGACTAAAAAGACCCCAATAATATTTAATGCAAATCCTGCTCTCATCATATCTGGTATGGTTAATTTTCCTGAACCAAAAACAATTGCATTAGGTGGTGTCGCTACAGGCAACATAAATGCACAACTTGCAGCTAATACAACAGGGATTGTCAAGGCTACTGGAGCTATACCAAGAGCAACTGCAACTGCTCCAACTACTGGTAAAAATGTTGAGGTGGTTGCAACGTTAGATGTTATTTCTGTTAAGAATATAATTAAAGTTGCAACTGCTAGTATCAGAACAATGGGTGGGACATTTCCTAGAATGGTTAAGCCTTGGCCAATCCAGCTCCCAAGACCTGATGAACCAATAGATGCAGCTAAAGATAATCCACCTCCAAACAAGACAAGTAATCCCCACGGCAGTTTATTAGCTTGTTCCCAAGTTAGTAAATCTGTTTTTGCATTCTCAGAGGGAATAAAGAAAAAACTCAATGCTGCAAATATAGCAATCCCTGCATCCGTAAGGCCAGACAAAGGAACAAAGTTATCAAGCAATGTTCTGAACATCCAAGCACTCGCTGCCATAGAAAAAATGATTAAAACTTTTTTTTCATCTCTGCCTAGAGGACCTAAATCAGTCAGCATGTTTTGAAGCTGTAATTTTGTTTCTACACTAGCTATAAAATGAACGGGATACACTATTTTTGTAATTGCATACCAGGATGCGCCTAGCATAAGAATAGCTAAAGGTACCCCTAATTTCATCCAATCCACAAAAGAAATTTCAATGCCATAGGTTTCTTGTATAAAACCTACAAATATTATATTTGGAGCTGTACCTACCAAAGTTGACATCCCTCCAATTGAAGCAGCATATGCAATGCCAAGCAAAAGCGATGTTTCAAAGTTTTTTCTTTCTTTTGCTGAGAAATTTGGAATAGTTTCAGCAACACTTGAGCATACCGCCAAACCAATTGGTAAAAGCATCAAAGTCGTTGATGTATTCATCACCCACATGCTTATAGAGGCAGAAACAAGCATAAAGCCACCAACTAATTTTGCTCCACTATTTCCAATCGCTATTAACATTTTTAATGCCAATCGTTTATGCAATCCGGATGATTCAATACCCAGAGCTAAAATAAAGCCACCCATGAATAAATAAATATTTGGATTCGCATAGGGTAGAGCAGCTGTCTTAAAATCAGTTACATGAAGCATTGGGAACAAAGCTAACGGCAATAACGCAGTAACGGCCACTGGAACTGCCTCAGTTGCCCACCAAATCGCCATCAACAGAGTAACAGCAGCCACAGCCCAACCTATTGGCGAGAGAGAATCTGGATTAGGTGTTAGAAGAATAAAAAAGAAGGCTGCTAAACCTAGCCAAAAACCCCTTTTTTTATAAGCCTGCATTATTTCAACCTCGCATAAAACATTTCAGCAGCATAGGGAACCATTTGCTCTGTATTGCTGTGGCCTTTAGTGGTTGGAACTTCAACCATTCCCCATTTAAAAAATTGATTCACTTCTTTTGATTTAGCTACTGCAGATTTAAAGAAATTTCTTCCTCTGGCAAGTCGATGCTCTCCCTGTAAGCTAATAATGTCCCAATGATCTGCTACATAAGGTGTATTTGGTTTAGTTGAGGTATCTGCTCTTCCAAGCATTAATAGAAAATACTTACTAAAAGCTTGTTTTAGCTTTGCATCATCTATATTTGAATTAGTTAGACCAAAAGGCCACTCTTGATCTGACATTGACAGATACCACCCTAAATTCGCTGCAATTGCCAAGGTGTAAGACGCTTCTGGATAATGAAGCACAAACCGATGAACAAAATGTGCTCCAGCACCATGACCATATATACCCCAATTCTCTGATTTAATTTTAAATTTCTTCAATGCATTGTTGGCAAGAGGTTCAATAGCCATAAACGAATGTAAATCTTGCTCAATAGGATCTAGATTTTTAGTTTTGATATTTCCATAATTAAAACCCCACACTTCTGGAAAACTCTCTTCACTAAATTCAGGAACAATCACCAAAAGATTTAACTCCTGAGATGCTTTCACCCATTGATCTCTATACTCTTCAGCGTTTCTTTTCCTTCCATGCATAACAACCACAAGCCTTGTCTCTGCATTTATTTTATTAGGCTTGGCTACGAAGGTAGGCAAAGAAGCGCCTGCCCAGTCCTCGAACTCGTAATCGGTCAAGTCAGCACTCGCATTCCATGCAATAGAAGCAAACAAAAAAGTAAAAATAAATTTATACATCAATCTTTATAAAAAAAAGGGAGCCAAAGCTCCCTTCAATTTTAGCTTAAATATTAGAATGTAACTCTTAAATCTAAGTAATAATTTCGACCCCAGTCCGAATGAGCATCTGCATAGTATCCATAGTATCTATCAGCAGTTGGAGCTCTTTCATCCTCTAAGTTTTTCACAGCAAATCTAAGTCTTGCTTTGTGATCACCAAGATCAAAGTTATATGAAACGGTTGCATCCATAGTTGTCATTTCCGGAACTAGATATGGAACTCCATTTTTCAATCCAAGTGAAGTTTGAACAAAGGAACCTTTTTTTAGTCCAGTTAAACTTGCGCCCCAAGGACCTTTATCCCAAGAAACTCTTATAGTGTGCTTGTTATCATAAATCCCATCTTTTTCTAATAAATCACCAAAACCTTTCAAGGGAATTGATTCTGGAATTTCACCACTGTCCTTCTTAGCTTGCAAAGCAGCAAATTCACCACTTGCTTTTTGCTCAAATTTATCAAGGAAAGTCCCAATATATCTAAGATCAAAATCACCAAAATCAGTTTGAATATCGTAATAGATTCCTAAATCCATTCCTTCAATAGTTCTAAGTGCCATATTGGTATAGTTATTTGTAACATACTTAATGTCTCCAAATGGGCAAACACCTGCAGCAGCAAAACCTGCGGCATCGCCTGCATCAGGGGCTTCTCTTACTACGAGTGGATCGCCTGCAAAGGTATCACAGTTATTTAAGCCATTCGCAAATCGCAATAACATATCATTAACAGTTTGATTCTCTCTACCAAACAAACCAATAGTTTTATCTTTTTCAATTGTCCAAGCATCAACAGTTACAATCAAACCATCCATTGGAGTTAAAACGACACCAAATGATGTATTGTCTGACTCTTCAGCTTCAAGCCCCGTAGCACCTGTTGCGACTCTTTGAATTGTGTATCTTGAGTCAGAGTCAATAACATTCTCAACACTTTGAACCTCATTTACTCTAAAAGCAGCACGGTCATATCTTGTTCCAGATCTCGCTACAATTTTTTCATTAATTTGGATGATATTTGGAGCCCTAAATGCTGTTGAGAATGAGCCTCTGAGGGTCATCCATGGAGCAATCTCCCAACCAATAGCAAGTTTTCCAACAGTAGTATCCCCAAAGTCAGAAAAGTCTTCATTTCTAACAGCTAATTGAGCATTAATTGACTCTGTTAACGGAATCTGAAGTTCAGCAAATAAAGATGTTACATCTCTTGAACCAGATACGTCTGGAGTAGGGGATGAATTAACCACATCAGATACTAATGGGTAAGTATCTCCTTCATAATCTGTATAAGTTATGGTTCCATCTAATCTAGGATCTCTATCATCTATAACTTCTTCTTCGCGGTATTCAAAGCCAACCAAGAGACCGACATCACCAGCAGGCAAGGTCATGAAAGACGAGTTAGACATTTTAAAATCAAACATATCAAGAGTACTTTCATTCTTCCTGTACACACTTATTAACGCTCTTTCAATATTTGAATTTACCCCAGCACTAAATGGGTTATAGGCAGCTGGTGTTGAATCATATAAAGCAGCTTTTAAAAGGTTATTGGACATTCTGTTACTAGTAACATCTCTATGCCTTGCAATTGAGTTTACATAGGCTGTTTCCCAATCCCAGTCTCCTGCAGAACCTCTAAAGCCTTGAAGGAATCGATAGGTTTCTTTTTTAACATTAACAAGCCTTTGTCTTTCTTCATAACGATAATTATCAATATAAAGATTTTTACCTGCAAATATTGCAGTAGGAACTCCATCAACATTAACCTTCAGTTGGTTTAGGTAATAGTTATCAGGACCGACTCTATGTTTAGATGATGAAAATGCATATGAAGCATGGGCAGTTCTGTCACTATCAGAACTGTAAGCTCCAATCTCAGTAAAGGATTCAACTCCATTACCCATGTCATGGTTAATAAAGATAACCATATTATTTCTTATAAGCTCTGACCTAACATCAGTTGGACCCCAGAAGTTACTTCTAAGAGCTCCATTACCATCTTGGGCAATACAAGTTCCAAAACCAGTATCAAAAAGAGGATGGCCCCTGTTAGTACATTTTGAATCTCCAAGAGGGAAAATTTCAAATTCACCATTTGAGTCTGTCCAGACATGGTTATAGCTTTCTCCAGCATGTTCGCTTGAACTGACCATATCAAATTGTCCATAAAGTGAATTTGAACTTAAATTTCTAAATGAAGTGCTAGTTTTCCATGGTGAATCATCAGCAACAAATGGTCTATGATCTCCCGCACCCCATCTTGGATCTTCTTGAGCATTAATATTGCCTCGATCATAATGATCAAAGAACACGCTTACATTGGTTGCACCATCATTAAAGAATGAACCCCATTTCACATTGAAGGTATTATCTTCAGTTTCAAAGTGATCATAAGCAGAAACTTTAGCTCTAACCATCAAACCCTCGTAATCTTTTTGAAGGACGTTATTCACAACACCTGCAACAGCATCTGCACCATAAATAGCTGATGCACCATCACGCAAGATTTCAAGTCTCTCCATTCCATAGGTTGGAATAAGGTTTGAGTTAACAGAAACAGTTGGGACAAAGTCTCCACCAATTAATTCTGTTTGGTACGTTCCACTGTTTACAAGTCTTCTGCCATTGAGAAGGGTAAGAGTATTACCAACACCCATATTTCTTAAGTTATAAGCACCAACATCTCCACGAGATGCATTCACGCCTCCAGAAGCGTCTTCTGCTTCATTAAAATAGTTCAAGCCTTGCTCAGCTATATTTTCAAGAAGCTCATCACCGCCATCTACTCCTAAAGCTTCTATATCTTTTCCTGAAAAGACAGATACTGGCAAAGCCCCGGTTATTTTTGCACCTTTGATTTGCGAGCCAACCACCACAACCTCTTCAACATCACTTAATTTTGATGCGTCTTCTTGAGAAAAGACAGTGATTGATAAAGGTAGTAAAAATAAGCTTAAGGCATATTTAAGATTTGTTAGTTTCATATTTTCCCCAAATAAATATTTAACGAAGAATAATAGTAACAGTTGATCTGAGAATTTAATGATTTATTGTCAATTTTATTGCTAAAAATTACTGCCTTATCTATAACTTATAGTTATAATTAGATAACTTAAAATAATTTTTAATTTTTTATGATCAGTTCAAGGCACATTGAAGTTTTTTACCATGTTTATAATGAGGGGTCCCTAACCCGAGCTGCGAAAGTTTTAAATGTTTCTCAACCACTTGTCAGCAAGACTCTAGCTTATGCGGAACACAAACTAAAATTAAAGTTATTTGTAAGACATGCGAGACGATTATCACCAACTCCAGAAGCAGATATTTTGTTCAAGCATGCTGCTGAAGTTAACCAGCGAATTTCTAAGTTTAATAATATTGCAGAAAATCTAATATCTGATCCATCATCAAGAATTAATATTGGGTGCACGCCTTCACTTGGACTTGGTTTGCTGCCTAACCTATTAAATAGGTATCTAAAAACTCATCCTGGCACTAAATTTAATATTGTAAATTTACAAAGCTTGGATCTTGAGGATCAATTAAAAGAGTTAACCTTTGATATGGTTATTTGTTTTAACCCAAATGATAACGATCTTTTTAAGAAGACTGTATTACATTCAGGAAAGCTTGTTCTAATAGCCTCAAAAGAGAACCCTCCAAAAGAAAGTATTTTTAAATTATCAAGAATTCAGAATCAGCCTTTTATAAAGATTAAAAATTTGAAAACAAATGAAGCTCAAAATAATCTTGACGATGTCTTAAAGAAAAAATCCATAGGGGTAAATTGGATTGCAGAGACTGAAACCATACAAGTGGCAAAAGCGATGGTTGAAAAAGGTTCTGGTTATGCAATTATCGATGATTTTAGTGCATCAGTATATGACGATAACATTTCAATACACGAGATTGAACCGGCGATTGGTTATCAAATATGCATGATAAGTAACAAAGAGAAACCTCTATCAGTAAGCGCTCAGTCTTTTATCGATTTTCTTGAGAAGCCCTCAAGCGAATTGGAGCAAATAATTAAAAATTAATTGCGATAATCCAAAGGGGGCTTTCTATCTCCTAGCAAAGGGTAATATTCAAAGTCAGATCCCACTCTCTCTAGATATTCTTCATTAGCTGATTTAATAATTTCTGGATTTTTGAATAAATCTTGAGCTGTGTCTGCAAGCACTTGAGCCGCTAGCTTCGTTCCTTTTAATCCAATTGATGTTCCCCCCGCAGCAACACCTTGCCAAGAATGACCAGCCGTCCCTGGAACCCAAGTAGCAGTTCTCAGTCCGGCCTGTGGCACAACCCAGCTTACGTCTCCAACATCTGTTGAGCCATATGTGTGACTGGATTTAAACGGAGTAATTTTTTCCTGATCACCAATCTTGCTGCCAGGAGAAACCATGGTCTCGTATATAGCTTTTGCATATTCATTTTCTTGTTTTGAATATTTAATTCCACCACGTGCAAGTAGATTCTTATGCATAACTTTCTGAAGAGTGTTATTGGGAAGCTTTGAATAATTTCCATGCATTACTTCATACGTCATGGATGTCTCTGTTCCCATAGCAGCTCCCTCAGCTGCCTTCACAACCCAATTAAAAATTTCTTGTACTTTCTCTCTTCGAGGATTTCGAACATAGTAATACACCTCTGCTAGATCTGGTATCACATTTGGTGCCAACCCACCTTTTGTAATAACGTAATGGATTCGTGATTCTTGAGGAATATGTTCTCTCATCATATTTACCATCATATTCATTGCCTCAACACCATCCAAAGCTGATCTGCCTTTATGTGGAGAGCCTGCTGCATGCGCAGAAATGCCTTGAAACTTAAATTTTGCAGATTTATTTGAATTGGAGGATTCTGCATTCGCTGCATTGGAACTACTTGGATGCCAATGAAGTACTGCATCAACATCATCAAATAATCCAGCTCTTACCATATAGACCTTTCCTGAACCGCCTTCTTCTGCAGGTGTTCCATAAAACCTAATAGTTCCTAGTGTTTTAGTTCTTACCAACCATTCTTTTATTGCCACTGCAGCCCACGCTGACGCCGCTCCAAATAAATGATGTCCACACGCATGCCCTGCATCAACATCATTCTTAATTTCTTTAAAGGGTGAGGCTGTTTGCATTAAACCTGGTAGAGCATCATATTCACCTAGAATTCCAATCACAGGACCTCCGTTTGAGTATTCTGCAATAAATGCTGTTGGAATTTCTGCAACACCTGACTGAATTGAAAACCCATTAGATTGTAATTCATTCTTTAAAAGTTCTGAGCTTTTGTATTCCTGATACCCAACCTCAGCCCAATCCCAGATTTTCATTGCAGCAGTTTCAAAAGTATCTTGATGTTTATTAATACTTAGATTGAGACTCGAATCAGCTTGTATTTGCAAAGAGGCAATTAGCCAAATGCTACAAACTGTTTGTTTGAAAAATTTATTTTTAGACCTATGCATTCTACTTCCTCTACTTGCTTAATAATTTTTTGATCATTCGATGTTAATACTAATCGATGACCTTGTGAATCTTCTGCATAAAAAACAGCTTTAATTGGATTTAATTTTTCGTAAAGAGTAGTGCAACCAATTACTGTTGCATTCCCCTTTTTTAAATCTGACATAGGTACAGGAACTTCTAGTTTTTTTGCCTCTGCCGTTACATCCATTGATTGAAAATCCATTGCTGGGTTTTTACCCCATATTGCTAAAGCTTGTTTAGTCATCATGCCTGAAACCCCAGTAATCAATCCTATTTCAGAGTTGTTCTCTCTAATTTTCATTAGGGCTTGAGCTGTGGCATGTAACATATAATTATTTAAGGGTCCTCCAGCAAATGGCATTCCGCCAGTGATCGTTTTATCAATATTTTCTGGCATGTTTAAGGCCTTAGCAAATAATTGAACGGCAACAGGAAAGCAGCTGTAGAGCTCATAAAAAGTAGGCTTGATATTATTTTTAGCGGCTGTTTCTAATAAATATTTTGTAGCAAGTTTCAATCCGACTGGGCTTGTAAGATCGGGTCTTTGGATAACTCCAATCATATGGTTTGTTTCACTTGATACGAGGGGATAAACTCTTTTTTCAAGTGGAATCTTTAACTTATCTGCAATTTCATCGCTAGTTAAGATTAATGCTGATGCTTGGTTAACATTCCAGCTGGTGTTGTGTAGCTTATTGTATGGATAGGCAATCCTTTGATTTTTACTTGAAGGAGTTTTAATTTCCTTGGCTGTAAAAATTTTTTGATTCCATGCATGAGGATTTTTTGACGCAATTTCAGAAAATCTTTCATAGTAGCTCCCAAGAAAGTTTTCGTGCTCCTTCAGGTTGCATTGATTCTTGTATCGCATTGCACTCTCAATAATTGCATAGTAGCCAACTGCCATCATTCCCAATGCATCAAGCTCTTCGGTGACATACAAATCTTCTTTTGCTTTAACATAATGATCTGGATTTTCAGTTAACGCCATCTCCTCATATGGCAGGCCTTCTTTTAGGGCTTGGATCATTTTAAATCTTGCCTCACCTCCAACAATCAAGCTTGCTCTAATTTCACCATCAATAATTTTTTTGCAAGCAGAATTAACAAGGTTTTGCTGCAGAACTCCAATTTTTGTTACGCTTGTTTCTGCCTCAGCAAAACCATGTTTTTCAGCAATCCATTTTCCAGGATCTCGATAAGCCCAAAAACCTTTAGGAATTTGTATTTCGTCAATATAATTTTTAATTTCTGGCACGTCAGTATCCTCGATAGCATCTAACGTAGCTTGCTCCATTAAAATCAAAGCTTCATCGAGTTGCTCAAACGAACCTTTTTGTTGCAAAGAGCCTATGCCCACAAGAACCGGTCTATTTTTCATTAGTAGCTTTTACAGATTACTCTGTTTGATCTCCCGCAATTGTAATTCTGTGAAGCAACCTTTCATGGCCATCGTATCCACCTTCCGCCATGTGCATAACGGTTCTGTTATCCCACATGATTAACATATTTGGTTCCCACTTGTGGCGATATAAATATTTTTCTTGCGCCATGTGAATGAAGAGTTCAAATAATAGGCTATCAGAATCCTCTTTTTTTAAGCCTTCAATCTCAATTGTATAAACGGGATTAATAAAAAGAGTTTTGCGTCCAGTTTCTTTGTGAGTTCTCACTAAGGGGTGTGACATTGTTTTGTTAGCTTCATCAGAGGTATGAATCTTCATCGTTCTTTTTTTACCTTCAGTTGCATAGACCCCATTCTTTGCATACGGCACTTTTGCGCTATGAATACAGCGCATATTTTTTATTTTTTCTTTCATTTCATTCGTTAGGTCATCGTATGCGTCTGCAGTGTTGGCAAAAAGAGTATCGCCACCTTTTGGCGGAATAATTTCTGAGTAGAGCATTGTTGCAGAAGGTGGAGAGCTCTGAAATGACCAATCTGAATGCCAAGCCCCACCAAAGTGCGCTGCTTCTTCATCTGGCTTTCTATGAAGCTTCACAATATGCGGATGTTCCCTCAGAGGAATTAAAAAAGGCTCTTCTCCATATGGACCAAAACATTGACTAAAGTTTTCGTATTGCTCAAGGGATAATTTTTGCCCAGGGAAGATTGCCACCCCATATGTTACCCACTGATACCGAATACTCTGAATATCTTCATCGCACAGTGCCTTGCTAATATTAAGACCTTCAAGTCGGACGCCTAGGTTTGACGGTGAGGAGGGTGCAGTAATTTCCATGACTTAAATATATCAAATAATTCACTCTGCAGATATTGGTGATATATAATCCATGTTTTTGGGGCTATAGCTCAGCTGGGAGAGCGCTTGCGTGGCACGCAAGAGGTCGGCGGTTCGATCCCGCCTAGCTCCACCATACATTGCTTTACCTACAACCTTTCAAGCCAGTTTTTTAACAGATTCTACTCATATCTTTTTTATGAGCAGAATATTTTTATATTCACAGATTGGCTTAGGTAAAGGGTTAAATAAGGGTGAAAAAGTCAAAATGTAGACAGAATGTAGACAGATGCCAGAACGAAATTTATTGAATCTTCGTATTCTTCAATTAAGATAAAAGTAATTAGGGGCGTTCCTAAATGGGAGAATTTATGTTGAATGGAAAAAAACAATCAAGAGATTTTTTATCTTTAGAGAACTCTAGGAAAAATCTTATTTCTAATACCCAATTGCTATCTAAGATCATTATAGTTCTTAACGCTTTTATCGCATCAATTCTGTGCGGGTTAATAGTTGGAGGAGAACGCAGTTTTAGTTTTGAGGCTGGGTTCTTTGGTCTCTTGGTAGGTGGTTACTTATCCTATTTAACATGCAGTATTGTTGTTGGACTGATCGGGGTATTAACCTCAAGGGACTTTCCTAAATAGTTACACTGTAGGGAGAGGATTTTGATATGGCATTTACTGATCAAATAAAAACTAGTTTTGAAAGCAAAGTCTTTAATGATGAGCCCGACTCATTTATCTATATTAATCGCACCTATGCATCCAAGAATGAACCTCAACCAGATAGTGAAGATCTAAAACTAATAAAACTGTTTGATAGCCCAGATGAATCTCAGCTAACAGGTAATCATGCATTTTCTGGCCCATATGGCCACGAAAAATGTAATTTAGATATTTATGAAA
Source organism: uncultured SAR86 cluster bacterium (assembly GCA_902511575.1). Taxonomy (GTDB): domain Bacteria; phylum Pseudomonadota; class Gammaproteobacteria; order Magnimaribacterales; family D2472; genus D2472. The sequence continues at coordinate 40,900 of CABXFU010000006.1, forward strand.
AAATATATTTTTACAGACCTTTGTTTGATAGAAGTGAATATGAAAAAAGCACACAAGAAATTGCTAAAGAGACTGGTGCAGATAAATTTTTTAAGGAATGGAATGCCAAATATAAAAAAATAAATAGAAGCATCACAACCGATGAAGAGAATTGGATTGAGCGAAGAGATGAGCAAAGAGAATTAGCAAGAGAAGAGCTTGAAAAGAAATATGAATCAGAGTTGCAAGAGTATTATAAAATTCTAGATCCATATAATAAATCCTTAAAAGGATCTTTTTTAATTAATGATGAGTTAAGAGCACCTATCACTGCAGAAAATCTAGACAAATACATCACACCAAATAAAACAAGCCTTACTCTTATTTCCGAGAGCCTGATTGCAGAATGGTATTCTTTGGATGATTCCTTCGCGTTAAAAGCGGATACTCCTCAGAAAAAAATAACTGCAATTAAAAAAAGACGGGCAGATATCATAAAATTTTTACCCGAAGGCAAAAGTATTGATGAACTGCTTGATCAAGAGCTCTTGGAAAATCACAAAGTTACAAGAAAAACAATAAATGATAAAAAAATTAAAAAAGCTCAAGAAGAAGCTCAAGAAGATAAAGAGCACAGAATTGCTTCTGGCGAAGCTACCTTTGCTGAGGTCGTAAGCCAGCTATTGATTACTCCTCAATTCTATCTTTTGTTGATAGGAGCTGGTTTATTTTTTTATTACTTCTACCAATTAGAGAATTGGGAACCAAAAGAAACAATTAATTGCGGCAATCCACAGTCAAGCTATGAAGAAAATGTCTGCGACCGAGCATATGAAAGAACTTTTGAAGAAAAATGGGGAAGAAAGCCTGGGAAGCTTCCCAAAATTCCATAAAGTATTTTTATAACTGATTGGAAAAATGATAAAAATAACGAGCTTAGAGAGCGAAGATCACACTTAAAAAACTATCGAAAAGCATGTTAAAAGATGCAAGACGAACTTTTTAGGCTTTCAGAAATGTAGACAGAATGTAGACAGATTAATTCTCTTCATTGTCTCGCATCGTTGAAACACACTGATAGAGGGAGAATGAGGCAAGTGCCAAGATAAGATGGCTTATGTGGCACGCAAGAGGTCGGCGGTTCGATCCCGCCTAGCTCCACCAATCTGTTTTTAGGAATACGTTTATTGCTCATAAGCCTATTCGACTTAATTAGCCATTGCCGCTTCGTTATAGGCAGATATTAGTATTTTCCAATCGGCCAGTTGCCAATAAATATTACGTAATCTTTTTTCTTTTTCAAACGATCGCTTTAAACGCACCATGTTTGAGTTTTTCCAATTACTGCCTTGTCTAATTCCGCATTTATCAAAATCAATTAACCAAACCTCGTTTTCTATATCGAGCATAATGTTGTGGATATTTAAATCGTGGTGATAAATCTGATGATGATGAAATTTGGCAATGGTTTGCCCAATTTTTTTCCATACATCAGCGGTTAAGCTGTTTGCTAGTAAAATATGATGTAAGTCTTTAGCGCTGGAAATTTTTTTTGAAATGATATCGGCTTGGTAATATAAGCCTGTCTTCTTTAACATCGCTGCGATCGGAGTTGGACAATTTAAATCCATATTTTTCATGTGCTGTAGTAGCTTAAATTCTTGCCATACTCGTGATTTTTCAATACCTGTATACATATATTGATCACTTAGCACTTTTCCAATCAAGCCACCGCGACGATAGTGCCGTAACACATATTCATTTTTGTTATGTTGAAAAAAGTAGGTGGTGCCACGGCCGGTTGCCTGTCCTGTTATGGCATTTTGTGTCTTCCAATATTGACCTGTAAACATTTTTGGGACAAGTGCAGGGAAATGGCCTGCATCAAACAACATGATGTGGGACTTAACTGCTTTTTGTTGTATGTATGCCATGCAACAATTTTGATCCAAATAAGACTTTTAGTAAAATAAATATCCCTTGATTTATCTTCAAGGGCATCTATTTTTGGCTTAAACGGATATTACTACGCACTTTAGAGAATTGAGAATTTTCAGTATAACGTCCTTTTGTAACATGACGAATATGAAAAACACCATCAATATGCTTAGGCTCACCATCAGTGCCAAGTAGCCAGCGAAAGGCGGTGTCTTCATAGGTTTTACGCCAACGGTCAGATTCAGTTTGAAATATTGACAGTTTTTCACAATAACCGATAGCACGAGCAACGTCACCATGAACAATTTGAAATGCGCCGCGTGCTTTATCACGGGATTTATCACGCTCGTATAAACTGAAATTTTCTGTTTCTATATCGATAACTTGTGGTTGGGCATCATTTGACAATAATGGGTCATCATCTTTTAACATCTCAGTGATTTTTTCTTCTTTTGGAAAAAACAATGAACCTTTCTCGCCTTGTAAACTATCGGCGAGTGAGTCTAAGCAGTTCTCATAAAAGATAATGTCGCAATCTGTAAACCATATCCAGTCAGCTTCTGTTGACCGCGCAGCCATATTTCGGCCTATGCCACGTCTAAAGAGCTTTCCTTTGGAAAGTGGGTGGAAATTCCAAGAGATATTTGGCATGGTTATTTGACTAAAGAAGTCCAATGTAGCCTTTGTTTTAGTGTCTTCTTCAGCATAAAAAACGGTCACAGTTAAATTTAGTTTTGTTGGTGGATAGTTTACAAACGAACTTAATTGATAGGTTAACATGTTGGCATAACCCCAACAGTGACTAACAATTTCTAAATCAAACTTTCCCTTTACTGCCTTGCGATCTACTTCAGCAGGTATTTTATCGCGAAACAATGACTGTGGTAAAATACGACCAAACACTAAACGATAAGCTTGTATAGCAAAGCTATTAAAGCCATTTGGTGAAAATGTTTTTGTTTCTATCATGATAAATAAGTAAGCCAAAAAAAGGAATCTGTTCTAAAAAAAGGATACCATATTGCTTAACATTACTGCCAATCGAACTGAGCATAGCGAGGACAATCGTGCCATGTTATCGGGATATTGAGTATGAGGGGTAGCAATAACTCCACAAATAAATGAATCTTGCTGCGAAGGTGCTCAAAGCTGAGTTAGATCCCAAGCCTAGTAGATTGTTTAATATTAAACGGCAGTGCCAAACCTTAGAGAGTATCTACCAAGAACTCTGTAAAACCGGTCTAGGGTTAAGTAACTATTCTATTTTTTAAAAATTATTCGCGTAACTATGATTTGTCTCGCTATGGTGCTGTTCATCTGCGCGAACACATTTGATAAGATCGGATAATCTTGCATCAGCACCTAATTGATAGTACTTAATTGCAAGATGAGGGGCAGGGATGTTTTCTACTTTTCCAGATTCAACCATCTTTAAATATTCTGAATAACTGCTAACTGCTTCATCCTCAAAATAACCAATCATCCTATGGGCAGTTCTGGTAAAGAATATATACATGAATAGATAAAATAAACCAAAAAGTAATTGAGAAAAAAGCACAACAAATCTCTCAATAAGATTTGGTTTTGCAATTTCAATAAAAAACATTAAGTGCATTCGTTCATTTTCAGCCTCCGAGAGCATTTCTCTGATTTGCTCTCCGTATCCAGCTTTCATCTTCCTTAAACTCTTAAAATGCATCCAAACTCCGGCAACCATTCCCGGAACTCCAGCAACTGTTTCCAGAACCACTGCTCTATGTCCATATCTCTTTAAAAAGAAGCTGTCAGCTATGAATCTAAAAAATTTAGTCATAGAGTAGGCAAAGTTATCAGAAACTCTTTCAGCGCTTGTTTTAATAATTGAGTTCATAATATATTTTATTTATAATACATTATACATATAATTTATGTTTATTTAAAAGTTAATTTAATAAAAGTTGTGTATTCAAAATAAAAGATAACTAATGGTTATACAAACATAGTTTTTAATTAGTCAGATAGATTAAATTTTATGTTAGATTAGCATCATGAAAATTGGTGTTCCCTCCGAAGTTAAAAATAACGAACACAGAGTTGGTCTGACTCCAGAATCGGTTAACATTCTTACCGATCTTGGCCATGAATTATTTGTTCAATCTAATGCAGGTTATGAAATTGGTTTTACAGATGATCTATATAAATTAGCTGGAGCCAAAATAGTTAACTCAGCCTCAGAAGTTTTTAATTCTTCTAAATTAATTATTAAAGTGAAAGAACCGACTGAGGGTGAATGTAGATTTTTGCATGAGAATCATACTTTGTTTACCTATCTTCATTTAGCAGGAGATCCATCACAGGCAAAAAAGCTGCTAGCCACCAATGTAACAGGCATTGCATATGAGACAGTCACTGCTGAAGATAATTCGTTACCATTATTAGCTCCGATGAGTGCAATAGCAGGTCAATTGAGTGTTGTTGTTGGTTCATATCACCTACTTAAACCAAATCATGGACGAGGAACTTTGCTTAGCAATCTTGATCCAAGAATAGTTACAGTTATTGGTGCAGGTGTTGCAGGCAAAGAGGCAATATCTAAGGCAAGGGATAACAATGCCCAGGTCATAGTAATTGATCTTCACCAATCAAAGCTAGATGAACTGAAATTAGCTTTTGGCGAAGAGGGTATGAAGTATATAATTTCAACTCCAGAGTCTATTAGAGAGGCTGTATCTCAATCTGATTTGGTGATTGGCTCCGTATATGTCGTAGGCAAAGAAGCCCCAAAGGTTGTTTCAAAAGATATGCTAAAAGACATGATAGACGGAAGTGTATTGGTAGATATATCAATTGATCAGGGAGGATGTTTTGAATCTAGCAAACCAACCAATCATGATGAACCAACATTTAAGGAAAGTGGAGTGCTGCATTACTGTGTAACTAACATGCCTGGGGCAGTTCCTTTGACTGCAACAAAGGCCTTAAATAAAGCAACTCTTCCATTCATTATGGAATTAGCAAATAAAGGAATATCAGCAGCTTTAAATGAAAACAAACATCTAAAGAATGGCCTAAATATCATGGGCGGAAAAATAGTTCATCCAGCAATAGCAGAAGCCCTAAACAATTAATTTTAGAGATTAATTACTGCCTTTCTTGCATCGGCTATGGCTCCGTGGATATAACCAACAGATGAACAGTCCCCTATTGAGGTAAGAGGAAGATTCAGTTTATTCAGCTCATCCGCAAGCTCTAAATTGGCACTGGCTCCAATGGCAATAATTACTTGATCAGCACGGAGCGATTTTTCAGTTTCCTCATGATCAAAAATTACCTTTTGATCACATATTTCTTTAATCATTACATTGGTCAAAAGATCCACACCGTGTTCTTTTAACATATGCACAACCCTGGATCGCCTGACGATACTTAAGTTAGGACCTAGCGAACCGCTTGGCTCCAAAACCTTTACAGTTCTACCTCTTTCAATAAGAAATTCAGCTAACTCCAAACCAACTAAATCTCCTCCAATCACAATAATATTGCTTGAAAGGGGCATCCAAATTTTGCTTAAAAATCTAAGCGCAGAGATATTCCTTAGAAGCTGAGAAGTTCTTCCAACTTTCAAAATTAATTGTTGAAAGAGTGAAAGTTTCTTTACGGCATGAGTATCTGAACCAAAAAGCAAACCTCTTAATTGCTCCCCATCAAAAACATTTCTACCATTTTTTCCTTTTATAGATGGAGCATCTCTATTTGCACCAACTGCAACAATTACATGATCAGGATTGAAAGCTTGAACAGAGTCAGTCGTTGCTAAAGTCCTTAATTTTATTTTTACACCCAGTTCATCTAGTGAATTCTTTAGGTAAGTTATCAGACGCCCATTTGGTTCATAGGCTAATGCAGCAACTCTGACAGTTCCTCCAATGTCTTTATCTTTTTCCCACACTTCAACATGATGACCTCGCAAAGCAAGCAATCTTGCCGATTCCATACCGCTGGGCCCAGCACCAATTACCAAAATTTTCTTTTTATCAGCAGTCGAATGAATGATATTTTCATTTCGATGCTCATTGCCAAGCTGGGAATTTACGGCACACATCATTGGTTTATTGATAAAAATTTGACTTACACAGATATAACAATAAATACATGGTCGAATAAGATGCTCTTGACCAGAGATAATTTTATTTGGCAGGCCAGGATCAGCTAGAACTTTTCTTCCCATAGCCAAAAAATCATATTCATGATTTTTTAAACCTTTTTCTGCTATATCAAGCTCAATTCTGCCCACGGCGATAATGGGAATAGTTAATTCTTTTTTAGCCATTTTGACGAAATTTAAAAATCCACCAGGCTCATGCACAAGAGGAGCTTCGGTGAATGCTATGCCTTTACTGGTATTGCCATAGGCGCTCACATCAATTGCATCAGCGCCTGCTTCTTGGGCCATGAATGCTGTAATTAAAAAATCAGCAGGAGTTATACCATTTTCTATACGGTATTCATTGGCATCAAGTCTGACTAGCACTGGTAAGTTTGGAATTTGTTTTTTTATTTCAGAAATAATCTCTACTAGTAGTCTTGCCCTTTTTTGAACAGTTCCTCCATATTCATCAGTTCTTTTATTTACCGCTGGAGAAAGGAAGCTTGAAATTAGATAACCATGGCCAGCATGAATTTCTATTGCATCAAAATTTGACTTTTTAGCCCGTTTTGCTGCCTCAACAAAATGCTGAACCTCTTGTTGAATTTCATCAAATGAAAGCTCATGATACCGAGGGCCTTTTCCGTCTGGCCCACCAGCTTTAATAAAGTTCATAATTTCATCATGAGTTAGTAGGCCAAACATATCGCTAGGTTCAGATTTTGGAATTGAGGGCACTGGAATGATTCTTCCAGCAACAACATCTTCTTGGGCTATTTTACCGCTATGATTAAGTTGAGCAGCTATTTTTGAGCCCTGCTGATGAATACGTTGGGTTAAGGATTGTAGAGTTGGTATAAATTCATCTTTAGAAAAACCTATCATGTTTGGCATGGATGCTCCTGCAGGCCATGTGATGGCTGAAGTCTCTAGAATAATTAACCCTATTCCGCCCCGCGCCCTTTCTTCGTAATAAGATATTAATTGTTCACTGGCGTGACCATCTTCAGAAGCAAAATTTGAGCCCATTGCAGCCATAATCATTCTATTTTTAAGTTCTAAATTTCCAATAGAAGCTGGTGAAGCTAGATAAGGGTATTTAATTTGCTTATTCATTTAATTGATTTTCATAAAGAAAAATTTTCATTTATATTAAATTAAAGACTTTAACTTAATAAAGGTAATTAGTATGAGTGATTTAGATAGGAAAATTCAAGAAATCCTTGATAAGGAATCTATTAGAGATTTAGTTCATTTGTATTGCAGAGCTGCTGACAGGCATGATCATCAATTAATGCGAGAGCTTTATCATGAAGATGCATATGATGATCATGGCTCTTTTTTTAAGGGCAAGGCTATGGAGTTTATTGATATGCTGCCAGAGATACAAAAATCCATGGATATTTTGCATCACAATGTCACCACTCATAATATAAAATTGATGGGAGAAAAGGCTGAAGGGGAAACTTATATCATTGCTTTTCACCAAGTCCTCTCAGAAACAGGAAATTTTGATGTGCTTATTGGAGGCAGGTATTTTGATGAGTATGAAAAAAGAAATGATGTATGGAAATTTTCTAGCAGGGCAGTTGATGCTGATTGGGCTTATATAAATGATCCATCAAAAGTTAACTTAAAGCATCCTATGATTGAGGGTGCAAACATTGGAACATCAAATGATAAAGACCCATCATATGATTACTTGCAACATTTTAAGCGCGGCAAGAGATAACTATATTAATTGTGTTAATTCTCTAAAGTGTTTTCTGCAAAATACTTTATAGGAATCGTTACCACCAATTTTAATTTGATCCCCATCTTTTACGACTTTCCCTTTTTCATCCAAGCGAACAACCATTATGGCTTTTCTACCACAATCGCAAACCGTTTTTAATTCAATTAAATTATCTGCTAGAGCTAGTAATTCTGAGCTCCCTTCAAAAAGCTTGCCTTGAAAATCGGTACGGATTCCATAACACATTGCAGGAATATTTAATTCATCACTGATTTTGCAGACCTGTCTAACTTGTTTTTTTGTTAAAAATTGAACCTCATCAATTAAAATACAACTAATAGTTTTCTTTAATTGTTCTTGAGATACAAAATTAAAGAAATTGAAATCTAGATCAACTGAATGTGCATCTGCGGTTAGTCCAATCCTCGAATGTATCTTTCCATCATTACTATCGGCATCAATTTTAGGAAGGAACAGTAGCGTTTCCATGCCTCGTTCATGATAGTTGTAGTTAGATTGAAGCAAGGCAGTTGATTTGCCAGCATTCATTGTGGAATAAAAAAAATGTACTTTAGCCAAAGATCAGTTTTGTATAGGTTCTGAGTAAAATTGACTGACCCATTTACGAAATTTGTTAATTGGTCCATCTCCATCGCAGAGGATTGGATCAGCAACATAGCTTTTGTTATCCCAAATAGGCATATCATCTAAAACACCATTTGCAATCCCATCAATAATTGCCATGCCAAGCTCATCCTCAATATCTTTTGAGACTCGCATTGACCAACGTAAAATGGAGTTAGAGTTATCAACTGGACATGATGCGTTGACCATTATGAATTCTCCTCCGCTAGGCGGTAGATTGACCATCCTTAACCCAACCGTTCCTAGGCCCCATGACTCTCTTGTGAAAGTAGTGGTGAACATTCCATGATCTTTCACTTTAAATTCTTCTGAAACACTGTCATTGCTAGGATCCATTAATGTTTCTGCAATTGTCTTTTTATATATTCCCTCAGTGATTGCTTCAGTTTCAGGCAAGCTGGGTGAGCCATGCACTTTTGGGAAGTGGGCTTGATCAACATCATTTTCAGCTATTTCTTGCAAGACAGTATTGATATTGTAATCGTAGTAATAAACTTTTCCCCATTTCTTATCATCACCATTAAAACCCTCTATCGCTGGAACTTCCCAGGTAGGTTCTTCTTTGTGTAGATGATGCCAAGCCCAAATGAATCCATTGACCTCAACCACTGGGTAATTAAAAATTCTAGTCTCTTTGGCTTTGGGAGGAAAATTTTTGGCGTACGGAATTTCTGCGCATGTGCCATCTGCATTCCATCTCCATGCGTGAAAGGGGCATTCAATGGTTTCGCCTCTTACACATCCTCCTTCGCCTAAATGTGCGCCTAAGTGAGGACAATATGCATCTAATACGGTTGCAGTTCCACTCTCAGTCCTAAAAGCAACAACTTCTTTTTCACAAAATTTTAAAGATTGCACTTCTCCAGTTTTCAACTCATGACTTCTGGTAATGCAAAACCATCCGTTTGGCATTGGAAATGGAAATTCTTGTTTTGGCATTTTTACTTCCTTGCTTAATAAATAAAATTATTACAACAAATTATATTGGCTTATAGTTATTTTTGAAAATACATTTTTATCATGATTTCACTATTAATTATTTGAATCAACACATTTTTTCATAAATGCATCATTTTTAATTACGAGTTATATTATTGTTAAATATATTTTAGAAAATGTATGATTAAACAAACGTTGGGAGAGAAAAATTATGACACAACTTAGATTTGTTAAAACACCTGAGCAGCTAATTGAGGCCGCAGAAAACAATTTAGAATTTTTTGATGCAAATATGCAAGCAATTAAGGCTTGGTATAAAACAGAACCTGGGCTTATTGAACAATTAATTCCAGCGCCATTAGAGCCGCACGCTGATCCAATGGTGAGAGTAGTTATCTCACGAGTCTTTGTCGACTTAAATGGGGGCATGGATTTTGGGGCTGCTACCTTCGGAGTTAACTGCATGTATAAAGGTAAAGAGGGTATTTATGAAATTACTATGCCAATGGAAACCGAAGGAGTCGTAGTTGGTGGCAGAGAGACATATGGCGAGCCAAAGAAAATAGCAGATGTAACTGCATCAAAAGATGGCGATGATTGTGTTGCAACTGTTACAAGACATGGAATTACGTATTTAGAATTAAAAGGAAAAGCTACCGATTCTTTAAAAACATCTTCTTTTACTGATGATGTTTATTGCTTTAAAGTCTTTCCTTCATGTGAGCAAAACAAAGCAGTTGATCAAAATCCTTTGCTGGTAAAAATTAATATGCATAGAACCCAATCTGTTCATACAAAACTTGATGGGGAAATTATTCTTAGAGAATCACCTGTAGATCCAGTGATTGATTTACCAGTCAAAGAAATGATTTCTCTCGTTTGGGAGGAAGGAACCTCTTCTTCGAATGCATCTGTCATGGAAGAAGTAGATGCTATGTCATATGTTCCATTTATGCATTCTAGATACGATTCTGCCTAAGGATTTAATATGAAAGATTTTAATGGCAAGTTAGCAGTCGTTACTGGCGGTGCATCTGGTGTAGGTTTTGCCATCGGTGAAGCTTTAGCAAAGCAGGGCGCAAAGGTTATTCTTACAGACATTGAACAAGAAAGCCTTGAAAATTCAACCGCATTGCTTGCCAATCAATCTTTTGATGTTTTTTGCAAGGTCACAGATGTTTCAAATATTGAGTCTATGCAAGATTTAGCTCATTGGTGTCAAGCTGAACATGGCCCAGTGCACTTACTTTTTAATAATGCAGGAGTTGCACCTGCAGAACTATTGCCAATTTGGGATACCAAACCAAATGATTGGCAATGGGCGTATGGCGTTAATGTGATGGGAGTGCTGCATGGTATTCAAGCATTTGTTCCAGGTATGTTGGCTCATGGAGAAGAATCTAGAGTTATAAATACCTGTTCAGGAAATGGCGCATTTATTAATTTACCCTCTACACCTATCTATACATCGTCCAAGGCTTCAGTCTCTAGCATTACTGAGGTCTTGAAACTTCAACTTGAGCAGGCTGATGCGAGTGTTAAGGTTTCAATTCTTTTTCCAGGACCACATACAGTAAGAACAAAACTATTTTCAGCTGAAAGAAACCGTCCCGAAGAATTAGCTAGAGACCCAAATGCACCGGAACATCCTATCTCTTCTGTAGAGGATATGCTTGAAATGATGAGCTCCATGGGCATTGAAATGGAAACTACTGAGCCTGAGGAAGTCGCCTCATTCTGTCTTTCTCAAATTCAAGAAGGCAAATATTGGATTAATCCTGTTAATGAAAAAAGTGAACAAGCTTTCAAAGATCGAGTTGAATCTATCATTTCTAGAAGCGATTTGCCTAACCCTAATATTTTTTAATTAAATACCTCATGAGTGCTCAAACAGTCGATCATTTCTTTAATCCGTCTTCAAAAGATTTTATTCATGACCCGGTGCCTACTTTAGAGAAGCTATGCGCCGAGTATCCAATTTCTAGATTTGATGCCTGGCAAGCCTGGTTGGTCACAGGTCATGCAAACATTATTAAATGTTTATTAGACACAAGGCTCTCAACAGATTTTAATCTTTGGGAATATGCACCCCCAAAAAAACCACTTGAAGAAATGGATGCTTTTGAAAAATTGATGAATAATAATTTATTTTTTCTTGATAGGAAAAATCATCTTAGATTAAGAAAATTAGCATTGCCTGCATTCTCTCCAAGAATTATGGAGCAAATGAAAGAAAGATTTTCGGTTTTAGTGAAAGAGAGATTTGATGAGATTGGAACGCCTGATTCCTTCAACTTTGCTGCAGAAATTGCAGAAATTGTTCCCACTCATGCAATAGCAAGTTTAGTTGGAATTCCAAGAGAAAAATTTCCTATTTTTGATTCGTTGGCTTATGGGGTTGTGAGGGGAATAAATCCTATGCTTACCCCTGAAGAAAGAAAAGATGCTATCAAAGGAGTGCCAGAAGGCTTGGTGCTCTTAAATGAGCTGATTGATGAGAGAAGGGCTAATCCTGGTGATGATTTTTTATCCACTTTAATACTCGCGGAAGATCAGGGATCAAAATTATCAAACTTAGAAATGTGTGCATTGGTTGGGGCAGTTCTTGGAGCTGGCTCAGATACAGCGGTTGATCTGCACAGTTATCTAATTAAAAATTTATTACAACACCCCGAGGAATTTGAATCACTGAAATCTGATCCGAGTCTTGTTCAGGGCGCCATATCTGAAACTTTAAGATATGAATCATCTGGCAAAACAGGTTTGGCAAGATATGCCTCAGAGGATTTAGAGATTAACGGCAATCATGTTAAAAAAGGGCAAATGGTTCAGCTCATCACCAGCACGGCGGGCATGGACTCATCAATCTACAATGATCCTCGTAAGTTTAATATTCAAAGAGATCACGACAAAAGTATATCTTTTGGCCAGGGACCACATTATTGTATTGGGGTTACATTGGTACGCTCTCAAACTGAGGTCATGTTAAAAGAGTTATTCAAACGATTTCCTAATCTTAGTCTTGGAGACAAAATTGTGTATGACTACAATCACCATAATGCAAGGCGAATGGATGTGATGACAGTAAACACCAATCTCGATTAATCGCTTTGATTTAACCGCGGATTCAATTATATAAAAATCAATGAATGTCTTCGAAGAAAGAGGGATTACGCATTTAGATTTACATGGTGTTAAGCATCTAGATGTAGAGCCAGAGATCATCAATTTTATCTATCAATATCAGGATTTACTCCCATTAATTATTATTTGTGGCAACAGCAATAAAATGATAGATATTGTTTCTTCAACTCTCAATACTTCAATGATCTCTTACTCATCACCAAGATTTGGAATCATCAGGGTCGAGGGTATTGACTGAATATGATGACTTTTGCAAGTTTTTATTTGAATGAAATTCATCAAAGATGCAAATTGATGCCTTTTTTGTAATAATTAAGAACATTTACTTATTTTTAGTGGGGAAATTTTATGAGTAATTTTAGACTTATTTTTATGGCATTGCCTTTGGCATTTGCGCTAAATATTAATGCTCAGTCTGTTGGGGTTCTTGAAGAGGTTGTTGTAACAGCCCAAAAGAAAGAAGAAAATCTTCAGGAAACGCCAATAGCAATCACTGCAATTACTGAGTCTACAATTGATGATTTGGATCTTGCCAACGTAGTAGACTTGGCTGGGATGGCGCCAAATGTTCATATAATTAATACTCCTTCAAATAATACAGCTGCCACCATTGCTATGCGTGGCGGAACCACAATCAACCCGGCAATTACATGGGAACCTACGGTTGGGATGTATTTAGATGGTGTGTATTTAGGGAAAGGGCAAGGCTCAATTTTTGATGTTGTAGATTTAGAAAGAGTCGAAATTCTAAGAGGGCCTCAAGGTACTCTTTACGGCAGAAATACTCTCGGCGGTGCAATTAACTTAATTAGTAAAAAACCCTCTGGTGAGGGGATGTCAGCAAAAGTTACCATCGGAAACTATGGTTTAAAGCAAAGCCAACTTATAGCTGATTATGAGATTGGAGAAAATATTTTTACCAAAGTTGTCCTAAATTCTAAAAAAAGAGGTGGTTATGTAAATAATACCGATTCCCCATATCAAGCAGCCCAGGGCGTGGTCCCTAATACTGTTGCTGATCATTTTGAATTAGACACAATAGATTCAAAAGGTTACAAATTAACCCTTGCATATGAAGGTGATAAAACTAGCTTCAACCTCTCTATTGATCAGACTGATCAAGATAATGTTCCTCCATTTGCACAATTAACCAATACTATTCCAAATTGGAGTACTGCATTTGGTGTTGGTGCCTCAGCTTTAACTGCCGGCTTAAAATTATGGCCTATTGAGATGTTTACCAATAGCTCGCGTCAAGGTATTGCTCATATTAATACTCCAACATATGAACTTTCAGTTGTTGAGGGAACCAGTTTGACCATTGCTCGTGATATGAGTCTTGGTACATTAAAAGTTATTTGGTCGAAAAGAAAAACTGCCTGGGATGATAGGCTCGATCTTGATGGTGGACCTTTCCCTATTGCAGATACTGAAAGGCACACCAACTATGATGCTGAGACACTCGAGGTTCAATTAAGTGGTTCTACAGACAACATGGAATATGTTTTTGGATATTACAGCCTTAAAGACAAAGCTTTTACAGCTAACCCCCAATCATTCTTTGGTGGTGGTCAAGTTTTTGCTCAAAATTACTCAGGTAGTGGAGACTCCGAGGCATTTTTTGGTCAGATTACTTGGGCAATTGCTGATAAGTGGGATTTAACCGTTGGTGCTAGAACAACGGAAGAGGATAAAGTTGGATTTAAAGAGTATGTTGGCATAATTGCTGCTAATGGAAGTGGAAGTTTTGACGACACCACAGGCACATTTATTCTTTCACATGATTACAGTGAAAATACTAATCTTTATTTCAAGGTAGCTGATGGGTTTAAAGCTGGCGGATTTAATGCAGAAAGCTCAAATCCATTTGCCGCAGCCACTCCCTATGCGCCTGAAACAATCTCATCCACTGAGTTTGGTTTAAAGGGTAAATATTTTAATAATAGAATGATGATGAATGTTGCCTATTTTGATAATGAGCATGAGGATATGCAGATTTCATATTTTACTGCTAATGCTGCAGCAGCCTCAGAAGTTATCAATAACTCTGCAGACATATCAGGTCTTGAGATTGAAACAACAACCATTCTCAATGATTCAACAAGACTCATGGTTAACTTGAGTACTTTGGATTCTGAGTTTACTGGTAATAAGGTTGCAAGTGACGGATTCCTCCTTGAACAAGTGCCATATTCACCTGAGACAACTTTATATGTATCTTTAGAAAAAGATTATGGTAACTATCGTATGCGCTTGGATCACAGCAGAATAGGAGAGCATCCAACCTTCCCTTATAACTCAAAAGATCCCAGAGCTGCACTTACCAATCTAGCTTCTAGAGGAACTACTGATTTTAGGCTTTTGACTGAGCCAATGGAAAATATGCAGCTAAATTTTTGGATTAAGAATCTAAATAATGATTATCACAGAATGAGTGCCATTCCATTTGGACCAGCTTTTGGTCAATTAACTTTGAGCTACTTTAATGCTCCAAGAACAATTGGCATGGATATACACTACAAATTCTAATATTAGAATATAATGAAAGCCTCGGTATTTCCCGAGGCTTTTTTTTGTAAAAATTATGGATAATAATTGGGAAGACATTTTAAGGCTTGATGGCCAATTAACCGAAGAAGAAAGGATGATTCGTGACAACGTTCGCGAGTATTGCAATAAATCCTTAATGCCTCGAATTTTAGATGCCAACAGGAATGAGACTTTTCATCCTGAAATCTATAAAGAAATGGGTGAGCTTGGTATTCTGGGTGCCTCTATCAAAGGGTATGGGTGTGCCGGGGTTGGCTATGTCTCATACGGACTAATTACTCGTGAAATAGAGAGAGTGGACTCCAGTTATCGTTCTGCATTTAGCGTTCAATCTTCATTGGCAATGTATGCCATTTATAAGTTTGGATCAGAGGAACAGAAAGAAGATTTATTGCCACAGATGGCTGCTGGAAATTTAATTGGATGTTTTGGCCTAACTGAGCCTGATGCTGGTTCTGATCCTGGCAGTATGGCCTCAAATGCAAAAAAAGTTGAAGCAGGCTATAAATTAAATGGGTCCAAGACATGGATAACAAACGCACCCTTGGCTGATGTCTTCGTGATATGGGCAAAAGATGAGCAGGGTGTATTAAGAGGTTTCATAGCTAGAAAAGACTTTAAAGGTCTAGATACAAAGGTGCTAGAAGGCAAGTTTGCACTTAGAGCATCAATTACTGGTCAAATTTTTATGTCTGATGTCTTTATTCCAGATGACCATGTTCTTCCATTAGCACAAAGTTTTAGAGGCCCATTTTCTTGTTTAAACATGGCGAGATATGGCATTGCATGGGGCGCTATGGGTGCGGCTGAATTTTGTTGGCATGCTGCTCGTCAATATACGCTAGATAGAACTCAGTTCGGTACACCTCTTGCTGCAAAACAATTGGTTCAAAAAAAATTAGCGGATATGCAAACAGAAATTACATTAGGCTTGCAAGCAGCCTTGCGAGTAGGAAGACTAATTGACGATGAGCAAATGATTCCAGAGATGATATCTCTTATTAAGCGAAACAACTGCGGCAAGGCTTTAGAGGTTGCCAGAATGGCACGAGACATGCATGGTGGTAACGGAGTGATTGATGAATACCATGTCGTCAGACACTCAATGAATTTAGAAGCAGTAAACACCTACGAAGGCACCCATGATATACATGCATTAATTCTTGGTAATCTTCAGACAAATATAGCAGCTTTCGAGTAATGCTTAATGTCAAGTAAACTTGACATTTAATTTATCTATACATACCATTAAAAATCCATGAGCTCTGAAAAATATACTTTAAAACAAGCTAAAACAGCAAAACGAATTATTAAGTACTTTGCTAAATTTCAGGCTGGTATTTTTTTAATAAGCAAAGGAAAACTGTGGAATAAGTGGCCAGGAGGTTTTCCAATCATGGTTGTAGAAACCAAGGGTGCAAAGTCTAACAAAATAAGAAACATACCCCTGATCTATGTGCATCAAGAGGGCATGCCAATATTGGTTGCCTCTTTAGGAGGGATGCCAAAGAACCCTAATTGGTATTACAACGTTAAGGCGCATCCAACAGTTAAGATCTCAACGATTGAAGGGCATGGGAACTATTTAGCAGAAGAGGTGTCTAAAGAAAAAAAGGATGAGTTATGGCCATTAATTTGTTCATTTTACCCCGACTATGAAACTTATCAGAGTAACACCGCCCGAGAGATACCTGTATTTTTGTGTAAACCAGCATGAATGTTATAGACGTTAAAAATATTACCAAACATTATTTGCTTGGCACGCAAACAGTAGAGGCCCTAAGAGGCGTGAGCTTTGGTATAGAGCAAGGTGAATTTATAGCAATTATGGGTCCCTCAGGATCTGGTAAATCTACGCTCATGAATATTATTGGATGTCTAGATAGCCCGACAGATGGAACATATCACCTGAACAACCAAGAAGTTAGCACTTTAGAAGGGGATGAGCTGGCAGGCATACGAAATAAAGAGATAGGTTTTGTTTTTCAAAATTTTCATCTATTGGCACGTAACAGTGCGCTTGATAATGTTATGTTGCCCTTAAAATATGCTGGAGTTGATAAGGCAGATCAACTTAAAAGAGGTAAGGATGCTCTCTCTCAAGTTGGGCTTGATTCAAGAATGGATCATCAGCCATCTGAATTGTCAGGAGGGCAGCAGCAAAGAGTTGCTATAGCTAGAGCGTTAGTGAATAACCCGTCTATTTTATTTGCCGATGAGCCAACTGGAAACTTAGACAGTCAAACGGGGCACGATGTCATGCAACTTTTTCATAATCTGCATCAGCAAGGCCAAACAATTATTTTAATTACTCACGAGAATGAGGTAGCTGCAGAAGCCCAAAGAACAATATTTATTAAGGATGGTTTGATAGAATCAGACATTAGAAAGGAAAAACTATGAATAGCTCAATCATTAAAACGTTCAGCATCATTTTATCAGCGGTATTAGTTGTAAGTTGCGGTGGCGGTAAAGAGGAAGAGGAATTTAAATTCTATGCATTAAAAGAAGCGGCATCTCAGCAGCTAGAACTTACTGTTGAGGCGTCTGGCACTGTTGAGGCCATCTCTTCTATTGAGATTAAATCAAAAGCATCTGGGCAAATTCTTTTTTTAGGAGCTGAAATTGGAGATTATGTAGATGAGGGTGTAGTTCTTGCAAGAATAGATCAAAGAACGCCAACAAACACTCTTGCTCAAGCTAACGCCGATCTTGAGGTTGCTAAAGTTCGTTTAAGCAATGCCCAGAATCAATTTGAGCGCTCCAAAAGATTGCATGATGAAGGTAATATTTCTGATAAATCATTTGAGGATGCTCAAGAATCATTCTCCTCAGCAAGAGCTCAGTTAGTAAGAGCAGAAGTATTTTTAGAAAATGCTCGAATAGCTTTAGATGACACAAGTGTAAGATCGCCGATTGCTGGTACTGTTATCAGCAGACCTGCTGAAGTAGGGCAAGTGATCACCTCGCCAACCTCTGCTGTGGGTGGCGGGACATTATTAATGGAGATGGCAGATCTTAATAAAGTTCGGGTTAGAGCATTAATCGATGAGATAGATATTGGCAAGATTACTATTGGTCAAGAAGTTACATTAAAGGTTTCAGCGTATAGAGACAAAAAATTTGTAGGAGTTGTTTCCAAGATCGAACCTATGTCAAAAATTGATCAAAATGTTACGACATTTCCAGTGCTAATAGATATCGAGAATCAAGATAATTTATTACTTATAGGAATGAACACTGATGTTGAGATTGAAATTTTAAATGAGGAAGTGGCTTTAGCATTACCAGCAGGTTCTTTGAGAACGCGTAAAGATATACGTTCTGTTGCTCCATTGCTTGGTATTAAAGAAGATGAGCTAAATAATTTTTTAACCAAAAGAGTTGAGGGTGAAAATTTTGATGCCTACATAGTTCTTAAAAAAACCAAGAAGGGGGCAATACCTACTTGGGTAAAAGTTGGAAAAACCGATCTTAATTATGTTGAGGTCAAACAAGGCATAGAGTATGACGAGGTTGTATATGTTTTGCCTAGCGAAGGCCTCATTAAATATCAACAAAAATTTTCTGAAAGAGTAAAAGGTAGGTTCGGTTAACTTATGGTGTTACAAGAATCAATTTCTACCGCAGTAGATTCGATTAGAGCTAATTTACTAAGGTCCCTTTTAACAACCATTGCGATTGTTATAGGTACAGCTTCAGTGATTGCCATGGTGGGGATTGGGTCAAGCGCTCAAAGAGCAATTGACGATTCAATTACTAATTTATCTGCACGAACATTATCTGTATACCCATCGCGTGGCAGGGGTAGTCAAAAAATTAGTGCAGCACCTCTTTCAATCTCTGATGCGGACGCATTAATCAAAGACAAAGAAATAAACTGGAGAGTATCCCCAGAAATTAGAGGCAGCAAATCCTTAAAATATAAAAATGAAAGCATTAGCATTTCTGTTATTGGCGCCAGAGAAAGTTATTTGAGTATTCAAGGCTATGAAATTGACCAAGGTGCCTTTTTTACCGAAAGAGATGATCTGGCCAGAAAAAGAGTTGCAATCATTGGTTCAAGTGTAGGTACTGAGCTCAAAACATCTTCAAAGGCTTTGGTGGGACAGGATATCGATCTAGGTGGTGTGACTTTCAAGATTATAGGTGTTACTAAATCTGAGGGATCCTCAGGTTGGTCTAATCCTGATGAACAAATTTATATACCATTGTTAACAGCATCAGATAGAGTGTTTGGTAGAGATAGAGTTGATTCAATTCGCGTTGAAGTACCGAATACTTATTCGCCTGAAGAAGCCATGATTTCTATTGAAAGAGTTCTTCGAAGAGAGCATGACATAGGTCCAGGGGAAGAAAATAACTTCAGAATCAATGACTGGTCACAGTTCACTGATTTGCAAAAACAGGCCACTGCAATTTTTTCAGCTTTATTAATTGGCATTGCTGGCATCAGCCTGATGGTTGGTGGCATTGGGGTGATGAATATTATGCTAGTGTCTGTAACCGAAAGAACAAGAGAAATAGGCCTAAGAAAAGCTTTAGGAGCAACTCAGCAGGCAATACTTTTGCAGTTTATTATTGAGGCTGTAACTCTTTGTATTATCGGTGGCATCATCGGCGTCATTTTTGGCTCCAGTTTATATTTCTTAGTAACAGTCTTTCAAGATTGGGTCTTCACCATACCTTTTTCAGCGATATTGGGCTCTGTCATGTTTTCAGCATGTGTTGGGTTATTTTTTGGTATTTGGCCTGCAAGGAAAGCAGCTCAATTAGAGCCAGCTGTAGCCCTAAGATACGAATAATCCATGAGAATCATTCAACTGCTACCCGAACTCAAAGTCGGTGGTGTTGAGCGCGGCACAGTAGATCTTTCTGATCATCTTATAAAACTAGGTCATGATTCTGCCGTCATTTCTGCGGGAGGACAACTGGTAGATTTATTGAATGAACATGGCGCGAAGCATTATGAACTTCCTATAGCAAAGAAAAATATAAGAGCCTTATCGCAGATAAGTAATTTAAAAAAAATTTATTCAGAGTTTAAGCCCGACATAGTTCACGTCCGATCAAGATTTCCAGCATGGATAAATTACTTTGCCCTAAAAAATTTTCAGGGCAAAAAACCTATTGTCATCTCTACATTTCATGGCTTATACAGCAAACCTTTTTACAGTAAATCTATGTCTTATGCAGATGAGATTATTGCTATTTCTAAAACGGTTCAAGACTATGTTCAGGAAAACTATTTCGTCAATAAATCTAATCTACATTTGATTTATCGTGGATGTGACCTGCAAGAGTTTAATACCACAGCACCAAGCCAAGAATGGCAAGAAGCATGGTTTAAGGAGTTTCCACAGACTAA
This sequence comes from uncultured SAR86 cluster bacterium, assembly GCA_902511575.1. Taxonomy (GTDB): domain Bacteria; phylum Pseudomonadota; class Gammaproteobacteria; order Magnimaribacterales; family D2472; genus D2472. The sequence goes on from CABXFU010000006.1 coordinate 61,324, forward strand.
AAATAAAACTATTCTTAATCTTCCTGGCAGAATAACGAGCTGGAAAGGTATTGAGAGCTTTATTGATCTTTTTTCTTATATAGATACATCAAGGTTTCATGGCATTATTCCAGGACCCGTTGCTGACAATAAAAGAAACTATTTTAATTCTTTAAACAAGCTGATTAGGCAAAAACACCTCTCTGAACATATTACTTTTTGTGGTGCTCGATCAGATATTGCCAATGTCTATAAAATATCAGATGTTGTCATAAACTTATCATCCAAACCCGAACCATTTGGCAGAACAATCATTGAAGCAGCTGCCTGTGGGAGTCATGTCATGGGTTGGGATAGGGGTGGTGTTAAGGAATCTATTAATGCTATTAATCCTGTTGGCTTGGTAAAGTATGGAAAGGTGGATAGGTTTGCAAAAAAAATCGATCAAGTTTTAGCAACTTCACCGCCTGAATCTATACCCGATCAATTTACAAAAGAGTGCTTAGTCAATGCAACGATAAATGTTTATCAGTTGGCTATAAGCAAAGCCTCATAAATTTCTTTTGTTTTCTTGGCAGCACTGGTAATTGAGTAATTTTCAATTAGAGCTGCCTTTATTCCTTCCATGTTTAATTGAGCTAACAAAGGGACCATTTCTTCCAGTAAAGCTTGTAAGCTTTCTTGATTGCCAGGCTCAGACAAGCATTCGCTAGGAATTAAATCAGGAATTATTCCCACTTTAGATCCAAGAACTGGTATTTCATGATTAATGGCCTCCAACACAACCCTTGGGCCTCCTTCTCTATGGCTGGATACAATCAGCCCACTGGTAGTTTTATATTTTTCCTCAATGGAGCTGTAATCACAATTCGTTACAATTTTAATCCGATCAGACAGATTTAAGTCATGGATGAGCTGATGAAGGTTTTTTTCTTCAGGACCGGAGCCAATAATTTCAAGATCTTCCTGAATATTAATCCAGCTTTTGATCAGCTGATTAAAGCCTTTAACTGGTTCTAGTCTTCCAATGGCAATTATGGGTCCGGTGCGCGAAGATCCTTCTCCTGCATGCGATGGATTGAACCAATTAGGGATATAAGTGCCCTTAGGGATATTTTCAACAAGCAACTTATTAACGCCTATCACAGCATCAAGATTGGTGAATGCATTATTATTTTTTTTATGACCATGGATTGTCGACACGACTTTAATATTGCTAAAAATTTTTACTCCTTTTCCAATGGTGCTGGCTTTGGCGCCATGGCAATGCAAAATAGAGACATTGTTTTGATTGAGAAACTTAATTAATTTGTATGTGTTGAGTGGAGAATATCTTGAGCCTATGTCTAATGATTGAGTTTTCATTCGACCCATATGATGGTGGATAGATTTATCGCAGATAATTACTTGATCCGATACATCAGACATGAATGAGGACAGTTCATATACATGCTGCTCAATCCCCGCAAAGATTTGACTTGATACCAAATGAGCAATTTTCATTTTTGTTGATTGATAAATTTAAGTATAGAAAACGATATCTTTTCAACTTCTGCCAAAGGTTCAAAATATGGAGAAGGGGATTCAATTTTTGAAATATCTATCCCTCCCTTTTTGTTAAATATGCTGACTACACCAACTCGCTTAGTACTAACCAATTCATTCATCGATTCTCTTATTTTTTTAGCTCCAAAAATCCGTCTATATTTTGGACTCTCTATTTGTATTAAATAGGTTTGACCCTTTGCAGAAAGCGCCTCAAACACAAGATTTGAACTATCGGGGGTAACAAACTTTAATGAAGATCTATTTAGGCTATCTTGAAATGTATCAGACTCAGCTGAATTTAAATCAATGAACTGTACATTAGAATAATTATTCAGCCCACCTATTAATTTTAGGTTGAGGGCATCAGGTGTTCTGCGAGAATTATAAATTTTAAACTCATGCTTTGAATGCACACTTAAAATATAATGAAGTTGCTTCAGTAAAATTCCTTCATCAAATTTATAATGCTTGCTTGGGCCTCCAATAGCTATTATTGCCTTATTTTCATCTACAGGATGGTGAGATATTGCTGCTAGAGAGCCTTGAAATGGAATAACATTTTTAGGAAGACGTCTTCTACGAAAATCATGTTCTGGAGCTACAATCAAATCAAAAGAATTAAGTTTATAGCTAGGACGAAGTACAGCTATTGAAAATACATCCTTGGTAGTATTTTTTGTTAAGTATTTCTTTGCCTGAAGAATTTTTGAATAGACATCATGACCTGCGCCTATAAGTATTGATGGCCCATCTAATTGATTCTCATTAGCTAACATATCTGAAAAACCTTCATGATTTGGGTACTTGATGGGGGTGATCGAGAGCTCTATCTCTTTTTTAAGCTGATCTAAAAGAGCCTGGACTTGTTTTAGATGTCCAGTCTTTGAATCTTGAAACCAGTAAACGTTCATTAAATTTTTACTTATAATTTGTTATGTTTAAAATACCCTGTCTATGAAGTCTTGTGAAGGAAATACATCTATAAAATACTCTTAAAATGAATGTTCAAAACTCTAATCATCAAATTGCCATGGATCTTATTTCTCAATATGGTAAAGATGCTGAATCTATAGCCATGTTGAGAGCTGCTGAATACGCAGCCAATCTAAACACTGAGGAGTGGCTTATTTGGGAGGATGTCATCAAAGAGATACAAAATATTAGCGCCAATCCAAAGCTTCAATAGGACATTATTTGAAAGGAGCAAGCGGGCATGGCTAACCCGCTCTAATTGGTCTTAGGGAAAAAATTTTAGAGGAAAATTTTTAACCAACTTATTTATATGACAACCTTATTGAAGGAAAGTTCATAATGTTTCTATTTAATAGAAAGAAATAAAAATATTAAGCAATAAAATATAGCCCCAATACCTATACCAAACCCCAGCGGAAGCTCCCCATCTTTATTTTTATTTACAGCGTATAGGCATAAAGTAATGCTTGATCCAATTAAGAGAATTGGTCCAAGTGCTGAAGCACCAAAAATAGACCCAATTCCACCCAGCAACAAGAAATCACCAGATCCAATCCCATCTCTTGATCTGATCATTTTGTAAACTTCGTTGATGCAGAATAATATTCCATAGCCAAAAATTAATCCCAGCATAGAGTCTAATGGAATTGTAAAAAAACTAGTTGAGATATTCAGAGTTAATCCAGATACAACTAAAATAAGGCTAAGTGGCTGAAATAAATGCATGGTTTGCATATCTATTAATGATTGAATGTATAAGCAAATTACAATCAAGACGATTGTCCATGCGACAGGATTGGTTAATTCCATTTTATTAAATATCAATAAAACGAATGCAGCAATTAATACTTCATTGATCAAATAGCTAGAGTTGATCTTAGCATTGCATGTCTTACAAATTCCTTGACTGTAAACATATCCTACAAATGGTATAAGTTGGAGAATAGTGAGCTTATTTTTACATAGAGGACAAAATGATCTAGGTTTAAAAATTGTAATTCCAACATCTTCCAGTGGGAGCCTGTAAATCAACATTGAAGCGAAACTTCCAAGGCAGCCACCCAGTGCAATCAATAATAAATTAGTCAAAACTAATTCCATTATCAATTAATTATTTTTTGCGAGAAATTAAAAAGCATACGATCAATAGACCGACCGTTGGTATAGCATAAAGAGTAATTATTAAAAGTTTATCTAGCATTAATTAAAGTCCTTTGGCGCTTGAGTCTGGGCGTCTTGTATCTCCAAAGCCATAAAACAACCCATTTTTTATTTCTATACTTTCTAATGCTGTGCCAGGCCCAGATAAATAAATCTTTTGGCCTAAAGATTCAATTTTTGCGGCATGCTGAATATCAAAACCAGTTTCTAGCATGAGAACATCTGGTTTCCATTGATGATGTACTCTAGGAGCAACAGTTGCATCGGAGATTTCCATTTTAAAAACTAGAGTATTTAAAAGAAATTGAAGAACTGTTGTAATAATTCTAGAGCCACCCGGTGATCCAGTTGCATAAATAGGCTTGCCATCCTTCAGGACTATTGTTGGTGTCATGGAGCTTAAGGGTCTTTTGAATGGCTCAATTTTATTTGCTTCTCCACCAATCAATCCAAATTGATTGGGTACCCCAGGAGCTGAAACAAAGTCATCCATCTCGTTGTTCATTAAAATTCCAGTTCCATCAACCACCACGCCAGATCCAAAGCCTGAATTTAATGTGTAGGTATTTGAAACAATGTTTCCATTTTTATCAGCAACTGAAAAATGAGTAGTATCTAGACTTTCATTTTTCAATTCAGATCCTGGCAGAATTTTTTCAGAAGGCGTAATCAAATTAAGCTTGATCTTATTATTGATTTTTTTAGCATATTCTTTGCTGATCAGTGATTGAACCGGAACATCAAAAAATTCTGGATCACCCAAGTATTTTGATCTATCAGCATATGCATACTTCATTGATTCTGTAAGTAATGCTGTATAGGTTGGGGAGTTATGGCCCATCATGACTAAGTCATAATTTTCTAGAATATTTAGCATCTGGATGATATGAACACCGCCAGAGGAGGGCGGTCCCATGGTAATTATTTTATGCTCATTAAAATTACCATGAAGAGTTTCACGCCAAATTGGACGATAATTTTTTAAATCTTTCTTAGTAATCAGTCCGCCATTTTCTCTCATAAAAGCATCTATCTTTGTCGCTACCTCACCTTCATAAAAGCCCTTAACTCCATTTGTAGAGATTGTTTTCAGCGTATTGGCTAGATTGGGTTGCTTTAATCTCTGGTGCATTTGCACAGGATAATTTGAGTAAAAAATATCTTTAAAATTTTTATACTTTCCAAGTTTTTTATATCGCTTATTAAGCGCATCGGCCATGAATGGAGAAATAAGAAAACCTTCTTCAGCTAATTCAATTGCAGGAGCCAGTAATGTAGACCAAGGCAAGCTACCGAATTTCTTGTGCACTTCCCACATCCCATAAACTGTTCCTGGAACCCCAATTGATAAGACTCCTTGCGTAGCCCTCTTTTTATCTACAGATCCATCTGATGCAAGAAACATATTTTTCGTTGCAGCTTCAGGTGCTATCTCTCTATAATCAATGCTGTAGCTTTCTTGTGAAGCTTCATCGAACATGACCATAAATCCACCTCCACCAATATTGCCAGCTCTCGGCAAGACCACGGCCAAAGCAAATGCAACTGCTATAGATGCATCGTAGGCATTGCCTCCTTCTGCAAGGATCGAGTGACCTGCATTTGTGGCAAGATAATGCTGAGAAACAACCATGCCATTTTTGCCAACCTCAGGATGAACAATTGCTTTGGAATTATAAATCGTAGCCTCTGTATTTAATGCAAAAGCCATCACTAGTAACGCTAAGAATTTCATGTTTATGTGAGCAGGCCTCCATCAACCCTCAAATCAATTCCATTGATATGTATCGCATCATCTGATGCTAAAAAAGCAATTGTACTTGCTATATCATCTGGCGATCTATTCACACCATCAAGAGGCATAATTTTCTTTAATAAGCGAGTATCAATATCTTTTGGCATAATTGGATTAGATGACATAGGGGTTTCGATTGAGGCTGGGCAGACGCAATTGATATTCAAACCCTTCATTCCATATTCAACAGCAAGCGTTTTTGAAAAAGCACTAATTCCTCCTTTTGAAGCGCTATATGCTGCTGTCCATGCATGAGCTCCTAGTGCTGCTGTTGAGGATACATTCACAATAGCACCCTTGGATTTTAGTAACAGCGGGAGAGCATGCCTGCACATAAAAAAAGTACCTGTTAAATTTACCTCTAGAATTTGATTCCAATTTTCTAGTTCAACCTCATGGGAATTGTCAAAGCGAAGAATGCCCGCAATATTAATGAGCGCATCGAGTCTTTTATAATTCTTTTCTAAATCTTTAAAAAATTTTTTAGTGCTATTAATTGAAGAGATATCCACAACATGGGCGGATGAATTTTTATTTTTTAGCATATTTTTTGTTGCATCAAGGTCTTCTTGATTTCTATCTATCATTAAAAGATCAGCGCCTTCAGAGTCTAACCTCAAGGCAGTTGACCTCCCAATACCTGATCCTGCACCAGTTATAACTACGATTTTATTTTTAAATCTTTCCATGATTTAGATTTTCTTTATGATAATTGCTCTTCAGCGAAAGATTTTGCCCATTTGTAGTTAGCCTTTCCATTTGGGGCTCTTTGCACCTCATCAGTAAAAATTACTTTTTTGGGTAATTTATATGCAGCTATGATGCTACGCGTATCTTCAATCAATTGTTCTTCTTTTAAGGTCTTATTATCAACCGTAGATACCACTGCAACAATTTTTTGTCCAAACCTTTCATCGGGCATTCCAACCACAAGGCAGTCAAAAACATCAATGTTTTTCTTTAATGCTTCTTCCACTTCTTCAGGGTAAATTTTTTCGCCTGCTGAGTTGATGCAATTACTTCCGCGGCCTAGAAGGGTGATGCTTCCATCACTTTCAAGCTTCGCGTAGTCTCCAGGAAAGCTATACCTAATACCATTTACTTCTTTGAAAGTTTCTGCAGATTTTTTTTCATCCTTGTAATATCCAACTGGGACTAGCCCCGAAGTTCCAAGTAGTCCAATTTTCTCTGATCCTGGCTCTAATATCTCTCCATCATCTGCAAGAACTATTACCCCAGGATTTATTGAAAATTTTGCTGTTTCTGAGGGGTTATCTCTTGTTGCAATAGAGCTTCCAATCCCACCCTCAGTAGAGCCCATGGTATCCATTAACTTCATATCATGATGTTTAAGCAAACCATTTTTTACCTCGGTGCTCCACATAACACCGCTTGAAATAATGGCTTGTACTGAGCTAATATCATATGCATTATTAGAAGCTTCTGCTCTATCCAAAGCATCAAGCATCGGTCTTGCAAAAGCATCACCCACAATCACAATATTTGTAACATTCTTGTCTTGCACTTGCCTCCATAGTTGGTCAGGATCAAAACCAAGGTTGGATGTGGTAATTACTGTTCCTCCTAAAAGCAAGGGGAGAAAAGCACCTAACCACATCCCTGTTCCATGCATTAAAGGACAGCCAACCAAGCTTTTAATAAATTGATCATTAGCTTTAGATGCCATGATGGATTCTTCTAAATTGTTGAGATCTTCCGGAACATCGTATCCCATGGCTTTGAGGGTTCTAAACAAAAACGCTAGAAATTCTCCTTGTTTGTACATTACCCCTTTTGGCATACCGGTTGTTCCGCCGGTATAAAGCATATAAACAGTTTCAGGATCTCTAGTGATCCTATCCATTGGAGAGTAATCTTGTAAAATTTCTTCATACTTCATACCCTGATCAAAATTAGATTTGCTTCCATCTGGAACTTCAATCCATGCTTTTACATTGGGTAGAGATTTTGCAATTTCATTAATTCTTGAGCTGTAGCATGCATGGTAGAACACTGCTTCAGCATCAGAATTATCCAATAAATAAATTAGCTCTTCTTCCACATACCGATAATTTACATTAATTGGAACACCGCCAATTTTAAAAATTGCATTTTGACCAATTAGGTATTCATTACTGTTATTTAAATACAGTCCTGCTTTAGAGTTTGGACCTAAGCCTTTGCTTGATAGCGCGGCAGCAATCTTACTCGATAGCAGGTCATAGTCTTTCCAAGAAACAATGTCTTCTCCGCAAATTAGTGCATCATTTTCAGGCACTAAATCTGCAACTGTTTCCCATACTGAAGCAAAATCTAAATTCATTACTTATCTCCTTTTCTTAAGTTTTGTCCTATTCTTCTTCCAGAAAAAATACAATCAGCTATTGAGAGCCCAGATACATAAATATTTGAGCAAATTCCAACAGCTGTTCTTCCAGCGGCATATAGTCCCTTAATTTCTTGGTTATCTTGATTTAAAACCTCTCCAGTTTCCTCATTCACCACAAGCCCGCCAAGGGTTAGGGTTGTTAGTGGAGCAAGTTTTGAGTCAATTGAAATATCCATAATATGAAAGGGGCCTTTAAGCTCCTTTACATCACTGGCGGCCTTGCCAAATTCACAAGATGATTGTGATCGAGCTGCTTGATTATATTTCTCAACCTCTTCAGTCAGCATATCTGCTGGCAGACCATAAACTTTCGCTAAATCTACTAAATTACTTTTCTTCTTAGCATTAAAATACATCAGCATTCTTGCCATATCTCTTTGAAAGGGCAGAGCTTCCTTGGATTGTTTTTTCGCATCATCTAACAAGCTTTCGTCCAATATCAAATATGCTTTACCATCATTATGCTCACACATAGCGTCCCCTAGGGTTGCTCCATAAACCATCTCATTGCAAAATCTTTGCCCACTCTTATTTACCACTATTCCCTGCGCAAATGCTAATGGAGGATTTAAGAACCGCCATGCTGTTACTCGATCCATATGATCGGTCTTGCCGCCAACGCTTTGCCCAAGTCTAATTCCAGAACCTTGATCATTGGGAGTGCCTAGAGGCATTCCATCATAATATTTTGGTGCATATTCTTTAACCATAGAGCGATTAAAAATAAACCCACCTGTGGAGAGACAAACCCCCATTTTAGCTTTGATATATTTAACCTGCCTGTGGCTTTTCTCAATTTTTTGAGCTCTTTTGATGAAGAGACCACCAATTATTTGTAATATATTTGAACCTGGGTAAGAGGGGGGAAGAAGCATCTGCAGCATTTCTCCACGCGAAGTTAAGGATTTATGTTTTTGGGCTAATTTTCCTGAGGGAAGCATGAGAATTTTGATCCCAACAACTCTTCCCTCGGAGGTAATAACAAGTGATCGCGCTTCAGTTTGAGGAAAGATTTTTAAACCTTTTTTAATTGCTGATTGCTTTAAGGGATAATAAATTGTTCCCCCAACGCCAATAGGTCTAAACGGACCTTCTTCATAACCCCTATGCCCCCTTGGAGCAGGCTCCGCATTTTCCATGTAGCTTGGCACCATAGAGTTATCTGAATGGTATAAAAAATATCCAGCTCCAGGATAGCTAGTTTTAATCTTGTAATAAGAGGGATCAAATTGAACTCCATTGTCCATAAGCCATTGTGTATTTTCAGCTGAAGTATCACAAAATTTTCTTAAGGTCGATTCTTTTACAATGTCTCCAGTTTCTTGAATGAGGTAATTAAACATATTTTCTGGGGAGTCTTTGACGCCTGCAGCAAGCTGAATTGGTGTTCCGCCACCGGCATAAAACACGCCGCCACTTTTAGCAGTAGCACCACCACCACTTGTTTTATCGACTCCAATAACTGTTAGATTTTGATCGAGGGCTTCATTGGCAGCAGCAATTCCAGCGCCCCCCAAACCTGCAACAACCAGATCAGCTTCATCATCCCATGCAAATAAGTTTGGATCAGTGATTATTTGTGGTGCTTCAACCTCAGACAGCCAAAGCTCTTCATTTGGATTAATTTCAGTTACCAGCATTTAAGTCCGCAGTTTTGCCTCCGTCCACCACCAAACTGGCTCCAGTTATAAACGATGCATCCGAGCTCAGCAAAAAAGTTATTGGTTTTGCAAGCTCGATTGGTTTTGCAATTCTTTTAAGGGGGATGGTATTAATGGTAGCCTCCATCAATTCGTCATCTGGAATAGCTCTTTTAGTTGCAGGCGTTAGAACAGCACCTGGAATAATGCAATTTACTCTTACATGGGGCGCTGCTTCAACAGCAGTTGCTCTAGTAAAATTGATTAAGCCAGCTTTTGCAGCCCCATAAGCTGACATATAAGCCACTCCTTTTAAACCAACAACAGATGCTACGTTTACAATTGCACCTTTTTTAGCGTCTTGCATCCAAGGTAAAACTGTTTTAGTTGTAAGGAATACTGCATCTAGGTTTGCTTTAAAATTTGTTCTCCAAGCATCAAGATCAAGATCAATGATTTTGCCTGTGTGAATGGATGGGGCATTGTTTATTAATCCATCAACTTTTCCAAATGAAGTATGAATTTCTTGCAAAGAATCAACGATCTCTGATTCATTACTGACATCGACATTATGCGAAATTACCTTTGAAGAAATTTTTAATAGCTCCTGATTTGCTTTATCAAGGTTGTCTACATTTCTTCCTGTTATTACTACTGTTGCTCCATATGATAGGCATAACTCAGCAGTTGCATAGCCTATGCCAGCACTAGCACCTGTGATGTATATAACTTCGTTTTCAAGTATATTTTTCATATCCCCCCAATGAAAAATTTAGAAACCTATATTAAAACCTAATGACATATACAAATAGTCATCCATAAATTTTATGTGATATGGATCAGATTTGTAACCTAAAGTTAGGCCAAAGCCGACGTTTTTATATGAAGAAAAATACTGAGCTTTTGTATGAACTTCTCTTCCGCTTGGATCAAGATCTAAACTCATAGAATGAAAGAGAACATTTTTTTCTTTGGTTCTATAGGTTGGAACATTTAGCTGAAGAGCACCAGATTCTATTCGAATGGGTTGATCAATGGTTACTATAAATGAGTCTACGTTGTTAAAAATTGAAGACTTCAAAAATCCAACTCCAAAAGCAGATGAGTAAAGGTTTGAAAGAGACTTAATCATCCCAAGTTCATTGGAAATTCCATTTGATTTACCCCAGTAGAATGATCCAAACAATTTACCGCCCATCAAATTCATTGAATTAGATAATCCTGCAAATGAAGTCAGCTGATTATTGCTACCATTAAAAGCTCCTGATCCGCTTAAGCCTAAGCTGGCATCATTTTCTTTCATCACTCCAAGTTGGAATGATGGCATGCTAGATTTTGGTTGAATTTCTAAAAGAGCAACGGTGCTGGAATTTCTTTCACCAAAAATTTCATTTGCTTCAAACTTATTTCTACCAGATGAAAGCGCAATTGCAATATCAAACCCTTGTAAGCCCTGAAAAGTTGAGCCAAAAGTTGTTCCCGTAGCGCTAAAATTTAACCAGGGGTTGCTAAATTGGGATCTCAAGCTTTTTTTAGATCGCAATTCAGAATCTTGAAAAACTCCCATTGCCCAACTTCCATTTAGTCCATGACTTAAAAATGAATTATTCGAATAGTTATAATAGGAAAAAAATTCATTTTTATCTGCTCTTGCGTTGAGCAAGTGATATGGAGTAACAAGTTCTTGAGAAAAAGTATGAGTTTGCAGTCCACCAATTTCTAATTCAGTCTCTCCAGAAGTTACTGTATGAGAAATAGGGGTTTGCATGCTTTCATACCCATCCATGTTTATTATTTGATTTCTATAATCAGAGGTTAAACTGCCCAGAGATCTCCTGAAAGGTGCATCCAATTCATCAAAAAATATAATCGAATGATCACCAATGCCATTACTAATTGCATCTCCAAATGAAGGACTGGTTAATTGTATATTAGAAAATATTGCTGGGGTCATTGGTCCAGATAGGCTAAGTGACATCATTGCGCTTACTTGGCCTACTGGCTCTGTAGCAGCATTTAGATCCATGAGCCCCTGACCATAAATTGCTTTATCAGCATAGACTCCATTTTTATTTGCGGTCGCAAATAACCTAGAAACTATTTCATGGCTTCCAAGCTGACCCTCAAAATGATCGGCAATGACAGCTAAACCCCCGGATACAAATGGAGCTGCAAAGGAGGTGCCACTGGTGACTGCGTAACAGGAGTTATCTGTAATGCAGTTGTTGTAATTATCATCATTGGTATTACCGATATATATTCCAGTATCCGATGTTGATGTAGGATATGCGGCGGTGACCCTTCCTCCGGGTGCAGAAATACAATAATCCTGAGCAACACCACATCTGCTCGAAAAGTCGCTGATCTGACCATTTTCGTCAACCGAAGCTACTGCAATGGAATGACCTTGAATTTCTGGAATGTAATGAGCCATTCCGGGCAATAGTTCTGGGCTTGAATAGTCAACACCTTGATCTGCGTAACCTCCCGCATTCCCTGCAGCCCATACATAGATAGTTTTTTCTGAATCAGGAGTTCCAACCTGAGACATCTCAGCGATAGTATTAGGAAAAGCATACCTAACTTGTGCTTCAGTATAGTCAATGATATTGCCTGAATAGCCATAACTGTTATTGACTATATCAACATCATAGTCATTATAAACTTCAAAAAGCTGGCTAAAAAAATTATCTATTCCAGTAAAATCAGGCGCTCCAGATACATTGCCTGATCCATCATCATCACCAATATCAACAGGATCATAGTCTGGATCTGGCTCAGCAAGTTGAATTGCTACAAATAAAACATCTGCTTCAAAAGCCACGCCGTGCATTGGTGTGATATCTGTTTTGTCTTGTTTACCAGCTGCCACAGAAGCTACCATGGTTCCATGTCTTTTTTGTCTTGTATTTGGGGTGTAATTTGAGTAATTGAGAGCGCTATCATTTGATAGCCTTGTAGCACTAATCTCAACATGGGTATTATCTAGACCAGAGTCAGTAATTCCAATTGTAATACCTGCCCCAGTTGCACCCCTTGCATAAGCAGATGACGCATTAATGATATCTAGGCCCCATTGGCTTTGATACTCATAGTAACCCTCGTATTGATCTTTCAGCTCATCAAAAGATAGGGTTGGAGGAGTTGCGGGTGGGGTAGGAGTCTGAGCAACTACAGGGGAATTATTGGAGCCGCCACCGCCGCCTCCACCACAAGAAATGAGGGTAAATAAAACCAATGCTAGAGTTCTGTTTTGCTGCATAATAGTTTAGGATTCTTTGACTGTAATTAAATTAAAAATATGTCAGATAAATATAACGAAGTTTTAGCCAATCTAACAGCAGAAGATCAAATTTATGCCTTCGAAGAAGTTACTCATTCCTCAGGAATCACTTACCGTGAATTTAAAAATACCCCTAAGACATTAGCAAGCTTTTTTGAGTTTGGTCTTTTGTTTCCAGAATGGGAATTCATTGTTTTCAATGATGAGAGATATACCTATCAAGACATCCATAAGAAAGCTGCTCAAACAGCCAACGCTCTAAAAAATGCTGGCGTTAAAAAGGGCGACAGAGTAGCCATTTGTATGGCTAATAATCCTGAGTACATTATTTCATTTATGGCGGTGACCTCGATGGGCGCTGTTTGTGTTTTACTAAATTCATGGTGGGTTCCTGATGAGATTACTTATGGGCTAGAAAACTCTGGAGCCACCGTTTTAATTGGTGATGAGAAAAGATTGAAGGGTTTGGAAAAATTTACAGAACTCAGGAAGATTGTTGTCAGGCCAATCAATGACTCAAATGACTATGAGGATTTTAATGAGTTTATAGCCAGCCAATCAGAAAACTTTAGTGAGCCCAGTTTAGGTACCCATGACAATGCGACCATCTTTTATACCTCTGGTTCAACCGGCTTTCCTAAAGGAGTGCTATCAACTCACAGAAACATACTTTCAACATTGTTTAGTTGGGCTTTGGTCACAACTCTAAAAAGAGAGGTTGAAGCTACAGATAATAATTCACAATCTCAGTCTGAAGATGAGGCACCTAAACAACAGGTAGCAATTTTACATTGTGTACCATTATTTCACGTCACCGGAAGTCACTCAGGTTTTCTGATGAGCATCATTGCAGGCAGAAAGATGGTCATGATGTCTAAGTGGGATCCAGGTGCAGCACTGCAATTAATTCAAGATGAAAAGATAGGGGCGATAACAGGCGTCCCAACTCAAACTTGGGATCTTTTAACTCATCCTGACAGAGATAAGTACGATTTATCCTCATTTAAGGAATTAAGTGGTGGCGGCGCGCCAAGACCACCTGAACATGTCAAAAAATTGAAAGATGGATTTAATGACGCAGAACCTTCAATAGGATATGGGTTGACTGAAACTAATGCGGCAGGGACTCTAAACTTGGGCAAAGATTATTTGTTACATCCAGGAAGTTGCGGCAGAGCCATTCCTCCTGTTACAGACGTAGCAATCATTGATGAGAATTGGAATTTTATTGAAGAGCCCAAAGCGGTTGGAGAGATTGTTATCAAAAGCCCAGCTAACATGGTTGGTTACTGGATGAATCAAGAAGCCACCGATGAAGTCTTTAACGATGATGGCTGGTTTAAATCTGGAGATCTGGGATATATAGATGATGGATTTGTATATATCGTAGACAGAGTTAAAGATATGGTAATCAGAGGCGGAGAAAATATTTCCTGCATCGAGGTTGAGACTGCAATTTATTTGCATCCATCAGTTCAGGAAGCAGCTGTATTCGGCATTCCTGAAGAGCGCCTTGGTGAAACATTATGTGTAGCAATATGCCTAAAACCTTCAATGGAATTATCAGAACAAGAGTTAAAGGATTTTTTACAAGATAAGTTAGCTGCATTTAAAATTCCATCATTCATGCAAATTGCTTATGAGGAACTTCCAAGAGTTGCTTCAGGTAAATTCTCTAAGACACAATTACGCGATATTTTTGTTTCTATTGAGCAAAATCAATCTTAAGAGAATTAACTCTCATGAAAATATAATGTATAAAGGAATATATAATTTTTAGATATTCATGACATCTCGCGTACTAGTAATTGAAGACGAACCCGATATTCGTAAAACGATTGATTACAATCTTTCAAAGGAATCATTTGAAGTTATTCAAGCCGCATCCATAGAAGAAGGTGAAAAAGCTCTAGCCTCAAATAAAATTGATGTGATTATTTTAGATCTTATGCTGCCAGACGGCTCTGGTTTAACTCTTTGTAGAGATATCAAGTCTGAACCCAACACCAAAAATATCCCAGTCATTATATTAACGGCAAAAACTGAAGAGGTTGATCGAGTGGTGGGCTTCGAGTTAGGTGCAGACGATTACGTTACCAAGCCTTTTAGTGTAAGAGAATTGATTTTAAGGGTTAAAGCTATTTTGAAAAGAGGTGTTTCAACTGAAATACAAACAGATAATACCCAGGATACATTTGGAGAGCTCACTTTAAATTATGATGAGTATCAAGCCTACATAAATAATGAAGAGATTTCTCTTACGGCACTAGAGTTTAAATTGCTTAAGCATTTGATTAATAGAAAGGGCAGAGTGCAAACAAGAGATCAACTTCTAGAGGATGTTTGGGGATACAGTTCCAATGTTACAACCAGAACAGTCGACACTCACATCAAACGTTTAAGAGAGAAACTTGGCATAGTTGGCGATCATATTCAAACCATTCGCGGTGTAGGCTATAGATTTTCTAGAAAGACGGATTAATTAGAATGGGTATTCGAACCCGAATTTTTTTTATTACGTTATCTTGTTTATTCATTGGTATTTCCCTTTCATTTATTGTTGCAGAAAGAGATTTGTCTCTGAAGCTGCAAGCTCAAATTGAAACTGAGCTTTCAAGACAAGCAAAAATTTTAAGAAAATCAATATCAGGCTTAATTGATTCTAATGAATTAGATATCCTAAAAGCTGAGATAGATGAGTATGCTTCTGCTTCAGATTCAAGGATCACCATTATCTTAAAAAATGGAAATGTAATTGTTGATTCAGACATAGAATCCAGCAGAATTAGTGACCTTGACAATCACAGTAATAGACCAGAAATCATAAGTGCATTCACTGATGGTTATGGGTCAAGTAAAAGGTATAGCTCAACAGTAAAGAAAGAAATGTATTATTTCGCACTTTTAGATAAATCTTACAACCAAGAAAGAGTAATTAGGATATCAGTTCCCTATGAAAACCTAGATCAAGTCTTAGCGTCTTTAGGAAACTCAATCACGCTAATAGTTGTTGTTGGGCTTATCGTCGCAATCTTAGCAAGTGTCCTTGCGGGAGACTATATCAGAGCAAGTTTTGTTGAGTTAGAAAAAGCTGCAGCTGAAATTTCTGCAGGTAGTTATAAGAAGAAAAACTTAGAGTCCCTTCCTACCAAACGCTCAGATGAAATTGGATCTATGGCAAGAAATATTTCAACCATTTCTTTAAATTTAAAGGAGCAAATTTCTTTAATTGCTAAACAGAGAGATCAATTTGGCTTGGTGTTGGATGGTCTGGGGGAGGGGATTATGGTGCTTGATGAAGATGGAATCATTACTTTTAGAAACGATCAGATCATGCAAATTCTTGGATTAGATGAAATTTTAAATAAATCAATCACTGACTTAAATGTGCCCCCATTAAAACAACTTTATAAAAAAGCTTTAAAAAAAGGTCAGCACGATAGTGAATTTGAGCTTGATACCGGCGGAGATGAAACAAGGTGGATCTTGGCTCACATGAATAAAGCTAAGGCAACAAAAGAATTAATTTTAGTGGTGCATGAAACAACACAGCTAAGAGAGATGGACTCAATGCGAAGGGATTTTGTTTCTAACTTATCACATGAGCTCAGAACCCCGGTAAGTGTAATTAAAGCAAATTCAGAAACATTATTAGATGGAGCCTTGGATAATTCGAAAGATGCTAAAACATTTTCTAAAGCTATTTTGCATAATGCAGACCGTCTAAGCGAGATGGTAACCTCACTAATAGATTTATCACGAATTGAATATGGAGATTTAAAATTTGTAATAGAGCCAATAATCATTAATGACGTGATTGAAACAGTTATCTCATCATTCAAAAGCACAGCAAAAAGAAAAAATATCGACCTAGTCTTTAATCGCCAAACTGATATTGAAGTTCAAAGTGACACTAAAGCTGTAGAAAGAGTTTTAAATAACTTGATAGATAATGCATTTAAATATAGTCCTGAGAGCTCGCTAATTGAAATTAGGGCAAGAAAGCAGGCTGGTTTTTTTCGTATTTCAGTTCTAGACTATGGTGAAGGCGTGCCTGAGGAAGAGCAAAAATTTGTTTTTAAAAGATTCTATCGAACAGCAAAAGCAAGAGCCAATACCAAGCAAGGCAGTGGACTTGGTCTAGCCATAGTTCGAAATCTCGTAAATAACTTACAAGGTGATGTAGGTGTTGAGACAAGAAAGGAAGGTGGGTCCGAATTCTGGTTTACTCTCCCATTATCATAGTTCATCTCATTATTAATGAGCTACACTAAGGGTTAAAAGTATCTTATGAATATTAATTATATACATATCAAAAAAGTCTTAATTGGTCTTATGACTCTTTTTACTGGGTATGTTTTGTATCTACTAATTTTATCATTCATCTCCAGGCCTGATTCTATGAATATAAATTTCAGCCCCATTCAGGGATCTGCTCAATTTAGCTCTAGCATTGAGACAAATCAAATAAAGTCGAGCTCTTCATCAGCTTTTGATTATAAGGTTGTAGGATATAGAGCGGGTTCTTCAAGAGCATCAGTAATTCTTAAGAGAAACAATCAAACGTTTGTTGTGCAACAGGGCACATTATTAGAAAATAAATACAAATTACTCAGCGTGAACAATGAATATGCTACATTTGAAGACAATGGAAATCTTTTCCAACTTAGTACAAATTTAATAGTAGATAATTAATATGATGAAAAAAATTAAATCTATAATTTTCATTCTATTTATCTTTATATCTATTCAATCTCAAGCACAGGAAACTTTCTTGCTTAATTATCAAGATGTAGATATAGCAAAAGTTACTCAGGATATTTCTAAATTTTCTAAAAAGACTTTGATACTTGATCCAAGGGTCAAAGGTAGAATTTCAATTTTTTCCGATTCAATTCTCTCGGCTGAACAAGTTTGGGATGTTTATATGAGAACGATTCAGGTGCATGGTTTTGCAGCTTTATCTGATGGCGGGGTGGTTAGAATTGTCCCTGAAAACGAGGCAACCAGAGACTCAAATGAATCTTTAAGTCAGTCCTCCATAGAAACAAAAATATTTACTCTAAAAAATAGAGCAGCTGGAGAAATTTTAAGTCAAATTAAACCTATCACTGGGAGGCAATCTCACCTCTCTAGCATCCCATCGATTAACTCAATCCTTTTGGTTGATAAAAAATCAAATATTGAAAGGATTGGCCAACTGCTGAAGAAAATTGACCAGAATGATAGCGCCGCCATAAAGATTATTAAGTTAAATAATCTTTCTTCAGTTGAGGCTGTAAGAATTCTTGATCGATTAAAAGCGCAAAACAATCCAACTATAAACAACTTTATAGCGGTTCCTTTCACCCCATCAAATTCAGTGATTATTTCTGCAGATCAGGTAGTTACAAATAATATAACTGAAACATTGAATGCGTTGGATAAAGATGCGTTAACTGGCGGTTCGATTGCTGTTTTATACCTTAAATATGCAAAAGCAGAAGAAGTGGCAACTATTATTAACACTGTCTCATCAAGGTTTGCTGGTGATGAGAATGAAAAACCAATAGTTACCCACCATCGTGAAACTAATTCATTAATTGTTTCTTCAGAAGAAACAAATCTTGAGGTTATTCGCAATTTGGTTTCTAAATTAGATATTAGGAGGGCACAAGTCCTTGTTGAAGCAATCATTGTGGAGCTTTCTGAAACAGCTGCAAAGAGTCTGGGAGTTGAAACAATTTTTGCCGGTGCTCAAGATGGAAATATTCCCGTCGGTATTACGAGATTCCAAAATGGATCAAATCCTGATTTGGTTGCCTTGGCAGGATCTCTTATTGAAGATGGTGAAAATGCTACTTTAAGCAATGCTGCATCCTCTTCCTTATTGCAGTCCTCTGGTTTAGTTTCAGGATTTGGAGATTTCAGTGGCGGAGATAGTTTTGCTGGCATTATAAGTGCGGTTGCTGACGACCAAAATTCAGATATCCTATCAACGCATACAGTAATTGCGATGGATAATGAGCCTGCAAATTTAGTGATAGGTCAAGAAATACCCATTACAACTGGCGAGAGTCTTGGTTCAAATAATGCCAATCCTTTTCGCACAACTTCTCGCCAAGAAGTTGGTATAAAGCTTTCTATCACACCACAAATTAATGAGGGTAACTCTGTAATTTTAGAGATAAAACAAGAAGTTTCTGGTGTTGTTGGTCCTTTAACAGGAACAGCAGATCTTATTACTAACAAAAGAAGCATTGAAACAACTGTCTTGGTTGATAATAATCAAATGATAGTTTTAGGCGGTCTAAATGAAGATGATCTCCAGGAAAGCGTCTCCAAAGTCCCATTGCTTGGCTCTATTCCAGTTTTTGGCAGGCTCTTTAGATCATCTGCTGAATCCAGGGTGCAAAGAAATCTAATGGTATTTTTAAGGCCCACAATATTAATGGATTCAGCTGACGTTACTTCTCTTTCAGGCGAAAAGTACAATTATATCAATGCAGAAAAAATCATAGGATCATCCAATAAAAATATTTTAGATCTCACTGAATAGTATATGACGAAGAATCAGGTTGTTGCCCCAAAGAATCCCTTGCTGCCATATGAATTTGCAAAAACTCAAAGGGTGATAGCGTTTGAACAAGATCAACAAGCCCAAGTTATTTCAGAACAACCACTGACAAAGGAACTGTTTCAAGAGCTATATCGCTTTCTTACTAATCATTTTAAATCTCATACATGTACCCCCACTGAATTTGATCAATTGCTAACAGAGTACTATTCTGCTGGTGATGACGATGGGATAAGTAATTCAAGCCTTCCAGAGAACTTTGATTTGCAATCATTTGCAAATACATTAGCCCCAACTGAGGATCTATTAAGCGGAGCAAATGATGCTCCTATTATTAAATTGATCAATGGAGTAATAAGCCAAGCTATCAAAGACAGGGCATCAGATATTCATTTTGAGCCATATGAAGAAAACTTTATTATCAGGTATAGAGTTGATGGAATTTTGCAACAAGTTTTAACCCATGATTCTAGGCTTTCAGCACCTATTATTTCGCGCTTAAAAATTATTGCTCGTTTAGATATTGCAGAAAGAAGAAAACCTCAAGATGGAAGAGTATCCCTATCATTAGGCGCAAAAAAAATTGATGTTCGAGTTTCTACCTTGCCATCATCATATGGTGAAAGAGTTGTTTTGCGCTTATTAGATAAACAGGCGGCGCAAATTAATATTGGTGATTTGGGTTTGCCAGATTCAATTTTAAGAACCTATAAAAATGCTTTGCAATTTTCAGAGGGTATTATTTTAGTGACTGGACCAACTGGCTCCGGGAAAACCACAACATTGTATTCAGGCCTTCGACACATAAGTGATACTTCTCAAAACATCCTTACTGTTGAGGATCCTATTGAGTACACTTTGTCAGGAATTGGTCAAACGCAAGTCAATAATAAAGCTGGGTATGATTTTGCTTCAGGCCTAAGATCAATCTTGCGACAAGATCCCGATATAGTCATGGTAGGAGAAATTAGAGATATTGAAACTGCCAAGATCGCTATTCAAGCAAGCTTAACAGGACACTTGGTTCTCTCTACCATTCATACCAATAGCGCCATTGGTGCCATTGCTAGATTAAGGGACATGGGTATTGAGTCATATCTTTTGTCATCAAGTTTACGAGTGGTCATTGCCCAAAGGCTTGTTAGAAGACTGTGCGAAGATTGCAAGACACCCATTAAGCCGTCTGAGATAATTCACAAAGAATTTTCGATCAATAAAAACGATAACATCTATCAATCCAAAGGTTGTACAAGCTGCAATCACACAGGTTTTAAAGGCAGGATTGCTCTTGCAGAATGCATTACTATCTCCGATGAATTAAAAGCTTTAATTCATGACGAAGCCTCAGAAGCAAAGTTAATTGAATCAGCATTTAAAAACAATCTATCCTTAGACTCATCTTCATCACAACTCCTGCGTGATGGCCTAACTTCATACGAAGAGCTTTTGAGAGTGCAAAATAATCAAGATGCCAACTTATAAATACATTGCAATTAATGAATCTGGAAAAAAAGTTAATGGAGTTTTAAGCTCTGAATCTGAACGCGCTGCGAGACAGCAAATTAAAGCATCAAACTTAACGCCTCTATCATTAGGCAAAACTAGTAGAAATCATTTCTTAAAAGTTAGGGTTTCACACAAACAACTGCTGTTTGCTACCAGACAAATTGCAACTTTACTGGATTCGAGCATATCCATTGATGAAACTTTGAAATCTATTGCTCTTGAAGTTGAAGATAAGTCTCTTTCTGCGGCTTTGCATTCAGTAAGGGATGAAATCCTGCAAGGATCTAGAATTGCGGAAGCAATGTCCTCGCATCCATCAATCTTTAATGAAACCTATAGATCGCTGGTTGCGGCTGGAGATGCTGCGGGGAACCTTCATATTGCTTTTAGCAATCTTGCGGATTATCTAGAGGAATCTGCGCTAGTCAGACAGCAAGTTATTTCGGCGTTAGCCTATCCTATGATCTTGATGGTCTTTTCAGTGGGAGTGGTTTTTGCTCTCCTAACATTTGTAATGCCTCAAGTTGTTGAGCAGTTTGTTCGTGCAGGCACTCAACTACCAACTTTGACCGCAGTCTTAATGGGCTTATCAAATTATTCTGGATTAATCCTTTTAATATCTTTTTTGCTAATTTTAGGCTGTTTTTTTTATTACAGATATCTCATTCAAAATAATCAAACAGCAATCTCTATTCATAGAAGATTCCTTAAAATTCCTCTCATAGGTACATTTATTTTAAATGCAGAGGTTGAACGTTTTTCAAGGGTGATGCATCTGATGATGAAGTCAGGCTTAAACTTAGATGTTGCTATGCAGCAAGCTCATGTTGTTATAGGTAATAAATATATTGCCAAATCTTTAGAGGATGCTAGGGTTGAGTTGGTAGAGGGCAAAGATTTCATTCAATCACTTAGAGAAGCCAGTATTTTCCCTTCTTTATTTTTGCAACTACTTTCAAGTGGATATAAGTCTGGAAATTTAACATTTATGTTTGAAAAAGTTGCACAATACATGAAAGGTGAAATAGAAAGCAAAAGGTCCACTGTTTTATCTTTGCTTGAACCTTTGGTTATAATTTTTGGTGGCGGTATTATTTTGTTAATTGTTTTAGCAATTTTATTGCCCATCATGCAGATGAATAGCATGGCTTTAGGATAAATATGAAACAAAATAAACCTGGTTTTACCTTGATTGAGCTTATGGCCGTGATAGTCATCTTAGGTATTTTAGCTACTATCGTTGCCGTTAATGTCTCACCTTTTTTGCAAAGAGCCAATCTTGAAAAGATGAGAGCGGATCTCTCTCAAATTGAGAAAGCGCTAGAGTTATATAAATTTAATGAGCTATCATACCCCTCAACAGATCAAGGGCTTCAAGCATTAATTAGCCCCCACAATGAGCTTAAACGTCCTTACTTGTATCCTGAGAATGGGTATATTAATACAACTCCTTTAGATCCATGGGGTCGAGAATATTTGTACATTCAACCAGGCCAAAAAACTAAAAAATATGACATTTATAGTCTTGGTGCAGACGGTTTAGAGGGCGGCTTTGGAGACGATGCTGATATAGGTAATTGGATTTCAGAAAATTAAATTTATCACCAGGTTTTACTCTTTTAGAGC
Organism: uncultured SAR86 cluster bacterium; assembly: GCA_902511575.1. GTDB lineage: Bacteria > Pseudomonadota > Gammaproteobacteria > Magnimaribacterales > D2472 > D2472. The sequence goes on from CABXFU010000006.1 coordinate 83,779, forward strand.
TTTTAGTTGTTTTAATTTTAATGGGCCTTATTTCTACCGTTATTGTTACCAATACCTCCTTTTTTGATAGATACCAATCCGATCAAGTGGAACCCTATAAAGAATTTCTTAATTTTCTCTCTGAAGAAAGTGCCTTAACTAAAAAAACTCTTGCATGGTTTATTGGAGAGAATACTCAATCTATTTACACTTTAAAAAAAAATGAATGGCATCTTCAGAATTTTGATTCTTCGTACTACCCAAATATAAGCAATAAAATTATTTTTAAAGATGCCAGGGGCCAGACACTTTTATTTTCAAATAAAACTGAATTGCCTTTTTTAATTTTTTATCCATCTGGTCAATCATCTGGTGGCGAAATCTATTTTAATGAAGATAACTCAGGAAGGGTGCTCACCATAGATGCCTTTGGCAAAGTAATAGACAATAGAAATAATTATGTTGCTTCAAAAGGGCTTTAGTCTTCTAGAGGTTGGCGCTGCTTTGCTAATTCTTGGCTTGGCAGTCACTTCTATCTTTCAATTTATTTCATCCACTACATTATCTGCGTTTGATTTAGAGGAAAGAGCATATGCAAGACAAATTGCAAACAATAGATTGGCGCTTGCCCAGACGCTTGAACCAATGATTGGAATCAATGAAAGAGATGGCCAAATAGATTTTGGTGGAAAAACTTTTTTTTGGTCAGAAAGCATTATTCAAGGTCAAGGTTCTGATCAGATGAATGAAATTAGAATTTTGGTCAGTAAAAATCAGCAAGTAGCGTTATATGAACTGAGAGTTTTCATTGAAAAAAAATAAGGACTTTAAAAAAGGTTTTACTTTGGTTGAAGTATTAATATCTATTGTCATTTTGAGCCTCATAGCAGTCATCACCTCAAATTTTTTAAAATCTTCAATTCAATCACGGGATTTAGTATCAGGGAAATCTCAATACATTTATGAATTTAATTTGCTGACCAGTACCCTATATGAAGATTTAATCAATGCCGTAAACGTTCCTCTAATAAATTTTAGAGGTGATAGTGAAAAGGCTACTTTTATCGGTGGAGCTGACACTGATAGCTTTTCATTTACAACCAAAGCGATTACTCAAGATATATCGTCCAAAGATCTGGTAAGGGTTCAATATGTTTTAGAAAATCAATCATTGGTGAGAAGACAATTTTATACAGCCTCACCTGCAAATCCCCTTGAGTATATGGAAACTATTTTATTTGAAGGTATAGATAATTTTCAGTTGGAATTTGCTGATAAAACACGATGGTTTTATTCGTGGCCCCAAGAGCCAATGACGAAAAGACAAATTCCTAGTTTGATAAAAGTTTCAATAACCAATATTCAAGATGAATCATTTGTATGGATAGTAAATCCCAACATCAATACTGTTTATGAATAAGCCAGGCGTAGTACTGATTTCAACTTTATTAATTGTGATGGTCATGTCTATTATCAGCATTCAAATCAGTAAAAATTTTTTTCTTTCAATCCAACGAGATTTATATATAGATTTTAAGAACCATAGCTTGCAGCTGTTATTGAGCTCAGAGAAACAAGCTATTAAGTCTATCCAAAAAGAAATAATCTCTTCAAATGGAAAGTTAATTAACAAAGATCCAATTCTTAATCAGAGCTATTTCTTTTCAAATGAATTAGCCACAATTCAAGTGGATGTTTCCGATGCCTCTAATTGTTTTAACCTAAATAGTATTTTTATTAAAACTAGTGATAGCGTTCAAATTAAAAAAGACAACAGAGAATGGTTAGAGCGGTTATTAAGATTAAAAGGTCTTGATGCTCCAGAGATAGAATCATTTATTGATCAGTTAATTGACTGGGTTGATCCTGATAATCAGCCCTTAAATTTCGGTGCAGAAAACTATTTTTACATTGGACCCTTATCTCCAATCAATCAATATACTCCAAAAAGATTACTGTCTAATCTTTCAGAAATCAAAAATTTTCCTGTTTTAGATCAAATTAGTTTTAAGAAAATATCTAATAATTTATGTGTCTTACCGGGGCTTTCAAACCAGTTAATTAATGTCAACACATTAAATGATAGTCACACAAATTTGATAGCATCATTGTTTGATGAAGAAAATTTAGAATTTATTGAAAGTCAGATATTTGATACTCCGGAAAATGGCTATGATTCTGCTAATGAATTTGCTAATAAAATCAGCCAATCAGACTCATGGCCATCACAGGTGCTCAGCATTAACTCAAAAACTTTTCTTATCTCTACCAAGATATACAATCAAACTTTTTCCAATCAGCTGGATAGTCTTGTTATATTAGATACATCTAATTCAGCAAAAGTTTTGAATAGAGATTTTATTTTCTAACACGCATGATTAATTACCTTATTAAATTTGAAGACCTGAGCCTATCCACTATTAGGCTTTTTACGTATGACGAGGGTAATAAAAATCAAGTGAGGAAATTTAATTTAATAGATGTGAAAGAAGGGCTCTTGCCTGGCAATAATCTTTACATCATGCTTCCTTCCGCATTGTTTGGATTCAAGGCCACAAAAAATGATATTGGATTAAAGAATGATATTTTAAAAGCAAATATTTTTAGTGAGTCTGAGGATGGTCTCATCAGCAATATCTCAGATCTAAAATTCTTTTTTCAGCCCAGCTTAAATCTAGCATCTTGGATAAATTACAGCACCTATAATTCTATCGCTGAGCATTTTAATGATTTTGATGGAGATGTTCATGTTTATCCTGAACATTTCTTATTGCCAGAGGGTATTAATTCTATTTATATTGCTGAGCATAGTTTCATTTGTTCATTTGAAGATTTGACTGGATTTAGTGGCTCTAATGATTTACTAGAGGATTATCTGCAAATTTTGGTATCTGATGGCTTGGATTTAAAAACATTACAAGTTTTAGGTGAATCAGAGCCAGTACTTTTAAATAAATTCAAAGATTTAAATTTCAACAAAATACAACTTTCTGATATTCATATTAATTTTATAAATAGCCTTAAGTTTAGTAATGTTAATTTCTTTAAAAGAAAACTCTCATTTCAATATGTTAAACAGAAACTAAAATTTAATTTTTTTGAATTCTGGGCTTTCAATATCTCAGCACTCATATTTTTGATAGCACCATTAGTCATTTCCTACAATTTAAACTCATCGGTAAATACTTATAAACAAAGCACTGAAAAAATCTTTGAACAACTCAATCCAAATTTTAAAAGATTGGTTAATGCGCGAGCTCAGATTGATGATTTAACAAGAAATATACCTAAGCAAAACAATATTTCTAAGCAAGATCTGAGTGTGTTGAAATACTTGGATGCATTCAGAGATGACTCAATTCAAAAGATTGTCATTAATCTTAAAGAGCAAGAAATTAACATTCATTTAGAGGGTCTGCCACTCTTCAAATTAAATTTATTAAAGCAAATATTGAAATCAGAAGATCTCCATTTCATAGAATCTGATCTGATAGAAAAAGATGATGGTTTCTTTGGTAACTTACTGGTGCAATATGAAACTTAGTGTGTTGGCAGAATTTTGGAATGCTCGTGAACGAAGAGAGAGATTCTTGCTTCTAATAGCTCTTGCAGTTTTTATACTAGTGTTGTTAGGTGCATATTTTAATAAAGCATATAGCTCTATTGCATATCAAAGCAAAGCTCTGGAGAAATCAAAAAATGATTTTTACTATGTGTTTGAGAAAGCTAATACTGCTTTAACCTACCAAAATACTCAACAATTTATCAAGCAGACATCCTCTGTTGAAGATTTTGTAATCTCTCAAGCGCAATTAAACAAAATATCTAATTTTAAAATATATGAAGACAATGACAAAAAGTTCTTCTCTTTCACTCAGCAAAGCATTGAAGATAGCGCTCAATTTTTAGAAAACATTGTCAGTCATCCCAGTATATTAATTGACACAATTGATGTTAAATTTTCAGAAAACGGATATGAAATTATTTCCGTTTATAGAAATTTATGAAATAGTAACTTTGCTCGAATATAGTTCGTGGAATAACTTGATAGCGATTGAATCTGAAATTCCCCATTTAGTAGATGTGATTGTTTGAATCTCTAATTGCTCTGCAATAAATTTAAAAATTTGTAACGCATGATCAATAACGTCAGCTCTATCTGGCGAAAATTTATATTTGTTTATTTTTTCTTCAGTATCAAGTTTTGACAGTCTTTCAGATTTTTTTACAAATTCATTAAGTGACATCTCTTTTGATCCTTGAGAATTTAGAAAGGATCTAATATTGCCTCCGATACCGATTAATCTCTTCTTTGACCTGATTGATTGAAGCCATTCTTCTAGGCGTTGCCATTCTTCTTTTTCATCTCTCTTGAGCATATTCCGAACAGCTCCAAGCTGAAAAGAACGAATGACTGTCTCTTCTTCATTGCGTATAAAGAATTCAGTGCTTCCACCTCCTAAATCTACAAAAATTTTATTTTTACCTGTATTACTTTTTGGATGAAATCTAATTAACTTTGCCTCTTCTAATCCAGATATCACTCTTAAGGGGTGATTGATTGCTGTTTCAATGTAACGTCTGGCATCTTCGGAGTTAGCGGTGTCTCTGAAAGCTGATGTGGCAACTATCTCATAATGGCTGATGGAATTTTCTTTAAATACTTCCTCATATTCACGAATGGTTTCAATGACTTGATCTAGCTTACCTTCACTAAGATTTCCGTCATTGAAAACATCACTTCCTAGTCTTATGGGAGATCTAATTCCTTTAATGAATTCAATTGATGCAGGAGTAGTTTTAAATATTTTAGACTTGATGGCATTGGTCCCAATGTCTATGGATGCAATTTTCATTTACTCATCATCCATGTATTTGCTTAAAACCTTATATTGCTCATAGTCCAAATTATTGAACTCAACACCTTCTAACAAAACTTTATAGTTATTAATATTTTTAGACCAAGTCAGAGGTTTGAGAAGTTTTTTCTCCTCGTAATCTGTTTGGTTCAGCAGGAATCTTAATGCGGTTAAGCGCGCGATCATTTTATTATTTGCGTTAATTGCAATCCATGGAGAGAAATCAGGAGAAGTCTTCTCAAACATTTGTTCTTTATAAAGTGTAAAAGCATCCCATTTAGTCACGATGCGTTCATCATTGGGGGAGAGTTTCCAATACTTCAGTTCAGAATGTTTACGAGCTTTCATTCGTCTTTTCTGTTGATCCTGCGATAGTGAGAAATAGAATTTAATTATCTCAACGTCCTCATCAATAAGGTTTTGCTCCCATGGAATCACTCGATTCATAAAATCTCTATATTGCTTCTCGCTGCAATAGCCCATTACTGGCTCTGTTAAAGCTCGGGTATACCAAGATCTATCTAAAAAGGCGATCTCGCCTTTTTTGGGAATTACTTTTTTCCAGCGTTGAAACCAATGTGAGGATTCCCATTTTGTTGGGATGCCAAGATTCACATATTTAAAGTTTTTTGGAATTAAGTATTGAGTAAAAAATTTATAGGCAGAGCTTTTTCCTGCAGTGTCTCTTCCCTCTAAAACTATGCAAATTCTACGTTTATTTTTAATAACATCTTCTTGTAGTTTAAGCAGTTCAATTTGCAATCTTCTTTTCTCAAGTTGATAGGACTTATCATTAAGTTTTTGATATTCCTTTTGATCAAACGAAATAAGCATAAATTGTTAGAGACCTTATTTATAAAGAGTTTTATTTAAGGTTTATTGTATCTTGAGATTGTATTGATGAATCTAAGAATAATAAAAAATTTATCATGAGATCACAAAAGTATTAATATATCCTGATGAGCGAAAATTTAGAAAAACGCGTTCAAGAGCTAGAGGATATTTTAGCTATCCAACATTTGAAACATGCATATCTCAATGCATGTGATGCAAAAGATGTGCAAGCTATGACTGAAACCTTTGTGATCTCTGATTGCAAGATTGATTATGGCTCAGTTGGCTCTTTTACAAATAGAGACGATTTGGCAAAAGTTTTTCAAGAGGCAGCATGTCATGACTACATGCTTGAATCTCATCACGCTCACAACCCAATTATTAAAATTATCGATGCCAGCCATGCAACTGGCCATTGGTCGCTGACCTACAATTTAATTAATACCAAAGATGCATCAATCACAACTTTACAGGGTGAGTATCATGATGTGTATCAAAAAATTGATAATGATTGGTTGATCAAAGAAACAACCTTCTCAGGGCGCTCATCCTTGAACTTACAAATAGAGGAAGAGTTATTGAAGGTAATTTTTGCTGGCAGCCCTTAAGCAGGAGCTGCGATACAACTTAGCAAATAAGCATTGGCCGCTCTTACAGCTTCATTAAGACCTACATCAGTGAGGCCAGAATTTTCCTTAGTGTTCAATGAGAGGATAGAGATAACAATTTGAGTCACCACCAAAAAGACTCCCGATTTATTAAACATATTTGGTAGCCCGACAGATTTTTCTATGTGTTTCAATATTGTTTCTGCTATCTCATGAAGATCTGAACTCAAGATAGGAGGGGAGACAGTATTTTCGAGGATTAGCTTTTGTGCACCTGAATGACTTTGAAAGAATTCAATGATCGATACAACGCATTCTTTCAAACACCCTAAATAATCACCCTCTGAATTTTTGGTGAGACTTTTTTCAAGATGTGTATTGCAATCCTGAATATATCTCTTAATTAAGGCCTGCTTGATTTCATCTGGAGTTTCAAAGAATTTATAAGTAGAGGTGCGTTTTAAATCTGCAAATTCAGAAATTTTTGCAATGGTAAGAGATTCAACGCCGCTTTCACTCAATAGATCATTGGACGCATCTAATATCTTCTCAATACGCTCTATGCTTCTTTTTTGCTTAGGTTTTTGCATGATTTCTTATTATCGACATTTGTTGTAAAAAAAACAAATAAATGTAGCACTTATCAATAAATTGGTGTATTGTGTCATTTGTGTGACATAAATGTGTCACAAAGGAAACTAGAATTATGAATACAAAAAAAGTACTTAAGCAGCAGGGCTTGCTACCAAAAACCTCCAAGTTCAATGAAATGCAAATGTTTGGATTTCTATCTATGTGGGTTGTTTTATCCGCTGTAATATTCTTCTCATAAGAAATAAAAATCCCTCAGTTTTTGAAGTGTAATAAGTGTCATTTTTATTGCATTTAATTCATATAATTGTCACAAAAAAAATTAAATTGTTGCTTTAAAGTAATTTAGTTTTCAAATAATTACAGTTTAATCAGTTCCATATTTTAATTAATTGATTCTTTTATATGGAAACTTTATTTTTAGAACCCTACACAATATTACTTATAGCAGGCTTCATAGGCTTTTTTATGGCCTTTGGGATTGGGGCAAATGATGTTGCTAATTCTATGGGGACGTCAGTAGGTAGTAAAGCTATTACTATCAAGCAAGCAATTATTATTGCAGCAATATTTGAATTTCTAGGTGCTTTTCTTGCTGGTGGCGAAGTCACATCTACAATTAGAAAAGGTATCGTAGATCCTCAGTTATATGAGAATGAAACAAATATATTTGTTATTGGCATGTTATCTGCGCTCTTAGCAGGAGGCACTTGGTTGTACGTTGCTAGTTTAAGGGGGTGGCCTGTTTCAACCACACATACGATCGTTGGATCCATTATTGGTTTCGTATTAATTACCAAGGGTGTTGATGCAGTCTCATGGGGAAAAGTGGGTAATATTGCTATGAGCTGGGTTACTTCTCCACTATTTTCAGGGACATTAGCATTTGGTCTATATATTTCAGCTAAAAAACTTATTTTAGATAGATCTAATCCTGGAGAAGCTGCAATAAAGTACATCCCTTTTTATAGCTTTCTTGTTGCTGCTGTAATTTCCCTAGTCACAGCAAGGAAGGGTTTAAAGCATGTTGGAGTTGAGTTCAGTGATAATGAAGTTTATTTATTCATTGCAATATTCAGTTCCCTGGTTGGGCTGGCAACTGCATTCTTCCTAAGAAATAACAAAGAACAAATTATGCGAGAGGGTGGTATTGAATTTGCATTTGGATTGTTAATGATAGTTTCAGCCAGTGCTATGGCCTTTGCTCATGGCTCTAATGACGTGGCTAATGCAATTGGCCCATTGGCTGCAATTGTTAGTGTTGTTGATACTGGTGAAATTGGTTCCAAGGCAGCTATTAGTCCCTGGGTTTTATTTGTCGGTGGTATTGGTATAGTTTTCGGTCTGGCCACCCTTGGATCAAGAGTTATCAAAACTGTAGGCAGGAAAATTACTGCACTAACACCAAGCCTTGGATTTTCAGCAGAAATGGCAACGGCATCAACTGTAGTAGCTGCATCTTATTTAGGCTTCCCAATCTCAACAACTCACACTTTAGTTGGAGGAGTTATAGGTGTTGGTTTGGCAAAGGGAGCAGAGCATCTTGATTTTGCATCAATCAAAAGAATTATAGCCTCATGGCTTGTAACAATCCCAGCGGGAGCTGCCTTTACTGTTTTATTCTACGTACTACTAAGGATTATTTTTGGAGTCTAAAGAATGGTTCTTAGGTCTTTTTATGTTGCAGTTTTTATAATATTTGGAATTAACAATCAGCTTTACGCATCACATGATTGGTATGGCAAAGTATTTGTTGATTATCAATCTACTTCAAATGATATAAATGGTAATAAAACCGATGTAAATAATAATGATTCAAGATTTGGAATCAAAGGTAGCTTCTTATTATCAGATAACTCTAAACTTAAGTTAGTTTATCAAGCAGAGTATCAATTTGATCCTGTTGATGGAAAAGCAAGAGGCGAAGATGGCACCTTAAAACAGCGTAATACCTTTATTGGCATTCAAACAAATCTAGGCATGCTTTTTGCTGGCACACATGATTCAGCCTTAAAAAAATCTCAATTAAAAATAGACTTATTCAATGACCTGGCTCCAGACATTAAGAATATCTTGCATGGTGAAAATCGTCTAAAGGATTTTGTTGGTTATACCACGCCAAAGTACATGGGTAAGGTTTCTGCAACATTTAATAGCTTCAAGAATCCATCACTCTCAGGTAAAAAGTACAGATCTTACTCAGTCAATTTTTCTGGAGATCTCTTTCAAGCAGCTATTGGGATTGATGACTCAATGAGGGGATATGATTCCACAAGACTTAGTATTTTAATTCCATTAGATAATTCAAAAATCGGATTATTAAATCAAAAGACTAAAAATCTCTCATCAGGCAATACAAAAAATGGCTATGTTATAAGTTTCTCAAGAAAAATTGGCCCAAAGGGAACATTTAAAATTCAGCACGCCTCATCAAGTATGAAAATTGATTCAGGCAGGCACACAACCATCGGATATGATTATCAGTTGAGGCAATCTTCCAAGATTTTTACGTTCTATTCACAGCAGGAGTCCTCAAACAAAAGAAAGGCTAAGGATATTCTTTCAATTGGCATAGAGCACAAATTTTAAAAATTTAAATACTATAGCGTTGGAGTTACAATGCCAATATGTCTAAATTTATAAAACTATCCTTAATACTAAATATTTTCTTCTTCGTGGGGTGTTCCGATAATAACTCTATCATTGCGATAACAGAGACGGAGCCAGTTACAACAAGTGGCGATGCTGCAGATGACCCGGCAATAGTTATTAATTATAACAATCCACAGCAGTCAATAATTCTTGGAACTGATAAACGAGCAGGGGTCTATGCATATGATCTTTCTGGAAAAAAAATATCATATGCTGCGCTGGGTGAAATAAATAATATAGATGTAAGACAGGTTGATAATAAAATTTATGTGGCTGCATCAAATAGAACAGCTAAATCAATTGAGTTTTGGGAATTTAATCAACAAGAATTTTTTAATAATCTTCCGCAATCAGACAATCTTTTTGATATTGCTGCTAGGTCAATGACCATTCCAACAAATATAGATGTTTATGGTATTTGCGCCGGCTTGATTGATGAAGTGCCAATCGTTTTTATTACTGAAGATAAAGGTCCGCGCGTTGAATTCTGGGTACCTCAAACTCGAACACTCATAGGTACTTTCAGCAATGGGGGCGAATCAGAAGGCTGCGTATTTGATGATGAAAATGAGACAGTATTCATTTCAGAGGAAGAGGTGAATGGGGTTTTAAAAGCTTATAACTTAAATAATGAATTTCCATTTGAAATTCCTTTTATTATAGATTCTCGAGAGGGAAATATTGGTGGTGATCCAGAGGGACTAACAATCTATAAAACTTCTGAAAAAGAGGGTTATATCTTACTTTCATCCCAGGGAGATAATAAATACAACGTTTATAATCGAACTTATCCTCACGAATTTATCTCAAGTTTTACCATTGACGATGATCCAAAAGGTATTGATGGCACGTCAGAAACCGACGGCATTGATGTTACAAACTATAATCTAAGAGGAAAATTTTCTAAGGGTTTAATGGTCGCTCAGGACGGTTACAACTATGATGGGGAAGAGCTGAAGAATCAAAACTTTAAAATCGTTCCTTTTAAGCCCATTCTTAAATCTATCAATAAAAGTAAGTAGTTTTTATTCTTTGGTTGACGATTCAATAAGTTCCGTTGAGTAGCCTGAGTAAACCTCTATAAATTCTGGATGAGTCAAAATCCAAAATTCATTGTTTTCAATTTTCTTAAAAACAATGGTAGCTAAGTCTTCTGGAGTCATGCCTTCTTTGACACCATCGGCAAGCCACTGAGCGTTGTTCTTGGCACTTTCATGTTGGTCAATTGAGGATTCATCAAGATCTAAGCCCAGGTGATCTCTTTCTATGATGTTGGTTTGAACCAACCCAGGGCAAAGTACTGATACTCCAACTTTGTCATTGTCTGCTAGGTCCTCGTGCAAGGTTCGGGTTAAACCGACAACTGCATGCTTGGTGGTTGTATAAGGCGCCAGAGCAGGGCCAACGATGATACCTGCCATGGATGATGTATTAATAATATGACAACGCTCTTGGCTGGCAATCATCTCATCAACAAAGAGATTTAAACCATAAATTACACTCATTAAATTTACATCAATAATTCGTTGCCAGTTTTTTTGATCAGCTTTCCAGGCTCGACCCTCTAAAAAAATTCCTGCGTTATTAAATAGGAAATGAACTGTACCAAACTTCCCTTCAATTTTTTCTTTCGCTTTTGAAAAGTCTTCTAAGTTAGATACATCACACTGGATGATCATGGAGGGACACTCTGCCATAAGGCTGTGCGTCTCATTCAAACCATCTTCATTGAGGTCCATTAAGACAACATTCATTTGAAGTTTTGCAGCATGCAATGCTAGGCCTCTGCCAATTCCACTGGCAGCGCCAGTGATTAAAGCAGTTTTGTTTGTAAAAATATCAGCTTGCAAGATACCCGCCGTCAATAGGGTAGTAGGATCCAGTTATATAAGATGCCTTGGATGATGCTAAGAAATAAATTAAGTTTGCTACTTCGTCTGATGTTGCAACTCGATTCATGGGAATGCGTTGCAGCATATATTGCATAATGTTTTCATCTTTCATGAGTTCGGTATTCATGGGTGTGTCAATGACACCTGGACCAATGACATTTGCTCTGATGTTCATGGTGGCATAGTCTTGTGCAATTGATTTGGTTAACCCCACCACTGCATGCTTCGATGCTGCATAGGGTGCTTGTGCTGCACTCGCTCTTACTCCCATGATTGAGGCAACATTCACGATTGCTCCCGCATCAATTTTTTGTGCGGTTGCCAGCTTTAAGAATTCTCTACAGGCATAAAAGGTGCCATGTAAATTAATATCGATGGTTCTATGCCATTCTTCAACTGAATATTGATGTAAAGGGTTTAAGGCTGGGCTAATACCAGCGCAATTAACTAGTACATGAGCTGGACGATTGTTAGCCAGCAAGTCTGCAAAAACCGTATCTATTTGGGCATGGTTAGTAATATCAACATGTGCAAAATTAACATTACAAGTATCTGATTTGAGGTTATTTACTGACTGCTCTCCAGCATCTTTATTAGCATCGAGTATCAGCACTTCATAGCCTTCATCCAAAAATCGCTTCACTGCACTTAGACCAATGCCTGAGGCACCACCTGTGATTACAGCTAATGATTGTATGTTTTTATCTGCCATGTTCTTTCTATATAAAATTAAGTTATTTCATTGTATCTAATCAACTATAACGAATCAGGAGTTTACGAACAATGTTGGAATATTTATCAGAATCATTGACAAAAAAAATCCAGTTGATACTCGTTGATTGATGAATGTATTTATAAGATAGTAAAATCCCAATGATGCATTCTGATAAATACATACAAGCTTTGGTAGATAGCCAATCTTTTTTTGAAGTTCATCAAGAAAATGTTCTTGGTGTAGAGATGGATGTTTTTAAAAATCGACCTAGATCATTGGTCGATTTTATTGAGCTCTCTGCAAGCCATGGCGAAAAACCTTATTTGATCTATCAAGATAAAGTTATCAGTTTTACTCAACATCTTTCATTGGTGAAAAAAGCAGCTTATATTCTTCAATCACAACATAATGTTAAATCAGGTGACAGGGTTGCCATTTATGCTGCTAATTGTCCTGAATGGATTATATTTTTCTGGGCTACCGTAAGTATTGGTGCGATTGCTTGTGGTTTGAATGGGTGGTGGAAAGGTTCTGAAGCTATCAAGGCTATAGATGCTGCTGATCCTAATGTTATTGTTTGTGATCTAAAACGGTTTGAAAGGATTGCTGATCAAGTAAAGCATCCAAACCTTATTTTTGAAGATTTAGATTTATCTTCATGCGCCGAAGAACTTCAGTCTTTCACCCGCATTGACGAAGATGAGTGTGCTTGTCTTTTATATACCTCAGGTACAACAGGAACACCGAAGGGTGTGATGACCTCGCATCGATCCATGATCGCTAATTCAACATTACAAATGCTTCAAGGTGCTGCTGTTTCTCAGCATTCATCGAGCTATGGGATTGATTGGTCAAAAAACACCCCAACCAGTTTGCTTACATCTCCTTTATTTCATGTTTCAGGTTTATCTGCGGGAGCTGTAACCAGCTTATTTGCTGGCTCTACAACCCTGGTTTATGACGGAAGATTTCTAGCAGATAGGGCGATTGAATTAATACAAAAATTTAACGCTACCTCTTGGGGTGGAGCTGTTCCTACAGCGCTTAAGAGATTGTTGGATGAGGCTGAAGCAAAAAACTTAACTCTTGAGAGCGTATTGGTTGTTGGTGGCGGCGGAGCTCCCATGCCACCTGAGCTAATCGAAAGAACAAAAGGTGTTTTCCCCAATTCTGAGTATAGTTTTGGTTACGGTTACGGGCTTACTGAATCAGGTGCTATTACTATTATTAATTGGGGTGAAACACTCAAAGCAGAACCTGCTTCACCAGGCCAATCAATGCCAAGCATAAAAATTGAATTAAGGGATGAAGAGGGCAAGTTAATTACAGCGGATTCCGTAGAAGGTGAAATACACGTTCAAAGCCCCTCGGTAATGCTGGGCTATTACAACAATCCAGAAGCATCTGCTGCTGCTCTCACCAACGATCGATGGTTGCGAACAGGAGATTGGGGTTACAGGAAAGGCTCGCTTTACTTCATCTCATCAAGACGGACA
>CABXFU010000007.1 GCA_902511575.1 uncultured SAR86 cluster bacterium
CGTAAGAGTACCAGTATTTAATGGGCACTCTGAGGCTGTATTTTTCAAAGTATCTAAGACAATCTCTCGAGAAGAAATTATTGAAACTCTTGAAAATTCTCCTGGTATAAAAGTGCTTGATCACCCTCAAGACGAAGTGTATCCAACGCCTGTTGAAAATGCATCAGATACAGAGGATGTTTATGTTGGACGAATTCGCTCGCAACAGTTTGATGGTGATACGTGGATTTCTATGTGGATAGTTGCTGATAATGTTTATGGTAAAGGCGCTGCATTAAATGCAGTTCAGATATGCGAAGAACTTCTTAGTATTAATTCGTTGAAATGAAAAAGCATCTTCTCTTATTAGCTCTTTTGAGTCATAGCCTCTATGCAAGCACAATCATAGGAAGTCCTGTTGTAGAAATTAATTCAGAAGGATTATATTTAGTGCAGATTAAGATCAGCTCAACAAGCAATCTAGAAGAAGATGATATTTCTATTACTAACTTCAAATCAAATGATGAGCTTTCTGATTTTAAGTTTGAATTTAGAATTTTTGAAAATCTACAGGATTACAAACGTCTAACCTTGGCCATACCTAATAACTATTTAGAAGACTATATTTCTTTTCGACTAAATATTAAAAAAGAATTAAAAAAAGATATATTTATATTTCTTCCACAAAATAACGTTGCTCCTAAGGCAAAATTACAAGTTTCTTTTAAACTTCCAGCAAAGAAAATTTATGGCGAGCCGCAACGATATGATTTAGAAAAAATACTATCTGAAGAGATTGATTATCAAGACCCTGAGCCTGATAACTCTAAGGCTTTCTCTCTTGCTAAGCCTAACAATGATAATAGTAATGATGCTGAGGATCCCAAGAGCATACAAAGCAGCGAGGTTGAGACAATATGGAGTGTTTCAAAATCCGTCAGTCAAAATTATGATGCTTCGATATATCAAATAATGTGGGGCTTTTACCTTGAGAATCCGGGTGCATTCATTGATGAGGACATTAATAGAGTAAGAGGGGATATTGATCTTGCATTGCCTTCTCAAGAATTAGTCGCTTCTACTTCAGAGGTTACTGCAAAAGAGTCGATTGCCTTCATGGACATAAAAAATAAACAGATTCAAAGGTCTGCGATCAAGCCAATTCTTAAATTAACTGCGCCTGAAGAAACTTATCTTAATTTCGATAGCAATGAAGATTCTATTGGGAGCTCAACTCTCAAATTAAAACCTAATCCCGGCAAGATAATAGATAATTCTGAATTAAAAGCTTCAGAAATAGTCTCAAAGAATACCTCAATCATCGAGATACAGTCTGAGACTGATTTTTCTACAACATCAAATATTTCAAAAAATTCTAAAGGTTTTGATCTCAAAGATCTATTTTGGGTTGGCGTCTTGTCCTTACTTTTAGGTTTTGCAATTGCTTACATGCTCATCCGATCAAGCAAGAGACCGGCATTTACAAGAGCCGCCGTAGAAGAGGATTTACAAGATGATAATAATACCTTTCAAACCAATTTGAGTATTTCTAATGATATTGAAACTCAAGAATTAGACTTAGTTAGAACTTATATTGAAATGGATGACTGGGATAACGCAGAAAAAATCTTAGATAAATTGATAGCTAACTCAACAAATGAAGCAATTATTCTTGATGCCCGCTCGCTATTAAAAGAAAAGAATTAAATTGTGAGGTTTGTAGGCATTTGTCAGTACGATGGTTCTAATTATTCTGGATTTCAATCTCAAAAGAATGCATCATCTATTCAAGACCATCTTGAACTAGCTATTTCATCAATTGGAGGTCTAGAAGAGCGAATTAATTACGCTGGTAGAACTGATGCTGGAGTCCATGCCACAGGGCAGATTTTTGATTTTTTACCAAAAGATCAAAGAGAAATTACTCAATGGCTCCAAGGTCTTAACTCGAAATTACCAAATGATATTTCTATTTCCTCTATTCAAAAAGCACCAGATGACTTTCATTCAAGATTTGATGCTACTAATCGATCTTACACTTATGTAATTTATACAGGTAAAACTCAACCAATTTTTTTAAGAGATTATATTTATTGGGAAAAACAAGAAATTGATATCAAAATTATGCGAGCTGAGGCCGCTCATTTAATTGGAAAACATAATTTTAATTCGTTTAGGGGGTCAAAATGTACTGCAAAAAATCCAGTTCGCATATTACACAGTATTGATATCGAACAAAGGGAGAACTTTATTATTATAAGTCTGTGTGCAAATGCATATTTGTATAATATGGTTAGAATTATTGTTGGCACATTACTAGACATTTCCAAAGGCTCTGGAAAAGATATGAAGACTACTTTAAATGCTCAAGATCGAAAGATTGCTGGGAAGACCGCACAAGCTCAAGGACTCTTTTTTACTGGTGCTGAATATAAAAAGATAAATTTAGATTTAAAAGATGATGCTACCAATCCTTTAAGTTTTTTAATTGGTTCAAGAGAATGAAATTAAAAATTTGTGGAATAAGTGACATAGATATTTTGAAATATGCATGTGAATTAGGTGTTGATTTTGTTGGATTCATAATGGCCAATGCCAGTCCTAGAAAAATTTCTAATGATTTTCTAGACTCTTTAGAAAATTTTAACTTTATGGAAACATCACCTGTTTTTGTTTTTGTAAATCCAACAGTTGATGAGGTTAAGAAAATTACCGCAAAAATTAAAAATCCAATTTTGCAATTTCATGGCGATGAAGAAGAAATTTTTTGCCAACAATTCAATCAACCATTTTGGAAAACTATTAGAGTTAAAAACTCTCAATCTCTTGAGGCTATAAATGATTTTCCTTCTGCTGACGCTTTGTTGCTAGAAACATTTTCTGATGATGCTTATGGAGGTACAGGTAAAGTATTTGATTGGAGTTTGTTGGAAAATATCAAACTTCAAAGTAAATTTATACTAGCTGGTGGGATTAACATTAAGAACCTTAACGATGCTATCTCTCTAAATCCGTGGTGTATTGATGTGAACTCTGGGGTAGAATCATCACTCGCACTTAAAGATAAAACTCTGATGGATCAGATTATAAAAAGTTTTAACAATGGATAATTTAACTGATTTACCAAACTCTGATGGTTTTTTTGGAGAGTATGGTGGGAAATTTGTTCCCGAGACACTTATGCATGCTCTAAAAGAGCTGGATGAAATATATGCAAGACTAAAAAATGATCCAAAGTTTGTAGAAGAAATTGATCAAGATTTAGTCCAATTTGTGGGTAGACCCTCTCCATTATATTTTGCTAAAAGATTAACAGATCACTATTCTGGCCCGCAAATATGGCTTAAAAGAGAGGATTTAAATCATACAGGCGCTCATAAGATTAATAATACTGTCGGGCAGATATTGCTTGCTAAGGCCATGGGTAAGAAAAGAATTATTGCTGAAACTGGTGCCGGACAACACGGAGTCGCCACTGCAACAGTTGCAGCAAGACTTGGTCTTGAGTGTCATATTTATATGGGTGCTGCAGATGTAGAGAGGCAGTCTCTGAACGTTTACAGAATTAAGCTTCTTGGAGCAAAAGTACATGCTGTTGATTCTGGTACTGCAACGCTTAAAGATGCTTTGAATGAAGCTATGAGAGACTGGGTAACTAACATTGAAGATACCTATTATATTATTGGCAGTGTTACAGGCCCTCATCCATATCCAATGATTGTTAGAGATTTTAATGCCATTGTTGGAAGAGAATTAAGAAAACAATCGATTGAACAGTTTATGCAATATCCAGATGCAATTGTTGCTTGTGTTGGCGGAGGATCAAATGCAATGGGAATTTTCTACCCTTTTCTTGAAGAGCCCAATGTTGCACTGATTGGTGTTGAAGCTGCTGGTAGCGGTTTAGCGAGTGGCAAACATGCGGCTCCCTTAAATGATGGAGAGCCAGGTATTTTGCACGGAGCAAAGAGCTATCTTATGCAAGATAAAAATGGTCAGGTGGTAGATACACATTCTATTTCAGCTGGTTTGGATTATCCTGGAGTCGGTCCTGAGCACTCAAATTTAAAAGATTCTGGAAGGGCTAATTATATTGCTGTCGATGATGTTGAAGTTTTAAGCTCATTTCATTTAGTCACAAAGCTTGAGGGCATTATGCCTGCTCTAGAGACCGCTCATGCATTTGCTGCATTGGAACATATCGCTAAAAATTATAAATCTAACCAACATATTGTAATTAATGTTTCTGGAAGAGGAGACAAAGACATTAATACAGTTGCTACTATGGATGGAATATCTCTTGACTAGATTGGATGAGAAGATTTTATCTTTAAAAAAGGTTTCTAAAAAAGCATTTGTTGCATATTTAGTAGCCGGGGACCCAGACTTAGATTCGACCCTAGAACTTATGCATGGATTTGTTGATGCGGGAGTAGATATTCTTGAGATTGGCGTTCCTTTTTCTGATCCTATTGCTGAGGGACCAATTATTCAAGCAGCTCATGATAGGGCTTTAAAAAATAATACTTCGCTTAATAGTATTTTTCATCTTGTTGAGAGCTTTAGAGAGAAAAATACTGACACTCCAATTATTCTGATGGGTTATATGAATACTTTTCTAGCTAATGCAGAAGATTTAAAAGAAGCTCATCAATCTGGAACTGATGCAGTTTTAATTGTTGATATTCCTGGTGAGAGCAATCTTGAGGATCTCGGAATTAAAAATAAAAATCTTGCCTCAATATCATTGATAGCTCCAACCACTAGTGAGGATAGGGTTAGTAAAATATGTAACAGTAGCTCAGGTTTCATATATTACGTTACCCTTCGAGGCGTAACAGGATCGTCTCATCTAAATATCAACGAAGCAGAAAGTAATATTAATCACATTAGGTCGCAAACTTCACTTCCAGTATTTGCTGGGTTTGGAATCAAGACACCTGATGATGCTTTTAATTTAAGCAAAATCTCAGACGGGATTGTTATTGGGTCGAGTTTAGTTCAGATGATTCACGAGCAATCAGACCAAAAAGAATTTAAAAATATATATAATTATCTTCATGAAATGGCTGAAGCAATAAGCAGATGAATTGGCTCACAAGATTAATTCCATCTATTGGCTCAAATCGAGATTCAGAGTCTTCCAAGAGCAAAGTGCCTGACGGACTTTGGAATAATTGCCCAGCATGCGATGCTATTTTATATCAACCTGAGTTAGAAAAATCGCTTTTTGTTTGTCCTAAATGTGATCATCATCTTCGTATCGGCGCTAGAACAAGAATGTCTATTTTCTTTGATGGAGGTAGTTTTCATGAGCTAGCAACCAAAATTACTACCAAAGACGTTCTAAAATTTAAAGATACTAAGTCTTATAGCCAGCGTATCAAAGAAGCTGTTTCCAGTACTGGTGAGGAGGAAGCAATTGTTATTGGGAAAGGTAAGCTTGAGGGAGCGGAAATTGTTGTGGCAGCTTTTGAATTTCGCTACATGGGAGGATCTATGGGTGGAGCGGTTGGAACAAAATTTGTTCAAGGGGTCGATGCAGCAATAGCGAGCAAAACTCCATTGATATGTTTTTCTACGAGTGGAGGAGCGAGAATGCAAGAGTCTATGGTTTCTTTAATGCAAATGGCAAAAACATCAGCAGCATTAGAGAAACTTAAAGAAGCAAAATTACCTTATATTTCAATAATGATTGATCCTATTTATGGCGGTGTTTCAGCTAGCATAGCAATGCTTGGAGATATAAATATAGCTGAACCAAAAGCATTAGTTGGATTTGCAGGCAGAAGAGTTATTGAGCAGACGGTGAGAGTAGATTTACCTGAAGATTTTCAAAAATCAGAATTTTTATTAGAGCATGGAGCAATTGATATGATAGTTCATAGAAAAGATTTAAGAGCCAAGGTGTCAAGCATTTTATCTAAATTACATCCTGGGCAATGAATACCAATCGAATACTTGGAATTTTTATCGCAGTTACTTTATTGACTTGGATTCTTATTTTTGCACTTTCCCCTCAGCCTAAATATCAGCAAACGACCAATATAAATATTCCTAGGCTTCCAGAACCTTTGGTGGATGATAACAGCCTAAAAAACATAGAGTTTAAAGAAGTTAAAAATGATTTCCCAGCAATCGATACAAAAGATACTCTTCCATCAGCAAAAGATAGATTGAATAACATCGATTTTAATTTATATGTTTATAAAGCTGGTGCCTTTGGATCTCCATCAACTGTTTCTAATTTAGTTCAATCATTTAATGACGCAGGTTTCCCAGCTTTTACTGCGCCAAATAAATCAAATCAAAACCTTACCAATGTTTTAGTAGGGCCTTTTGCTAGCAAGAAAGATATCAAAGATAATCAAAACACTCTCAATCAAATTGCCGGTATAGAAGTCGGCGAGGTAATGGCTTGGAATCCTTAGCCTTATCGCATTTTGACTATATTGTTATTGGGATAATTGCACTTTCTGGTTTAATTGCATTTTTTCGAGGCTTTGTTCAAGAAACTTTATCTCTTTTATTGTGGATTATTGCCTTTGCAGCAGCGATGTTTTTAAACGCATATCTAGATCCTTATTTTATAAATTATATAGATAGCCCTGAGATCAGAAGAATTCTTACAATCATAACCGTATTTGTTGGAATTATATTTTTAGGAGGATTGCTAATTAAATTACTTCGAGGTCTAGTTCATTGGTCAGGCATGGGAGGTTTGGATAGACTTTTAGGAGTATTGTTTGGATTTCTTAGGGGTATGCTTTTAATTGTGGTGATTTATTTAGTTCTTCCGAGCGATTTTAAGCAATCTCCCTTTATTACAGATTCAAAGAGTTCAACATATTTAAAAAAATATGCGCCAATGGCTGAAAAATTTTTTAAAAGTATGATCTCAGATAAAAATTCAGTTATGCTTAAGTCAAACATCAGCACAATTTACGAGACAACATAATGTGTGGAATAGTAGGCATATATTCTGAAACTCATGTAGCTAGTTCAATCTATGATTCTCTATTAATGCTTCAACATAGAGGCCAAGATGCTGCAGGGATGGTCGTTTGTGATGAAACTGGCAGACTAAATAGTCGTAAGTCTATGGGCTATGTTCGTGATACTTTTCAACAGCGGCATATGAATAAATTACTCGGTAATTATGGAATCGGCCATGTTCGTTATCCAACTGCTGGCGGTGCTGGTAAAGAATTTGCTCAGCCAATGTACGTTAATTCTCCATATGGTATCAGCCTTGCGCATAATGGAAACTTAACCAATTCTAAAGTTCTTGCTCGCGAATTATTCCATGCTGAAATGCGTCATCTTAATACCGATTCAGATTCAGAGGTCTTGCTTAACATTTTTGCTCATGAGCTTGGAAAGCAAAGAGCTATTCTTCCATCTAAAAAACATTTTTTTAAAGCGGTCAGAAAAACTCACATTAGATGTCAAGGAGCCTATGCAGTTGTCGCTATGATTACTGGCTTTGGATTGCTTGCCTTTAGAGATCCCCGAGGAATACGTCCTTTAGTGATTGGTGTTAAAGATGGCCCAACGAAGAAAGAATATATTATTGCCTCTGAAAATGCTTCTTTCTCTGCCCTAGGTTTTAAAACATTGAGGGATGTATACCCTGGAGAAGCTGTCTATATAGATGTTGATGGAAATTTACATAGTAATCAATGCTCTGATAATGCAGAGTCAACCCCTTGCATCTTTGAATACGTTTATTTAGCAAGGCCTGATTCTACTTTAGATGAAATTTCAGTTTATAAAGCTAGAATGAGAATGGGGCAGAAGTTAGCAAAAAAAATCCTTAAACTAAACCCCGATCATGATATTGATGTGGTAATACCAATACCTGATAGCTCTACAACAGCAGCATTGCAGCTTGCAGCAGCATTAAAACTCCCATACAGACAGGGCTTTGTGAAAAATAGGTATGTTGGAAGAACTTTTATTATGCCTAATCAAGAAGAAAGAAAAAAATCAGTTCGACGAAAGTTAAATATATTAGACCTTGAGTTTAAAGGGAAAAATGTTTTATTAGTTGATGATTCTATAGTTAGGGGCACAACAAGCAAGAGAATTATTGAAATGGCCAAAGAAGCAGGCGCAAATAAAGTTTACTTCTCATCTGCAGCTCCGCCAGTTAAATTTCAAAATCTTTACGGTATTGATATGGCAGCAACGAATGAGCTAATAGCTTCCGGAAGAAGTGATGAAGAAGTTGCAAAAGAGATTGGAGCTGATTGGCTAATATATCAAGATCTAGATGATTTAATTGCTTCTACTCAGGAAGGGAATCCAACAATTAAAAATTTTGAAATGTCGATTTTTGATGGAAAATATCCCACTTCAATAAGCTCAGACTATCTAGAGGATCTTGAATCCTCTAGGAAGGATGATCAAAAGGTTACAAGAGAAAAATCTAACTAAGCACTTACAATATTAACTGCCGGAATGTCAGCTGCATTTGCACTGTCAACATACTGATCTATTTCATTGAAATTTAAATAGCGATAGATATCATCAGCAAGTGGGTTAATTTCTTCCATAAAATTTAAGTACTCTTCTGGTGAAGGAAGTTTACCCAATACAGAAGCAATTGCAGCAAGCTCTGCTGAAGCTAAAAACACATCAGCTCCATCACCCAGTCTATTTGGAAAGTTTCTAGTAGAGGTTGAAACAACAGTAGAGTTTGCCAGCACTCTTGCCTGATTGCCCATGCAAAGAGAGCACCCAGGTACTTCTGTTCTTGCACCAGATGTCCCAAAGACATTATAAATGCCTTCTTCCATTAATTGCTTCTCATCCATCTTAGTGGGGGGGACTACCCATAGTCTAGCTTTTGTACCATTGTATTTTTTAAGCAGATGACCGGCAGCCCTAAAGTGACCGATGTTTGTCATACAGGATCCAATGAATACTTCATCAATATCTGTCTCAGCGACTGCTGATAATGGCTTAATGTCATCAGGGTCATTTGGACACGCAAGAAGGGGCTCTGTAATTTCATTAAGGTCGATCTCAATTATTTCAGCGTATTCTGCATTTTCATCTGGCTCAAGTAATTCAGGGTTTGCAATCCATTCTTCCATTGCTTGAGCTCTTCTCTCCAACGTTTTAGAATCACCATATCCACTGCCAATCATCCATCGCAACATTACAATATTTGATTGAAGATACTCTATGATTGGTTCTTTGCTTAGTCGAACTGTGCACCCTGAGGCAGATCTTTCGGCAGATGCATCAGATAATTCAAATGCTTGCTCTACCTTTAGGTCTGGCAAGCCTTCAATTTCAAGACAACGTCCAGAAAATATATTTTTCTTACCTTCTTTTGCTACGGTTAAAAGACCTTTTTGAATTGCAGCATATGGAATTGCATTCACCAAATCTCTTAAGGTAATTCCAGGTTGCATTTTTCCCTTAAACCTAACAAGAACTGATTCAGGCATGTCTAGCGGCATAACTCCTAGGGCTGCAGCAAAAGCAACCAAGCCTGATCCAGCTGGAAAACTTATACCAAGTGGAAAGCGAGTATGGCTATCTCCACCAGTTCCCACTCCATCTGGAAGTAACATTCTATTTAACCAAGAATGAATAATTCCATCACCAGGTTTTAGTGATACTCCGCCTCGATTCATAATAAAGTCTGGTAATGTGTGTTGCGTATCAATGTCTACAGGTTTTGGGTATGCAGCTGTATGACAAAAGGATTGCATCACAAGATCTGCTGAAAATCCTAAGCAAGCTAATTCTTTTAATTCGTCTCTGGTCATTGGTCCGGTTGTATCCTGAGATCCTACTGTTGTCATTCTTGGTTCACAATATGTTCCTGGTCTCACCCCTTTAATACCACAAGCTTTACCAACCATTTTTTGTGCAAGTGTGAAGCCTTTGTCTGAAGAATCCTCAGCATCAGGCCTAGTGAAGATGTCAGTTGGCTCTAAACCTAGAGCGTCTCTTGTTTTATCTGTTAGTTGCCTTCCAATGATCAAGGGAATGCGACCATTTGCTCTAACTTCATCTAAAAGAACAGGTGTCTTAAGCTCAAACGTTGATAATACTTCACCGCTATCTGCATCTAAGATTTTGCCATTGTAAGGCTCAAAAATAATTTCTTGCCCCATATTTAATTTAGAAACATCACATTCAACTGGGAATGCTCCAGAATCTTCCAATGTATTAAAAAAGATAGGCGCAATCTTGCCACCAAAACAAAAACCTCCTTCTTTTTTATTGGGAATACACGGTATGTCATCGCCCATATGCCAAAGTACTGAGTTTGTTGCTGATTTTCTGGATGAGCCAGTTCCCACAACATCTCCAACAAAAACCAATGGATTACCTTTTTTCTTTAACTCCTCGACTGTTTCAAGCGGTTTGTCTAAACCTTCCCTAGGCATCTTAAACATCGCCAATGCATGCAATGGTATGTCTGGTCTAGACCAAGCATCAGTTGCTGGAGATAAGTCATCTGTATTAATTTCGCCGGGCACTTTATAGACCGTTAATTTAATTTGCTCTGCAATTTCATTTTTTTCTTTAAACCACAAGCCTTCAGCCCAAGCATCTATAACAGTTTTTGCATTTTTGTTAGTGTCTGAAAGAGCTAGCACTTCATTAAATGCATCAAAGATCAACAGGGTTTTGCTTAAAGCAGCTGCCGCTACCTCACCTAATTCATTATCTTCTAAACATTTGATTAAAGGCTGAATATTATAGCCACCAAGCATTGTTCCCAAAATCATTACAGCTTCTTTTTTTGAGATGTAAGGACTGCTTGTTTCGTCTGTTGTTATATCTGCTAAAAATCCAGCTTTAACATATGCTGCTTGATCTACTCCCGCAGGTATTCTTTCATTTAAGAGCTCTAGTAGTAGTTCTGATTCCTGATGCTCTGATTTAAGCAATTCAACTAAATCTGATGTTTGTTGAGCTGAAAGAGGTAGAGGTGGTATACCTTGTTCTTTCCTTTCTTCACAATGTTTTTTGTAATCTTGAAGCATAATTTTCTCCCTGGACCGTCATTTTACTGTGGTATCTCTAAATCCCCAAGCCCATTCTTTATTTCCTTGTATTTCATAGGATGAAATAATGTATTATCCAGTCTATGAAGAAAAACAAAGCCTCTACACCATGTCTTGGAATATGCTCAACGACATATGGTGACAATGTATGCAAGGGCTGCAAGCGATTTGTCCATGAGGTGATTGATTGGAATAAATATGCTGTTTCTGAAAAGGAGTTAGTGAATTCTCGACTTGAAAATTTTAAGCTCACCGTTTTAAAGGATAGATTCTCTGTTACAAATGCCGAGCTGTTTGCAACTCGACTCAATGAACAAGGAATAAACTTTAATGATTCCTTGGATCCAATGACCTGGATCTTCGATCTTCTTCGAGCTGCTGGCTCACAAGAATTAGATTTGCATCAATTTGGAATTGCTTGTCATGTAAATATTAATCTTGCTGAGCTTAAAGACCAGATTTACTCAGAGTTTTTAGAACTTTCTGAGGCGCACTATGAAAGGTATTTTTCTACTTAGTCGTTGGTAATTCCCACAAATTCGTTGTGTATTTAGGTGAGACCATTTCTTTTTGTATGGGTGATAAACCTCCAGGGTATTGCGATGCATAGTAAATTTGCGTTTGAATACTGTTGAGTCCATCTATCGTTTGCATTAAATTTGTATCTTGTTTTAAGTGCTGTTGATCTGTTGCTGCAAAAAGAGATCTCTGAATAAAGGCTGGATGTGAAAACTGACTCAGTAATATTCCTGCTTTTGCATAAGGATAACCGTCTTTAAAAATTGTATTTAATACTTTGTTTGCACCCATTAGAATGCTCCTTGTATCATCTATCGGGCAGGGGAGCTGAAAGCTCTCAAATCCACGATATTGTTGTTGTTTATTAAATCTACTGGTTGAAATAAATACTGACACTTGAGAACATTTTTGTTGCTCCTGTCTAAGTTTTTCTCCTGCCCGAACTGCAAAGTTGCTAATTAATGGTTTTAGTGCACTTAAGTTTTCAATTCTGCTCCTAAAACTTCGACTTACAACAATTTGTTTTTTTGGCTCAGAATGATCGTCTATTTGAATGCATGATTCCCCTCTTAATTCTCTAACTGTGCGCTCTAAAACAACGCTAAACTTTTTTCTAATAAACCTAATGTCCATTTGCACCAATTCATAAGCTGAATATACGCCTAATTGATTCAGTTGCCTGGCGAGGTTATGACCAACCCCCCAAATCTCTCTAATAGGCAATGTTTTAAGAATGTGAGAGATATCTTTTTGATTGCTTAGGCAACAGACTCCTGTGCCACCATTTGCATTCTTTGCAATATGACTTGCAACCTTGGTAAGAGTTTTAGTTGGTGCAATTCCAATTCGTACAGGTATACCGACCCATTGCCGTATAGTATTGCGACAATAAACACCAAACTCATGTGCTTGATTTATATTTTGTATATGTTGCAAATCTAAAAATGCTTCATCGATGCTATAAATCTCGATTCTTTTTACCATACCATCAAGAATATTCATTACTCTTTTCGATAGATCACCGTACAGCGGGAAGTTTGATGAAAATACTTTACCCCCCTGAGCCAAATACTTTTTTTTCACTTGAAACCAAGGAACGCCCATTTTTATACCCATGGCTTTTGCTTCTTTGCTTCTGGCAATCACACATCCATCATTATTAGACAGCACTACAATAGGCGTTTTTTTTAAATCTGGTCGAAACACTCTCTCGCATGAGGCATAGAAGTTATCACAATCCACTAACGCTAAAAGCTTCATTCAAACTTATTAATGGCTGCAGTCACTGTTCCCATAATATCTAGGTCTTGACCATGCTGGATGTAGATTGGCTCGTATTTTGAATTCTCTGGCAGCAAGCACAGTCGAGGCTTAAGGTGTAATCGTTTGCATACAAAGTCTCCGTCTAGAGAGGCAACTACAATGCTGCCATGCTTTGGTTTAAGACTTCGATCAACTATTAGGATGGCTTGATCTGCAATATTTGCATCTAACATTGAGTCCCCGGATACTCTTACCAAGAAAGTCGCGGCCCCATTCTTGATAAGGTATTGATTAAGATCAATAGGGCTTTCAAGGTAATCATTGGCAGGGCTTGGAAAGCCTACAGATACTGGCTCTACAAAAAATTTTGTAAAAGTGGCAGGCAAATCATTTGCCGATAGTGAACCGAGATAATTAATAGTCATGGGATTTAAAATACTGTATATTTATACAGTATTATTTACTAACAAACAATAGTTTTACAGAGTAAATTCTTTTAATTCTTGCTGCTGTTCATCAAGCATCAGATACCAGCCAGTTTTATGCCAGTCACCTAAAACAATTCGAGTGCCAGGATTTATGTGGTGAGTATTAGGCCTATGGGTATGACCATGAATTAGTAAATCAATGCGGTGTTCTGCAAAAAAATCTTGGATGGCAGTTGGAGTGACATCCATAATAGCAATATCCTTATTAGTATTATTTTTTTGACTAGCATCACGCATGTTTGATGCGATATTGAGACGATCATTT
Organism: uncultured SAR86 cluster bacterium; assembly: GCA_902511575.1. GTDB lineage: Bacteria > Pseudomonadota > Gammaproteobacteria > Magnimaribacterales > D2472 > D2472. Next base: position 13,551 of record CABXFU010000007.1, read on the forward strand.
AAAGGTTTTTGTAGAAATTCTTGCTGCCATTCTTCTGACCTAACCTCTTTTTTAAATTTCATATATTCAAGATCTTCTATGCAAAAACTATCCCCATGCGATAGAGCAATTTTTTGATCAAAGAAGTTCAAAAAGAATGGGTCTGGAAGAAGGGTGAGATTGGATTGCTCTGCAAATTTTTGACCACATAAGAAATCTCTATTGCCATGAATAAAAAATATTTCTAGTCCACTGCGAGTGGCATGATTTATTTTTTGCATCACGCTAGTGGCAAGCTCGGAGTTATCATCATCTCCAACCCATGCCTCAAAAAGATCACCTAATATGTATAGATGGGATAGTTCTTGTGCGGCAGTTTTTAAAAATTTAAAAAAAGCCCTCTGTTACAGAGGGCGTATTTTCAGATAAATGAAGATCAGATATGAATCCTAACTTCATTCACTCACTGTAACTGAATTAATCACTGTTGGTTCAAGAGGGGCATCAGCATAGCCGCCAACAGTAGAGGTTGTGCTGAGAGCTATTTGATCCACAACATCCATGCCATCAATCACTGAACCAAAAACTGCATAGCCCCAGCCTTGAGAGGTTTCAGCTGTATGATTGAGAAAGTCGTTATCTTTATGATTTATAAAAAATTGACCAGTAGCAGAATGAGGGTCCATGGTTCGGGCCATCGCAATAGAACCACGATCATTCTTCAATCCATTATTGGCCTCATTTTGGATTGGATCTGTGTTTGTTGGTTTGGGAGTCATATTTTCATCTAGACCGCCACCTTGCACCATAAATCCGTCAATGATTCTGTGAAAAATTGTGCCTGAATAATAGCCATCTTCAGCCAGTTTTAAAAAGTTTGCCACAGTTATGGGCGCGTTATCAGCATCAAGTTCTAAATGGATGTCTCCGGCTGAAGTAGAAATAGTAACAAGTGACATTTGATCCTCCTCTGGATGATATTCAGTCTGATCTTTTTGATCAATGGGTGACAGGAAGAAGATTGATGCAACTGAGGTTACAATAATTATTAAGACAGCAATTTGTATTTTTGACATTAATAAAACCTACATTCCAATTAAGTTCTTTATAATAAGTGATTCACATATCAAATAATAGATGACAATTAAGTTTTATAACTCCTTAACTAATCAGAAGGAAGATTTTGTACCCATACGCGAGGGCGAGGTCGGGGTGTATGTCTGTGGAATGACGGTTTACGATAATTGCCATTTAGGTCATGCAAGAGCGATGATGGCTTTTGATATTCTTGCTCGCTATCTTCGATATCAAAACTACAAGGTTAATTTCATTCGCAATATCACTGATATAGATGACAAAATTATCGAAAGAGCTAATGAGAATAAAGAAACAATAGATGCTCTTACGGATCGCACGATTGCGAGTATGCAGGAAGATTTTTCTAAGCTTGGATTAGAGATTCCTACAAATGAGCCTCGTGCAACAGATCATATTGAGGGCATGATTGCAATGATTAGTACGCTAATTGATAAGGGGCATGCGTATCACTCTGAAGGTGGAGATGTTTTTTTTGCTGTGCGCACATTTCCTGAGTATGGAAAACTGTCAAACAAAAATATCGATGATTTGAATCCAGGCTCAAGAATTGAAGAGGATGACTCTAAAAAAGATCCATTGGATTTTGTGCTATGGAAAAGCGCTAAACCAAATGAACCATCATGGGACTCTCCTTGGGGTCTTGGAAGGCCTGGATGGCATATTGAATGTTCGGTAATGTCATTAGAAAATTTAGGAAAGCATTTTGACATACATGGCGGAGGTCCAGATTTATTATTCCCTCATCATGAGAATGAAATTGCCCAATCTGAATGTGCTTCTGATCATAAATTTGCAAATTATTGGATGCATTCAGGATTGCTAAAAATTAATGGTGAAAAGATGTCAAAGTCTTTGGGTAATTTTGCAATGCTAAAAGATTTATTTGCCTCCTATCATCCAGAAGTCATCAGGTATTATTTAATCTCTAGCCACTATAGAAGTTCTCTAAATTTTGACAACGAATCTCTCGATCAAGCGCGATCAGCTTTAACAAGACTGTATCAGGCTATATCGGTTGCGCCATCACAAGAGTCAGATTTGCATGACGATAGTGTTAAAGAATTTATACACTCAATGAATGATGATTTGAATACTCCAGAAGCATTAAGCACTCTCTTTGGATTGGCAAAATTAATTAATAGCAGTCAAGATGCGCAAGATCAGAGTATGTATGCATCAACAATGAGAGAATTGGGCAAAGTTTTAGGGCTTCTTAATGATAGCTCTGAAGCTTTTCTTCAATATGGTGCTAAGTTAACTGATGAAGAGATTAGTAAGAAAATAGATGAAAGAAATCAAGCAAGAGATAATAAGGATTTTCAAAAAGCTGATCAGATAAGAGATGAGCTAGCAGCTCAAGGTATTTTGCTTGATGACTCTAGCGATGGAACTAGTTGGAAGAAATCTTAATCATCTTCTTGTAAGTCCTCAATAACAGATTCGATACCAGTTGAGCCCATATTCATTCCAACCACTCTTTCGATTCCCATTTTTGAATAGTGCTCAGCCGCATCTACCATCAATCCTGAATTGTCGAGAGTAAGGCCGCCATCAACGCAAAGATTAATTCCAGTAATAAATCTTGATTCATCTGATGCAAGAAATAATGCTGTGTATGCAATATCAATTGGCATACCAAAATCTTTAATGGGTTGCTCAAGCTTGCTGTCTTCAATTGCTGTTGCCAGCAGAGGTGTGTTTATTGTTCCTGGTGAAATAGCATTTACTCTTATTTTAAATTCACCAAGCTCAATAGCAGCATTTTTGCAAAAATTTATGACTCCAGCTTTTGCAGCAGAATAAGCAAGCGGACCAGATCCACCTCCCATGCCTGCAATTGATGCTGTATTAATAATAGAGCCTCCAGATATATTTTTTTTCATGACTCTAGCAGCGTATTTTGTACCCAGAAAGACAGACTTTAGAAGTATTTGAAATGACTTATCCCATTCATCTCCATTAACGTGCGTAATGGGGCCGACTGCGCCACCAATCCCTGCATTATTAAATAGAATATTTAAACCACCAAAATGATCAACTGCAAGGTTGATCATGCTTTCGATATCATTTTCTGATGAAACATCGACAACAGATATGCACGCATTAGAATCTAGTTTTTTTTGCTTAATGATTTCAAAAGTTTCTTCAAGGGTCTCATTGTTGATATCAGCTAAAACAACCTTAGCGCCATGCTCCAAAAACAATAGCGCAGTTTCTTTGCCAATGCCGCTTCCAGCGCCGGTTACAATTGCAACCTGATCTTGTAATCTTTTCATTTAATAATTATTACTGAAAGCGTATCAAAATAAAAATAAAGTTAAGCCAAAAAGACATCATGCATGAGTTTAACAAATAGATTAAAATTGAGGATTGGCTAAAAGAATGGCTCCCTGACGTGGGATCGAACCACGGACCAATTGATTAACAGTCAACTGCTCTACCGCTGAGCTATCAGGGAACAAGTTGAGAATTATAAATTAAAATTCATAAAGTAAAACAAGATAATGACAAAAAATTTAACCGTTACATCTCCGTTTGAACCTGCTGGCAGTCAGCCAACAGCAATAAAAACTCTTGTAAATGGTTTAAATGATGGATTGCTTCATCAAGTATTGCTTGGTGTAACAGGATCAGGAAAGACTTATACCATGGCTAAAATTATTGAATCAACCCAAAGACCTGCTGTGGTTATGGCTCCAAATAAAACATTAGCTGCACAATTATATGGAGAACTCAAAGATTTTTTCCCAAAAAATTCTGTTGAGTATTTCGTTTCTTATTATGATTACTACCAGCCTGAAGCGTATGTGCCCACATCAGATACATATATAGCCAAAGATGCATCCGTGAACGAACACATTGAACAAATGCGTCTATCTGCCACCAAGGCCTTGCTTGAAAGAAATGACACCATTGTTGTTGCTACTGTGTCAGCCATATATGGTTTGGGCGCTCCTGAATCTTATCTAAATATGATTTTGCATCTAGGCAGAGGAGATATAATTGATCAAAGAAGCATTCTGCGTCGCTTATCTTCAATGCAGTACACGCGAAATGATATTGATTTTAGGCGCGCGACTTTCAGGGTGCGTGGAGATGTAATTGATATATATCCTGCTGATTCCGAGCGTGACGCACTAAGAATTGAATTATTTGGAGATGAGGTAGAACGTTTGCTTTGGATAGACCCATTAACAGGCGAAGTCATGCACGAAATACCTCGGGCAACGATTTATCCAAAAACTCATTATGTAACACCTAAAGAAACCGTTCTGGATTGTTTAAAAACAGTTCGTGAAGAATTGAAAGATAGAATTAAGTACTTGAAAGATAATGATAAGTTGGTTGAGGCGCAAAGGTTGCAGGAGAGAACAACTTACGACCTAGAAATGATGCAGGAACTTGGATATTGCCAAGGGATAGAAAATTATTCTCGTTATCTTTCAGGGCGAAATCCAGGAGAACCACCTCCATGCCTTTTTGATTACTTGCCTAAAAATGCAATAGTTTTTATGGATGAGTCTCATGTTTCAGTCCCTCAAATTGGAGGGATGTATAAGGGAGATCGATCTCGCAAAGAAACGCTTGTAGATTATGGGTTTAGATTACCGTCAGCTTTAGATAATCGCCCATTAAGATTTGAAGAATGGGAGGATGTTACTCCTCAAAAAATATACGTATCTGCAACTCCTGGCAAGTATGAGATGGAGCATTCCGATAATATGGCTGAGTTATTAGTTAGACCAACTGGACTGATCGACCCAGAAATTGAAATTAGACCTGCAACTTCTCAAATTGATGATGTTATTGGTGAATGCAATGAAAGGGCAGCTTTAAAAGAAAGAGTATTAATAACAACTTTAACAAAACGTATGGCTGAGGATTTAACTGACTATTTAGAAGAAAATGGAATAAGAACTCGCTATATGCATTCTGATGTGGATACAGTAGAGAGAACAGAGATTATTCGAGATTTAAGGCTAGGCCATTTTGATGTTTTAGTTGGAATTAATTTATTAAGAGAGGGTTTAGATATACCCGAAGTCAGCTTGGTCGCCATACTAGATGCTGATAAAGAAGGATTTTTAAGATCAGAAGTTACTCTTATTCAAACCGTTGGTAGAGCAGCAAGAAATATTCGAGGCAAGGCTATCATGTATGCAGACAAGGTTACTGGTTCTATGCAAAGAGCCATGGATGAGATGTCTCGTAGAAGAGAAATTCAAGTTCAATTCAATAAAGATAACAACATTACCCCTAAATCAATTGTAAAAGATATTAAAGATGTGATGGAAGGGGCTAGAGTTACCAAACAAGCTAAGAAAACCAAACCCCAGTATTTTGAAAAAGAACTACCTTTTAAAATTAAAAGTGAATCACCTGACGCGATTTCTAACTCAATTAAAAAATTAGAAGAACAAATGTATATTTATGCGAAAGAAACTGAGTATGAAAAAGCTGCATATTGCAGAGATCAAATCAAAAATCTAAAGTGGCAGCTTCTAAACTCTTGATTTAGCCATCACTGCAATTTTGAGACAATAAAAGATAGTAATAATCTCTTACCCTTTCAACAAAATCAACGGTTTGTTGACCTCTAGAATAGTTTTCCGAATCCATAGAGGTTTTTAAATTTAGTAAATATCCCTCCAAATCTAACCAAGTTACTTCAATAGCTTTTTTATCTATTGCATCAATTGCATTTCTTATATTTGTAGTGCCTAAGTTGTAGGAAGCTAGTACAAAAGCAATCTTGTCACCTGAAGAGGTTCCATAGTTGGTACTTAATTTAAGATCAGAAATATATTGCGCCCCACCATAAATACTTTGAATTGGATCCAAGCGATTCGTAACACCCACCGATGCTGCTGTGGGGAGAGTTAACATCATCATGCCCTTAACTTGAGTTGCTGATCGAGCTTTTGGATTCCATTGTGATTCCTGAAAAGCAACTGCAGCAAGAAGCTCCCATTCAATATCAAATGTTTGAGCAGCTTCAATAAAATCATCTTTATATTTTAAGAATCTTGATTCTTTTAGCTCATCAAATTTCGTCTTTTCAAAATCACTGAGCCTTGAAAAGGAATATAATTTTTCATTGATAACGTTGCAATAGACAGATAAAGGCGTGCTAACAGGATCCTTAGTACACCCATAAAGGCCAAAAATCAGGATGAAAATAATTGAGTTTTTTGCAAGGAATTGCATAGTTTTTATTTTTTTAATTTTAAACATCCTTATAATTAATTATTACAATATTTTACTAGAGAGCTAGTGTCAAAAAATCTTAATTTGCTGCTTCAAGGTCCCTCTACTTTTTCGCCGTCAAAAATTTCATCTCTCAGATCTGTTTTTAATTCAACTAATGATTGCTCAATTGAAGAGTTGGCAAGCTATGAATATTACTCTGTAGATTTAAATCAAGATTTTTTTGATCAGGCAAAATTATTTAAGTTATTAAATTGTAGGGAATCAAAAAATTTACCTAATTTTTTTATTGGCCCGAGATCTGGAACTATTAGCCCATGGGCTTCTAAAACAAGTGAAATAATTACTAATGTTGGCATTCAAGGCGTTAACAGAATTGAAAAGTATGTAGGCTATTTTTTTGATAATCACATTTCCGTGGCTAATTTGAACTTGTTAAGTTTATTTGATCGCATGACCCAAGAAGTTTTTATCAGTCCAATCGACATCCCTTCAATTGGCTCATCGCCTAAAAGAAAACCTCTAATACAAATTGATATTACAAAAGGTGCAAAAGACTCCTTAATTGCAGCAAATCAAGACTTGGGATTGGCATTGTCTAGGGATGAAATAAATTACTTAGATAATTTCTACTCATCAACCTCTCGAAATCCTACCGACGCTGAATTAATGATGTTTGCTCAAGCTAATTCTGAGCATTGTAGACACAAAATATTTAATGCTGCTTGGATAATAAATTCGATTTCTCAAGAGGAATCTTTATTTGATCTTATTAAAAAAACAAGCAAAGGAGATAAATCAGATTTGATTTCAGCTTACAAAGATAATGCTGCTGTTATTTCAGGGGCTGAGGTGATGACGCTGAATAGAAATTTAAAAAATTACTATAGTTTTTCTTCTGAAAAAAATTAATTCAACTTTAAAAGTTGAAACTCACAATCATCCTACAGCTATTTCTCCTTTTCCAGGAGCTGCAACCGGTTCTGGTGGAGAAATAAGAGATGAGGGTGCAACAGGCTCTGGTGCAAAGCCTAAAATGGGATTAGTTGGTTTTAATGTCTCCAATCTTAGATTAGAGGATTTTCCTCGTGCATGGGAACAAACTCCGCACATACCCTCAAGAATTGCCTCTCCTCTGCAAATTATGATTGAGGGGCCTATTGGTGCTGCAGCATTTAATAATGAGTTTGGACGACCCAGCACTGTTGGTTACTTCAGAGTTTTTGAGCAACCCTTTAATAATAATCAAACTTATGGATACCATAAACCAATTATGTTAGCTGGAGGAATTGGTGAGATAAAAGATAGAAATAGCATCAAAAATCCAATAGAGGCTGGTGATTTGGTTGTTGTTCTGGGTGGTCCGTCAATGCTTATAGGATTAGGTGGTGGGGCGGCTTCATCCATGTCCTCTGGTGAAAGCGATGAAGATCTTGACTTTGCTTCTGTGCAAAGAGAAAACGCTGAAATGGAGAGAAGATGCCAGGAGGTAATTAATCAATGCACCTTTGAATCACCAAATCTCATCGAATTTATTCACGATGTTGGAGCAGGAGGTCTTTCAAATGCAATTCCTGAATTAGCCAAAGACTGCAATTTAGGTGTTGCTATTGACTTAAGCTTGATACCTGTTGCTGACCCAAGCCTTTCTCCCATGGAGGTTTGGTCAAACGAATCTCAAGAGCGTTATGTTTTAGCAATCAAAAAATCAAACAAAGTGATTTTTGAAAATATATGTCGAAGAGAACGATGTCCAGTTGCATTTGTGGGTGAAACCACTTCATCGGATGCAGTAGAACTTTATGATTCTGAAAGAGATGAATACCCTGTTAAAGTTCCATTATCAATGCTGTTTGGCGACTTGCCTATTTCTAACATAGAGATTAATCAATCAACACCTAAGCAAATAATTGATTCTACTAATTATGATTTAGATTTATCTGAAGCAATTCAGAGAGTGCTTTCTCATCCCTCGGTAGCTTCAAAATCCTTTTTAATTACTATTGGAGATAGGACTGTTGGTGGATTGGTTGCTCGTGATCAACTGGTAGGAAGATATCAAGTACCTACTTCAAACTATGCGATGTCCACTAAATCATTTCTTAGTAATGAAGGAGATGTTTTGTCAATTGGAGAAAAGCCAACATTGGCACTTAAAAATCCAGCAGCATCCATGAGGATGGCTTTAGCTGAGGCATTAATGAACTTAATCTCTGCCCCAATTAAGAATTTAGATCTAGTTAGGCTTTCTGCAAATTGGATGGCAGCCTGCGGAGACGAAGAAGAGAATTATGCCTTAAGGCAGGGAGTTGAAGCTCTGTCAAATATTTGTATTGAGCTAGGAATAGCTATACCAGTAGGCAAGGATTCTTTGTCCATGAGAACTAAGTGGAATGAAGATGATCAAGAGCTTCAAGTAAAGAGCCCTTTGTCAGGTGTCATTACTGCTATGGCTCCAGTTGAAGACGTATCATTGGCCATAACAACTGAATTTAAAGAACACGGTTCGAAAGATCTATATCATTTATTTTTGAATGATCAATCTAGATTAGGCGGCTCTATTTTTGAGGAAGTCACCTCTTCAAGCATTCAAAAGGTCCCAGATATTGACAATGTTAAATCATTTAAAAATTTGTTTAATTCAATTCAGGAGTTAATAGAACGAGGCTGGATCGTTGCCTTGCACGATATTTCTGACGGAGGATTATTTACTGCTGCTGCAGAATTATCATTTACTAATAAAATTGGAATGGAGATTTTCATTCCAGAAAATTTTCAAAATGAATGCAAGATGCAATATCTTTTTGCTGAGGAAGCAGGCGCTGTTATTCAATTTCATAACGAGTTTGAAGATCAAGCAATAGATTTTCTAAAACAAACAAAAATTGAATATCGAAAGTGTGCTACGCAAAAATCTGATGCACAGATTTCAATTTCCTTAAATGATAAAATTGAATTTTCCGATTCAGTAGTAAATTTAGAAAAGGCCTGGAATGAAACCTCCTTCTCAATCAAATCTACCAGGGATAATCCAAATAGCGCAAAAGCAGAGTACGATCTCATAGAAAGATTTGATGATCAAGGCTTGGTTGCAAAAGATAATTTTAAATTTTCAGCTCAATTACCCGCTTTTAATAAAAATTTAAAGCCAAAAGTAGCAATTTTTAGAGAGCAGGGAGTTAATGGTCAAAATGAAATGGCAGCAGCATTTATGTTAGCAGGGTTTGATGCATTTGATGTTCATATGCAAGACCTGCTTGATGATCCTAGCTTGCTTTCAAAATTTCAGGGCATGGCAGCTTGCGGGGGTTTTTCTTATGGCGACGTGCTCGGAGCTGGAGGGGGTTGGTCATCAAGTATTATTTATAATAATGCTGTTAGGGATTCATTTGAGCAGTTTTTCAATCGAGATGAAACATTCACTTTTGGTGTCTGTAACGGTTGCCAAATGCTATCTAATATAAAAGATTTAATTCCAGGTGCAGAGAATTGGCCAGAGTTTTTATGGAATGAATCTGATCAATTTGAGGCACGATTATCTCAAGTTACTATAGCTCGATCTAATTCTGTTTTGTTGACAGGGATGGATGGATGGCAAATCCCTGTTGCTGTTGCTCATGGGGAGGGCAGAGCTTCCTTTGAAGGAGATGCATTAAAAAATCTTTCAAAGCAGAATCAGATAGCGGTTCAGTTCACTGACCATAAAGGCAATGTCGCATCTACCTATCCACTGAATCCAAATGGATCTCCTGAGGGCATCACTGGCCTAACCTCTAAAGATGGAAGAGCAACAATTATGATGCCGCATCCAGAAAGAGTGTTCAGATCTCAGCAACTATCTTGGAAATCATCAAATTGGAAGGAGTATTCACCTTGGATGCAAATCTTTTTAAATGCCTATAAGTTCAGCCAATAAATGTAATTTTTTGAATTACCAGAGCTTTAGAGCTTCCTCTCTGAATGGGAACTTGCCAGAAATAACATCTTCAAAATAATATTCTAATGTCTTTGTTACTGTTGGAAATGCAATTTCATCCCAAGGGATTTCATCCTTCTTAAATAGCTTTACTTCAGAGCTTTCTGAGGTGGGACCAAATTCTTCATCACCTAAATCAGCTAAATAAAAAAAATGCACCTGACTGATATGAGTCAAACTAAATGCAGTATAGGGCGAAATAATTTGTGGTGAAGCTTGAGTTTCTTCTTTGGTTTCTCTCAGCGCTCCTTCTTGGAGCGTCTCTGCATTTTCCATAAACCCTGCAGGCAATGTCCATCGACCGAAGCGAGGCTCTATATTTCTTTTGCACAAAAGGACATGCTCATCTTTGATGCATATAGTGCCAACAATAAGATTTGGATTGGTATAAAAAATTGAATCACAGGCAGAACAAATATACCGCTTTAAATTGTCATCAGCTGGAACTTTAAACTCAATTTGATCGCTTCCGCATTTTGAACAATATCTCAAAAGTGCTCCTTTCTTAGAGAATAAAATGTCGTAAGAAGTTAAACTTACGCAATGATTGAAGACATCAAGTATAAACTAAATTTGCTTAATTCTGAAAAGCCAAGTGGTCGACCTCAAGCTTCAGTTTTAATAGCTATTTTAAATTATGGTAAATACATCGAATCTCCGGAATTAATTTATACTCAGCGGTCTAGTCATCTTTCAACTCATTCGGGTGAAGTAAGTTTTCCTGGGGGAAAAGCAGATGAAATAGACTTAAGTCTTTTTGGAACAGCCTTAAGAGAATCCAATGAAGAGATAAGTCTTAACAGTAAAGATGTTACTGAATTAGGCAAATTAAATTATCTAATCTCTCGTCACAAAATAGAGGTCAATCCATTTATAGCAACGGTTGATCGCCCTCAAGTTTTAGCACCTAATGAAGAGATACAAGAGATTTTTACCGTACCATTAGATTTTTTACTTGATCCAGCAAACATTCAAAGAGAGGTCATTGAAAGACAAGGTGGTGTATGGCAGGTCCCATCTTGGAATATCAAAAATCAAAAGATATGGGGATTAACTGCCATGATTACAGTAAACTTTTTAAATGTATGTTTTGATGCGAATATAGAGATACTGGAGGGTTAATAGTCCATGATCATAGATATCAATAATAAAAGTTTAAAGACCGAGAATGATGATTTTTGGATTGCCCCAGATGCAACTGTGATTGGAGATGTGCAAATGGCCAGAGATACAAGCATATGGTTTCATTGCACTGTCAGAGGAGACAATGAACCAATTATTTTAGGGGAAGGAACAAACATTCAAGATAACTCAGTGATTCATACAGATCCAGGATTTCCATGCAATATTGGTAAATTTGTCACAGTTGGTCATATGGCTATGCTTCACGGATGTGAAATAGGAGATGGCTCACTTATTGGCATAGGCTCAGTTATTTTAAATGGAGCTAAAATAGGAAAAAATTGCATTATCGGAGCAAAAGCATTGATTACAGAAGGCATGGTGGTGCCTGATGGTTCAATGGTATTGGGTATTCCTGCAAAGATTAAAAAAGAGCTTACTCTTGAAGAGCAAGCAATCCCATCTTTAAATGCACATCATTATATTGAAAATTACAAAAGGTATAAGGCTGAGCTAGGTTAATCTCATGTCAGGAAGAGTAGTAAATTATCATGACGACTCAATAGAGTGTGAAGGCTATCTTTCACTCCCTGAATCTCCAAAATCTGTGCCATTGGTTTTGGTTGCTCATACATGGAAAGGTAGATCTGAGTTTGAAGATCAAAAAGTGATATCAATTAATAGTTTAGGATATGCTGCCATGTCGATTGATATTTTTGGCAGTGGTGTTAATGGAAGTAGTGTTGAAGAGAATCAGGCATTAATTGAACCTTTTGTAAAAGATAGGCAGATATTTCGACAACGTCTTATTAGTGCAGTTGAGTTTGGCAAAACTATTGAAGGTGTTGATGCATCAAAAATAGCATTGATTGGATTTTGTTTTGGTGGCCTTGCGGCTATAGAGCTTGCTCGCTCAGGCTATGAACTTTCAGGATGTGTCAGTTTTCATGGCCTTTTAAATCAATCCGATGAGCCGTTTCAAAAAGTGAATACTAAATTATTGGTTTTGCATGGAGACAAAGATCCCATGGTTTCTTCTGAGCAAATATTGGCTTTGCAGGATGAAATGACAGAATCTGATGCTGATTGGCAATTTATTAGTTATGGCAATACTTACCATGCTTTTACCAATCCGGCAGCTAACGATATTGAAATGGGAACAGTTTATAATCATGATAGTGATATAAGATCCTGGACTGCTATGTCTAATTTTTTAGAGGAAGTTTTTAGCAATGTTAACAAGTGAACTAAGAGCTAAGTTTTTAGACTACTTTAGTAAAAATGACCATGAAGTGGTTGATTCTAGTCCATTAATTCCGGCAAATGACGATACACTTTTATTCACTAATGCTGGGATGGTTCAATTTAAAGATGTATTTCTAGGGTCAGAAAAGCGCCCATACAAGAGAGCCACCACAACTCAAAGATGTATACGAGCTGGGGGAAAACACAACGATTTAGAAAATGTAGGTTACACCCTTAGGCATCATACCTTTTTTGAAATGTTAGGTAACTTTAGTTTTGGTGATTATTTTAAGGAAGAAGCAATTAAGCTTGCTTGGAACTTTTTAACCAATGAGCTAAATCTGGACAAAGAAAGGTTATGGATTTCTGTATTTAGGGAAGATGATGAAGCAGCAGAAATTTGGTCGTCAATAATTGGTATTAATCCTGAGAGAATCGTTCGATTAGATGAAGAAGATAATTTTTGGTCAATGGGTGATACAGGCCCATGTGGACCTTGCTCAGAAATTTACTATGATCACGGTGAACAATATGAAGGAACTCCACCTGGATCACCAGGTGATGAGGGAGATAGATTTGTAGAAATTTGGAATCTAGTTTTTATGCAGTTTAACAGGGATGCTAAAGGTGAATTAACACCACTGCCGAAGCCTTCCGTTGATACTGGTATGGGATTGGAGAGGGTTGCTGCTGTGATGCAGGGCGTGAATTCAAATTATGAAACGGATCTTTTCCGTAATCTTATTAAGGCCTCTGAGAGGGTAATTAAATCTCCTGGCGAGGCATCGCATAAAGTAATTGCAGACCATATTAGAAGTGTTAGCTTTTTAATTGCTGATGGTATAACTCCGTCGAATGAAGGCAGGGGATATGTCCTTAGAAGGATCATGCGAAGAGGTATCCGACATGGGTATAAGCTTGGAGCTAAAGAGCCATTTTTGTATTCGTTGGTGGAATCATTAGTAAAAGAGATGGAGTCTGCATTTCCTATGCTTGCCTCCAATCAAAAACAAATTGAAGAAATCATTCATAACGAAGAGAAAAAATTTCTTGAAACTCTAGATAAAGGAATTGAAATATTAGAAAAAGAAATTTCTAACATCGATTCAAAGGTTATTCCTGGGGATGTTGTGTTCAAACTTCATGATACATTTGGGTTCCCATTTGATCTAACTGCGGATATTGCCCGTGAACAAGATTTAAAGTTGGATGAAGCAGGTTTTAACAAATGCATGGAAGAGCAAGTAAAAAATTCAAAATCAGCCAGTAAGTTTAAAGGCACTCAATTAGATTTATCATCAATTGATGAAACCAAATTTCTAGGCTATGACAGATTAAATGCTGAGGGTAAGATCTTGGGTTTATGGAATGATGATCTGCAAGTAGATTCTGCAACTGCTGATAAAGAGTATTTTCTTGCATTAGATCAAACTCCTTTTTATGCAGAATCGGGTGGACAGGTCGGAGATCAAGGTAAATTCTCTTGTTCTAGCGGAAGTGGACAGATATTAGATTGTATTAAACAAGGAAAAATCTTTCTTCATACAATTAAAATTGATGAGGGTGCAGTTAAATTGGGTGACAAATTAAAACTTGCAGTTGAGCCTGATAAGAGAGCTTCTGCAGCCTCTAATCATTCTGCAACTCACTTAATGCATGCTGCCTTGAAACACGTTCTCGGGAGTCATGTTGAACAAAAGGGGTCACTAGTTGATGCATCTAAGCTACGTTTCGATTTTTCACATCCCAAAGCAGTAACAAAAGATGAGATTAAACAAATAGAATTACTAGTTAATCAACATACCCTAAACAATGCTGAAGTAAAAACTGAATTAATGAAGCTTGATGATGCAATCGCATCTGGTGCTGAGGCAATGTTTGGAGAAAAATACGATGATGAGGTTAGAGTTTTATCAATGAGCGATGGTTTCTCGGTAGAGCTTTGCGGCGGAACCCACGTTACCAGGACTGGGGATATTGGTATGTTTGTGATTCTAAGTGAATCCAGTGTTTCGTCGGGAGTTCGAAGGATCGAGGCAGTTACTGGTGCTAAGGCAGTAGAACTAGCACTCGAGATACGATCTCAACTTCAAGCTGTTCAAGGAATATTAAATGTTGGAGCTGCTCAAGTTAGCTCTAAAGTCGAGGACTTAGTTAAAGAAAACAAATCCCTAAAAAAAGGGAGTAAAACTAATGGTAGATCTTCAGTAGATTTGAAAGAGATAATCCATAAAATCAACAACTTTGATTTAGTTTTAATAGAGGCAGATACCCAAAATATCCAAGATTTAAGACAGCTGGTTGATAGTTCAAAAAAAGATCAATCACAAAGATGTGTTTTAATCCTGAGCCACCAAGACTCCAAAGTTGTCATGGTTTGTGGGGTAACTGATGATATTCAAGAATCGCTTAGTGCCAATGATGTTATTCAAGCAATCGCCAAGGCCTCTGATGGAAAAGGCGGTGGTCGAAAAGATTTTGCGCAAGGAGCCGGTGAAGCTGATAATTTTGAAGAATTTGTTAAATCTATTCCTGATATCGTACAATCCATCGCTTAATCTTTAAGCGTTAATGATGGAAACAATAGTATTAAAATTTGGCGGTACCTCAGTTGGGTCGACTGACAGAATATCCGCTGTTGCTGAATTAATAAAAGCTGCATGCAAGGAAGCTTCACCAGTTGTTGTAGTTTCTGCGATGAGCGGAGAAACGAATCGCCTAATTGATTTAGCTAAATCCTTTGGGACTGAACCTAATAAAAGAGAGTTTGATGCATTGGTTTCAACTGGCGAGCAGGTTAGCGCCTCCTTGGTTTCAATTGCCTTGAATCAATTAGGCTTAAAAGCTAAATCTCTGTCAGCAGCTCAATTTGGTATGAAGACCACTTCTAATTTTTCGCGAGCAAAAATTCTTGATCTTGATAAGGACGTTATTTTCAAAACCATCAAAGACGGTTATATCCCAATTATTACTGGATTTCAGGGCGTCAATAATGATGGTGATACCACTACCATGGGAAGAGGTGGAAGTGATACCACTGCAGTCGCAATAGCTGCTTCCATTAAATCTAAACGCTGTGATATTTATACTGATGTTGATGGTATCTATACAACAGACCCTAGAATTGTTCCAAATGCCAAAAAACTTGATTCAATCAGCATGGAGGAAATGTTGGAACTCTCAGGTCAGGGTGCTAAAGTTATGCAAATACGTGCGGTTGAGTTTGCAAACAAATATAAGGTTTTAGTAAGAGTTTTATCAAGTTTTGAACCAGGCTCTGGAACGTTTATTTTACAGGAGGAAGAGGGAATGGAAGATGCTGTTATTACGGGTATAGCCTCTCAAAAAGATCAAACAAAATTTACTTTGCATGGAGTCGGAGATACTCCCGGAATTGCTTCTGGTATTTTGAGTCCAGTCAGTGATGCAGGCATTGAAGTTGATGTTATTGTTCAAAACGTAAGTGTGTCTGGAAAAACAGATTTCACGTTTACAGTTGGAAATGCTGATAGAGTTGAGGTTGAGTCAGTTTTAACAAAAAAAATGCAGGGTATTTCATATGATGAGTTAATTATTGATGAAGGCATCGGTAAAGTATCTTTGGTAGGCGTTGGCATGCGCTCCCATGCGGGGATTGCTAGCACAGCATTCAATGCATTGGCAGATGCTGGTATAAATATTCAAATGATCAGCACATCAGAAATTAAAATTACAATTGTTATTTCAGGCGACCAACTTGAAGAAGCAGTTAAAACTTTGCATGCAGCATTTAATTTAGGAGATTAATGTACGACTTAATATTAAAAAATGGGACCCTTATTAATGAGGGGCAAATTTTTGAATCAGATATTGCAATAAAAGGAGATAGAATTGAGAAAATTGCATCTTCGATAG
Organism: uncultured SAR86 cluster bacterium; assembly: GCA_902511575.1. Classification (GTDB taxonomy): domain Bacteria; phylum Pseudomonadota; class Gammaproteobacteria; order Magnimaribacterales; family D2472; genus D2472. The sequence goes on from CABXFU010000007.1 coordinate 30,073, forward strand.
ATGCAGAATCCAAAAGCACGGTTGACCTCAAAGGAAAATATGTAATCCCAGGATTAATAGATGACCAAGTGCACTTCAGAGAGCCCGGTTTAACGCATAAAGGTGAGATTGCAACAGAATCAACAGCTGGCCTTGCTGGGGGCGTTACAAGTTACTTTGAGATGCCCAATGTGAATCCAACCACTACAACAAATGAGAATTTAACAAAAAAATTTCAGCTAGCCAGTACAAAATCTGTTTCAAATTATTCATTTCATCTTGGAGCAAGTAATACAAACATTGAAGAAATTAAAAAAGCAGATATTCATCAAGCCGCAGGACTAAAAGTTTTTATGGGCGCCTCAACTGGCCACATGTTGGTTGATGATTTGGATGCATTAGATGATATTTTTCATCACTCTCCATTGATAGTTGTAACTCACTGTGAAGATCAAAAAACAGTTGAAAGAAATGAGCAATTATTCCAAGAGAAGTATGGTGAAGGAGTCTCTCCTGAGCATCATCATTTGATTCGGGATGTTGAAAGTTGTTATATCTCTAGCTCTTTGGCAGTTAGCTTAGCTAAAAAATATGATGCCGATCTCCATGTGTTTCATTTAACGACTGAAAAAGAAATGGAGTTATTTTCTGCTGGTGAGGCAGATCAAAAAAAGATTACAGCAGAAGTTTGTGTTCATCACATGTATTTTAATGACTCATATTATGCAGAGCTTGGTAACCAAATTAAGTGTAATCCATCCATTAAAAAAGAATCAGATCGTCAGGCTCTAATCAAAGCTCTTTTAGAAAATAAAATTGATATCATTGCCACCGATCATGCTCCTCATACTTGGGAGGAAAAAAGCAGAGCCTATACTGAAGCGCCAGCAGGCTTACCATTAGTTCAACACGGTCTCCAGATTCTAATGGATCTTTATCATCAGGATGTTTTATCTCTTGAGACCATAGTTGAAAAAACAAGCCACAACATAGCCAAAAGATTTCAAGTAAAAGACAGGGGCTATATTAGAGAGGGATATTATGCTGATTTAGCAATCCTAGATCATGAAAAGCCCTATGAAGTTTCCAAAGAAAATATTTTATATAAGTGCGGATGGTCGCCATTTGAAGGACACAGTTTCAAATCCTCTATATTTATGACAATTGTTAATGGCAATATTGCTTTTCAAGATGGAATGGTAAGCAAGAATCTGCCTTTTGGCATGCAAATAGAATTTGATAGATAGTATTATTTTATTCTTTTAAAGCGTTATAATTCCTGTCCAAAAAATCGGAGAGTTGGCTGAGTGGTCGAAAGCGCCTCCCTGCTAAGGAGGTATACGGGCAACTGTATCGAGGGTTCGAATCCCTCACTCTCCGCCAGTTTCTATGAACTTTTAAAGTTTTGAAATTTTTCTTAGGTCCATAATGCGTTCTCTGTAATTTCTTGCTTGACCAATAGGAGTGTCGTCTCTTATAGGCTCTCCTTCCTCATCATCACCAATAAATGCATCATAGGCTTTAAGTATTTCTTTCTTCTCAGACATATTGACTTTCTTATTGGTTAAGCCTTTTAATAATTTGGAAGCCAATCATTCTAGTATGCTTTTTCTTAAAGTCGTCTTCTGTAAATCCTAAATTATGCTCATTATTTATTTCTCTTAAAATGGCTTTTGAGGACTTGCAAATCATGTTTTCTTCATCAAAAATTCTAATATGTCCTTTGGAATATCTTTTTATCAAATATTGCCCACTTGAGACCTCAGTTGATGCTTTGTGAGTTTCTGGATTTTTGGGATCATCAATGGGAGCATTTGATAGCTCCAGTAAATTTGATGACTTTTCGATTGACTCTTGAGTGGCTTTAAATAAATTCACTCCCACCCTATCATCCGAAACTCCTAGATCTACCCTACATTCATTAGCAAATGTTGCGAGAAACTCCATAATTTTTTTTCTGCTATCTTCATCAATTACAACCACGTCAGATTTTTCCTGCTTGTTAAAAACATCATTAATTGAATCATAGACTTTTTGAAATGCTGCTATCACGGTCTCGTTACCTATAGCTATAAGTTTTAACATCACAAAGGGCAGTTTTTGCATCTCATCCTCTTTAGAGATTTTCCCATCTTCAAGCATTAATTGAATGCTTTCAAAGATATCCCAATAGATTTTCATCTTTTCTTCAAAAACTTTCTCTCCTCTTTTGCTTTCTTGCTCTATCTCTGTTTGCTTATTTAATAGGTACATCGTAAGAATAATTACAAAAATTGCACCAAAGGATGAACCAATTACAGCTCCTGGTACCCCACCTCCAATTAGTTTATATAAAGGTGTAAATCCCACATAAACAGCAATGGCAATAACTGCTAATGCAATTAAAGTATTTATTCCCTTTTTTCTAGTTTCATCCAATTTACTCATCTTATTCTCCTATGTTTATCCCATTTAATTTTTTTAAAACAGCTTTCCCTGCTTTTTGGGTCTGGGTCCATGCCTTATCCTCTAACTCTAACCCATATTCATTATCGACTGCTCTAAGAACTTCTTTTGAGTTACTTTCTGCATCCTTACTCCCATCTTTATATATTCTTATGTTTCCTCCCTTGTAGCTAATAATTTTATATTTACCGGTAGTGATTCTTACATTTGCTACTTGCTTAATATCCTCGTCTGGAAGTGCGCCATTATGCTCCATCGGTTCATTCGAGAATAGTTTAGATCGCTCCCAAACTTTATCAATCAGTCTTTTATATAAGTCCGCTATGTGTTTAGGGTCTTGGCTTTTATGAAAAACCATATAGTACTTATAGTCACTAGCTGAGCCTGATTCACATATAGAGTCTTCATCAAACTCAAGTTCATTTAATATAATTTTTGCAAGCGAAATATTGTTATCTGAACCTCTGTGTTTTAGAAAGCTAAATCCAATTTTGCGTAATCCAGGACTGGTTTCAATATGCATCCCGTTTCCTGAGGCCTTATCAAATGGAGGTGGTGGAGTTATTGGCTTTATTCGATGCGTTTTTTTTGTCATATACAAAAGCAGCCCTATGTCTTTGGCTGCAGAAATTACTTCTTTCCCAACTTTCATAACATCAATTGCTGGACCTACATCTCTTCGATTTGCTCCAGTGTAGTTAATGGAGTAGGACCCATTTTTTTGTGCCTCTTCTTTTGATACCCTGATATGCTCTTGTTCTTTTGCACATAATTGAGTCATGGTTTGATTTTCTAAATCTTCTAAAATATGTTTTGTAAAAAACGGCGAGCCTTTTCCATACACTTCACCATAATGGTGAATAACAAGAGAAGACCCAAAATAGTTTGGATCACATTTAGTATCTAAGCCAACATAAATATAATTTTTGTCTCCAACACTAAATTCAGTTTTATAAATTTGAGCAGTTTCATATGACCACTCAATAGCCCATCGATGACCATTAATATCATAGTCTTTAAGTTTTTTATTTATCTGAAAAGAATGCTCAACACTCAGATCTTCAGATTTTGAATATGTCACTTTCCAATTCTTTGTTTTACCAATCTGCTTAACTCTTATGAGTTTGAAACCCCGCGGAGGATCAACCAATGGAGTACTTATATTATTCAATGTAGGTATGTTTATTTTAATCTTCCAATAAGGCTAAGGCCAACTTATATCCCACTTATCTGCGCCCATGGTATAGCCTGTAGTGCTGCTATTAATTTTAAAATAACTTGTTACATTCATGTTGTTAGATTTTGAGTAGCTTATTTTCCAAGTACTCCCCAAACCCATTTGTTGCATGCCTTTAATTACGTATCCAGGCGGAGGTATAACTATGGGCCGGTTGTATACGTTTTGATATGTTTTAAGCCCAAGGGCAGCTCCGAAGATATTTTTGAATAATCCCATAGTTAGAACCTATAATTTATTAGTAATTATCTTGCAAAAAACCACCACACCATTGCAGTAGAAGGACCTTGCGCTGAAGTTCCTATTGATTTAGCCGCGTCAGATAATTTAATTTGTGTTCTTCCGCCTGAAGAACTTCCTAGTCTAATATTTTTACCATCCTTGATATTGCAAAGGGCTTTTCCACCTGAAGAACTTCCCTCTCTTATTTCATTATTTCTTTTAATATTTCCCAAGGCTTTTCCACCTGAAGAACTTCCCTCTCTAAGCTCATCAGAGCGCTTCATATTTGCAACAACTCTACTACCATTTTTAACATTAGTCCCATCAAACCTTATTCCCATTTTTAAAACCCTTTTAATATTAACTTCAAATAGGTTACTATTTTTAGTTCAATACTAGCAAGGATTTTTTATATGGCTTATAGAACAGAAGATTATTATTTAATAGATGATGCGGAACTGAGAGATGATTTTGATGCCCTCTATCAGAAAGCTTCAGAGGAGCACGGTATTGATTTCTTGTTTCCGCTAGATAAAGTCAAGTCCATGTTACCTGGAGAATTAACTGCCTATAGCACTTATGGTAGTTATCACAAATTTTTATTTATTCTGTATAAAATAATTGGTGCATATTCTGCAGAAATTACCTTTTCACCAGACCAAGATGCAATTGGTTATTCCCAAACAACTGAAATATATTTTGCTGTAAACGATAGTGGTAAAGCAACATTTAGTTTGTACAATGGCATAATTCCAGATGAAATGACTGCCGAGGGTGAGCTAATTACAGAGGATTCAGAAGAATACGCACCTTATCGAGAAGCTGTGGAGCAGGGTTTAATAATGTTTGCAGGTGATAAAAATTTAGAAATGGATTTATCAAGTATAAGCATGGAAGAATTTGTGAATAAGCTTGAATAAGGAAGCGTTGAAGGTGAGTAAAATTAATTTAAATACTATTTAATTACATACGAATTTGAGGCTGATGATTAAAAAATAAATTTTTCCATTCGAATCATTGGAACTGTTTTGCCAGAATTAGTCTTATAAAGAACATCTTCAATTGACTTATATCCTTTGGCTTCATAAAGAAGCTTGCCTGATTGAGTAGCCATAAGCTCACATTTCTTAAATCCAAGATTTTTTGCAGCTTCTTCACCCAAATTCATAACCAATGAACCAACACCCATTCTGATCCAATCAGGATGGGTATACATAGCTCTTATGCGGGCAGAATCTTTTTTAGGATTCAGGAATTGATCATCTCGATTAGGCGTATGATTGCCGCCAAACAAAGTTTCTCTATTGCTCCATCCGCCGCACCCAATCAGTACGTCTTTGCTGAAGATCATGAAATATGTTTCATCTTTAATAAGCTGATCATCTAAACCCATGCTATCAAAAGAGGCCTCTAATTGATCTTTCGTGAGAAGGGGCCCTAGGAGCTGATTAATCGAGAGCGTCATTAATTGTTCAATGGCTGGAATATCATCCAGAGTTGCGATTCTGTGAGTAAACTCATTCATATTTTTTTATTTTAATCTCCATGATTATTATAGTAACTGCTAAAATCTTTTTATTAATTTCTCCTATCTTTAAATTATATGAGCCCATCAAATTCAGAAAATCCTGCGTCTGCGTTTGATGACACTCTTGAGGATGTTTTGGAGCTACTGGAAGAGGATGCTCAGCATTTTATCTATCTAACAGGTGCAGCAGGCACCGGCAAAACAACATTGATTGAGCGTGTTAAGGATGAGTGCTTGTTAAAAAAAATGGTAGTAGCTCCAACTGGGGTTGCAGCATTAAATATTGGAGGTAGTACGATCAATTCAGCATTTAGAATTGGTTTTGATACCTTTCCAGTTATCCAAGAATCAAAAGACCCACGCTTTAAAAAATTATTAAAGAATCTAGAGCTGCTCATTATCGATGAAATTTCTATGGTTCGAGCACCAATGCTTGATGCAATTTCTGAAACCCTTCAAATACATCGCAATTCATCCAAGCCCTTTGGCGGTATACATGTGCTGGCATGTGGTGATTTGTTTCAGTTGCCGCCAGTGGTAAAAGAGAATGAAGAGACTGCAATTTTTGAAAGATATCAATCAGTCTATTTTTTTAGTGCAGATAATTTCCAAGCGATTGATAACCCTTCATTTTTTGAGTTGGTGAGCTCTTTCAGGCAGCAGGATGACAAAGAATTTTATAACTTGCTTAATAATGTTCGTCTTGGACAAAACCTAGAGGAGTCTATTAAGACAATTAATCAGACTTGTCATAATCCGGAGTTTGATACTGAGTCATCCCTCATTATTACCTCAAGAAAATATCGAGCAGAACAAATAAATGAAGAGATGTTGAATTTAATAGATGGACCCGCAACAGCCGCAAAATCAAAAGAGCAAGGCGAGTTAAATGAAAATGATCTGCCTGCTCCAAGAGAGCTCCGTGTAAAAGAGGATGCCAAAGTTATGTTTATCAAAAACGATCCTGATGGCAGATGGGTCAATGGAACCATTGGGGTGGTGATTGATTGTTCAGATAAAAACAAGAAAGTTATTAAGGTTAAAGTTGGGAAAGAAGTATTCAAGGTTAAAAGGGAAGAATGGAATAAAGTCAGATATGTCTATGATGAATTTAATGATGAGATGGAAGAAGAGATTGTCTCTTCTTTTAAGCAATTTCCTCTTAAATTAGGTTGGGCGGTTACTATTCACAAGGCTCAAGGTTTAACTCTTGAAAGTTGCTCTGTAGACCTTGGAGATGGAGCTTTTGCTACCGGTCAAGCATATGTAGCTCTAAGTAGATGTAAAACCTTAGACTCTTTAAACTTATATAGAGAACTCAAAGTAAGAGATGCTTTGGTTGATCCAGATATTCAAGATTTTCATGCAGAACACTTTGGATAGCTCTACAATAGAATTTTACTTTTCTCATTGAGTGCATGGAAAATCTTATATCTCATATTTCTGAATTAATAATTAGATTTTCCGATTTTGTTTGGGAGTGGAATGCTCCGTTCTTGGTTGGAGCAGGAATATACTTTCTTATTTTCTCTAAACTTACTCCTTTTAAATATATCCGTCATGCCTTTGATTTAATTAGAGGCAAGCATACAAAACAAGAAGACATTGGAGAAGTTACTCATTTTCAAGCTTTAACTACTGCATTATCCGGCACCATTGGACTGGGCAATATTTCTGGTGTTGCTCTCGCCATTGGTTATGGCGGCCCAGGAGTAATTTTTTGGATGTGGGTCACGGCAATTGTTGGTATAGCAACCAAATTTTTTACTTGCACTTTATCTGTCATGTATCGAGATGTAGATGAGGATGGCACGGTTCGCAGTGGACCTATGTACATTATTAAAAATGCACTCCCCAAGTCTATGATGCCATTGGCATATTTTTTTGCAGCCGCTGGTTTAATTGGTGCTTTGCCAGGATTTCAGAGCAATCAAATGGTTCAAATGCTTGAGACCTTACCAATCTTTGAGTTCAAATATTTTAATTTAATGGCTGGAATAATTTTAGCTGCGATCACAGGAGCAGTAATTTTTGGTGGTTTGGTTAGAATAGCTAAGGTTTCGCAATGGCTTGTCCCTTTTATGAGCATCTTATATTTTGGCTCTATCATGATTGCGCTAATATTCAATGTTGATGCGGTCATTCCTGCATTTCAGATTATTATCAAAGATGCTTTTACAGGCTCTGCAGTAGCTGGAGGAAGTGTGATAGCTGTGATTATTATGGGCGTTAAAAGAAGCGCGCATTCTAATGAAGCAGGCATAGGAACAGAGTCACTAGTTCATGGTGCCGCGAAGACTTCAAATCCAGTCAAACAAGGCTTAGTTGCTATGCTTGGACCTATTTTTGATACTTTGATAATGTGCACATCTACTGCATTGTTAATTATTATTTCAGGTGTTTGGTTAAATATAGGCTCAGGTGTTGAGGGCGTTAAATTAACCGCAGAAGCATTTAGTGTTCTTCTTGGCCCAGTTGGGTATGCAATTTTACTGATTTGTGTGGTCAGTTTTGGAGCTAGCACCATCTTTACTTACTCATTTTATGGGTCTGCCTGCGCTCAATTTTTATTTGGTAAAAAAGGAGTAAAGGTTTATCAGTGGGTTATTATTTTCTTTGTGGTCGTCTTCGCAGTAATACCCGTGAAGACCGCCATTGCCGTTATTGACCTTTCATTTGCTTTTATGGCAATACCAACATTAATTTCATCAGTTTGGTTGGCACCGAAGGTTATTGAAAAGGCAAAAGATTATTTTGCAAGTTTGGAGTCTGAGACTTCTTCTGTTTAAGTTTATCTGTCTTTTAGAATTTCTCTAGCTGCATTTTTTCCAGGTAGGCCAGTTACTCCGCCGCCAGGATGAGTACCTGAGCCACACATATACAATGATTTTAGCGGCCCTCTATAGTTTCCATAATTCATTAAGGGTCTTGCAGCCCACATTTGATCAAGAGACATTTGCCCATGCATAATATCTCCGCCAATTAATCCAAATTTTTTCTCTAAGTCCAATGGTGACAAAATCATCATTCCTAAAATTGATTCTCTAAAATTAGGAGCATGCTTTGTAACGGTTTCAATAATTGTATCGGCAGCAGCCAATCGATGATCATGCCACGAGGCTCCATCAGGTAAAGTAGGAGAGAATTGCTGGCAGAATAAGGATGCAACATGCTTGCCCTCTGGAGCTAGAGTCCTATCCATGGTTGAGGGAATTAACATTTCTACAATTGGTGCAGAAGACCAGCCGCGCGACTTAGCATCGATATAAGCTTTGTCCATGTAATCTAGTGTAGGAGCTATGACAATACCACTTTGATGATGTTCAGCTATTTCTTTGCCAGGTAGAGCGGAAAAATCTGGCAATTCAGAAAGAGCAACATTCATCCTGAAAGTTCCAGACCCGCATTTATATCCATCCATGCTGCGATTAAATTCTGGATCTAATTCACTTTCAGAGATTAATTTTTTATATAGAAGCTTTGGATTGAGATTTGAAATTATTTTTTTAGCTTTTATGGAGCTTCCATCATCTAATTGAATTCCAATAGCGGCACCATTCTCAATAATTACTTTATTGACTGATGCACTAGTAAAAATTTCAACTCCATTCTCCTTGCATGCTTTTTCCATGGCTTGAGTTATTGCACCCATGCCGCCAATTGCATGTCCCCAGGCACCTTTTTCTCCATCAATCTCACCAAACACATGGTGCAGCAATACATATGCTGAACCAGGTGTATCTGGACTAGCATAATTTCCAACTATTGAATCAAAACCAAACGCAGCTTTTATGTGCTCATTTTCAAACCATGAATCAAGAAAAGATCGCGCACTTTTTGTAAAAAGATCATAAACATCTCTGTGGACTTGATTGCCTTTGGTCGCTATTGGCCAAAGTTGTAAAGCAGCATTTAATGCAGCTTTAATGCCTTGCTTTGGGTTTGGCGGTGTTTTTATTGAAAGATCTCTTAGAACATCAGCTACTGCTTCAATGCGATCGTAGTATTCAGGCAATCTAGCGGCATCTTTTTCAGAAAATCTTTTAAATTCTTCCTGTGTTCTCTCTAGCCCACCTCCTAGTTTTAAATAAGTTGTTTGGTCTATTGGTAAAAAATTTGAAATAGGACGTTTTACAACTTTTAAACCATATTCCTTGAGCTTCATGTCTTTAATAATTTCAGGATTTAATAAGCTAACCGTATAACTTGCTACTGAATTTCTGAATCCAGGATGAAACTCCTCAGTAACTGCTGCACCTCCTACAATTGCTCGTTTTTCATAGACATGCACTTTTAAACCCTTTTTTGCCAAATAATAGGCACAGACTAAACCGTTATGGCCGCCGCCAATAATGATTGCATCAATTGAATTTTGAGAATTAGGCATAGCTCTATTATACCTTTCTATGAATATTACAAATAATTAATGTATATTTAATTAATAGATACATTTTTTTTTGAGGTAAAAATAAAATGAAAACAAAATTTAAATTAGCTTTGCTATGTGTACCTTTTTTATTTGTTATTTCATGTTCTGATTCAAATGAGGTACAGGAATCAAAAATCACATGGGATGCTACAAATTACACCTTGTATAACGAGTTTATGCAGTGTTCAGCTGGAGAAGACTACAATCAAGAAGCTCTTGATGACATGATTGAATCTTGGAGAGGGCTTGGATTGTCTGAATCCTTGCTAGGTGGCTGGGGTTATGTATCAGTATCTCCAGAGGAAAGTTCATTCAATAATTATTGGGAATTAAGTTGGTCTTCAAAAGAAGAGGCTGATGCAGCTTGGGCCGAATGGGTCGCAAACGAAGATGCTATTGCTTGGAGTGAGCAATCATCGTCAATACTTCAGTGCGATGGTGAGAACAGAGATGGGTATGAATTTACTTTTCCATATGATCCATATGCTTTTGGTGAATCTCCTGAAGATGGCTCTTTTGCAGCGGCATTTAGTCCATGCACATTAAATGAAGGTATGGGTCAGGATGATTTAAATAAGGCAATCATTGGCTATAATTCTTGGTTGGATGGAATTGATCAATCGCAAGTAAGTGGTTTTTATGCATATGGAATATATATTCCTGCGGATAAGACTGCAGAAGAAGATTTTTGGTTTGGGAACTTTCATGAAAACCTTGAAACTATGAATGCGGGTAGTGAGCTTTGGGAAGCTACAGGCGGAGATGCAAAAGCTACATTAGAGTCAGTGACCACATGTGGAGTGCCTGAGGTTTCAAATGGTCAAGTATTTCTTGATCCATCTAAGCCAGATTTTTCTTAGTTTTAATTTAACAAAAAGAGCTGCAAGTGCAGCTCTTTTTTTATGGAGAGAGAGGTTTTAAATTTTTAAAAATTTCAATTTCTTCAAATTGCTCAAGCATGCTTTGTGAAATTGAAACCAATGATTGATGCTGACCATTTGAATCCATCTTTTCCTCTAAAATACAACCAGAATCAAATAGCCTTGAGCGAACTGATGCTTGAATAGGGGAGAATTGAACCCATCCGCATAATAACCCTCCAAATAGACTTTCAGAAATTACATTTTTTAATTCTTCAAGTCCCTCACCAGTTTCACTAGACATTTTAATTTCAGCATGCTGATTATTTGTTGGCCATATCTCTTCACTTTTTATCAAATCAATTTTATTTAAGGCTCTAATTTGAGGCATAGAGCTGACTCCCAATTCATCAAGTATTAAATCAACTTCTTTTATTTTATGATCCCTATTCAAATCTGCAGCATCAATGACATGAATTAAAAGATCAGCAGAGGCCAAATCATCAAGCGTTGCTTTGAAGGACTCGACTAATTTAGTTGGAAGATTAGATATAAATCCTACCGTGTCAGAGAACAGGACTGTTTCAAGCGTTTTGAATTTAAAGTCAGCTCTTCTGGTGGTTGTATCCAAAGTAGCAAATAATTTATCTTCAGCTTGCAGGCCACCTTTTGTTAGCATGTTAAATAGCGAGGTTTTGCCAGCATTTGTATAACCCACCAAAGCTACTAATTTATTGCTACCTTTTCTTCTCGAGTACCTGTTTAAATTTTTTTGATTATGCTGCTTGTCTAATTTTTTTTTGAGTTGTTTGATTCTATTGCCAATTAATCTTCGATCGGTTTCAAGCTGAGTTTCTCCTGGACCCCTTAATCCAATACCACCTTTCTGTCTCTCAAGATGGCTCCAACCTCTGACTAATCGAGTAGATAGGAAGCTGAGTTGAGCAAGCTCAACTTGAAGTTTTCCAATATCACTCTGCGCTCTTGCAGCAAAAATATCTAAGATCAAACCAGTTCTATCGAGCACCCTTGCACATAATAACTTTTCTAAATTTCTTTCCTGTGAAGGGGAAAGCTCACAATCCAAAACAACTAATTTGATATTTTCAGATTCAACAATATCCTTCAGCTCATCAGCTTTTCCTTTGGTAAGAAAATGACTTGCAGATACAAAATTTTGTTTTGAGAAAATATGATGTTCAACTTTTAGTCCAGAGGATCTAGCAAGTTCAATAAATTCACTAGAATTAAATTGCTCGAGATTATCTTGATTTGTTCTTAGTAAATCAATTGAAACAATTATTGCTCTTAGATCAGCTGGGGCAGAAGTTTTTTCCAAATTGAGATAGTTAAGTTATCGTTTGAGCACTTTTGTGAAAGTAATGGAATGTGTGCTGGTTCCATCTCGTCTAAATTTTGATAATTCTTGATATTCAGGATCATTGAACCAATTAGAAGCATCTTGTTCAGTGCTAAATCCAAATAATATTACCCGACCTTTGAGAGGTGAGTCTCCTTCCATGTGCTTTGGAGAATCATCAAAGGTGATGAATGAGCCATTATGCTTCTTTAAAATAGGAAAAAAACCTTTTTCATATTTTCTGTACTCATCAGCATTTGTTACTTCAAGATTTGCTATTGCAATAATTTCAAGTTCTGTCATTTATTTTCCATTTAAAAAATTTAATTGTACGAAATATCAATACAAAAACATAACTTTTAATTTGCAAATTCCTTTCTATTTATACACAATCCGTTCTTTTAATTATCAAATAAAATATGAAAGATTTATTTCCATATGAAGGTAAAACCGTAACAGTTACTAAAGATATGTGTGATTTCAATGGTCATATGAATGTCAATTTTATAAAAGAAGTTTTTGAACAAGCATGGGATTTTGCCAATGAGGAGTTTGGCTTAAATGAAGAATATTTAAAAAGCGGATTTTCTAGTTTTACACTAGAAGATAATTACAGATTTCAAAAAGAATTCCTTTTAGGAGATAAGATTTTCCCAGCGTTTAGACTATTTAATGTGAATGAAAAGCTGTACCACATGATTGGAGCCTTATTTGATAAGGATGGAGTTATTTCTGCCATGTATGAAACAGTGGAAGGCCACATTGATATGAAGATAAGAAAAATTGCACCAATGGACTCAGAAAGGCTTGCTAGGGTTGTAGCAATTAAGAAAGCTCATGATTCAACTGGTGTTGTGCCCTATGAAATACGGCTTAAAATTAGAGACTTATAAACTAAAGATCAGGAGAATTTATGAATAATAAATATTCACTTATCACTGGAGGAACCGCTGGAATAGGCCTTGATATAGCCAAGGAGCTTGCTAAGCGAGGCCATAATATTCTTCTGACTGCAAGACGAGAAGAAAGGTTGAAAGAAATATCTGCCTCTATCAAAGAAGAATTCAATGTTGACTGTAATTACATTGCTGCTGACCTAGCTGATGCTTCAGCCCCAGAAATGATTTATAACTTTTGCTCTAAAAATAACTATATCGTTGAAATTTTGGTAAATAATGCTGGCTATAGCATCAATAAAAAATTCCATAAAACTAGTGAAGACGAGGAAGAAAAATTTTTAAGAGTATTGGGTATAGCAGTAGTTGCCCTTACTAAAAAATTTATTCCAAGTATGTTAGAACAAAATCATGGAAAAATAATGATGGTTTCTTCCCTTGCTTCATTTGCGCCACCTTCATCTGGGTGGGGCGCCCTTTATGGGCCTGTAAAGACTTTTGTAAATAGATTTGGAGATGCCATAAATATTAATTATCGTTCTCAAGGAATTACTGCTACCAATGTATGTCCAGGATTCACAGTTACGGAATTTCACACAGCTAGCGGGATGCAAGATGCCATGGATAAGGTGCCTGCTTTTATGAAAAAAGATTCAAAAACTGTTGCTATTGGAGCTGTGCAAGCAATGCTGAAAGGAAAGAGTGTTTGGGTTCCAGGAGCATTAAATAAACTATTGGCATTTCTTTGCAATATATTGCCAACCAGCATAGTTATAAAGATGAGCTCAAGCTTAGCTGGGGGTCGCTATGAATGAGACTATAAATATTTCAGAAAAAAGGATTCTTCCAACATTTTTATTATTTATTGTCTTATCTTGGCCTTTTGGAGCGCATAGATTTTTTTTGAGACGTTATGCATCAGCTATTCTATTTATTATCACAATAGGCGGTTGTGGTATTTGGTGGATAATAGATTTCATTTTAATAGTTACTGGCTCCATGAAAGATGACGAAGGCAAGCCAGTGAAACTCTGGGTAGATTAGGCTTGATTTAGTATTGAATCAGCAACAAAAGCATTATCTTTTCTTTCTTGTCCAAATGTGGATACAGGTCCGTGACCAGAAATAAATAAAATCTCCTCCCCAAGAGGCCAAAGTTTTTTAGTTATGGAGTCTAATAAATCTTGATGATTGCCTCTGGGTAAATCAGTTCTGCCAATTGACCCACGAAATAAAACATCTCCAACTGCGGCTAGCTTTGATTCAGGATGATAAAAAACAATATGTCCTGGTGTATGCCCTGGACAAAAAATAACCTTCAAAGTTTCATCGCCCAATTCCACCTCATCACCATCTTCAAGCCATCTGTCTGGAGTACAATTTTGAGCTTGCATACCAAACATCTTTCCTTGAGATTCAAGCGACTCAAGCAGAAATAAATCTTCGCGATGAGGCCCCTCAATTTTTAAGGAAAGAATCTTGGCTAGCTCTGAGGCGGCACCAGCATGATCAGCATGACCATGAGTTAGGAAAATCTTTTCAGGAATTAAATCATTGTCTTTTGCTGCTGCTAAAAGAATATCTATGTCACCACCAGGATCAATAAAAGCGCATTTTTTTGATTCTTCGCAATATAGAATAGGTGCATTTTGTTGAAACGGCGTAACAGGATGAATCAAAGCTTTAATTAATGACATATATGTATTTTATAGAATTTCTTCTTGAGAATGGATACTTTTATAGTTTTCATGATAGTTCGTAATTAATAGATGAATAATTATGTATAAATAAATTGAATGATAGAATTAATAATGAAAACATAAGATATTGATATATTTTTTATCATGGGAGTAATATGAAAATTCAATCTTTAAGTTATCTGCTTGTAGAAACAACCAACCTTCATGAATGGGTTGATTACGCAAAAGATGTTGTTGGTTTGATGAAAAATGATTCTCTAAGTGATGAGCATAATCTTTATCTTAGAATGGATGAAAGATCTTTTAGGTTTCATATTACAACCGGCGATTCGCAGAAGTATCTTGCTGCTGGTTTTTCATTATCTGACAAAGCTGCTTTTGATGAAGCCAAAAGCGAGTTAGACCAAGCGAATATTGATTACGAAGATTTGGGTGATGAAATAGCAAAATTAAGATGTGTTGAGGAATGTATTGGACTTAATGATCCGGCAGGCAATAGGCTTGAACTTTCTCATGGAAGTAAAAACTCATCTGAGCCATTTCTATCAACGCAGGATATAAAAGGCTTCATTACCAAGGGACTTGGTTTTGGTCATGTCGTTTTTGCAGCACCTGATTTGGAGCCTGCGCATAGATTTTATATAGATATCTTAGGCTTTGGAGATTCTGATTATATGAATTTCCCAATGGGGCCAGCTCCTGATGCCCCTGAGGTAAAATTAAATTTTATGCACTGTGATAACCCCAGACATCACACAGTTGCTCTATATGAATCTCCCATCCCGCCATCAGGTCTAATACACACCATGGTAGAGGTAAACGATATTGATGAGGTTGGTTATGGTCTTGATAGAGCTATGCAGAACAATATCCATATTTCTTCTTCGCTGGGTAGGCATTCTAACGATATGATGGTTTCATTTTATATGCAGACTCCTGCAGGTTTTGATTTGGAATTTGGCTATGACGGATGGCAGGTTGACTGGGATAATTTTGAGATGCAAAAGAGCAAGATTCCTAGCTTTTGGGGCCATGCCTTTTCACCGCCTGAAAATTAGAAATGGATAAAATAGTTTCATATCAAGATGTAATTGATCAACTGTCTGATGGAATGACAATTGGAGTTGGTGGATGGGGTGCTCGCAGAAAACCAATGTCTTTAATTAGAGAGATATGCCGATCAGATATCAAGGATTTAACTGTTGTTAGCTATGGGGGCCCTGATGTTGGCTTATTGTGTGCTCACAAAAAAATTAAAAAATTAATTTTTGGTTTTGTTTCATTGGATATGATTCCGCTGGAATCTCATTTTCGCCAAGCTCGTCAAAAGAATGAAATTGATGTTATGGAGCTAGATGAAGGAATGGTGCAGTGGGGTTTAAGAGCAGCTGCAATGAACTTGCCATTTCTGCCAACCCGGGTTGGCTTAGGCACAGATGTTTTGACCCATAATCTAGAATTAGAATATGTTACTTCTCCTTATTCTGATGCCGAAAAACTTGTTGCAATGCCAGCACTTAACCTTGATATTGCATTAATTCATGTAAATAAATCTGATGAAAAGGGTAATACTCAGATAGTTGGGCCTGACCCATTCTTTGATGAGCTCTTTGCAAGAGCTGCTTGTAAAACTTTTATCTCATCAGAAGAGGTTGTATCTACCCAAGAATTAGGGGGCAAAGATGGAGCTATATTCAATAGGTTTGAAAGAAGTTTAGTCACAGGAGTCCTGCATGCACCTTGCGGCGCACATCCAACATCTTGTGCACCAAGCTATGGTTTTGATATTAAGCATCTAAAAGAATATTCAGAAGCAGCAAAATCATTTGATGAATATAGTGCGAAATATTTAAACAAGACTCATCAAGAGTATATTGACTCCGTTGGTGGTGCAGAAACAATTCTCAACATACCTTTACCTCAGTTTTAAAATGTCAGAATCTATTTCATTAGCAGAAATTTGTATTAGCTCATCTTCTAAAGCATGGAAGGGTGAAGGAGAAATCCTTGCCACAGGCATAGGTTTGATCCCAAGGATTGCAGCAGGTTTAGCTAAACTTACTCACAATCCAGATTTAATGATGACAGATGGCGAAACTTATTTAATTTCACAGCCTGCCCCTATGGGCAAAAGAGATACTTCCAATGATCAGGTTGAGGGGTATATGAGTTACAGTCGTGTATTTGAAAATCTTTGGGGAGGCAAAAGACATGCCATGGTCACACCAACACAAATAGACTCCTTTGGGCAAACAAATATAAGTGCTATTGGTGATTACGATTCTCCAAAAGTTCAGCTTCTTGGCGTCAGGGGCTTTCCAGGAAACTTTATTAATCATAAAAATTCTATCTTCATCCCTAATCATTCTGTAAAAACTTTTGTAAAAGGCGAGGTGGATATGGTCTCTGGAATGGGATATCAAAATAAAGACTTATCTAATGGGAAGTTTGAAATTAAGCTTGTGGTAACTAATCTTGGTGTTTTTGATTTTAATGGAGAAAATAATAATCTTCAGTTACTTAGCCTTCATCCGGGCGTGAGCATTGATAATGTTATTGAAAATACCGGTTTTGATGTAATTATTAAATCAGATGAGGTTACACAAATGCCTACCAGTGACGAACTTGCTTGTATAAGAGAAGTCCTTGATCCTCAGGGTATTCGCAACTCAATTTTTGGAGAATAACAATATGGCTAGAAGTAAACCTACAATTACATACAAAAAGAAAGATGAAATTGCCATAATTTCTATGAACAGGCCTGAATACAATAATGCGCAAAATGGCAAAATGACTTATGACTTAGATAAGGCATTTAAAAGAGCTGTTGATGATGATGGAGTCAAGGTTATTGTTTTGAAGGGAAATGGAAAGCATTTTTCTGCAGGCCATGATATTGGAACGCCTGGGAGGGATGTTGATGTTGAGTATGATCGAAAGTCTATGTGGTATGACCATACTAACAAGCCTGGTGGAGAGTTTTGGTATGTTAGGGAGCAAGAAGTTTATCTAAACATGTGCAGACGCTGGAGAGATATGCCAAAACCAACAATTGCTATGGTTCATGGTGCTTGTGTTGCAGGTGGGTGCATGTTGGCGTGGGTATGCGATCTCATTATTGCTTCTGAGGATGCTTTCTTTGCAGATCCTGTAGTGCGAATGGGGATTCCAGGAGTGGAGTATTTTGCTCATCCTTATGAATTAAATCCAAGAATTGCAAAAGAATTTTTATTTCTTGGAGAGCGAATGTCTGCATCAAGAGCATATGAAATGGGCATGGTTAATAAGGTTGTTCCTGTTGAGAATCTTGAATCAACTGTAATGGAGATGGCAACAAAAATATCTGTAATGCCAAGATTGGGATTAACTCTTACTAAGCAAGCAATCAATCATGTTGAGGATCTTCAAGGTAAACGCAATGGTATGGAGGCTGCATTTGCATGGCATCATTTTTCTCATGCTCATAATGATTTAACCACTGGCAACGTTTTATCAGGCTTTGATGCCAAGAAAATGGCAAAATCGCAGCGCACTAAAACTAAAAAAAGTACTCCAAAAAAAACAGCTAAGAAGCCTTCTGCAAAAAAGAATAAAAAATAGAAGAGAAAGATTATTAATAAGTTAACAGACATTCTTGGTTGTGATTACCCAATCATTCAAACAGCAATGGGTTGGGTAGCTATGCCCCAATTAGTTGCTGCAACCTCAAATGCTGGTGCTTTTGGTTTCTTGGCCTTGGCAACAGCTGGGCCTCAGGAAGCAATTGAAATGATAGATGAAACAATGAGCCTGACTGACAAGCCCTTTGGCGTAAATTTTCATATGTTTCAACCAGGAGCTGATGAGATTGTTCAAGCGGTTTTGGATAAAAAAATTAAAGCAGTGAGCTACTCAAGATCTCCAACTCCAGATTATATAAAAGCCTTCAAACAACAAGGGATTATCTGTATACCAACCGTTGGCGCTCTTAAACATGCAATTAAAGCAGAGCAGCTAGGTGCTGATGCTCTTGTGATACAAGGTTCAGAAGGCGGTGGTCATACCGGATCGACACCCACAACCTTATTGCTAAGTTCTGTTCTTGATAGTGTGAATATTCCAGTAGTTGCTGCGGGTGGGTTTCGCGATGGTTCTGGCTTGGCTGCTTCTCTTGCATGGGGTGCTTGCGGGATAGCCATGGGAACTCGCTTTATGATGACGCAAGAAAGTCCTGTTCCGAGTAAAACTAAGGAAGCTTATATTTCAGCAGAGGTTGACGAAATTAAAATAACAAAAAAATTTGATGGGTTATCTCATCGACTAATTTTTAATAAATACATAGAAAAAATAGATCGCTCAAATCCTATCTCATTATTTTTAATGTCAGTTACTTCTGCATGGAAATATAAGCAAATTACTAAAGCATCTTTTGGTGATCTGTTTAAGTCTTTTTTTGCAATGCTTAAGGGAGATGATTTAACTATTTCACAATCAATTATGTCCGCTAATAGTCCAGCAATTATTCAAAAGGCAATGGTGGAGGGCTCTCCTAATGAGGGTGCTATGCCATCTGGTCAAGTGGCTGGAATCATAACCAATCTTCCCTCATGCAAAGAGCTTATCGATGAGATCATGAGAGGATTTAATATCGCAGCTGCTAATTTTAAAAAGATTGAGGAAAAATCATGAGTGTTGAAACTTTCATAAATGACAACGTTGCTGAAATCATTTTAGATTGTCCGCCTGTTAATGCATTAACTTCAACTGAATGGTTAGACTTGGCAATAAATATTGACAATCTTGCTCATAACAATGATGTCAGAGTTATTTTAATATCAGCCAAGGGTAAAGGTTTTTGTGCTGGAGCAGATATTAAAGAGCTGCAAGAGGATCCAACAAAAATAACTGCGGTTAATGATGGTTGTTGGAAAACTGCAAGAGCGATTCATGTTTCAAATGTTCCTGTAATCTCAGCATGTCATGGATTCATACTTGGAGGAGGTATTTTGCTTGCAGGAGCTTCTGACATTGTTTTGACGACTGAAGATTCCTATTTTGGGCTGCCTGAAATTGATAGAGGTGCGCTGGGCGGAGGAGCTCATTTAAGCAGACTTTTTCCACTTCAGGCTGTCAGAAAAATGATGTTTACTGGAAAACCCATTTCTGCTCAACGAGCATATGAATACGGCTCTATTGAATCTTTGCATCCAGATTTAGAGTCAGTCCGTGAAGCAGCGCTTGTTATTGCACATGACATAGCATCAAAGAGCCCCATAGCAATGAATTTAGCTAAAAAAGCTTTAAATGAAATTGAAAATGGTAATGTTGATGAGCATTATAAGTCAGAGCAAACTTTTACTTTAGAGCTATATAAATCAAGAGACTCCCAAGAAGCTAGAGATGCATTTGTTGAAAAAAGAGATGCAGATTTCGAAGATGAAGATTAATTTTACAAATGAGCAACATGCTTTCCGAGATGAGGTGCGAACTTGGTTGGCGAGTAATGTTCCGCAACGACCTCTTCTATCATTGGACACCAAAGAGGGCTTTGAGCAACATAGACAATGGGAGAGAACCCTGAATAAAGGGAATTGGTCAATGGTTACTTGGCCAAAAGAATATGGAGGTAGGGGTTTAGACTTAATTCAATGGTTGATATTTGAAGAGGAGTATTATCGAGCCGAAGCCCCAACAAGAGTTAATCAAAACGGAGTTTTTTTGCTTGGCCCAACTTTAATGGAATTTGGAACCCACGAGCAGAAATCTAAATTTTTAAATGCTATGGCCACTGGAGATCATATTTGGGCTCAGGGTTGGTCAGAGCCGGGTGCTGGAAGTGATATGGCAGCTATCAGAACAACAGCGGTTTTAGAGGGCGACCATTATAAAATAAATGGGCAAAAAACTTGGTCATCAAGAGCATCATATGCCGATTGGACTTTTGGTTTATTTAGAACCGATTTGAACTCTGAAAGACATAGAGGCTTGTCATTTATTTTAGTTCCATTGAATCTTCCCGGAATTACTGTAAGACCCATACCTCAGCTGGATGGTGAGCCAGGATTTGCTGAAATATATTTTGATGACGTTGAAGTGCCCATAGAAAACCTTCTTGGAGGTGATGGTGAAGGTTGGAAAATTGCTATGGCAACTGCAGGATTTGAGAGAGGCCTGATGCTAAGAAGCCCTGCTCGTTTTCAACAAACAGCTGCAAAATTGCTAAAGCTTTATCTTGCTAAACAAGATCAATGTTCTCCAATGATCCAAGCGAAGGTTGTTGAGGCATGGGCCCAATCAGAGTCTTATACTTTAAGTATTTACCATACTGCATCAAAAATGCTTGCTGGAGGCTCTATTGGCTCAGAATCAAGTTTAGGTAAGATTTTTTGGTCTGAGCTCGATCATATGATGCATCAAACAGCTTTGAAAATCTTGGGAGCTAGCGCCGAGCTATCTCAAGAATCTCGAGATGATGCAGCAAAATGGATTAAAGGCTTCATGTTTTCTTATGCAGGGCCAATTTATGCTGGTACAAATGAGATTCAAAAGAATATTATTGCCGAGAGGTTATTAGGACTTCCTAGATAGAAGATGAATTTTATTTTTACAGAAGATCAAATTCAATTTAAGGATGCTATTAAGTCGTTTTTAACAGATGAATGCACTCCCAAATCTATTAGAGAGGGATGGGAAGCAAAGCAATCTTTCAATTCAGATAGATGGCAGAGTTTACTTGAGTTAGGTGTGTTGAATTCAAATCTGCCTGAAGATAAGGGAGGCTTGGGTATGGATCAAGTGACTTTAGCATTGATGGTTGAAGAGATGGGTTATGCTGGTTTACCAGAACCAGTTGCTGAGCAAACCTTTCTAATCAATGATTTGATGCCCTTGCTTCCAAGCAGTATTAGTCAGGCTATTGAAGAAAATTATGATGCTGGCGCTAAATATATTTCAATTGCTCATCCGTTGGCTCCCAACCCATTATTTATAAATAACTCAGCAGGACTTATTTTATTTGATAGCTCAGAATGTAAGTTCATCGCAAAAGATGATATGGATTTTGAGATTATTTCTTCCAATGATCCATCTCGAGAGATATTCAAGATCAATTCAATGAAGTCAACAATCTCTTCACCTGAGAATTTTGAGGAATTAAATTCTGCAGTTTCTGCAAGAGGAGCATTGATGACAGCAGCTTTATTGATTGGGTTAGCGCAAAAGATGCTAGATTTAAGCTCAGTTTATGTTGGAGATAGAACTCAATTTGGGAAGCCGATTGGATCATTTCAAGCCGTTAAACATATGTTGGCTGATGTTGCTGTTAGGATTGAGTTTGCAAAGCCTGCTGTTTATAGGGCAGCTTATTCTTTATCTGAAAATAATCCTAAATCAGCTTTGCATTGTGCACATGCAAAGTTCATGTGCGCTCAAGCTGCAGAATTAGCATGTAAAAATAGCCTTCAAGCTCACGGAGCGATGGGCTATACATGGGAGATGGATCTGCATATATATATGAGAAAGGCCTGGTCGATGATGGCTTGCTGGGGTAATGAAGACAAGCAACAGGATATAATTTTTAAGACACTTACTTCATCAAGCGAAGAGCTTGGTGTTTTATATACTTTTTAAGGAGATATTTAATATGCAAGATGCATTTATAGTTAGCGCGCTAAGAACTCCTGTAGGTAAGAAAAAAGGTACTCTATCTAATATGCACCCGGCAGACTTAGGAGCCGTTGTTTTATCTGCTACCTTTGATCAGATTGATCTAGATCCTGCATTAGTAGAGGATGTAATTTTTGGTTGTGTAGACACAGTCGGACCTCAAGCTGGTGATATTGCACGGACTTGTTGGCTGGCTGCAGGTTTACCAGAGCATGTTCCAGGCACAACCGTTGATCGCCAATGCGGCTCGTCACAACAAGCGGTTCATTTTGCTGCTCAAGCTATTATGTCAGGTACTTCTGATGTAGTTATTGCAGGAGGTGTTCAAAATATGAACCTGATTCCTATATCTTATGCAATGATTGCTGGACAAGCATTAGGTTTTGCAGATCCATTCTCTGGTTCTAAAGGCTGGCTTAATCGATATGGCAATAAGGAAGTCAGTCAGTTTAATTCTGCCCAAATGATTGCAGAAAAATGGGATATTTCTAGATCAGAGATGGAAAGTTTCGCCTACCAAAGTCATCAAAAAGCTATGAATGCGATTAACAAAGGTTTGTTTAAAGATGAAATTGTATCAGTGGGAGAGTTTAGTATTGATGAGACTCCACGGGCAGAAACTTCATTGGAAAAAATGGCTTCTTTGAATCCTCTGATTGAAGGGCATGATATTACAGCAGCAATTTCCTCACAAAATGCTGATGCATCTGCAGCTCTTTTAATAGTTTCAGAAAAAATTCTTAAGGAGCATAACTTAACTCCTTTAGCTCGCATAGCTCACATTAGCGTAAGAGCAGATGATCCAATTTGGATGCTTACCGCGCCCATGCCTGCAACTGAGTATGCAGTTAAAAAATCAGGTATCAAATTAGATGATATTGGCCTAGTTGAGATAAATGAAGCATTTGCATCCGTTGCAATGGCTTGGCAGAAAGAAATGGAATATCCAATAAATCAAATAAATGTAAACGGAGGGGCAATAGCTCTTGGGCATCCTCTTGGAGCAACTGGTGCAAGATTGATGACCACCATGATTCATAATATGAAAAGAGATAACATCAAATACGGTTTGCAAACCATGTGTGAGGGCGGAGGTCAGGCAAATGTTACTATTTTAGAGAATTGCTCATGAACAATCTAATGAATCCAAAATACCCTGAGGGAAGAAACCTTTTTCAAGATAAGAATATCTTAATAACTGCTGCTGCAGGGTCTGGAATTGGTTTTTCAACTGCGAAGCGATTTCTTGAGGAAGGGGCAAATATCTTTATTTCTGATGTTCATCAAGGCAGGTTAGATGAAGCAATAGATGGTTTGCGCAAATTGGATATGGGTGAAGTAAATGGATGTCTTTGCAATGTTACTAAAGATGAAGAAATAGATACAATGTTTAAAAAAGCTATTTCTTGCTACTCAAATTTAAATGGTGTGATTAATAATGCAGGACTTGGTGGAGAGTCTGCATTAGAAGATATGACCAATGATGCTTGGGATCTAGTAATGGACGTAACACTCAATGGCGCTATGAAAATCATGAGAGCCGCAATTCCAGTTCTTAAAGACACCCAGGGAGTCATTGTTAACAATGCATCAGTGCTCGGCTGGAGAGCACAAGCAGGTCAATCTCATTATGCTGCTGCAAAGGCTGGAGTCATGGCTTTAACAAGATGTGTTGCATTGGAGACTGTAGATTATGGAATCAGAATTAATGCAGTAGCCCCAAGCCTTGCAATGAATCCCCACTTATCCAAAACTAGTTCAGATGAATTAATAGCTGAATTAGAATCCAAAGAAGCCTTTGGAAGAGGGGCTGAGCCCTGGGAGATAGCAAACATTATTTTATTCCTTGCCTCAGACCTTTCTTCATACATGACAGGTGAGGTTATCTCCGCGTCATCTCAAAGATCATAGATGGAAAAACTTGCCTATCAACTTTGGAAAAAAGATGATGATAGTCTAGAAACTTTTAAAGAAACGCTTCTTAACAATCTAAGTCAAGATATTGGTCAGTTAGCTTCAGAATTACAGATTAATATTGCTGATGCTGATGTTGCGCCAGCAAATAATTTGGCGCAATCAAACTATCCTCCTGCACCAAATGCAGTGATATTCATCAAAGTAAAAAGTTACTTTTCAGCAGGCACACTTGAAAGTTACTTAGAAAAAATTACAACCAAAATTTATGGCTTTGTGGTGAGCGAATCAGTTATTTTAGACAACTCAGAAAAAAGCCCTTTAGGCATAAGATCAGAAGGCTTCTCCCAAGTTGTATTTTTAGAAAAACCAGCAACAATGTCTACTTTTGACTGGTTCGATCATTGGACCAACTACCACACAGAAATTGCAATTCAAACTCAATCTAATTTTATTTATGTGCAAAATACTGTTGTTAGACCGCTGCAGAAAGCATCTCCTTCCTTTATTGCGATTATCGAGGAGTGCTTTCCATTAGAGGCTATGACAGATCCAGAAGTTTTTTACAACGCTAAAAATAATCCAGAGCAATTTGCAAAACATGCTCAGATCATGATGGATAGTTGTGAGAAATTTATAGATTTTAAAAAGATTGAGGTAATTCCTACAAGTCGGTATAGAATAATTTAAGGTTATAGAGAATTTAAGAGAGAGGGAAGAATATGAATGATTTAAAAGTTGCATTGGTTACCGGGGCTGCAAGTGGCATGGGTAGAATTTCTTCTAAAAGGTTGGCCTCTGATGGTGTGCATGTTGCAGCTGTGGATGTAAATGAAGAAGGATTGAATGAGCTCAAGCAGGAATCAAATAATATCTCTATTTTTCCATGCGATTTATCTGATTCAAATGCAGTCAAGACTATGGTTCAAAAGGTTCAATCAGAAGTGGGCTCAATTGATAGAGTTACCCAAGCAGGTGCTGTAATGCCAATGGCCAGAATTCAAGACTTAGACTCAACATCTATAAATAATTTAATGAGAATTAATTATGAGGGTACTGTTAACATTGTTAGCAACGTTTTGCCATCAATGCTTGAAAAAAATACTGGGCAAATAATACTTTTTGGTTCAATTGCAGGAATGTGCCCTCTTGAAAACATGTCAGCTTATTGCGCTTCCAAAGCAGCCGTAAATATTTTTGGTGAAATCTTGGCTAAAGAGGTAAAAGATACAAATATTAGAGTTATGGTAGTTTGTCCAGCTCAAACTGATACCCCTTTGATGAGATTTGTTGATGAGACTGATGCGCCTGATGCAATTAATACTGCGGTGAAAAAAGGCATGCTTTGCGATCCTGAGGAAGTGGTTGATCAAATCGAAAAAGACTTACTGACTGATAAAATTATTTGTTATCCATCTAAAGAAGCTGTATACGCTACAAGGATAAGAAGATTTTTTCCTAATTATTGGTGGAAATTAGTTGCAAAAAACTCATAATAAATAAGACCATGCAATATATAGAACAATTAGGCCCAGATAATAGGGATCTTTCCATGTTTCCAGGAGAGTATGGATTACCTTATCTAGGTAAGACTGTTGAAATTGTTAAGGATACTCTTGGTTATTGTAACTATCACTATGAAAAATATGGACCTATTTCACGTTTAGATATGGTTCGCAATCAAAGGGTGTTGATGTGCCTTGGGCCTGAGTTTAATGAAGCTGCTTTATTTGATCCAAAGGGTAATTTTAGTGCCGCTGGTGGTTACGGTAGCTCATTGGGAACCTTATATCCTGAGGGTATGTTGGTTCGTGATGATAAAAAACATAAAAGAACTCGAAGAGCTTCTCAACCAGCATTTAAGAATGATGCATTGAAGACATATGTTGAAATGATGAACCCTATTCAAGAGAGACGCATCCAAGATTTACCTGTTAATGAAGAGTTTATTTTTTATGACAATATTCAGAAAACATTAATGGATGTAGCGGCCAAAGTTTTTCTAGGTCTAGATGAACGTAGCCCTGAAGCACAAAAACTCAATGATACTTTTGAAAGAATCAACAAGGGTTTAATTACACCTTTTCCTTATGATCTTCCTTTTTCACCTTTTAGGAAATCACTGGCTGCTAGGCAAGAGTTAAGAAACTTTCTAACTTCAAATATTCCCTTAAGAAGAGGTACTGATAGAAAAGATATGTTTTCAAGGTATTGCAATGCTCTAGATGAGGATGGTGAATATCTAGAAGATGTCGACATTGATGGGCACATTGCATTCTTGTTATTTGCTGCATTTGATACCACAACCAGTGCTCTAACTAATATTCTTTATTACTTGGGAAAAAATCCTGGCTGGCAAGAAAAAGTTAGAAATGAATTATTTGAAGTTAAAAATGAGATGCCAACGTTTGATGATATGGCCGAAATGACGTTAACCGAATATGTCTTCCAAGAAACCTTGAGATTTTATCCTTCTGTAATGATCCTGAATAGAAGAACCACCAGAGATGTGACTGTTGCTGGATATGATATCCCAGCAAATACCGTCATAATGCTGAGTCCTCCTTTTACGCACAGAATGGAAGAGTGGTGGTCCAACCCTCATGAATTTGATCCTATGAGATTTTCTCCAGAAAGAGCTGAGCATAAAAAACATGGTTTTAGCTATATACCTTTCGGCGGCGGAGCGCATAAGTGTATTGGAATGCATTTTGCCATGATGAATGCAAAATTATATTTATTTAGGCTGCTTAAAAATTACAAAGTTACTCTAAGAGATAACTACAATCCAAAATTTATGCATGTGCATTTACCAAGACCAATTGACGGTCTGCCAATTACTTTAACCAGAATATAATTCGATGATTCCTCAAGGCTCCTATATTGATGTCGAGGACGGCTTTAAGTTTCATTATTATGATGAGGGAGATGGAGATGTGGTGGTTTTGTTGCATGGAAGTGGAACAGGCGCTTCAGGACATACCAACTTTAAAAATAATTTTTTTGCATTAAAGGAATCTGGATTTAGGGTAATTTTACCAGATCTCCCTGGATATGGTTTTTCAAGCAAACCAGAGGATGAAATATACTCACTAGATTATTTTAATACTAAAATCCTTCAACTCCTTGATGCCTTGAAGATTCAGTCCTTTTCAATTATTGGGAATAGTCTTGGTGGGGCATTAGCTTTGGGCCTAGCTCTTAGCCATTCTGAAAGAGTGCAAAAATTAATTTTGATGGCTCCTGGTGGAGTTGAAGATCAAGAAACTTATAACAAAATGCCAGGCATACAAAAGCTTCTTACAGATTTTTTAGGAGGTGAGATGAGTCAAGAGAAAATAGAAGGCTTGCTGTCTCTTTTTCCTTATGATCCCTCAATTATCACTGAAGAAATGGTAGCCGATAGAATGGAAATTCTTCCCTTAATGAATTCTCAAGTTTTAGCTTCTATGACAATTCCCAATATGGAGAAAGATCTTTCAAAAATCAATCATCCCATTCTTGCTTTTTGGGGTATTAGTGATCAATTTATTCCTGTCTCAGGTTCAATGAAAATTGGAGAAAGCTGTCCAAATGCTCAGATTATGCTTTTTAGTCAATGCGGGCATTGGGTTATGATTGAGAAAGAACAAATCTTTAATGAGGCCTGCATTAATTTTTTATCAGTCTAGCTTATGAATTTAAATACCATCAATGAGATAGCATCAGAACTTTTCTTGGCTTTAAAAAATCAAGAAACAATTTTGCCGCTTTCTGATAAATATGAAGAAATCGACATAAACGATGCCTATCAAATTTCACGTAAATTTCTCTCATTGAGAGAAGATCAAGGTGAAAAGGTTATTGGAAAGAAAATTGGAGTTACAAGCTCAGTTGTTCAAGAAATGCTGGGAGTCAACCAACCAGATTTTGGTTTTTTAACAGATAACATGCATGTTAAAAATAAATCCAATTTTTTAATAGAAGATTCCTTGATTCAACCTAGGGCAGAGGCTGAAATTGCTTTTGTTTTAAAAGAAGATATTCAAGGACCTGGAATAACAAAAGAAGATGTCATTTTAGCAACTGAAAAAATTGTTCCATGTTTTGAAATTGTTGACTCAAGAATTCATGATTGGAAAATTAAAATTCAAGACACCATTGCTGATAATGCATCTTGTGGAATTTTTGTTTTAGGAGAAGGTTCCTCTTCTCCTGAAAAGTTTTCAATGGATGAGCTGGAGGTAGTTGTTTATAAAAACGGAAAATTTTTGTCTTCTGGTTTTGGTTCTGCTGTGCAAGGTCATCCAGCAGAAGCAGTTGCATGGTTAGCTAACACTTTAGGTGAATATGATATTCCATTGCTCAAGGGTGAGTTTATTTTATCTGGATCGCTAGTTCCTCTTGAGCCAGCAATAGCTGGTGATAGTTTTTCTTTGGAGCTTAAGGGAGTCGGAACCTGCGAAATTAATTTTATCTAATTATGAGTAAAGTTAAATGTGCAATTATTGGATCTGGGAATATTGGTACAGATCTTATGTTAAAAATTATTAAAACCTCTCAATCCTTATCTTTAAATGGAGTAATTGGAATTGATCCTGAGTCTGAGGGTCTAGCAATGGCAAAATCTCATAATATCCCAATTTCAACTTCTGGTTTGCAAGGTTTTATGGAAATGGATGAGTATCAAGATACTGAAATATTTTTTGATGCAACGTCTGCTGGCGCACATAAAAATCATCATGATTTAATTATTAATGATGGCAAACAGATGATAGATCTTACTCCAGCAGCACTAGGCCCTTATTGCGTTCCAGTTGTTAATTTAACTGAGCATTTAAAAGAAAAGAATGTGAACATGGTTACATGCGGGGGCCAAGCTACTATCCCAATGGTTGCAGCAGTTAATCAAGTTTCTAGTGTTAAGTACGCTGAAATAGTTGCATCTGTTTCTTCGCGATCTGCTGGCCCAGGAACAAGAGCTAATATTGATGAATTTACTCAAACAACCAAGCTTGGGCTTGAAAAAGTTGGAGGAGCAGACAGAGCCAAAGCTATCATTGTGCTTAATCCTGCTGAGCCTCCTTTGTTGATGCGAAATACTGTTTTTACTTTATGTGATCCAGTTGATCAGCAGTTAGTTAAAGAGAGTGTTGAAGCCATGGTAGAGCGTGTTCAATCATATGTTCCGGGCTATCGTTTAAAGCAAGAAGTGCAATTTGAAAGATTTGGGTCTAATAATCCATGCTCAATTCCCGGCTATGGTGAGTTTGAAGGTCTAAAGGCATCAATTTTTCTTGAGGTTGAGGGTGCTGGACATTATTTACCAACCTATGCTGGAAATTTAGATATCATGACTTCTGCTGCCATGGGAACAGCACAAGAATTAATTAAACTTAATTCATGAATAAGCTATATATACAAGATGTCACACTCAGGGATGGAATGCATGCTATCCGGCATCAGTATGGTTTAGATCATGTGATTGAGATTGCGAAGGCATTAGATGAAGCAAAAGTTGATGCTATTGAGGTAGCTCATGGAGATGGCCTATCCGGATCTTCTTTTAATTATGGCTTTGGAGCACATACAGACCAAGAATGGATTGGAGCAGTCGCAGAGAAATTGAATCATGCAAAGTTGACCACTCTTATTTTGCCTGGAATTGCTGTAAAAGAAGATCTGAAATGGGCGTGGGATCTAGGCGTAAGATCTGTTCGAGTTGCAACTCATTGCACTGAGGCAGATGTATCAAAGCAGCACATAGAGTTTGCAAGAGAATTAGGAATGGATACTATTGGGTTTTTGATGATGTCACACATGAGTGCACCATCGAACCTAGCAGAGCAAGCTAAGCTAATGGAGTCCTATGGAGCTGAATGTGTATATGTAGTTGATTCTGGTGGCGCACTTAGCATGGAGGATGTTGCAGATAGATTCAAAGCTTTCAAAGATACTTTAGATTCCCAGACTCAAACAGGTATGCATGCTCATCATAATTTATCTTTGGGAGTTGCTAACTCTATTGTTGCTGTTGAAAATGGGGCAAATCGAGTTGATGCTAGTCTTGCAGGAATGGGGGCTGGAGCAGGAAATGCGCCTCTTGAAGTTTTCATTGGTGCAATTGACAGGTTGGGTTGGACTCATGGTACAGATTTATTCAAATTAATGGATGCTGCTGAAGAGCTTGTTCGCCCTTTGCAAGACAGACCAGTAAGAGTAGATAGAGAAACATTAACATTGGGTTATGCGGGAGTGTATTCTTCATTTTTAAGGCATGCTGAATCAGCTGCTGAAACCTATAATCTTGATACCAGAGAAATTTTAGTTGAATTGGGAAAAAGGAAGATGGTAGGTGGTCAAGAAGATATGATTGTTGATGTAGCCCTTGATCTACTGAAAAAGAAATCTCAATCATGAACATTGGCATGACCCTTCCGGTCATGGAGCCTGATCTATCTAGGAAAGATTTAGAGAATTGGACTTTGCGCATTGATGCTGGTCCTTGGTCACACATTGCCTTGGGAGAAAGAATTTTATTTCCTAACCCGGAATTTATCTCTACTTTAAGTGCGGTAGCTGCATGGACTAAGCGTGTAGAAATTATTGCAACCATCTCTGTATTAACAATGCATAATCCAATTCTAAGCGCAAAACAGTTCGCAACCATTGATATGATTTCAGAGGGTAGGTTTACCCTTGGTGTTGGCGTTGGTGGCAGAGAAGAAGACTATAAATCTATAGGCTCAGACTGGTCTAATAGAAGATGGGCCACACTTTCAAAGAATGTTAAAACTATGCAATCTGTATGGTCAAAGGAACTTCACCCCAATCTCGGTCCAACAACTTTTTCTAACGGTGGTCCAAAAATATTAGCAGGCGCAGTAGGCCCTAAAGCCATGAAAATGTCTGCTAATTTTGCTGAGGGTTTAGCTGGATTTTCATTTAATGCAGATATTGAAGAAATTAAAGATTCATTTTATAGAGTGAATGAGGCATTTAAGAAAAACAACAAAACCCCTAGATTGGTAACAAGTTTTTGGTTTGGGTTGGGCGAATCTGCACGTTCAGATATTCAAATCCACCTTGAAAGATATTTAAGTTGGATGGGAGATGATCTTGCTAAGGATTTAGCAAAAACGGCAGGCTTTTCTGGCAATCAAGCTGATTTAAAGGAATTTCTTTCATTAATTAAAGCAGCTGGTGCAACAGACGTGCTGTTGGTTCCTACCTCAAAGAATATTGAACAATTAATCTTAGCAGAAGAAGTAATTGCTCAATTTAGCTGAAAAGTAACGATTTTTTCACATCAATTGACAAATGAAATCCATCTGTTACTCGTTGATTATTTGACGTATTTATATAATAGTAATTATTACTGATAAAAATATAGGGAGAATATTTTGACTGATCAAGAGCTAGTAGCCCCTGAGCTTCCTGAGCAAAAAGATCCTGCAATTAGTGGTTTAGAGACTGGTTGGTATAAGGTTGCTAATAGTGAAGCCATTGCTTCAAAGCAAGCAATTCAAATCAATGACTTCCCAACTCAGATTGTAGTTTGGAGAGGAGAAGACTTGGTTTTAAGAGGCTTAGATTTATATTGTAAACACATGGGAGCTTCTTTAGCCTGTGGTGAGGTTGATGAGAACAGCATCAGATGCCCATTCCATGCTTGGCGTTGGGCAGGAGATGGGCAATGTGATCAGATCCCATATGCAAAAAAAATCCCTACCAAGGCGGTAACTCGCTCATGGGAAGTAAGCGAAGATGATGGAATGGTATATGTTTGGTTTGATAAAGATCAAAAACCGGCAGATCCAAATGGAAAAAAGTTTAATTAAAAATAGGAGACAGCAATGAATGATTTACCAGATAGGTTTCCAAGAGGGTGGTTTGTTTTAGGCCATCAGAGAGATTTCCCAGTTGGAGAAACAAAAACCATTTTTGGATTCAATAGCAAAATATCAATTTTAAGAAATGAGGATAGCTCAGTCTTGGTGGATGTTGGCGGAGATGCCTCTTGGCCAGTTTTGGAGTTAAACCAGATGGTTATGGTATGGCATGACATTGAGAAGCAATCTCCCGATTTTACTCCAGACAAGATAGAAGAATGTTATTCAGATGATTGGTCAGATTATGGAATGGCAAGTTTCTTGGTTAAAAATAACTGCAGAGAACTAATTGATAACATGGCTGATAAAGGGCATTTTGGTCCGGTTCATCAAGCTCCATTCGAGGGGTTTTGGAATGAAGCAAAAGATCATACATATACACAAGAGATGACAGCAGATAGTCCTATCTTAGGCAGAGACTTATTTTCTCAAGCAAGATATGAAGGTCCTGCATACATGACGACTTATATGAGCGCTGTCCATGATGGAGCAAAAGTTGAAAGTAGACTTTTGGTAAGCCATATACCTTTAACCCTAACTTCTTTTGTCATTAATTTTGGAGTTATGGTCAAAAAAGTACCTGGTATGTCTGCTGAAGATGAAGCTGCTTTTATCCAAGGTTACGTTGACGCTAATAATTTTGCTTTTGGACAAGATGTAGCTATTTGGGAGAATAAAATTTATATTCCTGATCCAGTAGTTTGTGATGGCGACGGGCCTTTGCATAAACTTAGAAAATGGTACGGACAATTTCTAGTTAATAGAGCGGATATTCCTTCAGGTTTAGATCTGGAAAAAAGAGAATTTTAATTTCCACAGTAATTTATTAAAAAGTGAAGCCTTCACTCGATGACCTTGATCATAAGATTCTTCAAATTCTTGAGGAAGATGGGCGCGCACCAGCAAAATTTATTGCAGAAAAGCTATCCGTCAATGAAGTCACTGTTAGCAAACGGCTTACAAAAATTATTGAAGGAGGTTTTTGTAAAATCATTGCGATAGCTGATTTTGAAAAATGTGGTTATGAGTATTTACTTCCAATCGGCATAAGAGTTCAAGGTGACAAATTGGAGGAGGTTGCAGAAATTCTCTCTCAGCAAAAAGAAGTATTTAGTGTCAATGTGGTGAGTGGTATTCAGGACATAGAGATTCTATGCGCTACACAAAGCCTGAGTGAAACAAAAATATTTTTAGATGAAACCTTGCCATCTATCGTAGGCATCAAAAGTATTGCTCCTGCAATTGCGTCAAACGTATATAAATTTGAAACGGATTGGACTCCTTTTGCAAATGAAGCTTGATCAAACTGATAAAAAAATTATTCAACTACTTGGCGCTGATGCAAGGATGTCAAACAATCAAATGGCTAAAGTAATTGGAGTAACTGAAGGCACTGTTCGGAATAGAATCCAAAAACTTATACACAATAAGGTAATAAAAATCTCTGTTATCAATAATATAAATCGTATGGAGAACCCATCGCTTGCTTTCGTTGGGTTGGATGTTGAAACTCGGGCCAAAGATTCTGTTGCTAAAGCTCTATCAAAAATGAAGGAAGTTCGGTTTGTTTCAACTCTAATGGGTCGTCATGATCTTATGGTATTCATTCTAGCTGAGGATGTTACTAAGCTTTCTAAAGTTTTATATGAAGAAATTTCTTCCTTGCCTGGTGTAAGGTTTTCAGAATCATCTATTGGGCTGAAGTATTACAAGTATGATTATCGATGGGCCAGGATATTAGATTGAAAGCATTAAATACATTAACTATTCCCGAGCTAATTAAATCTCAGGCTGAGAATTTTTCTTCTAAGCCTGCGCTAATTTCTGAGCAAGAAACATTATCTTTTTCAGATCTAGATAATTTATCAACAAATATTGCTACGCATTTAATAGATCTGGGAATATTGCAGGGCGACAGGGTGGCTATTTGGGCTCCCAATATGAATGAATGGGTTTTAGCAGCCATCGCTATTCATAAAGCTGGAGGAGTTTTGGTGCCAATCAATACCCGAATGAAAGGCAAGGAAGCTGCATACATTTTGAATACTTCTGAAGCCAAAATTTTATTCAGCGTTAAAACTTTTCTTGGCATTGACTACTTTAAATTACTCGAAAAAGAAGATCTGCCTTATCTACGCCATCAAATAGCACTTGATGAAAATGAGGTTAAAGAATCCAATCTAACTTTTTCGCATTTTAAAGAGCATGCTTTGAATTTTGAAATGCCTGAAGTTGGCGAAATGGACATGGCCGACATTATTTTTACATCTGGAACTACAGGTAAGCCTAAAGGCGTAATTTCCTCTCATTTGCAAAACATTAAAGTATTTGATTATTGGTCAACATATATTGGCTTAACCGAAAATGATCGATATTTAATTGTAAATCCATTTTTCCATACCTTTGGTTATAAGGCTGGCTGGCTTGCTGCTGTGATGAAGGGTGCGACTGCATATCCATGTCCAGTATTTGATGCAGATAAAATAATTGAGACAATCAATGAGCAAAAAATATCAATGCTACCAGGTCCTCCAACTCTTTATCAGTCAATTCTCACAAGCAAATTAATAGAAACCATGGATATTTCATCGCTGAGATTGGGAGTGACTGGAGCAGCCTCTATTCCTGTGCAGCTTATTAGAGATATGAAAGAAAAATTAGGCTTTGAAACTGTTATAACAGCCTACGGACTTACAGAGAGCACGGGCGTTGTGACAATGTGCACCCCTGACGATGACTACGAGACCATTGCCACAACTTCAGGTTGCGCTATTGCAGATGTAGAAGTTAAATGTGTGAATCAAGATGGCCAAGAGGTTCAGGCAGGTGAACCCGGAGAGATATTGGTAAGAGGTTATAACATTACCCGGGGTTATTTTAATAATCCAGAGGCTACCCAAGAAGCTATAGATAGTGATGGTTGGTTGCATACAGGGGATATTGGGATACTTGATACTAATGGTTATATAAAAATTACTGACAGAAGCAAGGACATGTTTATTGTGGGTGGGTTTAATGCTTATCCCGCTGAAATAGAAAACATTCTTTGCGATCATCCTGCAATCTCTCAAGCAGCTGTAATTGGTATCAAGGATGAAAGGATGGGTGAAGTTGCCAAAGCTTTTGTCCTCTTAAAACCTGATCATGATCTAAACGCTGACTCTCTGTTGCAATGGTCCAAAGATAATATGGCTAACTATAAGGTTCCAAGAGAGGTAGAGTTTGTGAGAGAATTACCCACAAACGCTGCTGGAAAAATAATGAAATATCTTTTAAAGGATGAATCATGAGAATTATTATCTCTAAAGATAATGATAAGTTATATAGATCTGAGCTACTCTCCTTTGATCCTTCAATGGAAATCATTGCACTTAATCCATTAGATTCTACCGATCCAGACTGGGAGGCTCTTCCAGAATCAGATGCTTTGTTTATGTGTTATCAGTTTTTATTTGCAGCCAGAGATAATCCAAAGATTCATGGTGCTTTATTAAGCTTAGCTAAACGAATGAAATTTCTTCAAAGTGGCTTTGCTGGAATGGATGCGCCAATACTCCAAGATGTTTTGAAAATAGAAAATGTTCACATTGCTAATGCAAGTAGTGTTTATGCCATTCCAATTGCCCATTATGTTTTCTCACAAATCCTAAGATGGAACAAGAGAATCGATCATCATATTGAATATCAGCAATCTAAAAACTGGGCTCCAATAGCAGGAGATGGTGAGCTTACTAATAAAACTCTAGTGATCCTTGGTTATGGGGGTATTGGCAGCCAGGTTGCAAAGTTAGGCAAAGCTTTTGGAATGAGGGTAACTGGAATAAGACGTAACCCGCAAGATGATGAGCATGCTGATGAAGTGTTGGGTCTGGATCGGTTTGAGGAATTGCTTCCACTAATTGATTACTTGGTACTTTCATTGCCAGATAGTCTCCAAACAAGAGATATTATCAATGCAGATATCTTAGAAAAACTTAGTAGCTCTGCCATGATAATTAATGTGGGTCGAGGCACTGCAATTAATGAAGAAGATCTTAGCGATGCATTGAATGGTGAAAAAATTGCTGCCGCTGCATTAGATACCACTAAGGTTGAACCTCTTGATGCCAGCTCTTCACTTTGGACGGCTAAGAATTGTTTTATTTCGGCTCATGATTCCGCCCACTCTTTGTTATCTTTAGAGCGAGCATTTGAATTATTTTTTCAGAATATTAAAAATATTAAAAACGGCGATCAAATAATAAATCTCTATTCAGAATAAAGAGAATGATAGGAATCATATATGATGCTTCTAGCAAACCACTGGTAACTATAGAGTGAGAATGAAGTTTTTTGGGTGGAGAATGGTATTTACGGGTCTTACCCTTGAATTCACTGTTGTAGGGTTCATTTTTTACAGCTTTCCTGTCATTTGGCCTTACCTAATATCAGAACTAGGCATGACCGAAAGTCAGCTCGGTATGGTTTCCGCATTCTACTTTCTACCTGTGGGAATTTTGGCAATTGTGGTAGGCCGTGCCCTTGATAAGTATTCTGTTAAAAATTTTATGATGATCGGGGCTGTAATTTATGCCGTAGGACTTTTCTCTTTAAGTTTCATAAATTCTTATGGGTCTCTTCTGACAATTTATCTTACCCTTCTTGCCCTAGGATCTATTATGATGGGAAATTTAGCCGTAGCTAAATTAATCTCAAATTGGTTTGATAAAAATGCTGGCAGAGCGCTAGGTATTGCAGCAATAGGTATTTCCTTTTCAGGAGTTGTCCTTCCTTTGGTTGTTGATCCTCTTCTTGATTTAGTGGGATGGAGAAATGTTTATGTAATCTTTGCTTCTATAGTTCTTTTCATTTTGTTACCTCTGATCTTTTTTACTGTGATTGATGATCCAAAGACTGTTAATCAATTTAAAGATGGCATAAAAAAAGATAATGAAGAAGAATCTTTACCTCAGGAGATGAGCGCAAAAGATCTTTTATCTAAAAAAGTTTTTTGGATGATTTCCTTAGCATTCGCCTTTCAATTTCTTTCAATGATGGGCGTGCTTGCTTTTTTACCCGTTCATGCAAGCAAGATGGGGTTAGATGAAACTTGGAATCTTTTAGGCCTTCCTGTTAAACAATATGTTTTTGCATATGCTCTATCTGCTTTTGGTGGAGTCCTAGGAAAAATAATATTTGGATATCTCATGGACTTGATGAAGGCTGCACATCCTTCAATGATGGCGATGTTCCTTCAAGCAATTGGAATCTTTGGAATTACTTATTTAAATGAACCAAGCATATTTCTCTTAAGTGCATTCATATTTGGTTTAGGTTTTGGTGCTGCAACTCCTCTTATGACTGCGTGTTACCTAAGAACTTTTGGGGCACACAATCTTGGGAAAGCCAGAGGCATATCATCTCCTATTATTTCTCCACTTCAACCAATTGGAATTCTAATAACAAGCATATTAATAGGTTTTCAAGATACTTACTTTTTAGCTTTTAATATTATGGGATGCTTTGCTCTTGTTGCTATAGTTTTAGCGAGCCAAATTCAAGAGCCTGAAAAAAACTGATCTATTGAGCCTATGTTACATCTAGCTCTGCATTTTATAGTTCCTTTATTAATTGCTTTTTTATTTTTTAAAGAAAATTGGAAGTTGTCTTATTTAATAATGATAGCAACCATGCTGGTTGACTTAGATCATTTACTGGCTAGCCCAATTTACGACGCTAATCGTTGCAGCATAGGATTCCATCCCCTCCATCAGTATTGGCTTATTGGTATATATCTAGCTATGAGTTTTTTTTCAAAAACTAGATTGATCGGAGTTGGTTTAATTATCCATATGATTTTGGATGCGTTGGATTGTTTTTAAATCTCTTTTACAAGAGAAGGAGCAAATTAATTAAAGGTCTTTGTTTGCTATGGCTCTAAAAAATTCAATTGTTTCAAGCTCGCTCGCCATGTCTGTGTCTTCAGCGGTTCCATATGAGCTGTTAGCAGATAATTTTACAATCACCATGCTCGATTCTGGTGCGACATAAATCATCTGGTTGTAAACCCCAATTGCCATGAATTCTCCTTCATCGCCTCCTGGCACCCACCACTGGTAGCCATATCCCAAGGGGTAATCAGAAAGAGGATTGTCGCCTGGAGTTAGATGTGGCCCGTCTGGGGTGATTGAGTCTTTTACCCAAGACTTAGGAACAATTTGTTGCCCATTTAACTCGCCATCTAAACGGTAAAGCTCTCCAAATTTTGCATAATCTCTTGCAGTAACATTGAGTCCAGCAAATGCCATTTCCATTCCCTCAGAATCAAGCAGCCAATATCCTTCATTCGCAGCACCCATTGGATGCCAGAGCATTTCAGTCATGTAATTTGTAATTGATTTCCCTGTAGCTCGATTAACTAACATGCCAAGAGCCTGAGTATCCATCGAATTATAATGATTTATTGTTCCTGGTTCGAAGTCATTACTTAAGGTTTGAATAAATTCATCGAATGAACCGCCCAAGGCAAAAATTTTAGCCCATCGATTAATATCTGATTCGGGGTCACTATAATTTTCATCCCATGATGCGCCAGAGGACATTTGCAATACATCCTTTATACGCACATTGTAATATGGTGAATTTTTTAATTCAGGCACATAATCTGAAATCGCTTCTTCTATATTATTGATGTGACCGTCTCTTATCGCTATGCCAACCAAAGCAGAAATAAAGCTTTTTGCAACTGACATAGACATCCACTGAACATCTTCTCCACCAGTTAACCAGTATTGTTCAAATTGAATTTCTCCATTTTTAAGAATCAATAAGGCGCTAGTGTCTGTTCGTTGGAGAAAGTTCTCGGTTTCAATTTCCAGATTATTCAAATTAAAGCTTACTGGTAGAGATATAGTTTTGCGGGATTTAAAATTTATAGGAGCAGAAGAGGGAGTCAATGTTGATGAATTAATGAACTTGTAGAACCTATTTAAATTTTCATACTGCTCTTCTCCTGAAAAAAGAGTTCCGATAACTGTCACCCGAGTATAAAGATCTTTGTATAAAAAGATTGCAATTAAGATAATGATCGTTAAAAGACCTAGTATTTTTTTAATCATTTCTAATTCCTCAAAAAAATGGTGCCCTCTCCAGGAATCGAACCTAGAACTACTCCTTAGGAGGGAGTTGTTATATCCGTTTAACTAAGAAGGCTTTGGTTAAGCGTCTGTTATATCAAAAATATCTATATTTGGCCCATCAACACACATGTCGCCAATAGCGCCAACGGTTCCATCCTCTGTTCTAAAGGCTAGATATTTTTCATAGTGCTCTTTGGAATCCCAGACCTCTGTAAGGACAAACTTATGAGGATCTTCTACATGCAATGTAAGATTGATATTTTGACATCCATTATATGCACGTGTGACATGAAAAACCTCAGTGCAAATTCCTGAAAATTGATCAACCAACCCATCTTTTAACGTTCCGCTAAGTAAAACACTTACTGCCATAATGACTCCTAAACTTTATAAATTAATAAGTTTCTTCATGTTAAATTAAAGAATGTTTAATAGAAAGTGCTGCTGAAAATATACCTTTCTAGTTAAAAATATTAGAATAGGGCGCAAGGACCAATACCATGAGCAAAGAAATCACAATTACACTTCCTGACGGATCTCAGAAGCAAGCACCTGTTGGCATTAGTGGGCTTGAAATTGCAAACATGATTGGCTCTGGTTTAGCTAAAGCTGCTGTTGCGTTTAGCGTCAATGGTGAGCAGAGGGACCTGAGTGATGTTGTGAGTCAGGATTCAGATATCTCTATTTTTACACTTGATTCAGACGAAGGTTTGGAAATCATGCGTCACACAGTTGCAGCTCAGGTGTTAGCCCGTGCTATAAAAAATCTGTACCCAAAAGCTAAATTGGCCATCGGTCCAACTATTGAAAATGGCTTTTACTACGACTTTTTGTCTGATAAGAGAGTTTCTGTAGATGATTTAC
Source organism: uncultured SAR86 cluster bacterium (assembly GCA_902511575.1). Taxonomy (GTDB): domain Bacteria; phylum Pseudomonadota; class Gammaproteobacteria; order Magnimaribacterales; family D2472; genus D2472. The sequence goes on from CABXFU010000007.1 coordinate 70,140, forward strand.
CAAAAATTGAAAAAGAAATGCAAAAGATTGTTGCTGAAAAGTCTGACATTGCTAAAACAATCCATTCAAAGGAAGATGCGATCAAGAACTTTGCTGATATCAAAGAAGATTATAAGGTTAAGATCATCGAGGAGTCTGAGCAAGAAGATAATTTTCAACTATACAATCAAGGTGATACTGGCTTTATAGATTTATGTCGCGGCCCTCATTTACCAAGTTTAGATAAAATTGGAGCATTTAAACTAACGAAGATTGCTGGTGCTTACTGGAAAGGTGATTCAAAAAATGAAATGCTCTCTCGCATATATGGTACCGCATGGAAAAATGAAAAAGATCTTAAAAAATATTTAACTCTTTTAGATGAGGCTGAAAAGCGAGATCATCGCAAGCTTGCCAAAGAGATGGATTTATTTCATTTGCAAGAAGAGGCTCCTGGAATGGTTTTCTGGCATGCAAAAGGCTGGTCCATATACGTAGCTTTGCAAAACTATATACGTAATAAGCAAATTGCTAATGGTTATGAAGAAATCAATACACCTTTAGTCGTTGATCGTAAGCTATGGGAGGCATCAGGTCACTGGGATAAGTATCGTGAGAATATGTTTATCACTGAAATTGATGAAGAACATGCTAATGAAAAAAGAGTGAATGCTCTTAAACCCATGAATTGTCCATGCCATGTTCAGGTATATAACCAAGGCCTTAAATCTTATAGGGATCTTCCTGTAAGACTTGCAGAATTTGGGTCCTGTCATAGGTATGAAGCCTCAGGCACCATGCATGGTCTGATGAGAGTTCGTGGCTTTACTCAAGATGATGGTCATATTTTTTGTACTGAAGATCAAATAGAGAGCGAAACAGCAGATTTCATATCTTTATTATCTGAAATTTATACCGAGCTTGGTTTTGAATCTTTTGATATTAAATTATCCACAAGACCTGAAACAAGAGTTGGTTCAGACGAGGTCTGGGACAAGGCTGAGGCCGCATTAGAATCTGCAATTCAAAAACTAGATATCCCATACACAGTTGAAGCGGGGGATGGAGCTTTTTATGGTCCTAAACTAGATTTTGTTTTAACTGATGCCATCGGGCGTGAATGGCAGTGTGGTACTTTTCAAGCAGATTTTAATCTGCCTGATAGATTAGACGCTGAGTACATAGGTGAAGATGGTTCTAAGCATCAACCTGTAATGATGCACCGAGCAATTCTTGGCTCTTTTGAGAGATTTATTGGGATCTTAATAGAAAATTATTCAGGCAAACTTCCTTTGTGGCTGGCTCCTACTCAATTATCAATACTAACAGTTACCGAAGAAGTGAATGACTATGCAGTGAGTCTTAAAGAAAAATTTGATGCAATTAAACTTCGTGTTGAGCTCGATAGTAGAAATGAAAAAATTGGCTACAAGATAAGAGAGCATAGCAATGCCAAGGTTCCATTGATGGCAGTGATTGGCAAAGATGAAATGTCAGCCGGAACAGTGTCTATTAGAAATTTAAGAGAAAATGAGACCAATACTTATTCCATAAATGAAGCTATCAAGTTGCTTCAAAAAGACTCAAGTCCTCCAAGTTAGTTGAACTAAATCCTCCAGCCCTCTCTATCAAATACTCTCAGGTAGGTTAATTGATCGTGTTCAGATTCATTGATGACTTTAACGAAGTCTCCTGATTGAACCAGAATGACGTCACCTGCAGTGAGGGAAAAAGAATCTTGATGTTCAATTCCTTGGCTAGGGTCAGTTCCATGACCTTCCATTGAGTTCATGTATTCGATGACTTCCATCAAACCTCTGCCATTAACTATTATGTATACGACGTCTGAGTCACTAAGTCTATGACCAACAGTAGACTTTCCTGGCTGTATAACTGTTTTACTAGCTATGATTTTGCCTAATAAGTCATTAGTCCATACAGAGTAATCATCAGTTACTTTATAAGGAGAGCCACCAACCCTGAAATTTACATATTTTTTAGCCATTTTTAACCTTCTTATTGAATATGTAGTGAATTGAAAAATATTTCATTATAATTGTCAATAAATTTTATGAAACCTATATTAAAAGTAAAAATTGATACTTTTTTTTGTAGTTATACTACTAAATAATTATTTTAAGGATAAATTTATAAATATGTATATAATTACATCAGCGCTAATTTGACTGGCTTGCAGGCGCTTTATAAATGTTGCTAAATAAGATTCCGTCAATAGAATTTATTAGCTTGGCCTTAACTTAATATTAATATTACTGGAGACAATAATGACCGATAAAAAATATACCAACCCTGCGACTATCGCGCTTCATGCTGGTTGGAGAAAAGATGAAACAACTAATTCTGTGACTGTACCAATTCACATGACATCTAGTTATCAGTTTGATGACACTGATCATGCAGCAAACTTATTTGCCCTAAGCGAGTTGGGTAATATCTATTCGAGGATTATGAATCCAACAAATGCAGTATTTGAGGAAAGGATTGCTGAATTAGAAGGGGGAGTCGCTGCATTGGGTCTCGCATCAGGGCAAGCATCCTCAGCTTATGCTATTCAAAACCTATGCAGTCACGGCGATAATTTTGTTGCTTCATCGCATCTATATGGGGGAACTTATAACCAGTTTAAAAACCCATTTTCCGATATGGGGATAGAGGTTAGATTTGTTGATCCCTCTGACCCACAAAATTTTCTTGATGCTACAGATGATAAGACTAGAGCTTATTATGGTGAGGTTTTACCTAACCCAAGTTTTCAAGTTTTTCCATTGCAAGAGGTTGCAGATCTTGGCAGACCTTTAGGTATCCCATTGATTGTAGACAATACTGCTGCACCTTTGATCTGTCGTCCGTTTGATCATGGAGCGGCAATTATTATTCATTCAGCTACCAAGTATATTGGTGGTCATGGCACCTCTATTGGTGGAGTCATAGTTGATGGTGGTAACTTTGATTGGGAGGCGCACCCTGATAGACAGCCAAAGCTTAATCAACCTGATCCTAACTATAATGGAGTAATTTGGACTGAAGCGGTTAAAGCATTGGGACCAATAGCTTATATTTTAAAAGCAAGAACTACCTTACTGCGAGATATGGGAGCTGCAATGAGTCCCTTTAACGCCTTTATGTTTATCCAAGGAATGGAAACATTACACCTTAGAATGAAAGAGCATTCAGCCAATGGACAAAAGGTTGCAGAGCATCTTAGTAAACATCCTATGGTTGAAAGAGTGGCTTATCCTGGAACATCTTCAGGTCTCCCGAAAGAAAGAGCAGATAAATATTTATCTAATGGCTGCGGCGGACTCCTAGGGTTTGAAATTAAAGGTGGTCATGAAGCAGGTAAAAAATTTATTAACTCCCTTGAGATGCTTTATCACGTCGCTAATATTGGTGATTCAAGAAGTTTAGCAATTCATCCAGCAAGCACAACTCACTCACAATTAAATGAAGAGGAGCTAGCCTCAGGCGGAATTAGCTCTGGCTATATCAGACTCTCAATTGGACTTGAGCATATTGATGATATTCTTGCTGACATCGATCAAGCTTTAGCAAAAGCAGAATAACTTGGTGTGTCAGAAGTTTTTCCTAATGTAAGCTATATAATTATTGGCTCTAAGGAAAGGCTTTCAAGAGTTAAATCTTATCAAATAGAGGAAGGGGTAGAGTGTTTGCTTTGTCCCTTCGAATCTATGGCAGAACTTCCATCATTGCTAGATTTAAAAATTGCAGAGTTGGATTCAAATGTTATTTCTATTATTCCAGCTGGGGCCTTTCCTAAAAAAGATGCTAGAGCACAGCTTGTTCATTTTTCCAGAAGTGAGTACCAGTTTTGGGGCTGGTATCATTTCGGTAATAAATTTAAGGGAGCAGCTCAAAGCATAGGAAAGCTAAATACGTTTTTAAATAAAGTGCCTCAATTGGAGCAGGGAATATTTTTTTCAAAATCATTATATTTTTCAGTTGGAGGTCTTGGAGACATTGGCGTTAATCCATTTGCTGAATTGGCTAAAAGATTCTATCTGAGATTAGATCCACAAAACCCACTTCCTTCACTTACAATAAGGGCAAAATCACTTTTAGATTAGAATTATATGACGCTTGTCTCAGCTCAAAATATTACATATTCAATAAATGAAAATAAACTTTTTCATAATCTTTCTTTTGGAGTAAATTCTGGAGAAGGGCTGCATATCAAAGGAGGCAATGGTTCTGGAAAAAGCACATTGCTTAGAATTATTTTAGGTATCACCACGCCGACCAAAGGCTTGATAAAAAGATGTAGCGAAGATTTAAAAATATCGTACCTTGGGCATAAAAATGCAATAAAAAACTATCTTACGCCAATCGAAAATTTAGAGTTGTTATTCAATGATGTTGAGATAAAAATCGCATATGAATGGCTCTATAAATTTAATCTATCTCATGTTCAAGATGAGCTTGCAGCTAGCCTTTCCTTTGGACAGCAAAAAAAGTTAGCCTTGATTAGAGTTTTAGCACAATCTCCAGAATTGATAGTGCTTGATGAGCCCTTTGTAGGCCTGGACCAAACCGCTGCTGATCAACTTAATCATTTTCTTGAAGAACAGTTATCTGAGGGAGTAGGGCTTATCTTCACCTCTCATATTAACCCGAAGATTAGCTGCAAGGTTTTAGATTTAGAGGCAAAGAATGTTTAGATTGTTAAAAACAGAATCTTTCAAGCTATCAAACAAATTAAAATCCTGGTTGGGACCTTTGTTGATTATGGTCCTTGTTCTTATAGCATTTCCACTCAGCATAGATATTTCACAGTATGATTTAGAGAAGTTTTATTTCTCGATTATCGTCGTCTCTTTGTTGATGACCTCTTTTGTTGCAACAGAAGGGATGTTTGAGGAGGACTTTGAAGATGGATCCCTCGAACAAGAATTTTTAATAGAAAAAGATTTTTACAAACTCGTTCTCTCAAAAATTATTGTGTACGTGTGTTTGATTGGGATACCCATTGCATTTATTGGGGCACTATTTTCCTTTGCTAATGGAGTGGCAATTGGTAGTTTTGCTAAGGTATTTTTATTATTAATCCTTTCAAATCTTTTGCTGTTTAATTTATTCGCATTTGGCAATGCATTATCAATTAATAAAGGAGCCATGCTGGGAGTGCTCTCCTCTTTGCCGCTTGCACTGCCTGTTATAATTTTACTTGGGCGCGCAATAAGAAGTATTCAATTTGGAGATGGTTTCTCATCAATTATTGCCTTGATGTTTGGCTTAGGGTTGATCTTGTCAGCCATGATGCCATTAATTATCTCTGCCGCCTTAAAAACACATATAGATTAACCAACTTAGGTTTATAATATCGTTTGTGATCACAGCATTCATTCATAAATTCTCCTCGCCAAAAAGTTTTGTTAATTTAACGGAGAAGCTATATCCATTTTTTATAATTGGCGGAGTTTCTTTGTTGATGCTTGGGTGGACTTGGGGTTTATTATTTGCCCCTCAAGATGCAGTCCAAGGAAACTCTTATCGAATCATATTTCTTCATGTGCCATCTGTAATTTTTGCAGAGTTGGTTTATTTCTTTATGGCTATTTGCGCTTTAATGCACCTTGTATGGCGAGTAAAGCTAGCTGCATATTTAATTAAATCTGCAGCGCCAATTGGAGCAATGATCACATTTATCGGTTTATTTTCAGGATCAATTTGGGGAATTCCTACATGGGGAACCTGGTGGCAATGGGATGCAAGAATCACTTCAACATTAATATTATTTATTATGTATCTAGGAATTTTAACCCTGCATGGATCTTTCTCTAATTTAGAAAAGGCTGACCGACTAATGTCAATATTGGTAATTATCGGAGTTGTAAATATTCCCATTATCAAGAAGTCTGTTGATTGGTGGTCAACACTGCATCAGCCAGCATCAATCTCAGTCTCTGGAAGCACTTCCATTGATCCATCCATGTTGTACCCATTATTTATTTCAGTAATTGGGCTTGGTTTTACACTAATTTCTCTTGGTATTTTAAGTAGTCGTTCTTATATATTAAGTAGAGAAAAGAACAAAAAATGGGCACTAAAACATGTTTAATTTAGCTTTTAAAAATTTTAATGAAATTTTAGATATGGGCGGTCATGGAATTTATGTTTGGTCAGTATATTTCATTGGCATTTCAATTATTTTTATTAGCTTTCTAATTGCCAAAAAGAGAATCAAAGAAGTGCAAAAAAAAATAATATTAAAAAATGCTTCAAGTTAGAAAAAATCGACTCTGGAAACTAATCACCATTCTTTTTTTATCTGCAGGAGGCATTTCATTAATTCTTTTTTCATTAAATTCTAAGCTGGATTTGTTCTACACTCCATCTGAAATGCTGCAGGCAGATATTAAATCTGGATACAGGATCAAGTTAGGTGGAATGGTTAAGAATGGATCAATCAAAAGAGATGGAACAATCATTAGATTTCTAGTCACAGATTTTATAAAAGAAGTTCCAGTAACCTTTGAGGGAGTTCCGCCTGATTTATTTAAAGAGGACAGCGGAGTCGTCATCCTTGGGTATTTTTTAAATGGCATGTTTGAAGCAGAAGAAATTTTTGCTAAACATGATGAGAATTATATGCCCCCTGAGCTGGCTATAGATGAAGCAAAAGTATGATTGGGGAGATTGCACATTTTCTATCCCTTTCAGCTGTTTTGTTGCTAAGCCTTGTATTGATTTTTAATCTAGCATTCTTTTTTACCAAAATTCATCCAAATCAATTAATCCTCTCAATGAGGTTATTTAACCAAGCCTGCTGGCTAGTTTTTATTTCATTTGGCATTTATGTTTATCTCGCCATAAGCGATGATTTTTCAATAGCATATATAGCTAGCCACTCAAACTCTCAATTACCTATTTTCTATAAGGTAACTTCAATATGGAGTGCGCATGAAGGTTCGATGTTTCTTTGGATAGTATTTTTAACAGCTTGGAGCATCCTATTCATAAATTCGCTTGATAAAAGTCACCCTTTGAAAAAATTAACCTTGTTAATGTTGAGTGTAATTATTTTAGGCTTTTTGCTATTTTTGCTATTAACATCTAACCCCTTTGAGAGAATTATGCCATTTGGAGCTCTTGAAGGCGCAGATATAAATCCAGTTTTGCAAGATCCAGCCTTAGCCATACATCCGCCAATGCTTTATTTGGGGTATGTAGGGTTTGTGATTTCCTTTAGTTTTATTACGGCATATTTGCTGAATGGTGATTTTGAATTGAAATGGGAGCAAGATATTAGAAATTGGTCTTTTGTTGCGTGGATTTTTCTTACCATTGGCATCACTCTCGGGAGTTGGTGGGCTTACTATGAATTGGGCTGGGGAGGATATTGGTTTTGGGATCCTGTAGAAAATGTCGCCCTGATGCCATGGCTCGCTGCAACAGCATTTATGCATTCATTATTTGCAGCTTCAAAATCAAATGTACTTAAAACTTGGACCATGTTTTTAGGAATTTTAATTTTTGCCTTAAGTTTGTTTGGGGCATTTATTGTGAGATCTGGAATCATTGATAGCGTCCATTCATTTGCCAATGATCCGGAAAGAGGATTATATCTTTTAAGTTTTTCAGGCCTCATTACATTGCTCGCACTGACAATTTTTGCTTATCGTCTACCTGCTTTGAATTCTTCAAAATTAGTTGTCACGGGCTCAAAGGAATCATTTCTTTCGATGAATAATATATTGATGATTACTAGTATTTTTTCTATTTTTCTTGGGGTTACCTATCCATTGATAATCGAGTCTATCAGTGGGGAAAAAGTCAGCATCGGCCCCCCATATTACAATACAATTTTTGCTCCATTAATCCTTATAGCCGCTGCATTTATTATGATTTCAGTTGATGCATTATGGCAGCGCTCGATGCCTTTAAAAGCATTGCTGATCACCATCTTTGCTCCAACAATGCTATCTCTGCTATCTTTATATCTAATATGGCAAGTTACAAATATTTTTTCTATTCTTGCATATATAGGAATTTTTTCTGGCTCATTGATTCTTTGCAGCTATCTAACAAGGACCATTAATAATTTTTTTAACAAAAAATTTATTAACAAAGGCAGCGCAATTGCGCACATAGGTTTGGGCTTATTATTTTTTGCAGTATCAATGAATAGCATTCTTAGCTATGAGAAGAATTTAAATCTTGCGCCTGGTCAATCTATATCAATAAACGATTCAGTACGAGAGTTTTCTTTTAACGACATTCGAGTTTTTAAAGCTTCCAATCATGATGTTATTTCTGCTCAGGTTTCATTGTTGCAGGATGGAAGAGAAATATCTTTAAACCCGCAAAAAAGAAAATATGCTACAAGAGGCCAGATTACGTCTGAATCTGCCATTCATGCATCCGTGCTTAAAGACACATATTTAACAATTGGTGATCAGCTAGATAATGGTACCTGGACATTTTCATTAAAGATTAATTATTTTATTAAGTGGATTTGGTTCTCAGCCGCTTTAATGGTACTCGGAATGTTGCTTACAATTTTTAAGAAGAAAGCATCATGAATCAGTCACTTAGATTTTTGATAGTAATACTTCCAATCCTAGTTCTAGTTTTCTTTGCGAAGGTGCTTTTAGTTGATGAGGATATTAAATTTTCTAATTTCGAGTCCAAAAATTTTCCATCATTTGAGCTGAATGATTTGAATGGAGACCCAGTAAATACTGAGTCTTTAGATGGAATCAAACTTATCAATGTATGGGCAAGTTGGTGTATCACCTGTCTTGTCGAACATCCTTTTTTAACTCAGTTGGCTGAGAAAAATATTCAAATTATCGGCTTAAATTATAAAGATTCAGATTCTAAGGCAAATGCTTGGCTTCAAAGACACGGCAACCCTTACTTGTTTTCAATATATGACCCGAGAGGTGACTTAGCATTTGATCTTGGGGTTACTGGTGCGCCTGAGTCATATCTAATTGTGAATAATCAAGTTGTAGGACATATCCAGGGTGAATTGAATCAAACCAAATGGGAAACGATTTTTCTTCCTTTAATCACAAAAGCTAAGCAAGGATCATGATGATTAGAAAATGCCTCACGCTATTTTCTTTTTTTATCCTTTCCACTTATGCATATAATCAGATGGTATATGAATTTGAAGATTCTATGCAGGAGAAAAGATTCTACTCATTGATTTCAGAGATCAGATGTCCAAAATGTACAAGTGGAAGCATCGCTAGTTCTGATGTACCGGTTTCTCGAGATTTAAAAAATAAGGTTTATGAATTAATTCTTGATGGCTCAACTGATACAGAAATTAAAAAATATGTCTCAGAAAGGTTTGGTAGTTTTTCAAATTATAGGCCCGCGCTAGAAGGCTCTAATTACTTTTTGTGGTTTGGACCATTTATATTCCTTGCCTTAATGTTAATAATATTTTTTATAAAGCGAAGAGTTTAATGTTAATTATTATCGCTGTTTCAGTCATTTTATTATTACCTATAATTTCTTATCTCCTGCAACCACTGTCAAATCAAAAATCTATTGTATTTTTGATTTCATTCTTAATTTTTGGAGGATTTATTTTAAATTTTCTCTCATCCAACTCTTTAATAGGCTCATGGGTTCAAGTTACACAATCAGAATCAATTTATAAAACTATTTCAAGCAACAAAGAATTTGATAGCTCTTATATTGTGCAGTATTTAGAAAACACATCATCAGAAGATGATTCTTTTATGCTTGGAGTTCAAGTTTTTTATAAGGCTCTAGAAGTTCGATCATTTAATTCTGCAGAGAGCATTCTTAAGACCTTGAATTCACAGTTTATTTCAGAGGCTTTTCAAGTTCCAATCTTTAATCTATTGGCTGACTTGAGAGACGAAAAATACCCAGACCTTGCAAACTCATCACTTCTTATAAGCATCGAAAATCCTTCAAATTGTAGCTTGCAGTCGTTGCAATTTTTTGTGTCTATTCCTGGCGGACCTGAGGTAAATATAGCCACTAAAGAAATCATTTCCCCGGATATTAATCAACTTTTTAGATTAGATAAAACAAATTCTTTGGTGAGAGGTTTTGATATTACTTCAGCTTTTTTGCAGCAAGAAATGATTAAGGTTGAAGCTCTAGCTCAATGCAATAACGCAGCTTTTCAAGCCTTCAAATCGCTTGATCTGAAGTACTCAAAAGATAATCAAGATGAGCTATTTTTTTATGCGAACGAATGGTTAAAAAAGGAACAATAGTTTAAAATGGGTAAAGGATATATTTAATGCAGCTCAAACACATTAAACTGGCTGGATTCAAAAGTTTCGTGGATCCCACGAGGATATCTTTCCCTACAAATATGGTTGCAGTTGTCGGCCCAAATGGATGCGGTAAATCTAATGTTATTGATGCTGTTAGATGGGTTCTTGGAGAGTTATCTGCAAAGAACTTACGAGGGGAGTCCATGTCCGATGTTATTTTTAATGGTTCAGATTTAAGGAAGCCATCTGGTCAATGCAGCATTGAACTTTTATTTGACAATTCAATGGGCAAATTAGGTGGTGAGTTCGCTAAATATAATGAAATTTCAATAAAAAGAATGATGACCAGGGATGGACAGTCGCATTACTCAATGAATAACACACGATGCAGGCGTAAAGATGTTCAGGATATTTTTCTTGGTACCGGTCTTGGACCAAGAAGCTACGCCATTATTGAGCAGGGCATGGTATCAAAAATAGTAAGTGCAAAACCCGAGGAAATGAGGGTTTTTATAGAAGAAGCAGCCGGAATTTCAAAATACAAGGAAAGAAGAAAAGAAACAGAGCAAAGAATTAAAAAAACTAAAGAAAATTTATCTAGAGTCAAAGATATTAGGGATGAAATTCAAAGGCTCATTAACCGCCTGCAAAACCAAGCCAAAGCAGCTGAAAAGTATAAAAAGCTTCAAGTTGAAGAAAAAGAACTCAAATTAAAAATTTCAATTTTAAATACTTTAAGCGCTAAAGCTAAAAAAGATTCCTTAAGTTCAAAAATTTCTCAGTTAAGCAACCAGGTTAGTGTTAAATCTGCAGAAGTGAATACTCATCAAGCATCTATCGATCAAATCAAAACAGAGCATGCTTCTGTCTTGTCTGCATTTGAAGTTGCTCAAAAGAATTTTTATACCATTGGTTCAGAGATAGCTAGATATGAAACCAATCTTCAAAACATCAATAAGGCTATTCTCGGATACGAAGAAGGTTTATCTAGAGCAAAAGATCGCTATGCCGAAGCCCTAGATAATGAATCAAGCATAGAAAATCTAAGCCCAAAAGAAAAAGCAATGAAATTATTGGATGCTATTTCAGAGGGACTGAAAGATTTTGGTCCCAGCGCAGATTCTATTCGCAGCAAAGCAGCTGAGCTTAAAGATTTATTAACAAATATTCTGAAAATTACTTCAGCGCAATCTAAGAATATAACTAATGAATATTTGCTTAGACAAAATGAAATTTCTGAGCAATTAGGCCAAGCAAAAGAAAATAAATTGAAGGCAGAAAATGATTTATCAGCACTGGTTGAAAAAAGCTCTACTGCAGAATCAGAATTAAATTCAATTCGCCAAAAACAATCTGTTGTTGATGCTTCTATTCAAGACGTTGAAAATAAAAAATCTATTGCTGCTTTAGATCTTCGCTCTTTAGAAGAAAAACTCAATAATTTAAAACTTGATCTAAGAACATTTGAGGTGAATTTGGATAATGCTTCAGAGACATTAAAAAAAGCTGGAATTTCAATTGCTGATCTTAATCTTGGAGATTATGAAGCAATGGATCTTTCGGATCTAGAATCATCATTGGCATCAACTCAGTCTTCTATTATTTCCTTAGGAGCTATTAACTTGGCAGCCCCAGATGAGATTGCTGAGGAATCCAAGCGCATAGATGAACTTGACTCTCAGTTGGAGGATTTAAATGAAGCCTTGGATAAACTACAAAGCGCTATTAAAAAAATAGATGTTGAATCTAAGATGAAGTTTGATGAAAGTTTTAATGCTGTAAATTCCAAAATACAGGAGATTTTTCCTAAACTATTTGGTGGAGGTAAAGCTGCTCTTCAACTAATAGATGGAGATTCTTTTAATTCGGGAATCACACTAGCTGCTCAACCACCTGGTAAAAAAAATGCGACCATCTCGCAACTTTCTGGCGGAGAAAAAGCCATGACCGCGCTTTCCTTGGTATTTGCATTATTTGAACTAAACCCAGCTCCATTCTGTATGTTAGATGAGGTTGATGCACCTTTAGATGATATAAATGCTACAAGGTTTGTAGCTATGGTTGAAGAAATGTCTGATAGAGTCCAGTTTATATTTATTACCCATAATAAAATCTCCATGGAAAAAAGCGATCATTTGATGGGAGTCACCATGCAGGAGGCAGGAGTTTCTCGTGTGGTTTCAGTTGACGTGAAAGAAGCGCTTAAGTTAGCTGCTTCATAGGATGCCAAGCAACATACAAATTATCTTAGTAGCTGGGGCTGCAGTTCTCTTTCTGGTAATTTTGTACCTTTTTTTTAGACCATTATTCACTCGAAAATTACTTCAAAATTCCATTGATGATTCTCAATCTATGCTTTTTGAAGGAGAGTTAGAGCAAGGAACCTTAGAATTTCAAGATTATGATAACTTAATCCAGGAGCAGGAATTAATTATTCTATATTTAGTATCTATGGACAAATCAAACTTTGATATGAATCAAGTTCTCACTTTGTTAAAAAATTTAGATGCTAAATATGCTGATGGTTTTTTTAGTTACAAAGATTTAAGTGGTAAGGAGCTTTACAGAATTGCGAGTGGCATAAATCCCGGTCTTCTTGAGACAGGCACTGAGACGCATGTGCTTTTGATGGCTTTAGATTTATATCAAGCTAATGATCCCATTAAAGCATTTGAAATAATGCTTGAGTCTGCTTCAAGTATTTCAGAGAAACTGCATGCCAGTATTTGTGATTCAGCAAAAGCACCTCTAAGCAAGCAAATGATTGAGCACTTAAAATCAAAAGCTCAAGAAATTAGTCATCTTAACTCTATAAAAAATATATCTGCATAATGAATAAGTTAAGCCATCGATATACTACTATTCTGAAAACAATTCGCTCCCATGATTATGAGTATTATATTCTTGATGATCCCTCAATATCTGATCAACAGTACGATGAGTTATTTCGGGAGTTAAAACAAATTGAGTCCAAACATCCAGATTGGATTACTCCCGAATCTCCATCACAAAGAGTTGGAATCAAACCTGAAAATGATTTTGCTACTTTTAGACATTTTCAACAAATGCTCTCGCTCGCTAATGCCTTTAATGCAGAAGATTTAAAAAATTTTAATGATCGAATTCTTAAAAATTTAGGCACAGACAAGCAAATAGATTATTTTTGTGAGCCTAAGATGGATGGCGCTGCAGTTTCTTTGATTTACGAGAAGGGCATTCTTACCAAAGGAGTAACAAGAGGAGATGGAACTATAGGGGAGGATATTACATCTAATATTAGAACGATTAGATCTATTCCACTTACACTAAAAGAATCTGAAAGTTCATTTCCAGATTTGCTTGAGGTAAGGGGCGAAGTGTTTATAAGAAAGTCTGACTTTGATGCTTTAAACCAAAGAGCTAACAAAAATGGCGAGAAAGTATTTGCAAATCCTAGAAATGCTGCAGCTGGCAGTTTAAGGCAATTAGACCCTGCAATTACTAGCGGAAGGCCATTAGCTTTTTTTGCCCATGGCATAGGATTATGCCAGGGAAAAGAATTTATTGATTTACAAGAAATATTTTCAGTTTTTTTATCATGGGGGCTACCAGTTAATAGTCTAAATAAATTAGCTGTCTCTGTGGATGAATGCCTTAAGTATTTTCAGGAAATCGAATCTTCTAGAGACAATATTCCATTTGAGATTGATGGTGTTGTATTTAAAGTTAATGAGTTAACTTTTCAAAAACAACTTGGACAAATAGCTAGATCACCTAGGTGGGCTATCGCACATAAATTTCCAGCTGAAGAAGCTTTAACAGAAATTGAAAATATAGAATTTCAAGTTGGCAGAACTGGTATTTTGACTCCTGTTGCAAAACTTAAAACAGTTAATGTAGGTGGTGTAAATGTTAGTAATTGCACTCTTCACAATCTTGATGAACTAAAAAGATTGGACCCTAGAGTCGGGGATGTTGCGGTAATCAAGCGGGCAGGAGACGTAATTCCTAAAATGGTTAGGGTTATACCAAAAAAGAAAAATCGTGCAAATGCAGTTGAGGCTCCCCAAAAATGTCCATGCTGCCACTCACCAATAGTGTTAAATTATCAGTCTGAGTGGACGGTTATTGATTCAAGCAAATCTAAACCAGTAAAGAAATTTGCAAGTAAGTATGAAGCTCAAAAATTTCTAGAAACAAATCAGTCAATTAGCTTAAATATATCAGAAGAACAACTGGATACTCCTTTTATTAAATGCTCAGGTGGGAACAACTGCCCAGAGATTTTTCAAGGCAAATTCACTCATTTCGTTGCAAAAAAGGCAATGGACATTGATGGGCTTGGTCAAGAAATATTGTTTGCATTGATTAATAAAAAATTTATAAAAGATTTTGCTGATATTTATTCTCTAAAAGAGCATCGAGCTGAGCTTGAAAAGTTAGAAAGATTTGGAGAGAAGTCTGTTGATAACCTAATAAAATCTATAGACAAGTCAGTATCAGTTGAATTGTATAAGTTAGTTTTTTCTCTAGGTATTGAGGAGGTTGGTGAAACAACCGCAAGAAATCTGGCTAATGTTTTTGGTAGTATGGAAGCTATACAAAAATCTTCATTTGAAGATTTAATCGCGGTTCCTGACATAGGACCAAGAGTAGCAGCCAAGATTTCAGATTATTTTTGTGATGATGAAAATACAGCATCATTAGAAACATTGCTGCCATGTTTGCACATAATCAACCCAGATATCAAAACTTCTAATAAAGATATGAAGTTTTTCGGTTTACAGATTGCAATTACTGGAAAAATAGCACCCATGTCTCGCGATGAAGTAAAAAACTTATTGATGTCAGAGGGCGCAAAAGTTACAAGCTCCATTTCAAAAAAAACAGATTATTTGATTGCTGGTGAAAATGCTGGTTCAAAACTTGAAAAAGCAAAAACTCTTGGTGTTAGAATTGTTGATGCTGTCGATATAAATACTTTTGTAGATGATCCAAAAAAATTCATATAGCTTCTTAATTATATTCACGCTGGTTCTTTCTTCATGCGTAAGCTCGCCTCCAGAAAGGCCAGATAACATTTGTAAAATTTTCCAAGAAAAGAGAAGTTGGTATAAAGCCGCAATTAAATCAGAAAAAAGATGGAAACTTCCCCCTTATGTTCTAATGGCATTCATTCACCAAGAATCAAGCTTTCAAGCCAAGATAAAACCAGAGAGAACAAAGTTATTAGGAGTCATTCCGTGGCTTAGACCATCTTCATCTGTTGGCTATTCGCAGGCTTTAAAAAATACTTGGCAAGATTACAAGGATGAAACTGGAAACTCTAGAGCTAAAAGAACAAATTTTAGTGATTCAGCTGATTTTGTAGGATGGTATGCAAGCAAAGGCTTCTATCAAGGCTTTTCAGCGACAGACGCTCGGTCACTTTATCTTGCATATCATGAGGGTTACACAGGATTTAAAAAGAAAACCTATAGAAAGAAACAATGGTTAATTAGGGTTGCCGATAGAGTTCAGGTAAGATCCAATATGTATCAAGAGCAATACTGGGGATGCGCAAAAGAACTTAAGAAAAAAAGGTTTTTCTTTTTTTAGGACTAAACCTCCTTTAAAGTTAAGCCTTGTGAAGATGCCTCTTCTCTATATGACTCTCCTGCAAGAATAGATTTGTTAGAATCCCCGGTAAGATATTTTTTACTTACTCTGATCAAATCTTCAATTGAGCAATTAATAACTCGTTGTCTCATTTCTAGTCGTTCTTTGGTTGAGATATTCTCTAGATTAAAATTAAAGTCATTTTTTGCTTCACCAACAGGTGAAAGAGGCTTATCAATAGATGATACAACTCCCAGAATTGCTTCTTCAAGATGTTGATTGGTAATCGATGTTTTCGACCATTCGACAGCTTCCTTAAATGCAACAAAGGTTTCTGTGCACTTTGGATCTCTGTAAGAAAAGAATTTGAAAGTATTGGTTGAAGTATCATTTATTGCACCTGCTCCATATGCCCCACCTTTTTCACGAATTGCTGTGTGCAGAAAGCCATTCCTTAAGACAGTTGCCAAAACAGAAAGTGCAGGTGCATCAGGATGTTCTCTTGGTACTCCTTGAAATGCTTCAGCGCAATAACATACTTGTGATCCTGTAATCCATCCTATCTGCTCAGTTGCTGGTTTTGTAAGAGATTGCTCAGCTTTGGATTGAATATTTGTAAATTCCATAGATTTTTCTTGTAGAGCATTTGGAGAGCATGCTGTAAAAACCTTGTACGGATTGTGAAAAACTTTTGAATGAATGCTTTTTAAGGTATCAATTAATTCATTCGCATCAGTAATCTCTTTGATTTTTGAGATAGCTGCTTTGGACTGATTCAGCATTCGCAGCCCAGACATTTGAAATGCTGTTGCTGAAAATGTATTTAAGCTACTTGCAGCTGAATTCATGGCTAAAAAATGACCATTTTGATTCAATGATTCTTCATTTCGAGCAATGAAAATATTAAATAAATCCAAGATTCTGTTTTTTTCATCAAACCTCGCATTTTCTAGGGTATTGAAGACAAGTTTTTCCATTGCATCGAAATTATCTTCTAAAGATTTAGAAGAAATGCTTAAGAAAAGTTTTCCAGGCTCATCCTGACTATTCGTATGCAGTTTAAAGGTAGCATTAATACCACCGGTAATGCTTGATTGAAGAGCTTGAACTTCTTCATAGGAGCTTTTACGAAGACCGACTTCAGTGAGAATAAAAGTATATAAAGATGAAAATAATAATTCTTGAGATGAAAGATTTTTGCATGGAAATAAAAAATCAGAGTACATCAGACCGTTAGTTCCAACCTCGTAAACCGATCTATTATTTTTTAGAAAGGAAGCAGATGCATACTCTCGCTTCAAGGGTATATCTTGTATAGTAACTTTAGGTAAGATTTCGACATCATCAACAGCTTCCTGTCTAGCTTTCAATGCTTCGGCAAGATCATTGATTTCTTCTATATCTCTATCAGTCAAAACTTCCTCTTTACTTTTAAGTGTTGATGCGAAGAAATTTTCTAAGTTCTCATTAAATTTTGGATCCGGTTTCAATTCATAGTTAAGTCTATGTTGATTCTTTATTAAGCTGGTTGATATCAATTCCTCTAAGTAACCTTTTTGGGATATTAAAGTTTTTAGTTTTGTAAAGTTTGCGTCTAAATCTAACATTGAAATAGGATCGTCATGATGTATACATGCATTCATACATCCAAGCATTAATTGCAATCCATACGGCATTCCTCCTCCAGATACCTCTCTTTGGCCAATCTCTAATTGGTGAAGAGAGGAGTTGATTAAATCTTGGGGTACGCCATCTTTTACAAGTTTCTGAAGTGTGCTTAAAATTAATTCTTCAACTTCAATCGCCTTATCTGGTCCAACTCCTTCCAAGCCAGCCATAAATACAATTTCTTTATTACTAGGCTCAATTCCCAAGAATGGAGAGGGAGATTTTCCTATCTTTGAAAGCTCTAAAGCCTTTCTAAGGGGCGATGCAGAGTTATCAAGCAAAATATTTGATAGAAAATAGTTTTCTAATAAATTCAGAGGATCATGACTATTGCCAAGTAACCAGCTGATAACGACATGATGATTTGATTCATCGCCTGGAAGTGGTTGATAGGTACCACTGGCCTGCACTGGACTGGTAAATATTTTTGCAGGATTGATTGTGAGTTGCTCTGAGGCAGGCGTAAATTTTTGGAAGACATTTTCTTCTAGATGATCGTGGATTTCATCTATGGGTACATTACCAAAAGTAAAAAAAGTAGCATTGCTTGGATGATAGTGTTTTTGATGGAAGGCTACTAAATCTGCATGCGTTAAATCAATAATTTTTTCAGGATCACCGCCACTATTATGATGATATGTAGTTTCTTCAAAAAGATATTTAGACATTCCATGCCATAGTTGATCTGTTGGAGAACTCATTGCTCCCTTCATTTCATTAAACACAACCCCTTTAATTTCTAATTTATTTTCATTATCAATTTCTAGTCGATGACCTTCTTGAGAAAAATCAAGCGGATCTAGTCTTGGAAAGAAAGCTGAATCAACATAAACATCTAATAAATTATTAAAGTCTTTATTATTTTGAGTTGCAAAGGGATAGGCAGTCCAGTCACTTGAGGTAAATGCATTCATAAATGAATTAAGTGATCGCCTAATCATCATAAAAAATGGATCTCGTACTGGATATTTCTTCGAGCCGCATAGGGATGTGTGTTCTAAGATGTGAGCCACGCCTGTAGAATCTTCTGGTATGGTTCGAAAAGCAACCATGAAAACTTTTTCATCATTGTCAGCATCTAGATGGATATGTTGAGTGTTAAATTTTGAATGCTTGTAAACTTGTGCATTTACATCCAATAATTCAATTTTTTTAGATTCTTTTAGCTCAAACATGGTTTATTAAATAAATAAATGCATTATATTAGTCATATTATTGATAGATTACTATTACCTATGACACTTAAAAGAAACTTTTAATTTTCACTGTTATAACTTTTTTAGCAGCTTGCACCTCTACACCATTTACAGAGTTAAACAGTCGAGATAATTTTCAACTGGAAGAAGAAACAAGTTTTAAAATCCAATTGAATAAAGACCTTTTACCTGTTGAGATGGACCCAATTTTAATTGAAAATCTTGGAGATGCCGCAAAGGAATATCTGAAAGGAGTAGGGCATCAATTTTCCCAAGATGCGTCCATCACAATAGATGTGAGTGTTACGACAAAAGAAAAAATTAAATATGATGATTTCCGTTTTTATGGCTATCCAATGTATAGAAGCTATCTTTATGAACCAGATAGAATTAACACTGTTCCAGAATTTTTTCTACGAATATCTGTAAGGGATGAAGAATCAGACAAAACTCTATGGACTGGGCTTACCAAATGGCGAAAAGGTTCAAGCTACGCCCCAACTGATATACCTTCTGCAGAGATGTTGGTAGAAAATCTGCTAGTTAATCTTTAAATCTAAGTGGCTCAACAGCCAAAGCTATCCCAGAGGATATAGGGCTTGGTGAGTTATTAATTAGAGATGCCACATACTCTCCCAGTATAGGCCCCAAACTAAAGCCTCGTGAGCCAAGACCACCAATTGCATAAATATTTTCTTCAATCTTCCCTGCTAGCGGCAATCTGTCTTTGCTGCCCACTCTATAATTAGCTTTCATCACCATACTGTCTAAACCCTCAAGAGTAATATCAAAGTTTTTATTTGTTCTCTTTATAAGCTCATGTCCGGCTTCCAAACAAACATCCATATTTTCAAAT
>CABXFU010000008.1 GCA_902511575.1 uncultured SAR86 cluster bacterium
CTCACTGCTCGCAAAAATTATTACAACCGCAAATACAAGAGAGTCTTGCATCAAAAGAATGTTAAGTGCTTTAGATGAGTTTTTTGTAGAGGGTATAAGCACAAATCATTCCTTGCATCAAAAACTCTTGGAAGACAAAACATTTTGTAAGAATGAGCATAATATCAACTATCTTGAAGGATCTTTTCTAGAACAATGAGCTTCAAAGAATATAATCCCACTGAAGTAGAAAATCTAATTCAGAAATCATGGAAGCAAAATAATTCATACAAAGCTTCGCCCTCAGAAACAAAAGAAAAATTTTATTGTCTTTCAATGTTTCCTTACCCTTCTGGAAAATTACATATGGGTCATGTTCGTAATTATACGATTGGAGATGTGATTTCTAGATTTAAGAGAATGCAGGGTTTTAATGTCTTTCAGCCAATGGGGTGGGACGCATTCGGTCTTCCAGCAGAGAATGCAGCTATAAAAAATAAAGTTGATCCTCAAAGTTGGACTGATCAAAATATTGAAAATATGAAGTCACAATTAGAAAGATTGGGCTTTAGCTATGATTGGTCGAAAGAGCTTAAAACTTGTGATCCTAATTATTTCCGATGGGAGCAAGAAATTTTTACCTTGCTTCACAAACAAGGTCTTGTGTATAGAAAAAAATCCTTGGTTAATTGGGATCCTGTTGATGAAACAGTTTTAGCAAATGAACAAGTGATTGATGGTAAAGGATGGAGATCTGGAGCAACTGTTGAGCTCAAAGAAATTGATCAATGGTTTTTAAAAATTACTGATTATGCAGATGAATTGCTTTCATCAATTGAAAATTTAGATTGGCCAGAAAATGTAAAATCTATGCAAAAAAACTGGATTGGTAAGTCATTTGGTTCAGAAATAAAATTTTCTTTAATTGATGAAAAAGAGTTAACTGCCTTTACCACAAGAATTGATACTATTTATGGGGTAACTTATTTAGCTATTTCTCCAAATCATCCTCTAGCCCAGAGTCTTGCAAGTGAAAGTCCAGAAATTAATGAATTCATAAAAAAATGCAACGAAACCAAAATGGCAGAAGCTGATATGGCTAAGGCAGAAAAGTTAGGACTTAAAACAGATTTAAAGGTTAAACATCCTTTTTTAGATACCAACCTCGATGTCTGGATCGCAAACTATGTTTTGATGGATTATGGAACTGGAGTAGTAATGGGTGTTCCTGCTCATGATGAAAGAGATTATGAATTTGCTCAAAAATACAATATTGAAATTAAAAAAGTTATTGAGTGCGACGAATTGCCATCTCCTAAGAAAGGGGCTCTTATTAATTCTGATAATTTTACCGGTCAGGAATCGGATGATGCAATTAAGAATATTAATAACTACTTAGAAAAGAATAATATTGGTAAAAGCATAGAAAATTTTAGACTCAGAGACTGGGGGGTAAGCAGACAGAGATTTTGGGGTTGCCCAATACCTGTTATCTATGAGAATGGGGAGCCTATTTTTTTAGAAAACAAAGGCCTGCCAGTAAAGCTACCAAAAATCGAGGAGGGAGAATCTCCCAAACCTTTAAGTCAAAATAAAGCTTTCTTTGATTTAGGGCCTGGCAAAATTCGTGAGGTAGATACTTTTGATACTTTTGTAGATTCATCATGGTATTACGCAAGATTTACAGCAGCAGATAATAACGACAAAGCATTAGATGAAAGTTCGAAGTATTGGCTTCCTGTTGATCTATATGTTGGAGGGATTGAGCACGCAATATTGCATCTTCTTTATTCAAGATTCTTTCATAAGGCAATGAGGGATATGGGTCTGGTTGATGGCGATGAGCCTTTTAAAAAACTTCTTACACAGGGCATGGTGCTAAAAGATGGATACAAAATGTCAAAATCCAAAGGTAATACCGTAGATCCGCAAAAATTTATTGACCAATATGGAGCTGACACAATCAGACTTTATATGATGTTTACCTCTCCACCAGAACAATCGCTGGAATGGTCGGATACAGCAATTGAGGGCTCATACAGATTCCTTAAGCGCATATGGAATCTTTTGTCAGAAAGAAAACAATTTACTGAAAAGCAACCAGATGAATTTACAAAACATGAGCTTGAGCTCCGTCAAAAAAGTCATAAAACTCTAAAAAAAGTTACTCATGACTATGCGGAACGCAATTCATTTAATACAGCAATTGCATCAATAATGGAGTTATTGAATGCAGTTCCAGAGTCATTTAAAGCGAATGATGCAACCATATCTCAAAGATTCTGTTTAGATGAGGTGATTCAATTTACATTAAAAATGTTATCGCCAATTACCCCTCATATTAGTCTTTATTTATGGAAAGAATATTCGGAATCTAATGGCGATGATTTTGAAAATTCTTGGCCAATTTATAATGAAGAGTTTCTTCAATTAGAAGATTTTCAACTCATTATTCAGATCAATGGAAAGGTTCGAGGCAAAGAAAATGTATCTGTTGATATAGAGCAAGATGAATTAGAGGTGCTAGCAAAGGCAAATGAAAATGTTAAAAAAATTCTAGCTAACCAGCCCATAAAAAAGGTAATCTATATAAAAGAAAAATTAATTAATTTTGTAATTTAAATGAACTACATAACTCCTTTCGACGACTACCCAATTCATCAGGCGATAGAGCCCATTACTATTCCAGGACCCACGGATAGAAATTTTTATGACAGATATTTTTTCAATGGTATGGATCCTGAAAATGAGTATATTTTTGAAATAGGTATAGCACTATATCCAAATAGACATGTGATGGATGCGCATTTTAGTATTTCATACAAAGGTAAGCAATATTCATTTCATGCAAGTCAGCGCCTAGATCAAAATAGAGTGCCAATCAACATTGGTCCTATGCGCCTAACAATTAATGAGCCTATGAATGAACTTACATTCTCTTTAAAAGATCCTGATAACAAGTTAAATTGTAATCTTAAATTTTCAGCTAATTCTGTTGCTCATCAGGAGCCGCGATCCCTTCTGATGGAGGGCACCAGAACGATCATGAATACTATTAGATTCACTCAACTAGGTAAATGGACAGGCGAAATATCAACAGAAGCTGGAACACTTAGTCCTAAAGCAATATATGGAATTAGAGATAGGTCATGGGGTGTCAGACCGGTGGGAGAGCCAGAAGGTGGAGCGCCTGGAATGCTAAACCAAGAACCCGGAGTATATTGGTGTTGGGCTCCTGTTCACTTTGATGGATTCTGCACACAATTTGGAACATTTGAAGATAGGGATGGTAATACAACACAAATATCTGGTCATAAGTTACCTTTATATGAAGATATGTCGTCTGCTCCATCTGAAATTGAGGTTGAAACTATCCACTCCCTTCATCACTCTGTGAAATGGCAAAAAGGCTCACGTTGGGCAACCGGAGCAAATATATCAGGCATGCTAAAAAATAAAGAAAAGTTTGATCTTGAGCTTGAAACAATTGGTCCAATATTCTTTTGCAAAGGCATTGGGTACCAGCATGATGAGTGGAAACATGGTATTTGGAGAGGTGAAAGCGAAACAGGCTATGAAGTTTGGGATTTGTCTGCCATTGATCCAGGAGATTATACTTTTTTTCATACGCATCAAATTGCAAAAGCTACATTAGGCTCAGAAAAAGGTATTGGAATGCTCGAGAACTTAGTGGTTGGAAGACATGACCCATCTGGCTTTGAAGATTTTTTTGATGGAGCAAAATAAATTTAATAAGTATTTTTTAATACTCATATCTTTTTTTGCAATCTATAGCTGTCAGTTTGACTGGATTGAAGAGCGGCAAATCTCACTAAATAAGATTGAGTTTGGGTTAAGTGTTAGAGATTCATTTAAACAAAAATCATTAAAATATTTTTCTCAAAATCAATCTAATAATAATTACAGCCTCTATATATCCAACCTCCAATTTAAAAAGAAAAATTTTTATGGTGGCTCAGCTGCAAGAGCAAAACAGATAGAAATTGTTGGTCAGCTGGAATTCAAATTCACCAACATGGTATCTACCAAAAGTGGCAAGCTAGAAATTGCAGGCTGGATTCCTGTGAATGAAAATAATCCGCAAGCTGAAATGATGGCGCAGAGAAAAATTACCGAAGAGTTAGAATTATTGTTGCTTGAAGAACTCTTAAAGGAGTATTGGTTAATTGAAAGTTAATTTTCTAAATTTTACTGATCCCAAAGATCATAAATTTTTTCTGCTCACAGGGGGAGAATTTATTCTAAAACAAGATGCAGTTGAAAGAATTTTAAATAATTTACAGAATCATGGATTCAACGAGAAGGTATCAATATTTCAAGATGACTTAGATAAATTGCAAGAAATTGTTTCAAGAAATATTGGAGGCTCTTTATTCCAAGAAAATCTCATTCTGCATATCAAACATAGTTCAGGAAAATTTCCTGAAAAAATAAAATCTCTTCTTGAAGATAGCAATATCTTCAAATCTTCTAATATTGCATTAATTATTGAGTCAAGTATTGAAAAAATACCAAGTGGCGCATGGATTAAAAATTTTGATGCCCATGGTCTCATTATTAATTGCAGCAAACTAAAAATAATGGAAGAAAAAATGTGGCTGAAAAGACAGCTGCGCTTTTTACCAAAAGATTTGCTTCCAATCTTTGGAGGCTCAATTTTTCAAAATAATGAAGCAAATCTTTTGGGTCAAAAAAATGAAGTTGCCTTGCTGAAGCTTTTATTTCTAAGCCAAGATGAATCGGTTGAAGCAAATACAGATCATATAATCTTTGGATCTGGAATAAGTGCATTTGAGCTTGAAGATTTATTAATTAATAGGGATTTTAAAAAAGCACTCATCACAATTAATTTCATGAGAGAGCATGATCGTCAAAACTCTGCTCCAATAATTTGGATAATCGCCAAAGTGATTAATTCTTGTTTGGAGTCCCTTAAAGCCTCAAATAAAAAATCAGCATTAGTGAACAGTGGAGTATGGTCATCTAAAATTAATCTTTATTTAAATTTAATTAAACAAGCAAGGGTGAAGGAGTTTCTTGGTTTAAACGAAGAAATCCTAAAAATTGATTTAATAAACAAAGGTTTGATGAAAGCTGATACTTGGGAGCAAATTGAAAGAGTTATTCTGAGACTGAAAGATGCGACTGCATTGCAGAATTAAATAGCTCAGCTATGTCCAGATAGCCATGAAAATTTTCTTCAAATTTATACTCTGTTCCAATTAAGGTGGTGAGAGGCAAGATTCCCTTCGTCGAACTGGTCAGCCATATACAAGGTGAATCATTAAAATCTGCAACAGAGCAACTGCCCTCTTTCACTGAATATGGCGTATCCTTTAGTGCCTCGATTAGAATCGATCTTGTAATCCCAGGAAGAATATTTTCAGATAATGATGAGGTTCTAACTGAACCAGCAGAATCAAAATAAAATACATTGCTTGCTCCTGCTTCGGTCATGAAGCCATCTTTATGCATGACAACTTCCTGGCAACCCAATGACTTTGCTTTATTCATTGCCAAAATATTACCTAGCAATGAAGTGGACTTGATATTACATCTACCCCATCGATCATCGTCACACAACATAGCGCTGATAGGAGACGAGGGAAAACTTGCAGGCATCGCATAACCAAATCTTTCTGTCTCAAGATCATCTTGATAGATATGAGATCTGACCATATCCACTCCTCTGGAAATCTGATAATAGACATATCCATCTTGATTATTTAAGGTGGCGGCAAGTTCCTTAATATCCTTGGTTACGCTATCAAAATCAACATCTAAGCTCATAAGATGAGAGCTTTGAATCATGCGATCAAAGTGCTCTTTATAGCACAAAGGTTTTCCTAAAAAATATGGAATAACTTCGTAAATACTATCTGAAAAAGTATAAGCACGAGATAAAGGTGAAACCTTGATTTGGTCCAACGTATTTAATTTGCCCTGATATATAGCAGGGATATTAGTCATTTTGGTCTAAGGAAAATAAACTCATAATCCAAAAAACTATGCGAGCCCATATTCTTCCAAAGAAACCTTTAGCTTCAACAGACTCAATAGCTATAAGCGGCGCAGATAGAACAACTCTTTCGTTAGACATGAATTCAATATCTCCTATCACATCACCCTCAGAGATGGGAGCTTGAATATTATTCTTAAACTTATAGTTTGCTTTGATATTTTTAAATTCTGCTCGTGGCAAAGTTAAAAAGATATCCTCATTGGTGCCTAGGGCAACTTCATCCATTTTGCCGCCCCAAACCTTAGCAACAGTAATCTCTGAATCTTTTGCAATGAGTTTTTGAGTAGCAAAGAAGCGAAACCCGTACTCTAAAAGTCTCTGCGATGAAGTTAGTCTTTCATTTTCAGAGGGGCTGCCTGCCACCACTGCTATTAATCGCATATCATTTCTCTTTGCTGAAGAAATTAAACAATAGCCAGCAGATTCAGTGTGACCGGTTTTTACTCCATCAACGGTATCATCCCTCCATAAAAGCTTATTGCGATTGAGCTGCCTAATACCACTAAAGGTAAATTCTTTTTCTCTATAAGTTGCGTAATGATTAGGGAAATTGTTAATCAGTGCTTTTGTCAGATGAGCCAGATCTTCGGCTGATGAAAAATGATTGGGATCCGTCCATCCAACTGCATTTTGAAATAAGGTATTACTCAACCCTAATTCGGATGCATAGGCATTCATAAAATCCACAAACCCTTCTTCAGAGCCTGCAACATACTCAGCCATGGCAACAGTAGCATCATTTCCAGATTGAATTACTATGCCAGACAATAAGTCACGAACAGAAATTCTTTTTCCCGCTTCAATAAACATTTTAGAGCCGCCAGTTTTCCAAGCTTTTTCACTAATTAAGACTTTGTCATCTAAGCTAATAGCCCCAGTAGCTATTTGATCTGCAATAACATATCCACTCATCACTTTGGTCATACTTGCAGGAGAGATTTGATTGTCAGAATTAAATTCAGCGATTACAGTATTCGTGCTGGCTTCGAGCAATATATAACTATCTAAATTTAATTTAGGAGCCTTAGGGACCATAGATTGAGCAAGTCCCTGCAGACTAAAAGAAGCGAGCAGGATTAAACAAAATATTTTCTTCATAAAAGTTTCACTTAAATTCTAAGGATAAATCATACACGGCTTTAGCATAAAAATGACTACGATTATATTTAGTAATCGCAATGAAATTATCATCACCTATAAAATATAAATCCTTTGGTTTGTTTAATTTAATAGTTTGTCCAGTCTTAATAATATTTTTGTCTTTAATATTATTAAGACTCATAAGCTGCTGTAATTTTATATCATTGTTAATTGCAATTGATAACAGACTATCTCCCTCTTGGATAATATATTCTGTTTCAAGGCCCTCTGTATATTGGAGGGGAATATATTTACTGGAATTGCTTGGATGATTGTAGGTTTTGTTAACTTTATTGAGTATAACTTTTTGAACTATGACCCCATCTCTTTTCCAACCATGTTTTTTAAGATAGTTAGCAATACTGGCTACGGCATCTGGCACTGAGTTAAATAAGTCTGCATATCCATCGCCATCATAATCTATAGCGTAGGCTCTATAACTAGATGAGATAAACTGCCCATACCCCATGGCACCTGCATATGAGCCTTGCACTGAATTAATGTCTAGATTATTTTCTCTTGTAAGAATGAAGAACTGGACAAGCTCACTTTTAAAAAACTTTGATCTTCTGGGAAAATCAAAACCAAGAGTTGCTAGGCTATCAAGCACCCTATAGTTGCCTTTAATTTTTCCATATCTTGTTTCTACTCCTAGAATGGAAGTGATAATCTCCCTAGGTACTCCAAACTCATCTTCAATTCGATTAAATAAATTAGAGTTATCTTTAATAAATTTTTTACCGTTAGTAATGCGCTTCTCTTCAAGAAAAAGTTTTTTGTATCTATCCCACGTCCAAGTAAACTCAGCGGGAGATGACATAGACTCCAAAATTCGATTCTGTTTCTTTGCAGTTTCAAGTATCTTAATAACGTAGCTCTCATCGAAACCATGTTCCGATACAAGGGTTCTAATAACATCCTTGGCTTCTGGATGCTTGGAATAATTAGCAAGAATAGCGTTTGAAAAAAAAAGAAAAAGTATGAAAAGATATTTCATTGAGGTAGAAATTTTTTATGCGTTCCCATAGAAACAATTATGCCAAAAGCAATAAATAATGACAGTAAAGATGATCCACCCTTACTTATAAATGGTAAAGGCATGCCAACAACCGGAAGCAGGCCTACTACCATACACAAATTTATAATTAAATTTGCAGCAAAAGTAAGGCTCAGACCCCCTATAACTAATCTGCAAAATCTATCTCTTGCACTTAATGCCAAATAAAAACACCTCAACAATATAAATAAATAGATACTTATTAAAAGCAGCACCCCAAGAAACCCAAATTCCTCTCCGATAACAGAAAAAATAAAATCAGTCTCAGTTTCTGGAAGAAAATTTAATTGCGTCTGAGACCCTTCGCCATAACCCTTGCCTAATAGACCTCCAGAACCAATTGCAACTTTTGATTGAATGATATTCCAGCTTGCCCCAAATGGATCAGAGTCTGGATTAAAGAATGTCGCAATCCTCTGACGTTGAAAAGGTTGCAAAAGAATATTCCAAATAAAAGGCGAGCTTATGATTAATAAAACAAAAGATCCACCTATAAAAGACCAACTTAAACCAGAAAGAAATAAAACAAATAATCCTGAGCAAGCAATGATTAATGCTGTACCAAGATCTGGTTGTCTAAAAACAAAGAAGAAACAACAAAAGATAATAAGGAGGCTGAAGATTATTTCTTTTCTTTGTATAGGGAGCTTTTTATCAAACAAAAAATTTGCTAAAAAAATCGGTACTGCAAGTTTTAACAACTCTGAGGATTGAAAAGAAAATGGACCGAGTCTAACCCATCTTTGAGCTCCATTGATTTCAGGGCCAAATAAATACGTAATACCTAAAAGTAACAATGCGAAAATTAGAAACAATCCTGATGTCCTTCTAAAAATATCAGGGTCTGGTTGGCTAACCAAAATCATAATGATGAATCCAGTAATTACATAAACCACTTGTTTTAAAATAAGGCTTATATCGGAATTTGAAGCAGAAAATAAAAAAAATAAGCCAAGGGTAGATAATAAAAAAAGGCTAAAAAATAAATAAGGATCGAAGTATATTCTTTGAAATGATTTATTCATTAATCAGGCTCTTTAAAACTTCGATTGCTACTGGTCCAGCAACTGCCCCGCCGCTCTCTCCATTCTCAATTACCACAGAAACTGCATATCTTGGATTGGGCATAGGGCCAAAAGCGATTATAATAGAATGATCCCTTAGCAACTCTGACGTTCTTACCTCTTGGTAAGCTTCCTTACTATCTAAACTAACAAGCTCAGCTGTCCCAGATTTCCCTGCTACTTGAAATTCTTTAAGATCACGTATGCTCCTAGCAGTTCCAAAATCACTTTCAATAACTCCTAGTAAAGCTTGATGCATTTTGCTCCAATCTGAATCATCAAATCCTTTATCTTGCCAAGTCTTGAAAGATTTTTTTTGATTACCTGCAGCAACAAGAGAAGGCTCAACAAATTGTCCTTTGGTAGCAAGTATGGATGCATAGTTTGCTAGCTGCATAGGAGTTGCAACTAAATAGCCTTGCCCAATACCCAGATTAACTGTATCGCCCTTAACCCAGCCTGCATTCATCATGCTATATTTCCATTCAGGAGTTGGAACAAATGCCTGATCTTCATCAAAACAATCTAAACAAACTTTCTGTCCAAATCCAAGATTCGATAAATAATTAGACAATTCTGTAATATTGGCTTGATATGCAAGTGAGAAAAAATAAGTATTCGAGCTGACCAGAAATGCTTTGCGCATATTGACTTTACCATGACCCCCCTTTCGCCAGCCTCTAAAGATTCTTCCAGTCTCTGGTAAGGTGAAAAACCCTGGATCTTTCATCTCAAAATCCCAATTTACAATATTGTTTGATAATCCATACATGCCAATTGCAGGCTTAATTGTTGATGCTGGTGGATATCTCCCTTGAAGAGCTCTATTAAAAAAGGGTTTATTCGGATCGTCGATTAATGTTTGAAATTCATCTTCATTCATGCCATTAGAGAGTTTATTTATTGAGTATGCAGGAGAGCTATATAAAACATTAATACCCCCAGCATCTAAGTCTATGGCAACAACTGCACCTTTTCTATTCCCAAGAAATTTTGCTGCACTTTTTTGTGCATCAATATCTAAATTAGTATATAAATCAGACCCTTGTTCACCCTTGGTAAGAGACAGTGATTGAACAAGTTGCCCTCTCGCATTCATTTCATATACTCTTTTTCCATACCGACCACTTAATTGCTCATCATATATTTCTTCTAATCCTGTCCGGCCTTTAATTAACCCATGCGCATATACTAATTCTGCATCCTTCCAATGACTTCGAGGAATTTCAGATATGGAATTAAAATCATCATCTGATCTAGAGGTATAACCTAGAACATGTGAGAAAATATCTGGATGATCGCTAATTCTTCTAAAGCGTTTTGCTATAAATGCATTTTGAAAATTAAAACTCCTGACATTAAATCTGGCTATTTCTTCATCAGAAAGATCTTTTTTTAAAACCAGTTCCTTGTTTACAAATGCTTTCTCTTTATGAAGCTTTCTATACCTTGATGTTTCAGTTTCAGAAAGATAGATCACAGGTTTAATCTCATCTAAAAAAGAATCTATATCTAAAATTAAATTAGGGCGGGTAATTAAATCAAAGGTTGGTTCATTTTTAATTAGCACTTTACCGTTTCTATCAAAAATCTCACCCCGAAGCGACTGGACAGGAACTGTATAATTTTTATTTTTTAATGCGGCTAGTTGGTAATCCGAGTAACCGGAAATTTGCAAAGAAAAAACCTGGATCAGGACAGCTACTAGTCCAAGGATAATTAGACTAAAAAGTAAAATTGCCCTCGAAGAAAAATTATTCTTTTCAATCTGTCTTTCTTCAAAAATCATTATTTATGATATGGGTGGTTTCTATGAATTGTGCTAGCTCTATAAATTTGTTCCATTAAAAATATCTTAAAAAGCCTATGAGGAAATGTTAGTTCTGATGCAGATAAAATTAATTGTGAATTTTTAATTAGATTATCAGATGCTCCGTGAGCGCCACCTATAATAAAATTAATACCTACTCCCTGATCAATCTGATCTTGCAGAAGACTTGCAAAATCAAGGCTATTAATTTTTTGACCCTGCCTGTCCCATAAAATCACATGTGCATCTTGATCAACATATTTTAATATTTCTGAACCCTCAGCCTCTAATATAGAATCCTTATTCATGGATTTAGAAGAAAAAGGCTTCACCTCAACATTAGAAACTTGAAAGTGGTTAGGTAACTGTTTGGTATAAAAATTTAGTGCCTGTTTCTCCCAATCAGATGGCTTGTGGCTAATGCTAATAACTTTGCATTTCATTATGCGGAAACAAGAGTCTTTTCACCCCATAAACTTTCTAAATCATAAAATTCACGAGTCTCTTGTTGCATTATATTCACAACGACATCTCCACAATCGACCAAGATCCATTCTGAGTCATCCTGACCCTCAACTCCAACTAAGTGGTGTTTTTGCAGTTTAAGTGATTCAATTAATTTATTGGAAATAGCTTTTGCATTTCTTGAGGAAGACGCAGTAGCTATTATGAACCAATCGGCAAAGCCTGAAATATCCCGAATATCTAAAACAAGAATATTTTGAGCTTTTAAATCATCAAGCGCTTCGAAACAGATTGTTTTTAAATCAGTAGTTTTCATAGCGATAATTCACCTTATGATGCATTTTGAAATTGTTTGAAATATTTTTAATTTTACGTCCAAGCTTAAGAATCAGAATATCTAACTTAAAAGAATAAATCTATTAAATATTTCTAATTTATATACTCTTTCAATCAATCTTTTGATTAAGATAGGTCTATGAATTTTATAAATTCTTTTATCCAGTGGTTTTCTGATCACCCTGAGATACTAGTGAGTTTAGGGATATCTTCTATTTTTATTTTTTTACTAAGTATTTTGGGTATTAGTTGGTTTGTAGCAAACATACCAGAGGATTATTTCCTTGAATCTAAAAGAAAACCTACGAAATGGAGGAAGCAAAAACCGATACTGAGATTAGCACTAATGTTTGTAAAAAATATAATCGGGCTCTTTCTGATTATTGGAGGTTTGTTGATGCTAGTATTACCAGGCCAAGGCCTTCTCACAATAGTAACTGGATTGCTATTAATAAATTATCCAGGGAAATATAGATTAGAACAAAAGCTTGTTGGCAAGCCCTCCATTTTTAGAACTTTAAATTGGATAAGAATAAAAGCAAATAAGCCACCGCTTAAAAGAAATACTACTCAACAATAAAATGAAGTTTTTTAAATTTTATTTCTTGACTGGTAGCATGCTCTAAGTTGTATAGTTCTAATGAATGTAATATAGGTGTTTAAAAATTAATGCAGGAGAGAATATGGGTATTGAAAACCAAAAATGGATTTTAAAAGAAAGACCAAGTGGATTAGTCAAAGACTCAGATTTTGAGCTTGTTACAGAAACTCTTCCTGAAATTAAAGAAGGTGAGATTCTTCTTGAAAATATGTATTTGTCATTTGATCCAACACAAAGAGGCTGGTTGAATGACGTCCCCGGATATCTTCCACCCGTTCAGATAGGCGAAGTTGTTCGGTCAGGTGGCATGGGAAGAGTACTTCAATCTAATAATTCAGATTACAAAGTAGGTGATTTAACATTTGGTTTTGTAGGTTGGCAAACTTATTGCGTAACAAAACCCGAGGCTGATGATAGGTTTAGAGTCGTTCCCGATCTTCTTCCTATACCAACGATGTTAAATGTTATGGGCACAACAGGTATCACTGCATACTATGGCTTAATAGAGCTCGGTGATCCGAAACCAGGCGAAACTGTTTTAGTTTCAGGAGCTGCAGGCGCAACAGGATCAGTGGTGGTTCAGATTGCTAAACTTAAAGGATGTCATGTCATAGGGATAGCGGGTGGAAAAGAAAAGTGTGATTGGCTCAAAGAAGTTGGTGTGGATGATGTGATTGATTATAAAAATTTAAATGTTCACGAAGAATTGCCAAAAGTTGCAAAAAATGGAATCGATATATATTTTGATAATGTTGGCGGCGAGATATTAGAAACGGTTCTTAATTTGATCAACATAAATGCTCGAGTGCTTTTGTGTGGTGGAATTTCTTCTGGCTATGATGCAACTAGGCCACCCGATGGACCAAATAACTTATTTTCATTAATCATCAAGAGAGCAACAATGCAAGGATTTTTAGTCCTAGATTATCTTCCACGATCGCAACAAGCTCTTGAAGAAATCGCTACCTGGGTTATGGAGGGCAAACTCCAACATAGGGAAGATGTTCAAGAGGGTATTGAAAATTGCCCTCAAACTTTGAATAGACTCTTTACCGGAGAAAATAAAGGTAAGCAGTTATTAAAAATTTAAGTAGAGTTTTCTGAGATTTTATTGACTAATTTTTCTAGAATATTCATTCGCTGAGTTGCATCAAATGCTTCTAGTAAAGCTTGCTTTTGAATGGGTGAAATTGGAATTAGACCTGCTAATTGGTAACTTACAGATTCAGCTGATAGTAGGTCAATCTCTAAAGGCAAAGATTTAACTTCTGGATGCTCCTTCAGCTGTGTAAGGACATTTATGAGCTCAGGAAATTGAGCTAAAACAGCCTGATCATCAACCACTGGCTCAGAAATTGGAGAAATAGATGCATAATGCAAACCTGATTCAATTTGCTCAACAGATTTTATAGAAACTTTTTGAGATCCTTTTACAGTGATTCCTAGCAATCCATTGGGCAATTGATTGAAATCAATAATTTCAACAAAGGTTCCCTGAGACATAAAACTCTCACCGGATTGATTGTTTTTACTTAAAGTAATGACAAAGCCGGTATTAGTACTCATGCAATTTTTTACCATGGCAAGGTATCTAGGTTCAAAGATTTGGAGAGTTTGTATAGTTCCAGGCAAAACAACTAGCCCCAACGGGAAGACTGGAAGTTTATTTACTTTTGATGAGGTCAATAATTGGCTCCGATATTTTTTTACTATCTTTGTTGCTCATTATTAATATAACATCAATATTATCTATATCCCTTTTTAGGTCTTCCAATAAAGAATTTATGGAATCGTACTCAAAGTTTTTATTTTTTTTGCTGGATAAATTTAACCAATAGACTTGCTCTAAACCTGGAGCACTATCATACAATTCTGCGCCATGATGTCCCTGAGACATCGTATTCGAAGCTAGCTCTATAATACCCGCTATTTTTTGAGAGGAAAAATTATTGATAGCTGCTTGAACTGTTTGAGAAATTGCGGTGGGGTGATGCGCAAAATCATCAATGACTATTTTGTCATTGTGCTTAAATACTGTTTCAAATCTTCTCTTAACCCCCTTTGAATTTTTAAGTGCTAAAAAAGATTGCTGTGGGTCAATTCCATGAAGAAAAGATGTATACATAGCCATTACTACATTATTGAAATTGTGCTGACCGTGCATTGGGAGATCACTTACATGAAACCTTTGATCCTTAAAATGAATGATGCCATCATCTATTGAAAGCTTTATATTATCTTCTCCACCAAGTTTGTGTGTATTTGACCAACAACCCATCTCAATAAGTCTTTTGATATTTTCATCGCTGTCATGAAAAAGTATATTTCCATTTGCAGGAACTGTTCTTATTGCATGATGAAATTGTTTTAAGATCTCTGACAAATCATCAAATATGTCAGCATGATCAAATTCGATATTATTTATAATGAAAGTATCGGGGTGATAATGAATAAATTTTGAGCGCTTATCAAAAAATGCTGAATCATATTCATCAGCCTCAATAACAAAAAATTCTGAAGTACCCAAGCGGGCAGAATTTTTAAATGAATCACTCACGCCCCCTACCAAGTATCCGATATCGATACCCTGAGCTTGAAAAATTTCACAGATTAGGAATGATGTTGAAGTTTTTCCATGCGTTCCTGAAACAGCGATAACTGTTCGATCACGAATCATTTCACCTAACATTTTAGGGCCAGAAGTATATTCAAGTTTTGAATTTAAAATATATTCTACACATGGATTGCCCCTGCTTAATGCATTACCTATTACATAAAGATCTGCAACAGGCAAAGAAGACTCTTCATAGCCTTCTATCATTTCTACGCCCAAAGAATCTAACTGATTAGACATTGGTGGATAAAATTGTTTATCGCTTCCTGAAACTTTGTGACCTTTTTCTACAAGAATTTGCGCAAGGCCCCCCATAAAAGTGCCACAAATGCCTAATATATGAATTTTCATTTTTAAATATTTGTCGGTAACATTTGTTACCATAGACCAAATTAATTAATTTATAAACCAATGAAAAAAAATGCTTTTTACGCTCAATCTGGTGGTGTGACATCTGTAATCAATGCATCTGCAAGCGCGGTAATATTAGAAGCAAAGAAATCTGCGAAGATTGGAAAGGTTTATGCAGGTAAAAATGGAATCTTGGGAGCTTTACGTGAGGAGTTAATAGATACCTCTAAAGAATCAAAAAAATTTATTGAGAGCTTGAAATATCGGCCAGGTGGAGTTTTTGGTTCATGCAGATATAAATTAAAAAGCATTGAAGAGAATTTGAAAGAATACAAAAGATTAATTGAGGTTTTTAAAGCTCACGATATAGGTTACTTTTTTTATAATGGTGGAAATGATTCTGCTGACACTGCTTTAAAAATATCTCAGATAAGCAAAAAGCTTAACTATCCTCTGCAATGTATAGCAATTCCCAAGACTGTAGATAACGATCTTGCTGTTACGGACTGCTGTCCCGGATTTGGGTCAGTCGCAAAATATGTAGTTACCTCTACCATTGAAGCTGCGCTTGATGTGGAATCAATGCATGAAAGTTCTACAAAAGTTTTTATTCTGGAGGTTATGGGAAGACATGCTGGCTGGATCGCTGGATCAAGCTGCTTAGCGCAAGACAGTCATCCGGGCGCACCTCATATAATTTTGCTTCCTGAGGTAAGTTTTAATCAAAAAAAATTCTTATCTAAAGTAAAAGACACGGTTAAAAAAAATGGGTTTTGTGTGATCGTTGCATCAGAGGGAATTAAGAATGCTAAAGGAAAGTTTTTGGCTGAGTCAGATTCAAAAGATGCATTTGGTCATAGTCAACTTGGAGGTGTAGCACCTCGGTTAGCGGACCTAATCAATAATAAATTAAAATTAAAAAATCATTGGGCTGTTGCCGACTATTTGCAAAGAAGTGCTAGTCATCTTTCATCAGGTGTTGATAGAGTTCAGGCTTATGAGGTTGGTAAAAAGGCGGTGCAATTTGCTATAAGTGGACAAAATGGCGTCATGCCAGTAATAAAACGTAAAAGCTCAAAACCATATAAGTGGGAGGTAGTCTCTGCATCATTGACAAAAATTGCAAATGTTGAAAAAAAACTCCCAGCTGGATTTATTTCAAAAGATGGTTTTGGAATGACAACAAGAGCTCGAAGTTATTTTCAGCCCCTCATCGAAGGTAAGGTTGATGAGATAAAAAACATAAATTATCAGGCTGGTAAAATGGAAATGGTAACTAAAAAATTAAAGGCCTGGGGATAACGTATTAAGGTGGCTAATGATTCTTGACAATTCATTTTTAAGAATTAGCTTATCCTCTTCATTCAAAAACGAGCCAAAATAGAACCTCTTCCCTTTGGATTGAAAGCAAAATTGTTTTGAGTTGTGCTGATCAATTTCTATCTCAAGGACAGCAAAGCTTCTAAACTCTTCCCAGCTTTTTTCTTTAATTAACCTACCTGACTCCAATTTAATCTTCTCATTTGAGATATAAATAATCTCTTTTTGCTGGCTCCAACGAAAACTAATGTAAAAACAAGTTAAAACAATGATGACTTCTAAACCGGCAAAAGGTAGGATCAATCCAGCGCCCATAAAAAGAAAAAAGAGCCCTATAGCTAAGCAGATAAAAGCTATACTTCCTAAGAAAAATACGCGACTCCATCCTCTTAAAGAATAATTAGGAGAAATTTCTATTAAAAAATTATTTTCTGTAGTTTCTTGAATCCTAATCATATTACAATGGTATATGGTCACAAGAACAGATTTCAACCGATACATGATGCCGACATACAAACCGGCTGAGTTCGTTCCCTCTAAAGCAAAAGGATCTTTAGTTTGGGATAAGCAAAACAAAAAATATATAGATTTTGCATCTGGAATTGCTGTATCTAGTTTGGGACATTGTCATCCAATTCTTAATAAAGCTTTAGCAGATCAATCTAAGAAAATTTGGCACCTATCGAATTTACTAACTAATGAGCCAGCACTGAGATTAGCTAAAATTTTCTGTAAACAAACTTTTGCTGAAAAAGTTTTCTTTGCAAACTCTGGCGCCGAAGCTGTTGAAGGCGCAATAAAAACTGCTCGAAAATATGCATATCTTAATATCAGCAAAAAGAAGAATGAAATAGTCTCATTTTCTGATGCTTTTCATGGTCGAACGATGATGGCTATTGCTCTTAATGGATCAGATAGATTTATTGAAGGTTTTGGTCCTATGCCAGAAGGAATCAAGCATCACCCATTTAATGAAGAAAAAAATCTAGAAAAATCTATTACTAAGAAAACTGCGGCTGTAATCCTTGAGCTTGTTCAAGGAGAAGCAGGAATTATTAAAGCAAAAAAAGGATTTGTTCAAAAAATTAAAAAATTATGTAAACAAAATAAAGCATTGCTAATAATTGATGAAGTGCAATCTGGGGCCGGAAGAACAGGAACATTATTTGCTTATGAGCAGTTTGGTGTTAAACCCGACATAATGTGCTGTGCAAAAGGTATAGGTGGAGGGATGCCTATTGGAGCAATACTAACATCTTCAAAAATTGCTGAATGCATGCAACTTGGCTCTCATGGATCTACCTTTGGGGGCAATCCATTGGCCTGCGCTGTTGCTGAGCAAGTAATGACTATGCTATCTAAGAAATCATTACTTAATGGAGTTAAGAAAAAAGAAAAATTATTTTTAAATGAACTAAAAGAAATTAACAAAGAGTTTAAATGCTTTGATGCAATTAGAAGCTCGGGGCTGTGGATTGGATGCAAATTAAATGTAACTGAAAACTTCAATTTAGATACAATGATGAAAGCATGCTATGCAAAAGGGCTGATGATTTTAAAAGCTAACAATAATACCATTCGCATCGCACCAAGCCTCATTATCGAAGATGACATCATTCTGAAAGGTCTGAAAATATTAAGAGAGGCTATTCAGGAGCAACTTCGCTAGATTTTGGAATCTCTTCGAGCACGATCATTCCATTATATCCAGTAGGCAATACCCTACCTCGCTTTGCCCTTGAGGAAATATATTCTTCTAATTCTTTTAAGGTCCATGTTTTTCCACCAGTTTTCCCCTCATGATGGATATGAAGCTTACTGTCCTCTGCCAAACAACAAACATCCATCATAAACTCTGATTTTTCTTTAAAAGCTTTGGATGAAATGCTGATAAGTTTATTTCCTTTACCTTTAGGAAGAACTGGAAGTTCATCTATAGGAAAAATTAGCATTTTGTTGCTTACCTTTCCTTTGTTATCCTGCGAAGAAAAAGTTGCTGCAACAAATTTGTGATCTTCGTTGATTGCAATTGGAGAAATAACGCTAGCTCCATCTGGAGTTTTCATAAATTGCTTACCTTTTTTTTGATTTGAAATTGCATTAGATAATGAACTAATAAAACCAAACCCAGCGGAATTTGAAATTAAGATCTGAGATTCATCAGAACCAATTGCTACGCCCTCAAATGTAACACCTGACTCAGCAACAACTCTTCCAGTTAATGGCTCTCCCATGCCTCTGGCAGATGGCATAGAATGTGCAGGCAATGAAAATGCTTTACCGCATGAGTCAAAAAAAACAGCGGTCTGATTATTCCTTCCTTGTGCGAAATGCTTTAACTTATCATCTCCCCTATAGGTGAGACTGCTTGGATTAATATCATGGCCTTTGGCTGATCTGATCCAACCAGCCTTGGATAGTATTACTGTAACTGCTTCTGATGTAACCACTTCTTCTTCAGAAAACGCCTTAGCATCTGAAGCTGATTCAATTGGAGAGTTTCTATCATCCCCAAAATTTTCTTTAATTTCTTTAAGCTCATTTTTGATATAAGTTTTTAGCCTAGCTTTTGATTTGATGATCTTCTCAAGATCAGATCGTTCAGCCTCAAGTGAACTTTTTTCTTCCTCAAGCTTAATTTGCTCTAACTTAGCTAGTTGTCTTAAGCGAATTTCTAAAATTGCATTTGTTTGGATCTCTGAAATTTTGAAAGCCTTTATTAACTCTTTCTTTGGATCATCGCTGTTTCTTATAATATGAATCACTTTATCTAGGTCTAGATAAACAATTAATAAGCCCTCTAAAATATGAATTCTATCGTGTACCTGATCTAATCTGTGTTCAAGTTTTCGCATTACAGTTTGCTGTCTAAACTTAAGCCACTCTGCAATTAAGTCTTTCAAAGCGAAAACTCTTGGAGATCCCTTTAAGCTGATCAAATTCATATTAGATCGATAATTCTTTTGTAAATCTGTGGTTGCAAAAAGATGGTTCATTACTTCAGATGCATCTATGCGGTTTGATTTTAAGGATATTACTAATCTAACCGGCTCTTTATGATCTCCTTCATCTCTCAAATCAACGACCATAGGTAGTTTTTTCTTTAGCATTTGATCTGCAATTTGTTCAAGAATTTTTGATCCAGATGCTTGATGGGGCAAGGCTCTAACTACAATGTCATTGCCTTCAGTATCCCAATGAGCTCTAATCTTAAATCCACCCCTTCCAGTTTCATACATCTCAGTAAGTTCTTCAGATGATGCGATTATGGGTGCAGGATTGCTAAAATCAGGACCTTTAATAAATTTTAATAAGTCTTTTGTTGTGGCCTTAGGATTATCTAAAACATGAATACATGCATCTAAAACCTCATTTATGTTGTGAGATGGGATGTCAGTTGCCATACCAACAGCAATACCCGTGGTTCCATTAAGCAAAATACTTGGTATCTTCGCGGGCAAAATTGTTGGCTCAAGGAGTGAGCCATCAAAATTAGGCTGCCAATCAACAGTTCCTAGTTTGAGCTCTGAGAGAAGTAAATCAGCAAATCCTGTTAGTTTAGATTCGGTATAACGCATTGCAGCAAATGATTTAGGGTCATCTTGGGTACCCCAATTACCTTGCCCATCTACGAGCGGGTATCTAAATGAAAAATTTTGGGCCATGAGCACCATAGCCTCATATGCAGCACTGTCTCCATGAGGGTGAAATTTACCAATTACATCTCCAACAGTCCTAGCAGATTTTTTGTATTTTGAGCCAGCATTTAAACCCAACTCACTCATCGCATAGAGAATCCTTCTTTGCACTGGTTTCATCCCATCTCCGATATGAGGAAGTGCACGATCCAAAATTACATACATTGAATAGTTAAGGTAGGACTCCTCTGCGTATTCCTTCAAGCTGATAGAAGTAGGATTTTTATTCATATTTAAACTGTTACTATTTTTCCTCGTTTTTCAAGCCACTCTTTTCTCGCTCCAGCATTTTTCTTTGAAAGCAACAAATCCATCATGCTATTTACATTATCAGTCGAGGTAATGGTAAGTTGAACTAATCTTCTCGTTTTAGGATCCATGACTGTTTCACGTAACTGAGAGGGATTCATTTCTCCTAAACCTTTAAACCTTTGAATATCTATTTTTGGTTTACCAGGCTTGGTCTTTAATTTTTTAACTATTGCATCCTTTTCATCTTCATCAAGAGCATAAAAGACTTCCTTCGCACAATCTATCCTAAATAATGGCGGCATGGCTACATAAATATGTCCAGCTTGAATTAATGGCTTGTAGTGTCTCAGAAAGAGCGCACATAATAATGTAGCAATATGGAGACCATCAGAATCAGCATCAGCTAAAATACAAATTTTTCCATATCTCAAAGATTCTATATCCGGGCTTCCTGGATTAACTCCAATAGCTGTAGAGATATCCTTGATTTCTGCAGATTTCATAATTTCAGAGCTTTCTAAATCCCAAGTATTTAAAATTTTTCCTCTCAAAGGCATAATTGCTTGAAATTTTCGTTCTCTTGACTGCTTAGCAGAGCCTCCAGCAGAATCCCCCTCAACAAAAAATAGCTCTGTTTCATTTAGATCCGTACTATTACAATCTGAAAGTTTTCCAGGAAGCGCAGGACCTTGAAATGTTTTCTTTCTGTCAACTACTTTGGTCTCTTTCGTTCTAGCCTGAGCAGATGCAATAGCCAATTCAGCTAATTTTTCTCCTTCCTCTGTATGTTGGTTAAACCATATACTTAAAATATCTTTAGTTGTTGAGTTAACAAAAGCCTGATGGTCTTTTGAGTCTAATCTCTCCTTTGTTTGTCCCGCAAATTGAGGGTTTGTTAACTTGGAAGAAATGACAAAGGTGCTATGCTGTACCACATCATCAGCTGTTATTTTTAAGCCTTTTGGGATTAAATTTCTGAACTCACAAAATTCTTTAACTGACTCTAACAAACCCGCTTTGAAACCATTCATGTGAGATCCACCTTGAGCAGTTGGAATAAGATTCACATAAGATTCATTCATTAAATTTTTTGCCGGCTTAGTAGACCAATTCAAAACAAAATCAAGAGCATTATCATCTGCCAGTTTGCTACAAGAAATTGATTCCCCTAAAAGCAATTCGATATCACCTGAAGATTCAGACAAATATGATATTAATCCATTTTCATAATTCCAAGGAATCTTTTCGTTCTTCTTCTCATCATAATATTCAATGGTTAAACCGGGACACAATACAGCTTTCGCTTTCAGCAGATGCTTCAAATTATTTTTATCAATTTTTATAGTCTCAAAATATTGTGAATCAGGCATAAAGCTTATTGAAGTTCCTGTATTTCTGGGACCTATATCTCCAACCTTTTTTAAATCTGAAGTTTTTTCACCTCCCTCAAATTTCATTTCAAACTTATGACTGTCTCGTTTGATCTCTACAGATAGATTTTGTGAAAGCGCATTAACTACAGACACCCCTACGCCATGCAGTCCTCCAGAAAAATTATAATCTTCACCAGAGAATTTTGCTCCAGCATGAAGTTTGCACATTATCAGCTCTACTCCAGAAACCTTGTGCTCAGGATGAATATCTACTGGCATACCCCGCCCATCATCAATGACAGAGATTGTTCCCTCTTTGTGGAGAGTGACTTTAATTTTAGAGCAATGGCCAGCCAAAGCCTCATCAATTGAGTTATCTAAGACTTCTTGAATAAGATGATTTGGGCAAGAGGTATCAGTGTACATGCCAGGTCTTTTTCGGACCGGATCTAAGCCTGATAGAACTTCTATCGACTCTGAATCATAATTTTTAGCCAATTATTATTTCCTGATGCTAATGAACTTTTAATTAGTATTCTACTCTAAGTAAATTGAAAGAAAGCTATTAATTTAAGAGATTTTAGGAGATTTTTTCACAATAGACTAAAATATCCTGAATAGCATTTAAGTGTAAAGTGAACTTGACATACCGACCCTAAAAGAGTTCTAATGTGTGCACTGTAAACATTAAATTTTAATATGAATAAAAAAATTCTAGCCACATCTTTGCTTGCCTTAAGTCTTCACTCAGCTGCAGACAGCTTACTAGATATTTATAACGATGCGTTGGAGAACGATCCTCAATATAAATCAGCAGAGTTTTCATATTTATCAGGCAAAGAAATTAAAGTACAAGGGCGTGCCGGCCTTCTCCCCAATATTTCGATTAATGCACAAACTAATTGGAATGAATATTATCAAAATGGCAATCTGCAAAATGAATACAATAACTTCAGTTCTTCTGCTAGATTAACTCAACCGTTAATTAGACTTGATTCGTGGTTTAAATACAGACAATCTAAATTTTTGACTGACGCTGCAGAGGCTGATTTTGCATATTCGCAGCAGGCATTAATCGTAAGAACTGCAGAGCTTTATTTTAATGTATTGCGTGCTATAGATAACCTAAGTGCAGCTCGATCAGAAGAAAAAGCTATTAAAAAACAATTAGACCAGATTAGACAAAGATATGAAGTTGGGCTTTCAGCGGTAACAGAAGTACAGGAAGCGCAATTGGCTTTTGATCTGAGTGTTGCATCAAGGACTAGAGTAGAGGGAGAGGTATATACAGCAAAAGAATCTTTGAATGCGTTAATCGGCAGAGAGATTTTTTCTCTTGACGGCTTAGTGAATGACCTCAATGTTACAAATCCTGTCCCAGCCTCCAAGGAGGAATGGGCAAGAAAGGCTGTAGCAAATAATTTCAGACTGAAGGCTGCAAATCTTAGAAAGTTTGCATCTAAAAACAACGCTCGAAGTGTAGCATCTAATCATTTGCCTAAGGTTAATATTGTAGGAACTCAAAGTGAATCAGAGACAAATCAATTTTCTTTTGATGGTTTGAATACTGGAGGAGCCTTTAATATTACTGTTCCTGATGAAACTCAGCGAGATACTTATAGCCTGCAACTTTCCATGCCAATTTTTCAAGGCGGAGCTGTG
Organism: uncultured SAR86 cluster bacterium; assembly: GCA_902511575.1. Classification (GTDB taxonomy): domain Bacteria; phylum Pseudomonadota; class Gammaproteobacteria; order Magnimaribacterales; family D2472; genus D2472. The sequence continues at coordinate 23,766 of CABXFU010000008.1, forward strand.
ATCTCAAGAACAAAACAAGCATATGCTGAATCTAACAAATCATCAGAAGATGCATTATTTACAGAAAGAAGTGTTATACAAGATGTACGCAGTCAATATTCAAATGTAGTTACATTGGTGGCAAATCTTCGAGCTCAAAAACAAGCCGTTGTATCGGCATCAAGTGCGCTTGAAGCAACAAAAGTAGGCTACGAGGTTGGAACTAGAAATATAGTAGATTTACTGCAAGCAGAAAAGAATCTATATAGTGCGGAAAGAAATCTTTCAAATGCAAAATATGACTACTTAATTACAACTCTTCGCTTGCATTTAGCAGCTGGAACTCTTGCTCCTGAAAATCTTATTGAAATAAATAATTTGCTCGGATAAGAATGCCCGAATTGCCAGAGGTTGAAACTTCAGTCCAAGCAATTCAAGAGTTTGCAAATCAGAGCCTAGAGTCTATAGAAATATATAATCCAAATCTTCGATGGAAAGTAGATACTGCTTCTTTTAAAAAATTACATGGATCAAAAGTTAACAAAATTGATAGGAGAGCAAAATATATCCTTCTGCATATTGAACAATCACAAATACTTATTCACTTAGGAATGACTGGAACACTAAGAATTGCTGAAAAAAAATCTAATTTTTATAAAAAACATGACCATATTGAGTTTATTTTTCAAAATGGAAAATTAATTTTTAATGATCCGCGAAGATTTGGATCCATGCATCTTGTTAAAGAGCCCAGCACTCACTTTTTGTTAAAAAAGCTTGGTCCTGAGCCTCTTTCAAAAGAATTTAATGGAGAGTACCTGTTTCATAAAATTAAAAAATCCTTATCACCAATTAAAAATTCTCTCATGAATCAACAAAATGTTGTTGGCATAGGGAATATTTATGCAAGTGAGATATTATTTGATGCCAGTATTCGTCCCACAAGAAAGAGCAAAACACTTAAAAAGAAAGAATGTGATGAAATTGCTGTATCTGCGAAAAAAATCTTAAAGCATGCAATAAAAGCAGGGGGAACAACCCTTCAAGACTTCTATCAACCTGATGGAAACAAAGGTTATTTCAAAATAGATCTGGCTGTTTATGATCGTGCTGACAAAAAATGCAAAAAATGTAAAAAGGAAATCATTAAGAGAATTGTGCAATCACAAAGAGCAACTTTTTATTGTCGCAAATGTCAGGTTTAGCCAGAGATCTTTTTTTGCAAAGCTGTCTTAACATTTGGTGACACAAAGCGAGAGACGTCACCACCAAAAGTAGCGATTTCTTTAACAAGGCTCGATGAAACATAAATTAAAGTATCTTTTGGTGTAAAGAAAATACTTTCAATATCAGGTGCAAGGCTTCTATTCATAGTCGCTAACTGGAATTCATATTCAAAATCAGCGACCGCTCTTAAACCTCTAATAATTGCGATGGCATCATTCTCTCTGGCAAGGTCTACAGTCAATTTCTTTGAATATCCTAAGACGCCAATCTTTGGATTATCTTTAAAAATTTCTGAGATTAGCTCAATTCTTTCATCCACACTGAATAAAGGATTTTTAGACTGACTTTCAGCAACTCCAAGAATAACTTTATCAAATAAAGCAGCAGCTCTTTCAACGATATCTATATGCCCAAAGGTGATTGGATCGAAGGAGCCTGGATAGATAGCTGTTTTCATTACCGAATCATACTAAACATTCTTAATTCAGCAAAATCTTGTAATGATTGTGTAAAATAATGGTTATGAAAAAAGTTGAAACTGAGCATATCAATCATTCCAAGTTGAAAAAAAAAGATATGCCAAGTGCTGTTGAAGATGCAGCTAATGTGATGTCAAGATACCACAAGAAAACTAAGAGAATCAAAGACCAAAAGCATAGCTTCCCAGAAATAGACTACGAGAAACCACCACATTATTAAATTTTTCTTTAATTAGAAATAATTTCCTTTATGCCTCTTTGTTTGGATCCCATATCACTAGATTCTTAGTCTTCAACCTGTTAATAACTAGCTTGTATCTCGATTGCTCTTCACGCCATTCTTTTAACCAATTTTCACCATCTCTTTCAGCATCAACAAAAACTGCATTTGTAAATGCTATAGGGATAATTATTGCGACATGGACCAATATACTTATAGGGATGCTATAACCAATAAATCCAAGCCAATATATTGCTATCAATCCAAAAAATATGCTCCAAATAGTAAACAGGACTAACATGAAATATGTTTGGAGGCTTGGATCTATGTGCTTGAGTGGATTAAACCTTACATCCATAACTGCTCTCCAAGAATCAACTATGAAGATTATGAACCGTCTGAAAATATTAGGCTTTTCGTGCATTAAGCTTAATCTTGATTACAGAAGATCATTGGTCATAACTTTATTCCATGCTGCAACAAAATCATGTGCAAATTTATCTTTGGCATCATCACTTGCATAAACCTCAGCTAGCGCACGAAGTTGAGAATTAGAACCGAAAGCTAAGTCAACCCTAGTAGCAGTTCTAACTTTCTCACCAGAAACTCTATGAGAACCTTCATAGGTATTTCCTGTGCCATTTGGTTTCCATGAAACTGACATATCTAACAATGTTGAGAAATAATCATTTGTCAGTTGATCAGGATTATCAGTGAAAATGCCGTAATCATTATTACTGATCCCCAATGATCTCATGCCGCCCAATAGGACTGTCATCTCAGGAGCGGTTAAACCTAATAATTGTGATTTATCGAGCATCATTTCCTCAGAGGGAATATCAGACTCAGAGCCTAAGTAATTTCTAAAACCATCAGCAATTGGTTCTAATACAGCAAATGATTCTTCATCTGTTTGATCCTGTGTTGAATCGCCACGACCAGGAGTGAATGGCACATCAATCCCTGAGGCTTTCTCTATGCCAACGTTCCCACCCATAACAATTACGTCTGCAATAGAAGCTCCAGTATCGGATGAAATTTTTTCATAAATGGATAAAACTTTTGACAGTTGCTCAGGTTTATTTATTTCCCAATCTTTTTGAGGAGCTAAGCGAATTCTTGCGCCATTAGCACCACCTCTGAGATCTGAGTTTCTAAATGTTGAAGCACTTGCCCATGCTGTTTCTACCATTTCTTGAATTGAAAGTCCTGATTCAGATAATGCTGTTTTAAGAGCATTTATGTCATAGTCGACATTGCCTTCAGGAACTGGATCTTGCCATATCAATTCTTCAGCAGGAACTTCTGGCCCTAAATATCTTCCCTTAGGCCCCATATCTCTATGTAACAACTTAAACCAAGCGCGCGCAAAAGCATCAGCAAACTCTTCAGGGTTTTCATGAAAACGCTTAGAGATTTTCCTATATGCGGGATCTTCTCTCATTGACATGTCCGCAGTAGTCATCATAGTAGGTACCTTTTTGGACGGATCTGCGGCATCTGGAGCCATATCTTCTTCTTTTTGCCCTATTGCATGCCAAACTATCTTTCCAGCAGGAGTCTCAACTTTTTCCCATTCGTATCCAAATAAAAGATCAAAATATCCATTGTCCCATTTGGTAGGATGAGCAGTCCAAGCTCCTTCAAAACCACTTGTAATCGTATCGCTGCCTTTTCCAGATGCATGACTACTTTGCCATCCAAATCCCATATTTTCTAATGGGGCTCCCTCTGGTTCTGTTTGAACGTGATCTTCTGGTCCGGCACCATGCCCTTTACCAAAAGTATGTCCACCAGCCACAAGAGCAACAGTTTCTTCATCATTCATTGCCATTCTGCCAAAGGTTTCTCTGACATCTCTGCCACTAGCAAGTGGATCTGGATCACCATCTGGACCTTGAGGATTTACATATATTAAACCCATTTGAACGGCTCCAAGTGGATCAGCCAAATCTCTCACTCCACTATATCTCTCATTTGTTAACCATTCTGTTTCTGCACCCCAATTAATATCTTCTTCCGGAGCCCAAATATCAGGACGACCTCCACCAAAACCAAATGTTTTTCCACCCATTGATTCTATTGCTACATTACCTGCCAATATCAAAAGGTCTGCCCAACTTATTTTTCTTCCATATTTTTGTTTGATTGGCCAAAGTAGTCTTCTCGCTTTGTCTAGATTTCCATTGTCAGGCCAGCTGTTAAGAGGAGCAAACCTTTGAGCTCCAGTCCCTCCGCCACCTCTTCCATCGCCAATTCTATATGTGCCCGCAGCATGCCAAGTCATTCTAATAAAGAATGGTCCATAATGCCCATAGTCGGCAGGCCACCACTCTTGAGAATCAGTCATCAGATCATTAAGATCTTTTTTAAGTGAGTCAAAATCTAGCGATTTAAATTCTTCTGCATAATTAAACCCTTCATCCATTGGGTTAGTTTTTTTATCATGCTGATGAAGTATGCTGAGATTAAGCTGGTTGGGCCACCAATCTTGATTGGATGTACCAGTAGAACTATTAGAAGATAAACTTCCATGCATTACCGGGCATTTACCTTCTGTGTTTTGTGTTTCTTTACTCATAATTAATTCCGTAATAAATATTAAAATTCACTGCGTAAAGCTGTGGTAAATATTAGTTTACATATTTTCTATATATTGGTAAATATATAAAAAAAGAATGTTATATTCGATTTTATAAAAGATAAAATATATGATCTATGCTAACTTTAAAACAAATTGAATATGCTTTGGCGGTTGCTAAAAATCTACATTTTAAAAAGGCTGCTGATGAGTGTTTTATCTCTCCCTCAACTCTTAGCAATGCCATTACAGAATTAGAGACACAGCTTGGACTAAAAATATTTGAAAGAAGTAATAAAAAAGTCATTGTTACCAGCCTTGGGCATGAGATTTTAGATAAAGCTAAGAGGATTAAATTGGAGGTTCAGAATATTCATGAACTTGCTCAACATAATAATATGGACGGCTTAAACTCTTCTTTATCAATTGGTATTATTCCAACAATTAGCCCATATTTTCTTCCTTTAATCTTACCAAAACTGCAGAAGGAGTTTTCTAATCTCCAGCTAAAAATAGAAGAAGGTCAATCACATATACTTACCAATAGGGTAAAAGAGGGCGAACTAGATATGGCTATTTTGGCTTTACCCTATGATGTGCAAGATCTTGTAAGCTTTAAATTTTGGGATGAAGATTTCTTCTGGGTCTCACATAATCAAAATAAGAATGCGGGCAAATCTGAGATCAAAGCATCAGAGTTAGAACACTCAGAACTTATGCTTCTTGAAGATGGTCATTGCCTTAAAGATCATATTTTAGATGCTTGTAATATTGAATCTTCCTCACAATACTCATTAAAAGCATCTAGTTTGAATACACTCATTCAATTAGTAAAAGGAAAAATGGGAACAACGCTGGTTCCAAAAATGGCTTTGAAGGAATTGGTTGGAAGCAGGAAAGATTTATCTATTTCTCATCTAGACGAACCGGGACCACATCGTGAAATCGCATTAATAGTTAGACCGAATTATGCGGGAATGGGCAACGCAAAGATGCTTGTAGAGTTTTTTGGAAATTCCTTAAAGGAGTTAGATAAAAATTAAACCTCTTCAGGGAGATCTAAGATATCTGTTTTTTGCCATTTGAGAGAAAAAGTTCGAGAAAGGAATTTAGCAGTGCCATCTCGGATCTCAATGACATCATTGTAAATAATACCCATATCTAATTTATGAGGTTTATTATCTTTATCAAACATATGACTAGCTATACAGTATGTTTCTCCCTTATATAAGTCTTCTGCCCACTCTCCCTGGATATTCATAACTTGATGCATGGTGCTTTGATAATTTTCAAGCTGCTGCATGGCAGTTATAAAATTTTCTAAGCCATTAATCTCAAACTGACCCAGCATAGAAAATTCATCCCACATGATTGAACTCAATGTAGAAAATTTTCTTTGATCGATAATAGATGCATATAAATTAGATAGGTTAGATGGAACAAGGTCTTTGCTCATGATTTTTTTACCTCGGAAATGAGTTTTAACACTTTATAGATATCATCAGGTGCCTGAATAAAATTTATTGGAAAAACCTCTATCTCATCAAGACCAGCGGCCATAGATTTTTCTAATTCTTTCAATGTTAAATCTATATTAGGCACTCCATTCTCATCAACGCATGTAGGTAGCTGTCCTCGAATTCTAGGTTGATCCTGTCTACCTTCTTTAATAAATGCCTCAGATAAGATTTCTCTTCCAGAAGAAATAAAATCTCTGCTAGTTTTGATTGGAATCCAACCATGCCCTACTTTTGCAATTTTTTGAGCATTATCATGTGTCATTTTCAAACCAAATAACAAGGGTAAATTCTGGCCCTGCGTGGGTTGTGGATGACACCAAATATCATCAAAATTAAAATGCTTCCCATGAAAAGAAACTGGGCTATCTTTCCAAAGAGATTTACAAATATCTAAAGTTTCCCAAAATATCTCTGAACGATCTTCAAAAGGAAGTCCTGCTGCATCAAATTCTTCTTTTTGCCATCCCAAACCTACCCCAAGCTCTAACCTACCTTTAGAAATAACATCTAGAGTCGCAACTGTCTTTGCAAGCAGTGCTGGATTTCTTAATGGGACAATTAAAATTGCCGTTGCCAAATTAATTCTAGACGTATTAGAGGCAATCATCGTAAGCAAGGATAGTGGCTCATACCAAGGAGCCTCAGATGGAAGGGGAAATTCTCCAAATGGGTATTTATGAAGATTTTTTCCCATTACTACATGATCTGTAACACTAATTGAGTCAAAGCCAAGCTCCTCACCCATCTGAGCAATTTCAATATAGGATGAAATATCTCCGCCATAGAAATTCTCCAACCCAAAAAGACCTAAAACTAACTTCATAGAACTAATTATTTTATATATTTTATTGTACGAATATTTTTCATCTAATGCACTTTAATAAATGTAATCGCAACCTATAAAACTAAAATCAAAGCAAGAAATGATAGCAATAGCTTCAATGCAATATTAAACCTTTCATAAGGAATTAAAGATATTATTGCCTTGGCTAAAAATGCTCCTGCAAACCCAGCAACAGCTAAAATCAATATAAAGAAAATATATTCTTCTAATGAAAATCCAAAAAAATATATAAATAAAAGAACTTTAATAGAATGTTGATAAATCATGACCGCGCCATGATTTGCAACTAACGATTCAGGAGTTAAATTCTTTGTGCGCATGTATGCAGTAACCAATGGACCGTTTGCACCAATAAAAATACCAGCAAAACCCGAAATAAGTCCACAAAACCAATCATTTCTCATAATAGAGAGAATAAAATTATCTAAAGGAGCCCAAGTAAAAAATAAGATTGTTCCTACAATTAACCATATCAGAATTTCCTCAGGGATAGCTCCAAACAATAGTATTCCTCCAAGAGACCCTATAGAAGTAGCAATCAGAATATTTTGTATTAAGTGCCATTGAAAGAATTCTCTATATACAAAAGTCCTCGATAAGTTATTTGAAAGTTGAATTGCTCCATGCAAAGGTATAAGAGTGCCAGGAGAAAAAGATTGGGCTAATGCAACAAGCATGATTATGCCTCCTCCAACGCTAAATATAGATGTTAAGAAAGAGGTTGCAAAAGATAGCGCAGCAAAAATACTTATAAACTCTAAAGACATATAAGAGTGTGTTTTAACTATAAAGGAATTAAGATTAACACATGAAAAATATAGATCAGATCATAGCAACGCTAACTTTGGATGAAAAAGTCTCATTACTAAGTGGTTTTAATTCTTGGTATACCAACAAAATTGAAAAAAAGAATATTCCAAGTATAAAAATGTCAGATGGTCCCAATGGAGTCAGAGGCGACTCAAATTCTGGAAAATCTTCAGCTTGTTTTCCATGTGCAATATCAATAGGTTCCACATGGGATATCAAGTTAATTAAGGATATTGGTATTGCATTGGGCGAAGAAGCGCAAGCAAAAGATGTAGATGTTCTATTAGGCCCAACCATTAATATTCATAGACATCCTCTGGGAGGAAGACATTTTGAAAGTTTTTCTGAGGATCCATTTTTAACTGGAAAAATTGCAACCAATTATGTTCAAGGAGTTCAATCTAAAAATGTAGCAGCCTGTTTAAAGCATTTCGTAGGAAATGATACTGAATATGAACGTCACTCCATAAGCTCAAATATAGATGAGCAGACTTTGAGAGAAATCTATTTACTGCCATTTGAAATGGGTATTAAAGAAGGCAATGCAAAAGTTGTAATGAGTGCATATAACAAATTAAATAATATTTTTTGTAGTTCTCACCAAGAACTGCTAATCGGTATCCTAAAGGAAGAATGGGGTTTTGATGGATATGTTGTTAGTGATTGGGGGGCAGCGCTTGAAACGGTAGAAAATGCGAATGGTGGCTTGGATCTTGAAATGCCTGGACCTAGTAATGTTTGGGGTAAAGCATTAATTAATGCTGTTGAAGGTAAAAAAGTTGCTGAGGAATTGATTGATGACAAGGTTAGAAGGATTTTAACTATTGCTGAATTCTCAAATAGATTTCAAAAACCAGAACTCAAAAATGAGGAAGCTGTAGATCAGCCCAAACACAGATCGCTATTAAGAAAAGCAGCAGCTGATGGGATGGTTATGTTGAAAAATGAAGGCTTACTGCCTTTGAAAAAAAATATTAAAAAGTTAGCTGTTATTGGGCCTAATGCCAAAGAAGCTCAAATAATTGGTGGCGGTAGTGCAAGCTTAAAGCCACATTATCAAATCCATCCACTTGAAGCAGTAAGAGAAAGACTGGGGCATAAAACAGAAATTCTTTATTCAAAGGGCTGTCATACTCATAAATACCTTCCAAAGATCAACGAAGCACTCATGGGAAATAAAGATGGTTTCTTGGTGGAATATTTTGATGGTAATCAATTTGATGAGAACTTAATTTTAGAAGAACGCCTTATTGGAAGTAAGTTTTGGGTTTTTGAAGGCTTTGCTAAAGATGTAATTTCAAAAGAAGATAGGCCAAATATTTCCGTAAAGTTTTCTTGTGAATATACGCCAGATATTTCTGGCTCTCATGAATTTGAAATTTTTGGCATTGGTAAGTGTCGCTTACTAATCGATGGAAATGAGCTTATTGATAATTGGACTAGTACAGATCCGGGAGAAGCTTTTTTTACCTTTGGATCTGCCTCAAAAAAGGGAGTTGTAAATTTCCAAAAAGGAGAAGCTTATAAAATTGAAGTACAGTACCATTTTGAAGGAAGTTTTCCAGCAGTCTATATAGGTTGTCAAGCTCCTGATGAAGTAGATATATTTCAAGAAGCTATTGAATCAGCTGCTAGTGCAGACGAAGTTCTTTTGATTGTTGGAACTAATTCAGACTGGGAAACGGAGGGAAATGATAGAGCAGATTTTAATTTGCCTGCAAATCAAAATAAATTAATTGAAGCGGTGTTAGAAGCCAATCAAAATACAGTCATCGTTATCAATACTGGTTCTCCAGTGCATATGCCGTGGGAAAAGAAAGCAAGCGCTATTGTTCAGACATGGTTTGCCGGACAAGAATTTGGAAATGCTTTGGTTGATATTTTATCTGGGCAGGTAAATCCATCTGGCAAATTACCAACAACCTTCCCAGCAAAAATAGAAGATACTCCTGCATATAAAATCTATCCTGGGAATGATTTGCAAATGAACTATGATGAAAAACTTCTGGTTGGGCATAGGTGGTATGAAACAAAATCAATCAAGCCATTATTTTGTTTTGGTCACGGGTTGTCATATACAAAGTTCAATTATCAAAATCTAGAAGTTACTATCAATGATGAGTTTGCTGTCTCATGTAAGTTTGAAGTTCAAAACATTGGAGATATTTCTGGATTAGAAACTGCTCAATGCTATGTGAGCTATACAAAGCCCCTTCCTCAGGAACCCTGTAAGACTTTGCAGGGCTTTGTTAAAGAGGAAATAGGTGCAAATGAACTTAAAAAACTAGAAATACAACTTGGGCCAAGAAATTTTTCATATTGGTCAGTGGATACAAAGACCTGGCAAATAAGAAGGGGCACATACAAAATCTTCATTGGATCCTCTGCAGAAAATATACTCTTAGAAGCCAGTCTTAATCTTGAGCAAGCGCTTGAAGTTCTTTAGCAGATAATGCAAGTTGAGTGGCTTGAATTGAACTGTTAGATTCAAAAATTGTTCTAGGTCCAATTAACGGAAAAATTAGTTGAGATTTGTGCAATACATAAGCTAAGGCAACCTGGATAGGCTGCACATTCCTTGCCTTTGCAACCTCAAAACATGCCTGCCTTCTTTGTAAATTTTTTTCATAATGCCAGACCCTCTTTTCTTCATCTAGAGTAGGATTTGAAAAGTGCTCATTAGACATAACTTCTTTTTTCTGAATAAAAAATCCTCTAGCTTGAGAAGACCAAGGAAATAACATAATGCGCTCTTCAATAAGGTATTTTAAATAATGGTCGTTTACACCGACACAACCTGGCCATACGGGTTCGATCATTTCAGCTAAGCTAAAATTATTACTAAGGACAGTGAAGGGTTCTTTTGCATTTTTCATTGCATAATTTCTTGCTTCAGAAAATCTATCCATCTCCCAATTTGAAGCGCCTATAAGATCAACTAAACCTTCGTTTTTTATGTCAGCTAATGCATCAATAAATTCATCTACAGGAATATCTGGGTTATCTCTATGCAAACAAAAAATATCAAGTTTTGGAATCTGCAGACGATCCAAAGACTTGAGCACTTGTGGGCGAATATACTTAGGCTCACATTCAGGCGTATGTGCTCCTTTCCCCAAAACTATTACATCGTCTTCAACTTTCCTAGCATTAATCCAATCTCCAAGGTACGTATCACCCATTCCATGGTTGTAAATAAAAGCAGTGTCAAAAATTCTGCCGCCAGATCCATAAAAATGATCAAACATAGTAAATGCATGAAGATCTGAAGTTTGATTATCACAACCTAATGCTAGTCTTGAACCAGGCTTGATCAACCCAGGAAGGTCATTCCTTTCAAGCTGAGAGTTCTGAAAGAGATATGCTTTAGATTGAAAAATTGGTGAATTTTTAATCTGAGACTTGGGGCAATCAATTTTCATTTCTTGTCGCCACTTATCTAACCAAAACATATTACTTTGTGTTTCAGCATGACAAATAAGTTGCGATTCAATTTTTGATTCTAATATGCACTGTGCAGCGTGCTCTATCTCTCTGGTGAATAAGCCAGTGTCATCCGTACATTTAATTTCTTTGCTATTCCCTCCATCAGTGGAAAGATGAATAGATGAATTACCTTCTTGAAACTGCCCACAATGCCATGGATCGGGAACGTGAATGGCATATTTACCATTAGATATAACAAGATCATTTGAGAAGTCCTCATTAATAGCGCAGCTTATTTTTGCTTCAATTAAATCAGAAAAAATTAAATGGGCATGTGACTGAAGGTCAACACCTGTCTCATCTAGCTGACCAGTTGCAGAGAGGCTTTTTGGTTCAGCAAAAGCCAGGCCCTGCAATTGACCCGCTATTAATTTAGCAATAGTCAATGGATAACATCCAACGTCTAATATTGCTCCTCCGCCTAGATCAGGGTTTCGAAGTCTGTGCGTTGTTGGAACATCTGCCTTAAATCCAAAAGAACCCTCTATTATAATTTTTGATTTTGCATCTGATAAAAAATTTAAATTGTCTAAAATATTTCTTGTCTGTGGATGTGTTCTATACATGAAGGCTTCCATCAAAAAAACATTTTTAACATTAGCAAGATCTAATAAAACCATGCTTTCGAAGGCATTCATTGTGAATGGCTTTTCACAAAGAACATGTTTGCCATTTTTGATTGCCTCTAATGCATAAAAAAAATGTTCGCTGTGAGGAGTTGCAATATATATAGCATCTATTTCCTCAGAAGAAATAAAATCATCTAATTGATGATGGGCGCCTATCTGAAACTTGTCAGCAAAACTTTTTACCTTCTTGGAATTTCTTCCAAAAACGCTAGTTAATTTAGAGTTTGTTGAAGCTTTGATAGAATAAGAAAATGCATTGGCAATAGAGCCAGAGCCAATTATCCCCCAATTAATTTGATGCATTGCCTAGTTTTCTTTCCTCAATTTCATTAATTAACTTTTGATGAAAGCTTTTATCTATCGGGTAAAAAGAAACTAATATAAAACTTATTAAAATTCCTGTTAAAGGTATCCAAGTCATTATTAATTTTAATCCTGCTAATGTTTCATCTGATTGGACTTGATTAGGCTCAAAACCAATTTGAGTTAATGCCATGCCCAATAAAATTGCTGCAAAGGCTATTGCGCCCTTTTGCGCAAAAGTCATAAAGCCATACAAAGAAGACTCTGTTCTAACTTTTGTTTTCCATTCTCCATACTCAATTGTATCTGGAAGCATTGACCAAAATAATACTCCAGTAGCGCCATTGCCTATCCCAATAAATCCTAATACAAGAAGTAATTCATTAAGAGAAGCAATTGGATAAAAATAAAAAACTAAAAATCCTGTTAACAATAATGCCATCGCGGCCATCCATGAGTTTCTCTTTCCAATTTTTAATGCAGCATATGCCCAAAAAGGTATGGCTAAAAGAGCTGCTCCACTGCTAACTCCTAAAATTAAACCTTGATATTCATGCAGATCAAGTGAGTACTTAACAAAATATATTAAGTTGTTGTTAAACATAATAGACGTAGACCCAAGAATTAAAATAGACCCAAAGACAATCCAAAATGGATAATTTTTTGCAACTGATCTGGCTACCTTTGAAAAACTTGGTATCTCAGCTGGACTAAATTCGAATTCTCGTTCTTTAACAAAACGAACAGTGATGCTTAAAACGAGGATAGCTACAAGACCACAAACCATGCCAAGAAAGAGAAAGCCTAATGCTTCATCCCCGCCTCCAAACCATAAAACAATTGGGAAACCTAACGCTGAAACTGATAATGTTCCAAAAGATGCTCCGATCATTCTTGCAGTGGTAAGCTTTGTGCGCTCATCACTATCATCAGTTATCCTTGCTGTAAGAGAAGAATAAGGAACGCTGACAATTGTGAAACAAGTTCTGTGGAGTAAATTAACTGTTAATAAAAAAATAAATAGTGTGGAGCCTTCAAATGGCGGAACCCAAAGAAGCAATATAAAAGAACAAGCCAGTGGAATTGAGCCGTAAAAAATATATGGTCTATAGCTCCCCATTTTAGTTCTCGTTCTTTCTGCGAGATATCCCATAAATGGATCTGTGATAGCATCCCAGGCTATACCCAGAGCATATATCCAACCAGCTAGCAATGGAGTTATTCCAACCACATCAGTATAAAAATACAAAAGGTATAAACCCACTCCACTCCAATATAAACAAATTGCATAATCTCCTATGCCATACGCTGCTCTAACTTTGTTGGGTATTGTGTTTGAGGTCATAAATATCCATTGACTATAACAGCCTTATCTTCGGTTGGTAATATATGAAGAGTGCATTAGTATAAAAATATATTAAAAAGGTAATAAAAAAATTTATGAATGCAACTGATCAATATTCAGAAGGTTTTGCTGAAAATGACGGAGTCAAAATATTTTACCGAGACTATGGTCCCATCAATGGAGATCCGATTCTCATGGTGCATGGTTTAGGGGCTCAACTAGTGCATTGGCCTCCTCATCTTATTCATTTTTTACAATCACATAATTTTAGACCCATTACTTATGACAACAGAGATGTTGGTTTGTCATCAAGGTTTTCAGGTACTCCATCTTTTGTGTTGGATTACATCAAATATTTTTTAAGGCTGCCTATTAAATCAGAATATACCATCGACGATATGGCAGATGATGGAATAAAACTTCTTGAAACATTAAACATTGAGCAAGCTCATATTCTCGGAACTTCCATGGGCGGAATGATTGCTCAGATAATCAGTGCTCAATATCCTAAAAAAGTTAAATCATTCACTCTAATCGCCTCAACAGCTTCAACTCCTAGCCCATTCAATGCCCCATCAAGACCAGTGCGGAAACTTATGATGGAAAGATCGAAAAACCCAAACGCATCAGCAGAGGATGTAATTAAGAGGGAAATAAAAATTGTCTCCCTGATTGGCATGAAGGGTCGGGTTGTTGATACTCCAGAATTTAGAGAAGAAACAATTAAAAACTTAAATCGTGCCCAAGATGGTTCTGGGTATGCAAGACAACTTTTATCAATATTAGCTTCAAAAGATAGGTTGAAAAAAATTCAGAAGATCAAAGCATCGACATTAATTATTCATGGCAAGCAAGACCCCATGATTCAAATAAGGAATGCTTTTAAAATGCATAAGTTAATACCACACAGTAAGTTAAAAATTATTGAAGAAATGAGGCATTTGATAGAGCCAGAGATTCTTCTTCAGTTCGAGGAAGATCTACTAGAGCACTTGCGGCTTGCCTCTTAATTAACCTTGAATGCTTAAAAGCTCCTCTTTGCTAATGAGCAACATTTCACCAATTTGCATAAAAAGAGAATTTTCATATTGATCTACATGATCATCAGATAAAATTACATCCCAAATATTAGATAGGATTTCTATTTTCATTCTTTTGGTGCAATTACTATTAATGATATTAATAAAAGGATTGAATGACTCTTTGTGACTCGTCCACTCTTTCAACTCTTCAAATGCTTCAGAAAAATTTCCATTAGGATATAAATCTAAGTAGAAATTTTTAATTTCATCTATTTCAATCTCATCTATTTTTCCATCCATGCGAGCAATTTCAATCATTAAACATAAAACAGCAGACACATGTGGCGGCATATCTTCTGCACTTCCTGAAATATCAGCAAATAATTTTTTCTTAAAAATAGACAACATAATGAGATAAGTAATTTAAAAAATAACTATAGCAAGATTTTTATAAATTTAGCTAGAGCCTATACCTTGTAATTGTTTGATGTGCATATCATAGAGATAATTCATTGTGGGGGAATAACTCCCCTTTTAAAACTGTGCCCAGTATTTCAATATTTTTGATCTTATGATTTGAAATTGTTAAGGGGTTTTTATCAAGAATAGTAAAATTTGCATATTTGCCAGCTTCTATTGACCCATATAATTTCTCCAATCTTAAAACATAGGCTGCATTTATTGTTACAGCCTTCAACGCTTCAATTTTACTAATTCGTTGTTGAGGTCCAGCTACTTTGCCTGCAAAATTATCTCTATTTACAGCAGCATGCATCAGCATCAATGGGGAAGCTGGTGCCATGGGCATATCAGAATGAAGAGCAACTTTAATGCCCTCTTCTATTGCATCACCCAACCTAACCATTTCCTGAGAACGCTCATAGCCGACTCCTTTTCTGCTGTATAGATCTGAAAGGGCTGTTACATAATATGGATTTGCGCTGACCGCTACTCCTAATTCTTTCATTTTTTTTAATTGATCTTTTGCTGAATATCCAAAATGAACAACAGTGGTTCGATGATCAACCCTTGGATTATCTGCTAGATTTTTCTCTAAAGTAAAAAGCAATCTATCTAACGCTGCATCTCCATTTTGATGGATGTGAATTTGATAGCCATCATCCCAGAAAATCTTAAAAAGATTTTCAAAAGTTTCTAGATTCATAAGCCATGAGCCCTGATGATTATCTAAATAACCATCCCTCATTACCATATTTTGTGAGTACATCGCGCCATCAGCAAATAACTTGATATGCTTAGATAGATAATTTAACTTTCCTGCACCCCATCTTGTTTGTTCTTTTGCGGCATCCAAGACTTCATGAGATTGAAATTGCTCTGCTAAATTTAATGCACTTGGAAAAAAATATGATTCAAAAGGTGAATCTATATTTCCAAAGATCAAGTTCTTTGCTGCTTGAAGATCTTTGTTATACATCGAGCCAGGATTCCCAATTACCGTAATGCCATTACTGTGTAAATATTCTTTAGTTTTTTGAAGACCTTGTATTAATTTTGTGGGCGCTGCTAATACCCGCATTAACTTAGGTAAAACAATAATTGCTCCACGCTCAGAGAAATGTCCATCATCAAAGTTAGCTAAATGCGTATCCTCTCCAAGATTGTCAAATGCATTTTCATTAATGCCTAATAAATCCATGGCAGGTGTATTTAAAATAAATTCATGGAAAGATCTATGGATAATAATTATGGGTCTTATTGAGGAAATTTTATCCAAGTCATGTCTTGTTAATTTTCCATGGAAATAATGATGAAATCCCCAAGATATTAAAGATTGATTTACGGGATGATTCTTCTCAATTTTAGATAAATTCAACAAATAACTAGATCTATCGCGAACGCCTATTGATTTTTTTGAAGGCAACTGCCAATCCTCAATAGCTAAAATCTCAGAATTCATTGTTACGGCAGCTAAAAATGGATGGATGTGATGCTCTATAAAACCCGGAACTATAATTGCATTTTCATAATCAGAAATTAATGTTGCATCTGGATAAATTGTGGTGATCTCCTCTTTGGAACCTACTTTGATAATTTTGGATCCTTGGGTCGCAACAGCCTCAACAGAATCATTGTTATGATTGAGAGTAAGGATATCTTTTGCAATGAATATTTTTATAGCACTGCTTTCTTCTGCAATGATTGCTATTGAGAAAAGAAAAAAAGTTATGATGAAAAAAATCTTATTTAATATCAACTCTCTTAGAAATATCATGAGGAAGTCATTAGTCCCATATACGCATAAGGCCTTCTTGAGCGGTTGATGCCACGAGTTTTCCTGATTTTGTATAAATTGATCCTCGAGAGAAGCCTCTGGCGTTCTGGGATATCGGACTGTGCATATGGTGCAAAATCCAATTATTAAAATTAACTTTTCCATGAAACCACATAACATGATCCAAGCTTGCACTTTGAAATTTCTTAGACATAAAATTAACCTCATGAGGATTTACTGCTGCTCCAAGCAGACCCATATCAGAAACATACAATAGCAATGCTTGATGGATCCTTTCATCAGTTGGCAATCTTCCGGTAGGTTTCATCCATGTGCTTCTGTAAGGAGGAAGTTTTTCTGCTTTAAGCAAATCAACAGGTTCAACCTGTCTTGTTTCAATCTCCCTCTCCCTAAGCCACATTGGTAAATAGTCTTTAGGTATTTTTGATTGAAGATCTTTTCTAAGCTCTAAGTCGCTTTTTAAATTTTCTGGGCCCTGAATTTTAGGCATTTTTATTTGATGAGTAAGGCCTTTTTCTCTTTTTTGAAATGAGATAGAGCAACTGAAAATTGCTTCCCCATTTTGGATCGCATTAACCCTTCTAGTGGTAAAGCTTTTACCATCTCGAATTCGGTCTACTTCAAATATAATGTTTTGTTTAAAGTCACCCGGTCGAAGGAAATAAGAATGAAAAGAATGGACCATTCTTCCCTTCTCTACTGTTTGATAGCCTGCAATTAAGCATTGAGCCATAATTTGACCGCCAAAAATTCTTTGGAAGCCAACACTTTGACCCGTCCAAGAATACAGATCTCTATCAATTCTAGTGAGGTTAAATAACTCAAGGGTATTTTTTAGCGCTTTGCTCATCAATATATGGGTGAATTAAATTAAAATTTATCTTACATTGATTCAATAAAAACTAGAACTTTATCTTCTCAAAAGTTAGCATAGACCTTCCTAGAAATAAAAAGATATTTTAAATTATGGATTCTGAAAGAATAAGCCTCCCAGATAGGCCTGATCAAACATTCAATGTAAATAAAACCTTTGGGATTAACTGTGATCTTGAAGTTCATGGTTTTAAAGAAAAGACTCAATGGGTTCCTGAAATTGATGAAACATATATCTTTGATAAAGATACTACCTTAGCAATTTTAGCTGGGTTTGAGCATGATCGAAGGGTGATGATTCAGGGATATCATGGAACAGGCAAATCCACACATATTGAACAAGTTGCTGCAAGGCTGAATTGGCCATGCGTGCGAATCAATCTTGATAGCCATATAAGCAGAATTGACTTGCTTGGGAAAGATGCAATTGTTTTAAAAGATGAAAAACAGATCACTGAGTTTAAAGAAGGTATTCTGCCGTGGTCAATTCAAAATCCGGTTGCGATAGTTTTTGATGAATATGATGCGGGCAGACCTGATGTAATGTTTGTTATTCAAAGAATACTAGAAGTAGATGGAAAATTAACATTGCTTGATCAAAATCAAGTAATAACTCCGCATAATAGTTTTAGGCTATTTGCTACCACTAATACTGTTGGAATGGGAGATGTGACTGGTCTCTATCACGGAACTCAGCAAATTAATCAAGGCCAGATGGATCGATGGCACATACTCTCAACACTTAATTATCTTGAGCGCTCTCATGAGCTGAGTGTTGTCACCGGAAAAGTACCTCAACTAAAATCTGCAAAAGATAAAGCTCTAATAAAAAGCATGATTCAGCTAGCAGATCTAACCAGGCAAGGTTTTATTAACGAAGATATTTCAACACTTATGTCGCCAAGAACAGTTATAACTTGGGCACAAAACTACATTATCTTCAATGACATCCAGCATTCATTCAGATTAACATTTCTGAATAAGTGCGATGAAGCTGAGAAGCCAATTGTGGCTGAGTATTTTCAAAGATGTTTTGGAGAAGATCTATTAGAAAGTCATAATCCTGAATCATAGTTAATGAGTTGGGTTAAGAATCGAGAAGAGTTTAAGCAAGCTGCTCTTTCAACTGCAAAAGCAATATCAAAAAATCATGACTTAGAAAGTACCTCGCAGGCTTCAAGTCGTCCGCCATCTTCATCACAAATTTCCTTGCATTACCCACCCAGATCATCTTCTCAAATCGACATGTGGAGAGGCGAATGCGATTTCCAAACATTTTGGCATACCTTCCACAAAGAAAATCCATCTTTGAAGATGCCAAAGATTGCAAGAGATTTCTTTGCTGAGCTTGAGCTCTCTCGGGTTGAGATGGTTGGGGGTGAAAAATATCCTGGTGCTAGAATTAACGTAAATGCTTATTTAAATACTCAAGCAAAAAAAGGATTAGATAGTAAGGTGCCTCCATTTAATCCGTTGGCTGCAAATCTTTGGTTAAAACAACTCAATGGGGAAACGTTACAAGAAGACAGCAAAAATACTGTCAATGCTTTTCTCTCATCTATCCCCCTTAACATTGATGATATCGGCAAACAATTAATTGAAGCTCAAAACTCTCAAGAAGATTTTCAATCTATTGCCATAGATTTAATGAGAGACTTAGATTTGATGCATGAATCAGAAACAACAGGCGATCAAGAATCGCTTGAAGATGATCCTGTACCAGAAGAGCCTCAAGATTCTGGTGAGCAACAACAAGACATTGAGCAAGATTCTCAAGAACAAACGATGGAATCCAAGGCAGAAGGAGAAGCCACAGAAGAGACTGAAATGCTTGAGGAGGCTCAGGCACCCATTGATTCAATGTCTATTGATGAAGAGATAGACCTTACAAGAAATTTTAATGAAGACTTGGACCATACTTCTTATGAAGACTATAAAATTTTTACCAATCAGTTCGATGAAGTTATAAATGCAATTGAATTAGCAACTCCTGAAGAGTCTCAAAGATTAAGGTTGCAACTAGATCAATTAATTGCTCCTCATCAAACAACAATTGGGAAATTGGCTAATAGATTGCAAAGGCTGCTGCAGGCTCAGCAAAATAGAAGCTGGAACTATAATCTTGAAGAGGGTTTACTAGACACAGCTCAGTTACATAGAGTGATTACTCGACCAGGAGACCCATTGAGCTTTAAGCAAGAAAGTGAGAGTAAATTTAAAGATACAGTTGTCTCTTTATTGATCGATAGCTCGGGCTCTATGAGGGGTCGATCTATGACTTTAGCAGCAATCTGTGGGGACATTATTGGAAGCACTCTTGAGAGATGTTATGTAAAAACAGAATTGTTAGGATTTACAACAAAACACTGGAAGGGAGGCGATTCAAGAAAATCATGGGTTAATCAAGGCAGTCCTTCAAATCCAGGACGATTAAATGATTTACGACATATAATTTTTAAGTCTGCAGATGATAACTTTAGAAAGGCTAGGAAGAGTTTTGGAATAATGTTGCGAGAGGGATTGTTAAAAGAAAATGTCGATGGCGAAGCTTTGGCCTGGGCGCATCAAAGATTAAGTAAACGTAACGAAGAAAGAAAGATACTTATAGTTATCTCAGATGGAGCTCCGGTAGATGACAGCACCCTTTCAACAAATCATAGTAATTTTTTAGATAATCACTTGCGTCAAATCATCAATACAATTGAAACTCAAAGCAATGTAGAGCTTCTGGCAATTGGCATTGGGCATGATGTAACAAAATATTATTCTAAATCGATTACCATAAATAGAGCTGAAGAATTAGCAGAAGCATTACTCGATAAGCTAACTGAACTTTTCAATGGTTAAAAAAAGGAATATAATTGATAATGTTTACACTGTAAACATAAAAAATTTATAGAGGGGAATATGAAAATTACTAAAGCAGACGGCCCACCAAAAGAGATTCTGACTTTTGATACTTTAGCTGTTGATAATGAGTTAAACCTTTCGCCTGCTCAGGTAGAGGATGTTGCTGAAATATTTAATACGCCATTAACTGGAGCGTATAACTGGGATTACACAGTCGCGGATAACAGAATTAAGAAGCTTTATGAGCTTGGAAAAGAATTAAACTGGAATGGTTCAATAGATCTAAATTGGGATTACACTCATCCCGCTGATGAAAGGCTTGTTGAGGCTGATGAGCAGCTTCCTCATGAGACTCTTGAAGCTTATGAAAACTTAACTGAAAAAGAGAAGATTGAATTTGATCGTCATGATACTGCTGAATTATTAAGCCAGTTCCTTCATGGAGAGCAGGGAGCGCTCCTTGTAGCATCTCAACTAACTTCATGTGCGCCTACTTATAATGCAAAGCTTTATGCTGCGTCACAAACTTTTGATGAAGCAAGGCATGTTGAAGTATTCAACAGATATTTGCAGGAAAAAATAGGCATGCACTACCCCATCAATAAAAACTTAAAATTATTGTTAGATAAAATTCTTACCGACGAAAGATGGGATCTCAAATTCATTGGCATGCAAATCGTTATAGAAGGGCTAGCTCTTGCAGCCTTTCAGATGTTAAAGGGGCTATCCAAAGATCCTCTTTTAACTCAACTCCTACATTATGTAATACGTGATGAAGCAAGGCATGTTACTTTCGGAATTAATTATCTAGAAGACTTTATAAAGACTTTAAGTCCTGAAGAGATTGAAGACAGAGCAGAATTTGCTTATGAAGCATGTGTTATTTCAAGAGAGAGGCTCATCAATACAACAGCAATGCAAAAATACCTAAAAATGTCTGAGGATGAAGCAAGAGAATTTGCCTTATCTACTTCAGCTAACACGACTTTTAGAAATTTCTTGTTCTCAAGAATTATGCCAAACCTTTCAAGAATTGGTCTACTTACAGATAAAGTGAGACCAAAATTTGAAGCATTGGGATTGCTCGAGTATGAAAATGCTCCAGATGATTTTGAATGTGATTGGGATGAACTTGAAAAACCTCTAGAAAAATTTGGTGAAATTCCTCAAGCTATCTAATCAATTCATTGTTGGGTTACTCTTTTTTAGTGGCTCGCTCTATTCTGCTGTTCAGATTGTTCAACCATCTGAGAATGCCTATGAAGATATTCAAGAAGCTCTTATATTAGCCGAGCCTGGCGACGTTATTAGACTCACAGCAGGAATATATAATCTGCAAGATTCTCTTTCCCTCGATGTTGAAGGAGTCCAGATTGAGGGCGAAGGAATGAATCAAACGATTCTGAGCTTTGCTGGTCAGCAAAGTGGAGCCCAAGGACTAAGTGTTACTTCGGATAATGTAACCCTCCAAGATTTCTCTGTTCAAAACGCCAAAGGTGATGCAATTAAGGTAAAAGGCGTAACTAATATTAAATTTTTAAGGGTGAAAACAGAATGGACAAATGGACCCAATCCACAAAATGGAGCCTACGGTTTATATCCTGTTGAATCAACAAATGTATTAATTGATGGTTGTGTGGCAATTGGCGCATCAGATGCGGGGATCTATGTGGGACAATCTCAAAACATTATCGTTAGGAATAGTAGAGCAGAATTTAATGTTGCTGGCATTGAAATTGAAAACTCATACTATGCAGATGTTCATAACAATATTGCCACAAACAATACTGGGGGCATTTTAGTTTTTGACCTACCAGGACTTCCTCAGCAAGGAGGGCATCATGTGAGAGTATTCAATAATCGCTCGATTGGAAATAATACTGATAACTTTGCACCAGAAGGAAATATTGTAGGTGAGGTTCCAAGAGGCACAGGAATTATCATTCAAGCTAATTCGAATGTAGAAATTTTTGATAACGAAATTGGGGATAATGATACGGTTAACATTGCAGTAGTAACCTACGGAAATGAAACTGATGATAACACTTACTACCCTCATCCTAAATCTATTCAAATTCATGGAAATAAGTTTGGTCCAACCGGTTACAATCCCGACACAAGCAAGGGAGAGTTAGCTCAAATACTTTTTGATCTTTCAGGGGGAAACATGCCAGATATCTTTTGGGATGGCTTACTGCCAATATCTCAACTTATTTTTGGACAACCTGATCATGAAAAAATGATTATCAGCAATAATGGAGATGCTTCATTACTTGCAATTAAGCCTATTGGTTACATGGTTCCTTTCTTAGAGCCTGCAATACTGGATATTAATGAATTTGACGGAAAAATCTCGCCGCTTGCAAAAGTTGAGTTTGATGAAAATTTTTAAACGATCTTTTTCATTATTTTTTTTTATTGTCTGTTTTTCATCTCAAACAGAAGGTGCTATTGAAATAGATTTAAACAGCTTATCTAAAACACCAAAATTCTTGTCTGAATTTGGTTTCTTTGAAGATATGAAAAATCAGACTCCAGCTGTCAATGTGCACCCCTACTCTCTGGTTAGCCCTTTATTCTCTGATCAAACAGATAAGCTTCGTTTTGTATATGTTCCCGAGGGAGAAAAATTGAGCTATGTAAAAAATAAAGTTTTTATTTTTCCTGTTGGGTCTACTCTAATAAAAACCTTCGCCTACCTAAATAAGAATGGTCCCTTGGAACAACAATTACTTGAAACTCGCTTATTGATAAATACAAATGATGGCTGGAAGGCAATAAGCTATGTCTGGAATGAGGAACAAAACGATGCTAAGAGAGCCATAGCAGGAGCCACTATACCAACTTCTTTTGTAAACTCTCAAGGAGACCTAGTAGCTGTTCGTTATCGAGCACCCAATCAGAATCAATGCAAGGAATGTCATCAAGTCAATAAAGTTATGACACCTATTGGTCCCAAAGCTAGAAATATGGATAAGAATTTGATCTATCAATCAGGCGAAATGAATCAATTACTTTATTGGGCAGCATTAGGATGGATTGATCAGAAGCTCGACTCACATCCAATTGCAAGTTACACAGATGTCAATGCATCTTTGGATGATCGAGCAAGAGCTTATCTTGATATTAATTGTGGACATTGTCATATTCCTGGTGGATCTGCAGACACTACAGGATTATATTTAAATCTAATTGAAGAAAATCAAGAGAAGCTAGGCATATTTAAAAAGCCGGTAGCAGCAGGTCGTGCAAGTGGTAATTTAAAATACTCTGTTGTCCCTGGTCACCCAGATGATTCAATCATGCTTTTTAGAATGAAATCGTTGGATCCAGGTATCATGATGCCAGAATCAGGTCGAGCTCTAGCTGACGATGCTGGAATTAAACTTATTAAAGACTGGATAGACAAACTCTAGCCTTTAAATTTGTCTATCTGGCCATAATTAATTCATAATAACCCTTTAAATTGGAGATTTTTGCATGTCTAAACATTCGGCGCTAAATACCTTTGGAAGATCTGGAAACCCAGCCTTCACAAGAAATTTTGAAAATACTGAAACTTATGCTCAATCCGAGCGTATGACCCTTGATGGAGCTGTAAATAAAACTGCTATATTGCTGGCACTATGTTTTGCAGGTGCCTTTGCGGGTTGGAATGTTCCAGCCTTGGCGATGCCTGGCTTTATAATTGGAACTGTTCTTGCTTTTGTAACAATTTTTAGAAGTCCAGCCAAGGCAGGATCCACTGCTCCATTTTATGCAGCTTTTGAAGGCATGGCTCTTGGTGGCATTACAGTCTTTGCAGAAATGCAATACCCTGGAATTGGCATTCAAGCCATCGGACTGACATTTGGAATTCTTGCATCTTTATTATTTTGTTATAAAAGTGGGATCATTAAGCCTACAGAAAATTTTAGATTAATGATTTTTTCAGCAACAATGGGGATTGCTCTATTGTATCTAGTTAGCTTTATTATGTCCTTCTTTGGGTCTGGAATTGGTTTCATTCACTCCAATGGATTATTTGGAATTGGTTTCTCATTATTTGTTGTTGGTATAGCAGCACTGAATCTTGTTCTAGATTTTGATTTTATAGAAGAAGGTGCTGAACAAGGTCTTCCAAAGTATATGGAATGGTATGGAGCTTTCTCTCTTATGGTTACATTAGTTTGGTTGTACATAGAAATATTGCGCCTACTGATGAAACTCAGAAGCAGATAAAATGAATACAATTCTTTTTGGCATTCTTACTATTTTGTCGCTTTTTGTGTTCATGAACCTTGGCAAAATTAAAGCATCAAAGAAACAAATGGATCGAGATGATCGCATTAATTGGGGTCGGAAACGCAAACCAAATGTTAGGCAAAATAGAGATGGCTCAAAAATTATTGAAGGCAGCGCAGAAGAAGTTAACGATGAAGCTAAGAAGTAAGTTTTTTTTTGTAATTGCTCTAGCAACTATTAGCAATTTTTCTTTTTCTCAAATCGATCAATCTAAAGGCACCTTTGAAGATAAATTCAGACAGTTGGATGAAGTATATCCCTCACCAAATTTAAGCAGACCTGCAACAGGTGAGCCAGGCCCAGACTATTGGCAACAAAGAGCTGACTATAAAATAAAAATTAAGCTTGATGAAGCGGCTCGCAGTGTTAAGGGCTCAGAAGTTATAACTTACACAAATAATTCTCCATTGACGTTAAATTATGTTTGGTTACAGCTTGACCAAAATATTTTTGATAAGAACTCGATCAATAATCTCACCCGCCCTTGGTGGGGAGGAAATAAAAGCGTAGATTTCTCAACCTTAAGAAGACAAAACTTTATGGACAGCTTTGATGGAGGCTTTCAAGAGCTCTCCATTAAAGTGAATGGAGAAGATGCTGAAATAAACATGGTTGGAACACATGTTCGTATTAATCTTGATGCGCCATTAAATACAGGCGAATCAATCGGGCTAGAAATTGATTGGGCGTATGCTTTGGTAGAAGAGAATGCAGTGAGAGCTAGAAATGGATATGAGTCATTTGAAGATGGTAATGATATCTTCTTGTTGGCTCAATGGTACCCAAGAATAACTGTATTTAGCGACTACGAGGGCTGGCACAACAAAGAGTTTATAGGTAATGGTGAGTTTACTTTGGAGTTTGGAGACTTTGAGGTTGATATTACTGTTCCAGCTGATCATATAGTTGCTGCAACTGGCACCCTTCAAAATCAAGACGATGTCCTAAATAACATTCAAAAAAGAAGAATGAAGAAGGCTGAAAAATCTTCAAAGCCTATTTTCATTGTTACTCCTGATGAAGCCTATGATAATGAGCTAGAAAAAAGTACAGAGTATAAGACTTGGTCTTTTAAAGCTGAGAATGTTCGAGATTTTGCTTGGGCAAGTTCTAGAAAATTTATTTGGGATGCTGCTGGTTATAAACAAAACTCAAAGGAAAACCCTCTGGTTATGGCCATGTCATTTTATCCAAATGAAGGTGAGCCTTTATGGTCAAAATATTCAACTGAAGCAGTAATGCACACAATGGAAGTCTATTCAAAATATTCATTTGATTACCCCTATCCAACCGCTCAAAGTGTGAACGGTCCAGTTGGCGGAATGGAATACCCAATGATCACCTTTAATGGCCCTAGAACTGAATTAGAGGATGATGGGTCAAGAACATATTCAAGAAGTGAAAAAGAATTTCTAATTGGGGTAGTGATTCATGAGATTGGTCATATCTATTTTCCCATGATTGTTAATTCAGATGAAAGACAGTGGACTTGGATGGATGAGGGCCTCAATACATTTTTACAGTATCTAGCAGAACAAGAATGGGATATTAACTATCGCTCTGATCGAGGCGAGCCAAGATGGATCACAGACTATATGTCTAGCAGCTATCAAGTTCCTATGATGACTAACTCAGAATCATTATTACAATTTGGAAATAATGCCTACGCAAAACCTGCAACGGCTCTGGTTGTTCTGCGTGAAACAATCCTAGGAAGAGAATTATTTGATCAAGCTTTCAGGGAATATTCCCAGCGCTGGAAATTTAAAAGGCCCACTCCTTATGACTTCTTTAGAACCATGGAAGAGGCTTCTGGAGTAGATTTAGACTGGTTCTGGAGAGGTTGGTTTTACAGCACAGATCATGTTGATATTGCTTTAGAAAATATCCATATTGCTTCGTTAGATACACTCAACCCTCAAATTGATTTAGCGAAAGATAGAGTAGATTTTGAAAAGGAGCCAGAAATTCTTCATGACAATAGAAATGAACAATCCGGAATTAAGACAAGGGTTGAAGCAAGGCCTGAACTCCTTGATATTTATGATGAATATGATGAATTTACTCCTTCGGACAGAGAAATGAGAGATTATGAAGAAATTCTTGATGACCTATATGATAAAAATGACAGCGATCCTGAGTGGAAAAAGAAAGCATTAGTTGAGGCACTTGCAAAAGAAGAAGATTACTATATTTTTGAATTCACAAATAAGGGTGGATTAATTATGCCAATCCCGCTTGAGCTTACCTATGAGAATGGAATGAAGGAACTCATAAGAATACCAGTTGAAATTTGGAGAAAAAATCCTAATAGAACAAGATGGTTAAAACGTTCTGAGTTAAAAATTACTCAGGCAGTTATTGATCCCTACTGGGAAATTGGTGACACGGAAATTGAGAATAACTATTATCCTACCCGACTCATTCCTGCAAGATTGAAACCGCGCGCATCAAGAAGCAACCCAAAGAATTTGATGCAAGACCTGCTAAATAGAAATAAAAAAATTACATCTCATAACTAGATAAAATGTATGTTGCAATAGACTTCGGTATATCTAATACTGATTTAGCAATTTCTGACCAAGATAAAATTGTATTTCATACTACCCCCTCTCAATCCTCAGAAATTAATGCTGATACTTTAAAAAATATATTAAAAAAGTATGAAATTGATATCTCAAACGTAAAGAAAATTGGGGTTACTGGGGGCAAATCATCAGACCTGGATGATGAATTGGACAGGGTAAAAATTGCAAAAATTAATGAAATTGATGCAATTGGCTTAGGAGCAAAAAAACTATATGGCATTGGGGAAGAGTCTGCCCTTGTTATTAGTGCTGGTACAGGAACTGCTTGTGTTCATGTTCAAGGCAATAATTTTAATCATTTAGGTGGTATTGCGGTTGGAGGAGGTATGCTTGAAGGCCTTGGTTCCCTTCTATTTAAAAATTCAAATGGTCTTGAAATTAACGAGTTTGCTAATAGCGGATCTAGAGCTGAACTAGATTTATTAATTGGAGATGTGGTTAATAAAATAGGAAATCTCTCACCAGATATAACTGCAGTTAATTTTGGTCAAGCAAAGAGCTCATCAGCAGATACCATGGAAAATACTGCAGCAGCATTATGTAATATGGTAGGTGAAGTTATTGGAACTGTGGCCTATTTAAACGCATTGCTAGTAGGATCGGATAAAGCTTGTTTTATAGGTAGAACATCCTGCCTTTCAGAAATTACTGATGGGATCAATCAAAGGTTAGAGCTTGCTGGTATCAAAGGACAATACAATGATGACCGCCAATATGGTAACGTCATCGGAGTTCTTGAAAGTATCGAGACTAACTCCTAGAGATATAAAACCTAAAGTAACTCTATAATTTTAGAAACACAAGAATGCAAATCTTCAGCATTGCTGACTATGTGATGAGAGTATTTATTATACAATTCTTGCCTTTCTTCAAATGCATCCTCAATAGATTGGCTTGGAGCTTTTGCAAAACCTCTATCGTGAAAACTTGGAACCCTCTCTAGAATTTCGCTAAAGGAGACATCTAAAAATATTACTTTTGAATTCTGCTGGATATGTTTCATTGCTTCATCACTATAAACAGCACTTCCGCCAGTTGAGAGAATGATTTCTTTGAAGTGAAGATTTTTAAGCGCTGAATTCTCAATTTCTCTAAGTCTAATATAACCCTCATCATCGAGGATCTTTTGCAAACTTTTCCCTTGCTGTTCTTCAATGAGAACGTCGCTATCAATTAATCTAAAATTCAGGATATTTGCTAGCTCTCTCCCTACGGTGGACTTGCCTGCCCCAGCCATTCCTATTAGTGATATTGAATTTTTCATTTTTCGTGCTGTACTATAAACCTTTCTGAGTTAAATTTTATAAAAATATAATACAAAGTTACATTTCAATGAAAAATAAATTCTTGCTCCTCTTACTAATGACGCCCTCGTTGTATGGGGCGACAAAACTAATTGTTCTTGGCTCAGGGACACCCAATCCTGATCCTAATAGAGCTGGATCGGGTTACGCGGTAGTTGTGAATGAAACTCCCTATTTAATTGATTTTGGACCTGGCATTATTCGCAGAGCCGCTTCTATGTCTCCGCCTTGGGGTGGAAAAATTGAAGCCATGACAGTTAAAAATTTTGAACATGCATTCTTAACACATATCCATTCCGATCATTCTGCTGGCTTGGCTGATTTATTGCTGACTCCATGGATCATGGGAAGGGATAAAAAATTAAACCTATTCGGCCCCAAAGGACTAGAGCAAATGGCATCCTCTACTCTTGAAGCCTTTGAAGATGACATTAATTATAGAGTCTATGGGACTCAACCATCTAATAAGATAGGCTATAAATATAATTTTCATCTAATTGCTGAGGGACTAATCTATGAGGATGAAAATGTTTCTGTCGAGGCATTTACAGTGCCGCATGGCAGCTTTGATGATGCTTATGGATTTCGATTTACTACTAAGGATAAGGTTATAGTATTCTCAGGTGACACAGGCCCATCTAAAACAATAGAAAAATTCGCTGCTGGAGCAGATATATTAGTTCATGAGGTTTACTCAAATGCAGGATTTCTAAAAAAAACAAAAGACTGGCAGATATATCATCAAGGGCATCACACCTCCACGTTTGAAGTTGGCGAGATAGCCTCTAGAGCAAAACCAAAACTATTGCTTTTATCCCATATACTATTTTGGGGTTCTACAGCAGATGAGATTCTGAGAGAAACACAATCAACATATAAAGGTGAAATAAAGATCGCGGAAGATTTGATGATTATCGAATAATGGTGGAGCTACGCGGGATCGAACCGCGGACCCCCTGCTTGCAAAGCAGGTGCTCTCCCAGCTGAGCTATAGCCCCACACGAGGAAACAATTGTACAAGATATCTTTTTCAGTGCAACAAGCTATTTCTAATAAAGATTGTGGGCTCGCAAGGGATTGATGATGCCCAAAACTTGAAATATATTAAAACTTAGGAGTAGAAATATCTTCAAACTTGGGAGCTTGGGGAAAGAAAATTACCATGTTTTCTCATCATCAAGCCCTCTTGAGTTAGGTTCCTCAAAGGAGGCCACCTTAAACCCTGTGTTCGTCTTAGGGAACATTTCTGAAGGGTTTAGGGAGTAAAGCTACCACAACTTTTGATTGGCAGCCTCCAGTGAGAAATTAATTAAAACTTATAACTAAATCCTACTTTGATGGTTCTCGGTTTTTGTGATCTTGCGCCCTCAGATGGTGCTCTTGAAATAATATCTGCATCATCAGAAACATTTTCTATAATCGCATAAATATCCATCAAATCATTAAGGGATTTTCTTATATTTAAATCGATGATTGTATGAGCATTAATCTTGTTATAAGTACCGCATGCTGCAATTGAGCATGAGCTACCCACATCAATTATTCTCATGTTTCCGCTGAGGCCATTGTCAGTAACGAATCCAGCAACAAGTGACATAGACGAACTAGGAACATATGGCAGATCATCTCCTGCAGCAACTACTCCAAAGTAATCACTCTCAGAACTATTCTTAAAAGTAGCATCTGTAGAGGTATAAGCTAAAGCAATAGGATAATTTACCCCATCGCCCTCTAAGACCCATGAACCACTGAGCTCTATTCCTTCAACATCTGCTGCACCACCACTGAAAACTGCAGATTCATCTGCATTACAGGCTGCACCACTTACAAGGGTACACTCAGCTGCAAGGTTTGAATATTCACTAGAAAAATAGAAGGCCTCTATATTAGTTGTACCTGCAGAGTATCTAATACCAAGCTCAGTATTATCAGCTTCCTCTGGATCTGCGCCAAACATAGGAGTCATGCCCTCATGAAACCCTGCAACCAAAGTAACGTTATCACTCAGGTCATATGTAGCACCAATACTTGAAGTTGTATGATCATTTTTGGTAAAGGTATCTCTATTGTCAGCTTCACCTGTTCTAACCATTGTTAAGTTTGGTCCTGCGCGATCCGACCATCTTCTATGACGTTGATCATAATCCTCAGATCTGTAACCTATAGTTACATCTAGCTTGCCAAAATCCATAGTGTCTTGGAGATAATATGAAGTTGCGGTAGATTCTCTTAATCTGTTATTACTATTGTTTAAGCCAATATAACCATACAAAGGAGACAAAGAACCATCTGCAGCTTGATCTGCGTATTCGTGAGCCTGAACTCTACTCTCTGAATCTTCCATGTCTCTGTAACCAAGAGTTAAGTCATGAATACCCATAGAAGTATTTATACTAAATTGATAGCCTTCATTCGTGTAGTATCTGTTGTTATGCTTATATTCAATTTGAACCGGGAGCTTGCCATCAAGAATTGCTTGAGCATTTGCACTGCCATTGTTGGCATCACTTATTAATTCATTGATGTCATCTTGCTCTCCATGGGCTTTTTTATTGTTGAAGTCGCTGACTTTAAACCAGTCTCTATAATAATCGTTTTGCCATGAAGTAAATTGAACATTAAAGTTTTCAAAGTTACCAACATACGTTAATGAAGTTTGGTCACCATCATTCATCATTTTGTCGTAAGCAGTTGCTCCATATCTTACTCTTGGATTTGCATTAAAACTTGCTTGTGAAAGACCGACATAGGACTGATTTGATGTCTCATCAAGATCTACCATTTTTAGAGTTAATGAATGAGCTCCACTTTCATACCTAGCTTTAAAAACAAAGTCTGATTTATTAAATCCAGTATCGCCACCTACATTTGCAATAGAATCAAAACCATCACTTTCATGTTCATGAACTTCCACTAAAGCACCGAAGTTACCGCTGGTTCCACCAAAATATGCATGGGTTCTCATCATTCCATTTTCACCTAATTCTTGAACAAATTTACCTGAAGTAGTGATAGGAATAGGAGTACTGATTAAGTTAATAGCCCCTCCAATGGTTTGAGGCCCTTGAGAAACAGCAGCAGGCCCTTTTAAAACTTCAACTGAGTGAATTCTTCCAGTTGTTGGAAAATAATATGCTGATGATGAAGTATAAGGAGAAGGAGCAACAAGCACTCCGTCTTCCATGATGGCAACTTTTGCAGATCTTTCTATAGCAGTACCTCGTATAGAGATATTTGGTCTAAGTCCGTAACCCTCTTCAGTTCTCATGTATACGCCAGGAACTGCGGTGAGGATCTTCTGAATATCAGTATCCATTGCCTTTAATAGGTCTTCGTTTGATATTACTTGTCCAGATCCAGGTAACTTTCTTAGATCTTCCGCTGAACCAATGATTGTTACCGATTCGATAACTTCCTCAGTATTTTCGTCTGCAAATGCAGGAGCAAAGAAGAGGATTGTTAACAATCCCATAATCACAAAATTTATTTTTGTATGCGTATTAGGCCAATTTTCCATTTTATCTCCTTGATAAGTGCTCAAGAAGACAATGGGTCTAATTGAGAATGGTAATGATAATCATTCTCATTTAGATTTACAAGCTTTTTTTATTTTTTTTAATTATTACCTTTTATAGCGAAATAAAGCCCCAGAGCAAATAAAAAGATCTGCTCACTCATAAATAATTTTTGGGTGATAAACCAATCAGCATGAGCTAAATAAAATGCTCCTGTCATGATGACCAGTACTGCCCCACCGCCGAGTCGGGTTACTAGATGACCTGCACCACCAAGAAAGCCGCCTAAGATTACTGCAGCCCCAGCACCAACCTCTCCAATAGCAACAAGACTTGCGACAATCTCAGGAGCTGCTATTCCCATGCTTTCAAACCAAGTAACCATCTTTTCTGGAGGCAAAGGAAATTTTCCTAAACCGTGCAGAATAAATGACACGCCCAAGACTAATCTTAAAATCCATGGTGCAAATACCTCAAAGGGCCTGGCAACGCTATCTAAATAATTTGAAATGCTCATACAACCTCCGTTTTTATATATTGTAGCTGATGTCTTATTAAGAATTGCAATATTCTAATCTATCCCTATATTTATACTGATAGGAGAATAATATGTTTAATCCATTAAAAATGGCAGGTGATATGAAGGGCATGGAAAAAATGCTTAAGCCTGCATTAGAAAAATTTATGCAAGAATCTGGCTTTGTAAAAGAGTCTGAATTGAGAAAACTCGAAAAGAGGGTTGAAGAGTTAGAGGCAAAATTAAAAAATTAATTAATTATTCTCATAATAGAATAATCGCTCTATGTCCTCTTCACTGGTGGACTCCCCATATTGAATCTCAATAATATGGCAGGCATCCTGCGCGGGATTAATTAACTGATGCCACTCACCCTGTTTTACATGAAAAACCTCTTCAGTTAATAACTTGGTCTCTTGAATATCTTCTGGATCATCTTGGCTATGTTTGACTAAACATGAGCCTTTGCTGACAAACCATATCTCATTTCGCTTTTGATGCCTTTGAAATGACATTCCCTTCTGAGGCTCCAAAATAAGTTCTTTTAGCTTTATTCGATGATCCTGAAAGAGATTATAGAACTTGCCCCAAACTCTTTCTTCGCTATCAAACTGCCACTCTTTAAGAATGCTACTTGAAGAATTAATTTTATGATCTCCACCGACTCCAAATTTAAACGTTATGCCTGCAACACTCATTTCAGGGATATTTTCTGCTTTTCGATCTCCCCCGTTACAAAAGATAATTTCATCTTCTGGGTATCTTGATTTAATTTTTTCCAATGCAAAGCAACAACTGCCTTGCTTATCATCATCAAAACCAAGAACTTCATCTACTATCTCTAAATTCGAAATTATTATTTCTCTTTCATGAAACGGCATAAAAAACTTGCCTTTCTTTTTAATCAGCCATTCGTCGCTGTTCAGGGCAACAATTAGATGATCTCCAAACCGCTTAGCAGATTTAAAATATTCAATGTGTCCAGAATGTATTGGATCAAAACCGCCGCTGACAACTATTCTTTTAATTTTTCATATCCTCCAATCATTGGATTATACAAGCAACTAGTTAAAATTTCTTGAGGCTGAAATGAGTTTAAAACTTAGATTTTGATTAAAGGGTTTAGAGTAACCCTGTAAGGAATTTTATTTGCGCCAGGTACTTTTCTTGCAATTAGAAAAGGTTTTAGAGCTTCAATAGCCTTCGGCTCATCATAGTGCCCAATGCTTGGATGAAGATGATGTATAAAATGAAGCTGCATGGAATGATTTAAATATCTTGGCATCCAATGAGTCCAGAATCGAGTATTTTGATATCTTCCAGTTGAAGTCCCAAGGTGTGGAAAGTAAGAGAAAAAGACAGTTGTATAAACCGAACCTATCTTGGCGGGCAGCCACCATAGTAATAAGGTTTCCAATGGAAAGATAATAACCAGCACTAAGAGGATAAATCTATATAAAAGCGCGATTGGAATTGCTTTTTCAAAAGAATGCACAAAAGCCTTGTCAGCTGAAAAAACTTCAAGATACTTTCCAAAGTCTAATGTTGAACCATCTAAAACATTTTTAATAACTTTGAGCACGGAACTAGTATGCGCATTAAGATAGTCAGGATCTTTTTCTGGATCATTGGTATAAGCATGATGTTTCATGTGGGTCACTCTCAAAAGATGATAAGGATAGATAAGAGTAATAAGAGTTATATGACCAACGAACCCATCAAGCCATCTTAGCTTGGAATTACCTCTAGAATAATTACCATGTTGAGCTTCATGAGATGGCAAATAAGCAAAACATGCGCATAGGCTTGCGATTAAAAATCCTACCCATAAATCTATAATGCCATTCAGGACCAGCGGCCATAATGAAAGCCAAATAACTGCCTGTCCCAAACCTATTAGAATCATTTCCCACTGAAATCTTTGTGAAAAGCTTTTAGCAATTGCTTTTTCTTTTTCAAATGAAAACTCTGCAGCAATTTCTGGTGATTCTCTCATAACCAAGCTCCCCTAATTTTTGCAACAAGCCCTATCAAGGCTCCTGCTCCAAAAGCAAATACTGAAACATAAGGTGAATCTCCAACTAAACTAGATTTTTGCAGGACTGCATTGATGATACTTCCCAAAAAAATTAGGCCAAACCAAGCCATTTTCCAGTTCGAAATATGATCAAAAATTTTTTCAATTAACATTGGAATCCATTATGAACTTAAAAATGATATTTTGTCATAATTTTATAATGTTTCTTGTTCAATCGCATGAAGCTTTATATCAAATGTTAGAACAGAGTTAGGAGGTATAGTGGGTCTGCTCTCTTTGCCATATGCTAGATCAGGATGAATAAAGGCTCTCCAAAAATCACCTTCTTGCATAAGGGAGATCACCTTTTGACATCCAGGAATTAATTGTGAAAGTTGAATGGTTAAAGGCTCGCCAATCTCAATAGAGCTCCAAAATACAGAACCATCCATTAATGTTCCATGAAAATCTGCAGTAATGGTATCTTCAAGTTTTGGTTTAGATGTATTACTTTGAGATGATTCTAAAATCATGTATTGAAGGCCTGACTCAATTTCAACGACCTTAGAATTTAATAAATTCTTTGTCAGAAATAATTCACTTTGTTCTAAATTTATTTCTAGATTTGAAGATTTACTACACGCGGAGATAAAAATTACTATCGTTAAAAAGATAAATATATTTTTCATCTTTTGATTATGTCAGAAATATAGCATCAGGTATCTCTGAGATTTTAGCTCTATGAAACCTTTGCAACAGAAATCTTCCAAATTTCTTCTAGATACTCAATGAAATCAATCCATTGATTGAGTGTATCTATTTGAAAAAGATTGCTTCTAGATTTATAACCTTTTGACAGTTCTTTTATTTGGCTTTTATTTAATTTCAAACTCTTAACTAGGGAAGCTATGTCAAAACATGGATGATTGACTCCAGAATATTCCCAATCTAGAAAGTAGCATTTTTTATTCCAAAGCAGATTTCCTGGGTGTAAATCATTATGCGAAAGTACTTTATTTGTGGCATCTTGCAATAATTCATTGTAAAGGTTTAAAGCTTTTTTAAAAAAAATTTTCTCAGATGAATCAACGAGCAAACTTTGATATAAAGACATTGAATTAGAGAATATATCAATAGAATTCTTAGGAATGGGATGACTGTGAAGAGAATAGAGACAGCTACCTAATTGATATAAATCGTTTGCCTTAAATTTCTTACCAGTAAAAAGAGATTGTGTTCCAGAAATATACTCCCATATCAAGATGCCTGCTGAAATATCACTGTAAAGCACTTTAGGAGCTAGATCTAAATGACTGATATCCATGAGTAGATTCACTTCATGCTGCCGATCAATTGCTAGTCTTGAAGCAACCAAAAGATCGACTCTGATAACAGCCTTAACATCATTAAGAATACCCAAATAAACGTTTGAAATTGAGCTTGAAGATAATTCACGCTCTAAAATACACTTTCCAGGTATAGATTTAATTTTCTCAAGAGCTGACTGCATTATTCTCTTTAAGCGCTTTACTCCATAAACGGAAACCAAATACTATTATTACTATATAGACTCCAAATAAACATGCTGTTAGCCAAAGATCTCTTGAAATAAATAATAGTATTGAAATAGAATCAATGACTAACCAATATAGCCAATTTTCAAGCAATTTTTTTGCAACCATATAGGTTGCAACTACTGCCCCCCAAGTCACTAAAGCATCTAAGAATGGAAGAGCTGAATCAGTGAATAAGCGAAGCAAAGTACCCGAAAGAAATGACAGCATTAATATAATAAAAAGTGCAAAAAAATGATTTAATTTACTCCAGGTGTGTACGACAAAATTTTCTTTATTTATTGCTTCCTTTTTCCATTGTGACCAACCATAAAAACCCATAAATACATAAAAAATTTGTAAATATGCCTCCATATATAAGCCCGCTGAACGCATAATAAAAAAATATAGGATGGAACTAATAATTCCTAAAATCCAGCATAAAATATTTTGTTTGACTGCTAAGATAAGATACAAAATAGCAAAAATAACCGCTGCTATCTCGAGCCAATTCTGAATAATATAATTAAAAATCATATCTCACTGAAAGGCCGACGTGTCTTGGATCGCCGTGTCGTTCATATAATGTATCTTTGAAGTCAGGCGCCTCATTTCCAAAATAAAATCCTCTTACCGAATAATATTCATCAAAAATATTTCTAGCCCAAATGGAATATGTCCATCCTCCAATCAAATAATCAAAATTTATATTTGTTAGCGAATATGATTTAGATTGGTTGTTATGCGAATCAGAATAATAAAAGCTACTTTTACCAACTGCATCTAAGGATAATGATGCTCTATTTGTAATGGACCAATTCATTCCAAACGCATAACTCTTTTTAGGCGCGTGCGCTTGCGCCCTGCCCTCAAGATCAGGCCTAGATTTCCAATTATTAATCTCAGTTCTTAACAAGCCCAGTCTTGCAAAAAAATTAAGAGATTCTGTAAGCTGCATATCAATATTGAGTTCTAATCCCTTGTTTGTTCCTTCAGCTGCATTTTGCGTTAAGAATGAAAAGGTATTCGGGTCTGTTGGATCAACTTGAGTGGAAATTAGAACTTGCTGATCTTCTCTATCAGAATAAAAAATTACTGCAGCGATATTTGTCTTTGCATCAAAAAGCTGAGCGTTAAAACCAACTTCATAATTTGTTAAAAATTCTGGATCATAATATAGATTAGTATTTTTTGACTCTGGAGCTAGCCCAAGATTTAGATTAAAGCCGCCTTGATTAAATCCCCTTGCAACACTAATAAATATATTTGCAACATCACTTAAGTTTTTGTTCAGTGATATTTTTCCGCCAGACATCTGGTCAGTGGGATTAAATGACTCTCCAAATGAATCATAATAATTTGATTGATAATCCTCCCACCTAGCTCCTATAGACAGCTTGGTAAATTCGTCTAAAAAGTAATCTATGTTGCCAAATATTGACAAATTATCTGAAGAAAAATTACTTGAAGATGAGGATTGGCTTCCATATGGACCAAAAGGATCCGATGGATCGCCATAAACTCCATCATCATTCTTAAAATTAACTTCTTTTACATCAAAATAGCTGATACCAAGAACCCACTCGGTATTTCTATTTGAATTGAAATTTAGTTCATCTGAAACCAATCTCAATTCTTGACTAAAGGTCTCTCTATCTCTCAATGTTTCTGAAAAATAATCATAGGTATAAGGTGCATGTGACTTAGCATTACCCCAATCCGCATCATAGCTAAGAACTACATCCGTATCTGTGATACTGGTGATGCTCTGAAACTCATATCCGGCGAAGCCATGAAAAATCTTCATGCTATAAGCATTCATTTTTTGAGAATCCATACCTGGTCTATCCGAAAGAGTATTTAAACTTCCATCGATGGTCCAAATATCTGCTGGATCATCTAAATCTATTTGAGTTATGAGAAATTTAAGTGTTGTTTTATCTCTTAATTTCCAATTAATTTTTAACCTATATGTGTCTTCATCTTTTTTTGAAGTATTGGATTTACCTAAAAATAAATTCTTTCTAAATCCATCTGAGTAATCGCTCCTTAATGCCACCCGGTAAGTAATATCTTGATTAAATTGTGTGGGACCTCCAAATGCAATTCCTGCATTGCGGGTTCCATAAGTTCCCAAAGTAATTTCACTCGAACCCTCAAATACTTCAGTTGGTTCTTTTGTCTTTATATAAATTAGCCCAGCTAGAGCATTTGAGCCTATTCTAGATCCCTGAGGTCCTCTATGGACTTCGATTTGATCTACATCAAAAGTTGTTGCAATGCCTCCTTGGCCAGAGTAATCAATATCATCAATCAGAAATCCTACTGCTGAATTGGGGGTTCTCTCATATCCAGATCTTTCTCCAATGCCCCTAATTTGAAAATGTCTTGCCCTGGAATCACTTGCAGCAAAATTAAGGTTTGGTACCAAATAAGAAAGATTTTCAAAATGCTTGATTGGTTGTGATTCTATAATTTGATTATTAAGAATGACAATGCTTGAGTCTTCTTCAAGAACATTTATTTCGCGCCAGTCTCCTTTTACAATTATTTCTTCAATGTCCTGAGAGAAGCTGGCAATGCTAAGAAAAATGAAAAAAAATGAAAAAAAAGTATTGTTGATGATGTGCATGCAATTCCTCCGCCATTATTGTATGGATCAGGTTCAAAGGGTTTCAATACAGATCTCAGGTTAGAAAAACCACCCCTTTGCAATTAGATTTTATAATATTTGAATTTAGCTTTAAAAGATACAGCTTCTATTCATCAGTGAGGTTGTTTTGATAGGTCTCAGTTAGCGCCATAACCGAAAATAACGTCAGCAATGAGGCAAAAGCTATATACACAGACACCCAAAAAATACCATAGTTGTTCCACAGGAAGGCGGCAATTGTTGGAGCGAATGCTCCTCCCAATATTGCACCAAACTGATAACCAAGGGTTGCACCTGAATATCTTACCTCTGTTGAAAATAACTCAGTAAAGAATGCTGCTTGTGGCCCATACATCATGCCTACAAATATTAAGCCCATAGTAATAGCTAAAACTATCAGCCAGAAATTACCAGTATCTACAAGTGGGAATATGGCAAAAGCCCACAAGCCAGTGAATATTGCTCCAGCCATAAATATACCTTTTCTTCCGTGTCTGTCAGAATATGAAGAGAATATAAACTGACATGGAACCATAATTGCTGATGCAATTAATACTGCGGCTAACATGTCATCTCTGGATATTTCTGCGCTTGATACGCCATATGCAAGAAGGAAAGCTATTAAAATATAAAACGTTACTTGAATTGAAAGAAAGGCCCCTGCAGCTAATGCTATTCGCTTTGGATACTTTTTAATTGCCTCCAATATAGGAGATCGTTGGACCGCTTGATTATTATCTTCATGAACTTCTCTCATTGCCTGCAACTCCTTAAAGGCTTTTGTATCCTCCAGATTTAACTGAATATACATACTAATGCCAATTAAAATAGCACTTGCAAGAAACGGGATCCGCCACCCCCAAGAATAAAAAGATTCTTCAGAAACAAGCGAGCTTGTAATGATGAATGCAAGATTAGCTAGAATAACGCCAACTGGTGCACCAGCTTGGGCAAAAGCTCCATAATACCCTCTTTTATCTGATGGAGCGCTTTC
Source organism: uncultured SAR86 cluster bacterium (assembly GCA_902511575.1). Classification (GTDB taxonomy): domain Bacteria; phylum Pseudomonadota; class Gammaproteobacteria; order Magnimaribacterales; family D2472; genus D2472. The sequence goes on from CABXFU010000008.1 coordinate 63,616, forward strand.
AGTAACCAGTAACATGGCTCCGCCCCACTGGCCGCCAATCGCTAGCCCTTGAGCAAATCTCAACGAAGTTAATAAAATTGGGGCAGTAACTCCAATCATTGCATAGGTTGGTAAAAGCCCAATCAATGTGGAAGAGACACCCATTAAAATTAACGCTATGACTAAAGTTTTTTTTCTGCCCACTCTATCGCCATAATGACCAAAAATAATTCCTCCAATAGGTCTTGCTATAAAGCCTGCGGCAAAAGTTAGTAGAGATAAAATCAGTGCGGTTGAGGGAGTTGCTTCACCAAAAAAGGCAGTAGGGAATATTAATGCTGCTGCTGCCCCATAAAGGAAAAAGTCATACCATTCTATGCTTGTTCCAGCTAAAGCGGTCAATGCCACTTTTTGCATGTTTGATTTTGAATGATCTTTATTTTCCATCACAACAAAGTATTACAAATGCTGACGAAAGTAAAAGTTTTGAATATAAATGGTGGGTCTGGGTGGACTCGAACCACCGACCTCACCCTTATCAGGGGTGCGCTCTAACCAAGCTGAGCTACAGACCCAATAAATTGGGAAAAGCGATTATAAACTAAACAATGATCTTGGGAAACTAACTTATAAATTAATCAAGTTTCCCTTCTTCTCGAAGTTTTTGACGAATTTTTGTAGCGCTGATTTCAGTTACTGAGCTATCAAATACCTCTTCTTCGAAAGTATATCCAACCCCTCGACCATAAGTGATATTAACAATATTGGGCACCAGCATGATTTCATACTCATGGCCTCTTTTAAAACCATCTTGTAAAAGCCCTGCTTCAATATTTTTACAAACCTGATCCCAATCAAAAGGATTGTCATCTTGCCCATCTCCACCAGATGCCCCTTGAACATCTCGAACCTGAATTGCTACCTGACCAGTTTTTGCAATGCATCTTTTAAATAAGGCTTGATGGCCATCATGCCAAGGCTGCCATCTACCTAACATCTGTACTGTTGGTTTTTTCCAATCAAACATTTTTTAAAATCTCCTTAGCCACATCATCATGGTTGTGCTCATTCCATTCTGTAATATGAAAATCAACACTGTCAGGATCTTGGAAAAGCTTATTAGTGTCTTCGTATCTTCCCTCTTTGATGGTGTCCATCCAAATGACTATGTCCGCATCAAAGTTTTCTCGGGTTTCTTTGGTAGGACAGACAAAATCACATACAACATATCTTCCATGCAATTTTTCAAAATCTGCAAAAGTTTTCATTCTCATCGATTGTCTTTTTCTGCCCTCATCTGAAAAATCCCAATCATTGGACATCTTCCTTACTTGATCAGCGTTGTACCATGCAGCATTCAATATTGGCACTAATCTCTGAGTTAGATAAGTTTTGCCACTGCCTGGCAGACCCATTACTAATATTTTCATATTTTTTAATTTCCCATTTGTGGTTTATTTCTTACAGACTCATAGAGGCTATAAAATAAATAAAACAAAGGCATTAATGTTGCGTATTTTACCGTAGTTGCTGCAATTAAAAACCATAAGGCTCCATCAGCTCCCATCATACCTCCAATAAATCCAAAACCAAGCTGAATGCTTATAAAAATTGCAGTAAGAGAGAATAGCTTAGTTGCAACTTCATCTGTTACATTCCAAGATTCTCCAAGAGAATCCATCACGCCTTTATTTTCAAACATAACAAATAAAGGAAATAATCCAAGACGGCCATATAAATAAAAACCTGGCAGAATTAACATTAAAAAACCTAGCCCATATGCACAAGAGTGCAGAATATTTGCCCAAAGCAGTGGGAAAAATTTCTTCAATCCCGCAAAAAGAGCTTGGTATGGGCTGACCAATCCATCACTAGACAGTGAACGAAAAGCTGCCATGCAACCACCACTCAAAGCCACCGAAAGAATAAGAGAAGCAAGCACTAAAAAAAACACTTGAGCAGATATTTCACCAATTGCCTCTAGAGCCGCAGTATCTGAACCGGATTGAATATCTAAAGAAGCTATGAGACTTGCCAAAGCGATTTCAAGCGTCATAATTGGGAGGCACAAGATAAACAAGTATCCAATGTTGCTTAAACAAAAACTAATGGAAGAAAAAAACTGTTGCATATTTTTATACTCAATCCGAAATTATATTATTAAAACTAGAGGGTTATTTTTTTAAATTTTCTTTTTCCCACTTGATAAATGGCTGAAGTGCCAGAAGAAATGAGATGCTTTGTATCTGTAATTTTCTTTTCATTAATTCTAACAGCGCCCTGTTTAATCATTCTCATTGCCTCAGATGAACTGCTCGTCATCCCGCAATCTTTCAAAAGATTAGCCAAGGGAATTGAGCTCTCTGATATAGCAAAAGATACCTCTTCTATATCATCTGGCATATTCTTTTTTTTGGAACTGGTTAATAAAATTTGCTTCTGCAAGATTGGCTGATTGATCATCATGAAAACGAGCAATGAGCTCTTTAGCTAGTTGGATTTTAATATCCCTAGGATTCATTCCTTTGGCTTGATCAGCTTTCAGAACATTAATCTCATCAGTAGATTTGAAACTTAATAAATCAAACCATCTCCACATTAGCTTATCCGAAATAGACATAATTTTTCCAAACATCTCATTTGGAGCCTCATCAATTCCAACATAATTATCTAAAGATTTAGACATTTTATTTTTTCCATCTAAGCCCTCAAGAATTGGAACTGTGATTACCACCTGAGGCTCTTGACCATATGATCTTTGGAGCTCTCTGCCAACCAGGAGATTAAATTTTTGATCGGTGCCGCCAAGTTCTATATCTGCTTTTAGGGCAATCGAATCATTTGCTTGAATTAATGGATACAAAAATTCATGAAGTGCAATAGTCTGATTAGACTTATATCTTTTATTAAAATCATCACGTTCAAGCATCCTTGCTAAGTTATATTGCGAAGCAAGTTTGATTATTCCCTCTGCGCCAAGCTTGTTGCTCCACTCAGAGTTAAACCTAACATCAGTAAGTTTTGGATCTAAGATTTTAAAAACTTGTTTTTTGTATGATTTTGCATTTTCTTTTATCTCAGCCTCATCTAAGGCAGGTCTAGTTTTATTTTTTCCAGAAGGATCTCCAATCATTCCTGTGAAATCACCAATTAAAAATATTATCTGATGGCCTAATTGTTGGAAATGCCTTAACTTATTTATCAGCACCGTATGGCCCAGATGTAAATCTGGTGCAGTAGGATCAAAACCAGCCTTAACAATAAGGGGTTTCTTTGATTGGAGTTTTGCCAGTAGCTCCTCTTCGCTAATCAGCTCGTCAATTCCCCGTTTAATTAGATTAAGATTTTCTTTCATGAGATTTCATTTATTATAGTATTTAATCGAAAAAATGTTTGAAATCATATGACTGAAGACTCAAAAGCTCATTTTGTATTTAAACCAATTATTAGGGGAATGGTCATTTCAGAAAGCACAGAGTTATTTCCAATTGGAAAAGTGTACTGTGTTGGAAAAAATTATGCTGATCACGCAAAAGAAATGGGCGGCAAAGTAGATGAAGATCAGCCATTTTTTTTTAGTAAGCCTCCTCAAGCTGTAACCCAATTAAATTCTATTCCTTTTCCAGCTCAAACAGATAATCTTCAACATGAGGTTGAGCTTGTTGTTTTTTTGAAATCAGAATGTTCAGACATATCTCCAAAGGAAGCAAGCCAACATATTTTTGGATATGCGGTTGGCGTAGATTTAACCAAAAGAGATCTTCAAACTTTGGCAAAAGAAAGCGGGAAGCCGTGGGACTTAAGTAAAGGATTCGATAATTCTGCACCAATCTCAAAAATTCAACAAAAAGAGGGCTTTCTATTAACAGAAGGAAATATCTCTCTTAGAGTTAATGGTCAAAAAAAACAATCTAGCAATCTAGTAAATATGGCATGGAAAGTGGATGAATTAATTAGCTGGTTATCAAAATTTATTACGCTTAAGGCGGGAGATGCTATATTCACAGGAACTCCCTCGGGGGTTAGCAGACTCAGCTTAAATGATAAAATTGAAGCAGAGATTGAAAATATTGGCTCACTTTCTTTTGAGCTAGTTCAATAAATTAAGAAACTGTGAGCACCTATAAACCAAATGCTAAAATATTACCTTTTGTTTTGCTGGCATTACTTGGTATTTTGTTTATTTATGATGCTGGGGTAGAACAAGAAATAGTTTCTCCAGAAATAATTTCAGAAACTTTACTATTACCTAGTCAAAATACTTCCGGCATTCAAACTAAGAAAATTCATATTGTTAAAGAGGGTGAAAACCTTTCATTGATATTCGAAAAATATCAAGTCTCCTTAAATAATACATACAAAATATTTAGAAAAGACAAATCAGATGAAGTTAAAAAAATACTGCCCAATGATAGGTTGGAATTTATATTTTTAGGTGAAGAGCTGCAAGAAATTCATATTCATAAAGGGCCTTTGCTCTCTTATAAAATTGAAGTTTTTCCACAAATATTAATTAAAAGGATTGATAAAAAACCGGTGCTTCTAAACTCCTTTAAAACGGGAGTAATAGAGTCATCTTTTTATTTAGCTGGATTAAAAAATGATATTCCTGAGAGCGTGATTATGGATCTGGCCTATATCTTTGGCTGGGATATTGATTTTGTTTTTGATATCAGAGTCGGAGATAGATTTAAAATCTTATATGAAACACCCTTTGTAGATGGACAACAAATTGAAAATGGCAGCATTTTATTTGCAGAATTTTATAATCAAAATAATCGATACACCGCCATACGATACAAAGGTAAAAATAAGAAATGGGAGTACTTTAACGAATTTGGTGGCAGCCTGGAGAAAGCTTTTTTACGAGCACCCCTTGATTTTGCATATGTAAGTTCACATTTCAATCCAAACAGAAGGCACCCAATACTTAATACTATTAGAGCTCACAATGGTGTTGATTATGCAGCAAAAAGGGGCACGCCAATTCGCTCAACTGGTGAAGGGGTAATTCAATCAGTAGGATGGAAAAGTGGATATGGAAGAACAATAGTTATACGTCATGGAGGCGAGATTACAACCCTATATGCTCATTTAGAAAAGTATCATCCGAGTATTTCTAAGGGCATTAAAATTTCTCAAGGTCAGACAATAGGCTTCGTAGGTGACTCGGGTCTAGCAACAGCTCCTCACTTACATTACGAATTTAGAATAGGAGAAAAAAGAACAGACCCCTTGAAGGTAGCTTTACCCTCAGCATCTCCATTAGCACAATCTAAAATGAATCAATTTCAAGAATCAAAAAATAATTACATAGAAATAGCAGATCAGTTATTATCTAAAGATCCAAATGAAAACCTCTTTAGATAAAATCTTTATAGGAACCATGAGTGGTACCAGTCACGATGGGATTGATATTTGTGCTTTAAAAGTTACTGATCAAATTAGTTTATTGAAATTTTGTTCTTATAAATATCCGCTAAAATTGAGGGAGACTATATCTGAAGCAATCCAGCAACAAGAATTAAGTCTTAATATGTATTTTGAGCTTAATAAAAAAATTGGGATTGCTTTTAGCAAATCAATAAAAAAATTTCTTTCCCAAAATAAAATTAATAAAAAAGATGTTGCGGCAATTGGTCTGTCAGGACAGACCTTATTTCATAAACCAAAAGGAAAATATCCTTTCTCCATCCAGGCTGGAGATCCTAAAATAATAACCAATGAATGTGGAATAGACGTTGTCAGCGATTTTAGAAATGATCATATTAAACTTGGCGGAGAAGGCGCACCACTTGTACCAGAATTTCACCAAAAATTATTCGCAAAAAAAAATACTCCTTTGGTGGTATTGAATATAGGTGGAATTTCAAACTTTACCTACTTAGATGGAAAGCATACTTTCTATGGTTCTGACTGTGGACCCGGCAATGCGCTCATGGATATCTACTGTCAAAGCTTTCTTAATTGCCCATTTGATAGAAAGGGTGAGCATGCAAAAAAAGGAGAAATCCACCTCCCTTCACTAAATCAAATGTTAGGCCATCCATTTTTTAAAAAACGATATCCAAAATCTACAGGCAAAGAAATATTCAATATTAGGTTTATACCTAAACAGCTTCTAAAAAGATCTTCTTACGATATATTAGCCACGCTGACAGAACTCACTGCTATTTGTATTTCAAAATCCTTGAGCTCACAAAAGAAATTTCCCCATCAAGTTATTGTGTGTGGAGGCGGGTTAAACAATACATTCTTAATAAATACAATTGAAAGACGTATAAATATGCGCCTGGTTTCTACCAATGAATATGGTTTTCACCCTCAGGCAATTGAAGCCATGGCATTTGGATGGATGGCGAGACAAAGATTTTGCAAAAATACTCTTATCGTAAAAAAAAATAAAGGCTTGGTGGGAACTCTGACTAAATCTATATAGTAAATGACTCGCCACACCCACAAGTAGTCTTTGCATTTGGGTTGGTAACCAAGAATCTTGAACCCGATAAGTCCTCAACATAATCTAAGGTTGAGCCATAAAGATATGGATATGATAGAGAATCTAACAGGATTGTGAATCCATCAAAATCAACAACATCATCATCCCCTTCAGGACTATCATCAAACTTAAAACCATATTGAAAACCTGAGCACCCTCCGCCAGTAACGTACACCCTAAAATAATTAGATTCATGGCTAGGCAAAAGATCTTGAATGCGCTTTACTGCATTGCCACTGAGGTTGATGGATGTCATTTCGGAGCTCATTTACTGCTTAGTTTATAGGATTAAAAATATATTCAGCAATATTTAACCAAAAATATTTTTCTATCAGAGCTCTAGAAGCGCTAAGATATGACTTAAATGAGCCTATATCTAGTTTTTAAAGTCCTGCATATCCTATTCATGGTTTCATGGTTTGCTGGCATTTTTTACTTACCTAGGCTGTTTGTTTATCACGTTGAGAGCGATGATCAGAACACAAAAGATCAATTGGCAATAATGCAAACAAACTTAATTAGATTCATTACTCCGTTGGGCTTATTGGCATTATTTTTTGGTTTAATGATGGGCTTTCTGGGGTCTGATTGGGTTGGGTTTTTCTCACAAAACTGGATAGTTGCTAAGTCTCTTATAGTATTGGTTTTAATTTTCTATCAAGTTTTCTGTTTGAAGATTCTAAAAGATCTTGGTTCAAATTCTCATAATTGGACTGGTTTCAAGTTAAGAGTTTTTAATGAGATACCAGTTTTACTTTTGCTGGGTGGAATTGTTGCTGCTGTCTTTAAGTTTTAAAATCCTGCTTTTTTAACCATAATACTAAAAAGAAATTTGATATAATTGGTCATTCAGCATCGCAAGCTATAAAAAATTATTACTAAAAATCTTTGAAAAGAAAAAATTCAGAATCGCTTTTTGAGCAAGCTCAATCCCTTATGCCAGGCGGCGTAAATTCTCCAGTCAGAGCATTTAAAAATGTTAATGGAAAGCCTATATTTTTTAAATCTGCAAAAGGTCCGATTTTAGTTGACGAAGATGAAAATCAATACATTGATTTCATTGGCTCATGGGGTCCCATGATTCTTGGTCATTCAAATCCAATTATTGTAGAAGCTATTAAAGCTCAACTTGAACTTGGAACAAGTTATGGCGCTCCCACAAGTTTAGAAAATAAACTAGCAAGCATTATCAAAAGTCAGGTTCCTTCAATGGAAAAACTACGAATGGTTAATTCTGGCACTGAGGCAACAATGAGTTGTATCAGGCTTGCTAGGGGTTTTACAGGTAAAAATAAAATTATTAAATTCACAGGTTGTTATCATGGCCATGTTGATTCATTGTTAGTTAAAGCAGGCTCTGGTGTTTCTACTTTTGGTCTCCCAGATTCTCCGGGAGTACCAAAAGAGCTCGCGGCACTAACATATAGCTGTCCTTACAATAATATCGAAGCTTTGTTAGATGTTATTAATGAAGTTGGTGATGATCTTGCTGCAATAATTGTTGAGCCTATTGCAGGCAATATGGGGTTTATTCCAGGAGAACCTCAATTCTTAATTGCCTTAAGAGAGTTATGCGATAAACTTGATTCTCTTCTTATATTTGATGAGGTCATGTCGGGTTTTCGAGTGGGGCTTGGAGGAGCGCAAGCCATATATAAGATTCAACCTGACTTAACAGCTCTTGGGAAAGTAATAGGCGGCGGACTTCCTGTTGGAGCATTTGGTGGCAAGCAATCAGTCATGGATCAACTTGCTCCATTAGGCCCTATTTATCAAGCCGGAACATTATCTGGAAATCCATTAGCGATGAGTGCTGGCATCGCCCTTATAGAGACTTTGATTCAAAAAAATCCATTTAATGAGTTAGAAAAAGCATCTTCAGAGATCATGACTCATACAAAAAATCTTTTGAATAAAAAAGGTATACCATTTTCAACCTCTTCTATCGGCGGCATGTTTGGTTTTTTCTTTGCTGAGGATTTACCAAAGAATTTTGAAGATGTTGTTAAGAGTAGTGACAAGATGTTTAAAAAGTTTTTTTATGCAGCTTTAGAGAGTGGTATATACTTTGCTCCATCAAAATATGAGGCCGGATTTATATCGTCAACACATGACCGATCTATACTGGATCTGACTAAAAATAAGATTGAAAAAGCAATTAAGGAATTATAAAAATGAAAAATGATATTAGTGCAATTGGAAACGCTCTTGTGGATACTGTATTTAAAGTTGAGCATAGTCTTATTTCTGAGCTTGGTTTAGAAATTGATCAAATGACGCTTTCAAGTGCGGAAGAACATGCCCCAATAATAGAAAGACTTATTGCCTCTGGAGCAGATACTATTTCTGACTGTGGTGGATCTGCAACTAATAGCCTTGTTGCTGCAGCTAGCTTTGGTGCTAAATGTTTTCATATCTGCAAAGTAAGTGAGGACCAAGATGGATTAAGGTATCTGAAAAGCTTAAAAGAAGCTGGAGTTGATCATAAAGGAAACACAGCATCAGCAAACTCTATTCCAACTGGAAAGTGCCTCATTCTTGTTACTCCAGATGCCAAGAGAACAATGACTACGGCATTAAATATTAGTTCGCTGATGGATGAAAGTGATCTTGATCTAGACCAAGTTGCGAATTCAAAAATTTTCTATATCGAGGGATATATGGTTACTAGCGAAGAAAATTATAAAGTAACTTTAAAGGCTCTTGAGCACTTAAAGAGCTTCCCAGATGTAAAGATTGCTCTCTCATTATCTGATCCAGGAATAGTTATGGGATTTAAGGATAAATTTAATCATATAGAATCTTTTGGCTTAGACTATATTTTTGGCAACGATGATGAGGCAATGGCTTTTGCAGATGCAGAGAATATCGAAGATGCATTCATCAAACTGCAAGAAAAATCTTATATCTCAATAATTACTATGGGGGAAGAAGGCAGCGTTGTAGTTACTAAAGATGAAATTATTAACACTCCAAATGTTAACATCGATCCAGTTGATACTAATGGCGCTGGAGATATGTTTGCAGGAAGTTTTTTGTATGCCTTACTTCAGAATCATGACTTAAAGTCATGCGCTGAATTTGCAAATTATGGAGCATCAAAGGTTGTAGAGACATTTGGGCCCAGACTAACCCAAGAAGGATATTGCGAAGTATTAAATAATTATAAAAAAAGCTAGCTTATTGCCCCGCTTTCTGATAATTTCATGCGCCTAAAAACTTTTATTTATTAAAATATGCCAAAAAAAGCAGATACAAAAAAATCTACTGCTAAAAAAACAGCCGAAAAGAAAACTACACTTAAAAAAACTACTGTAAAGAAAGCTCCAGTAAAAAAGACTGCTGTGAAGAAGGCTCCGGCAAAGAAAGCTCCAGTAAAAAAGACTACTGTGAAGAAGGCTCCAGCTAAGAAAATAACTTCCAAGAAAAGAACTACTCCAATATCATCATACAAAGGCCGCAAAGGTGAAAAATATATGAGTGCTGCGATGAAAAAGCACTTTAATGCGGTTTTAATTGAGTGGCGTGAACACTTAAGAGAAGAAATGCAAAAAACTTTTGATCATCTTAAAAATAAAGGTGAATCATATGCAGACCCTATTGATAGAGCTTCTCAAGAAGAAGAATTTGCTTTCGAGCTGAGGACAAGAGATAGAGAAAGAAAGCTAATAAATAAAATTGCAGGCTCTTTAGAGCAAATCAAGCAAGATGATTACGGATACTGTTATGCTTGTGGGATAGAAATAGGAGTGAAAAGACTTGAAGCTCGCCCAACGGCTACACATTGTATTGATTGTAAGACACTAGATGAAATCAAGGAAAAACAACTTGGTGGTTAGCGTCCGAGCTAAAAAAAGTTTCTTTTAAGCTTTTGAATAAAACAAATAAAGTATCTTCAACCAAAATTCCCAAAATTCTTAAAGAAAGCAAATTTAGCCCTCTTGCAATTGAGGTTGTTAAAAAATTAAAGGGGTCTGGCTTCAAGGGGTACTTGGTTGGTGGGTGTGTTCGTGATTCTCTTGTTGGAATCACAGCAAAAGATTTTGATGTATCAACAGATGCCACGCCGGAAGAAGTAAGAAAAATCTTCAGATCATCCAGAATTATTGGTAAGAGATTTCGTTTAGTCCATGTTTTTAGCAGGAATGAGCTGATTGAGGTCTCAACCTTTAGAGCAAATGCCTCTAAAAAAGATAATAGCTCTGGCGTTATTAAAGACTCTGAAGGGAAAATCCTTAGAGACAATGTCTGGGGAACCTTAGAAGAGGATTGCATAAGAAGAGATTTTTCAATTAATGCGCTGTATTTTGATCCTATAGAAAATAACTTATGTGATTTTCACAGTGGTCTGCAGCATATACAAAAAAAAATTCTTGTATCGATAGGCGATCCTCTAATTAGGTTTGAAGAAGATCCAGTAAGGAGCTTGCGTGCAATTAGATTCAGCTCAAAACTAGATTTTAAAATTTCTAATGATGTCAAAGAGGCTATATATCAAAAAGGTCATTTGCTCGGGAATATCTCTAATGCAAGAATGTTTGATGAGTTCTGTAAAATCTTTCTTACAAAAAAGGCATTTAATAATTTTAATAAGCTAAACTCATTTGGGGTTTTGAAATATTTAATTAATACTGATAATTATGTAAAAAATTCATTTGGCTTAAGATTTCAACATGCTGCATTAATTAATACTGACAACAGACTAAATGAATCTAAATCTGTAACCCCAGGATTCCTGATTGCTGCTTTACTTTGGCCAAGATTAATTGATATATCAAAAGAAAAGGGAAGTCTAAATTTAAGAAAGTTTTTCCGAAGTATGGACAGAATCATCAGAGAGCAACAAGTCTTAACTGCTGTACCAAGGAAATTTCATGGATACATCAAAGATATTTGGTCTCTACAATTAAAACTGGAGACTCGTTTGGGGCACCAGCCATATAAAATTTTAAATCATCCTCGTTTTAGGGCTGCCTATGATTTTTTGCTCTTAAGGGAAGAAGCAGCAAGGGATTCTCAGGGCATAGGTGATTGGTGGACTCAATTTCAAAAGGTCAATCGACCAAGTAAAATTGAATTATTAAAATCACTAAGGGAATCTCGAAGTGGTCCGGTTGAGAAAAAGTTTGGTTTCTTGGAAGAGTTAAGCTAACCTTTACCAAATAGATTAAAAACCTTATGGAACCAGCTTTACAGGAAGCTCCGCTTCCAAAATATATTGCGATTGAAGGACCAATTGGTGTTGGGAAGACTACGCTTGCTCATAAAATTGCTGAGACTTTCAATTATGATGTATTTTTAGAACAGCCTGCAGAAAATCCTTTTCTAAAAAGCTTTTACAGGAATCCAAAACAATCAGCGCTAGCAACCCAGTTATTCTTCTTGTTTCAACGCATGCAGCAAATTGAAGACTTAAAACAAAGATCATTATTTGAGCCTGTGCGTGTCGCTGATTTTTTAATTCAAAAGGATAGATTGTTTGCTGAGGTTACTTTGTCCGAGGAGGAAATGGGGTTGTATGACAAAGTATATGAACATTTAACCTTGGATGCTCCATCACCTGATTTAGTAATTTACCTTCAAGCTCCTGTAGATGTATTGCTGGAACGGATTAATAAACGTGGAAACCCTGATGAGAAATTTCTAACCATTGATTATTTAGAAAAACTGAATGATGCCTACTCAAAATTCTTTTTATATTTTGAAAATGCTCCTTTATTAATTATCAATGCGTCAGATATTGATCTTGAGGGCGGCGGTTCTGACTATGACATGCTAATTAATAAAATCATGTCCGATCCAAGGGGTAAAAATTTTATTAATCCTCAACCCTCTATCTTATAAAACTTAGTTACCGTTATGGCTGAGAAAAAATACTCTCCTCCTAAAAGTCTCATCAATCCATTTATAAAAAATCTAGATGAATACATGTCTATGTATCATCAATCAATTGAGGACCCCCAATCTTTCTTTGGAGAACAAGCTGAAGAAAACTTAGCTTGGATGGAGCCATTTACAAGCGTTCATAATAATAAGTTTGCTGATTCAAAGTGGTTTGAGGGTGGAAAAATTAATATTGCCTATAATTGCATCGATAGGCATTTAGAAGCACATGCAGGCAAAACTGCGATTATCTGGGAGGGAGATGATCCTAATGAATCCCAAGAAATTAGCTATAAGGCCTTGCATGAAAATGTCTGCAAATTTGGAAATATTTTAAAAGATTTAGGAGCTTCAAAAGGATCAAAAGTTTGTATATACATGCCGATGATTCCTGAGGCAGCCTATGCAATGTTGGCATGCGCTAGAATTGGCGCTGTGCACTCTGTTGTTTTTGGTGGCTTTTCTCCAGAATCTCTCAAGGACAGAATTTTAGATGCAGACTGCAGCATAGTTATCACAGCAGATGAAGCCATAAGAGGTGGCAAGAAAATTCCTCTTAAAGAGAATGTTGATAGCGCCTTGTTGGATTGTCCAAAAGTAGATCATTGCTTAGTCATCAAGAGAACAAATGGGTCGATTGATTGGGTGGCAGGTAGAGACAGAAATTATGAAGAAATGTTTGCTGATGCACCGAGTGATTGTCCATGCGAACCAATGGATTCTGAGGATCCATTATTTATTTTGTATACATCTGGCTCAACGGGAAAGCCAAAAGGTGTCATGCACACCACCGGAGGTTACTTGCTGGGAGCGCATTTAAGCTTCAAATATCTTTTTGGTTATGAAACTAGTGATAAATATTGGTGTACTGCAGATGTTGGGTGGATCACCGGCCATACATATATCCTCTATGGACCATTATCCAATGGAGCTACAAGTTTAATGTTTGAAGGAATTCCAACATATCCAAATCCATCAAGGTTCTGGGAAATCTGTGACAAGCATCAAATCTCCATCTTTTACACGGCACCTACTGCTCTGAGAGCTCTCATGGCTCAAGGAGATAAACATGTGTTGAAAACAAATAGAAAAAGTCTTCGTATTTTAGGAACGGTTGGTGAGCCAATTAATCCTGAGGCATGGGAATGGTATTTTAAAGTGGTTGGTGATGAGGCTTGTCATATTATAGATACATGGTGGCAAACAGAAACAGGCTCTGTTTTAATTTCTCCCATTGCTGGCATCACTCCCGTAAAACCAGGTTCAGCAACTTTGCCATTTTTTGGAGTGAAGCCTGAACTTGTAGATGAAAATGGCCTTATCCTAGAGGGGGAACAATCTGGCAATTTGATCATAACTCAATCTTGGCCAAGCCAAATCAGAAGTGTGTATGGAGATCATCAAAGAATGATTGATACATATTTTTCAACTTATAAGGATGCTTATTTTACTGGTGACGGAGCTAAAAGAGATGAAGACGGATACTTTTGGATTACCGGTAGGGTTGATGATGTATTGAATGTATCTGGGCACAGACTTGGTACAGCTGAAATAGAAAGCGCTTTAGTGCTTCATGAGAAAGTTGCTGAGGCGGCAATTGTGGGTTTTGAGCATCCAATAAAAGGTCAAGGTATATACGCATACGTGACATTGATGGTTGGAGAGGAAGAAAATGAAAGTTTAATAGCAGAACTGCAGAATTTTGTTGCAAAAGAAATTAGTCCAATTGCTAAGCCTGATCTTATTCAATGGGCTCCAGGACTTCCAAAGACTAGATCTGGAAAAATTATGCGGAGAATTTTAAGAAAGGTTGCCGGTGGTGAATTCGATAATCTCGGTGATACATCAACACTGGCTGATCCAAGTGTTGTTAAAGATTTAATTAAAAATAAACGTCATTTAGAAATAACTAACTAATAAGCACCCTATCCCAACCACAGAAGTCAGTATAACTAAATAATTATTCATTGATTCCTCGCTCATCAGCTCCATTTCTTCTTTTGAATGATAAAAAAGTTGAGGCTTAATTAATAGCGTCATTGAATTAAATGCATGCATAGCAAATATTAAGAAAAGAAACCAGTGGGGTTCTTCAATTATTGCTGCAATGCTAATTAGTAAGAATGGTGCATCAAAAATTATTAAAAACTTTCTGTTGTTTGGGTTGTATATAAACCCAAAGATATTAAATTTCTCTTTTATTAGTAATAGATAAATTAGAGCTGAAATTAGATACAAACAGCCCAAGGTAAATACAAACATTTATTTTATTTTAAAGTCCAGATTTTTTCTGTTGAATCGTAAGTCACCAATCCATCTTCAAGAAGTTTGTATAAGTGAGCTTCTAAACTCCATATTGCAATAGGATGAAGTTTTGGATCAACATCATCATAGACGCTTGATACCAAATCCTCAGATGTAACATTTGGAAAAAGCTTTAACTTAGAAGTAACTTTCCTTTCTCTTTCTAGTCTATGATTGATAATCCAATCAACTACTGCCATTGGGTCTCCTAAAAAATCGCCATGTCCAGGACCTATTTTGTTGAAATCATAATTACGCAATAGCGCCAAAGAGCTTAAATAATCTTTCATAGAACCATCCGGATGGGCAATGACAACCGTTGAACCGTTCATAATATGATCTCCTGTAAGCATAACCTTTTCTTCTTGAATTAAGTAACAAAGATGGTTTGAAGCATGTCCAGGAGTGTGGACTGTCTCAATGGTGTATTCATTTGTTTTGATTAAGTCTCCGTGCTCAAGTATGCGGTCGGGCTTGAAAGTTCTATCTTGCAGAGAGTCATCCTTTTTAAGCAATCGACCCATCAATGGAACGTTAAGAATTTCACCTAAAACTTTGGCTGCAGGAGAGTGATCACGATGAGTATGGGTAACCAAAATACGCTTAATCTTACCCTCACCAAGATTAACTAAATTTTCTATATGCGCATCAATTTTAGGGCCCGGGTCAACTAAAGTTACATCCTCTTTGCCAATCAAATAGCTATTAGTACCAGGGCCGGTAAATACGCTGCCATTAGAGGCTGTCACTCGCTCAATAAACGATCTAGACATTGTCATACCCCTCCTCTCCGGGCAGAAAGCCAATCCATTCCCCGTCTCTTTTAATAAATTTTGGAAGTATTGGCGGAATTGCGTTATCTCCTAAGCCTTGAAAATAATTAAATGCCTCTTCACTAGAAGAAAATTCAGCTAACTTTTCAATATTTTCTATGGTCGGAAGAATCATATTCATTTCTCCATTTTTTAATTTAACTAAAGCATCTGCGGGTGTAATCCAAAAACTCTCAGTTAATTCAAAACCATCATGCGTGGCTAATTGTTTAGCATTTACTTTGGCAAGAAAAAACCTAGTATCAAATCTTTTTGGTTCAACTTCAGGGGTAATCCAATGTGCACAAGGCACAATATTTTTAGCTCTTAATCTTAAAGATTCAGACATACAGATATCTTTAAAAGTAATTTCTTTGTTGTTAAGTTCTTGTCTCATCTTATTGAGCTTTTCACTATCTTGGATGATTGCATCATCAGGATTAACAAGTAACACCCCCGCTTCCTCAAAGCACTCTCTAATACAAGCAATCCAAAAAGATAGACCATTTTCTTTAATTCCCAGCTGCCTAGAGGCTGCCACATCATTCATTCCCTCACAATATGGATATAAGTCATTGTCAGAGTCTTCTGGATCTAACTTACCTCCTGGAAAAACATAAAGACTCCCAAAAGGAGGTCTGCTGCTTCTTTTAACCATAAATATTTCAAAAGCACCTTCTTTTGCTTCGCGCATTAGAATAACTGTCGCTGCTGGCTTGATAGGCGTTGTCATAATTTATTTCAATAGTATGGTTTTTTATTATCCTTTAGAATACACCTTAATGGAAATTACAGATTCACTCTCAAATGATATAAAAAATGCTCCAGACTGGTTCCATTCGGCTATATCCCATGGCTCAAGAAAAGAAATCTTGAATCATCCACTTGGCAAGCTTACCTATCAAGTCTGGGATAGAAAAGATGCACAAGACATTATTCTTCTTATTCATGGCACAGGAGCACACAAAAAGTGGTGGGATCCGATTGCGCCCCTATTAAATAATAAATTTTCTGTCATTGCCCCTGACCTTCCTGGAATGGGAGAGTCTGCTCATAGAAATGCATATAATTTTGAAGAATTTAGTGAGGCATTGATTGCAATCATTAATCAAGAAAAAAGTGTTAGTAATTATCAAAAAATTTACCTTGTAGGCCATTCACTTGGCGGACATGTTGCAGGATTTATGGCAAGCGAATTTCCAGACCTATTTCATGGAGTAATAATGATTGATTCTCCCATTCGCCCACCAACATATGACTATGATAAACATCAAAGCACTGGCCCGCTAAGAAGGATCAAATACTACCCTGATAAAGTTTCAATCATCGAGAGATTTAGACTAATGCCTCCGCAGGACTGCGAAAATGGTTGGTATCTTAGATACATTGCAGAGCACTCCGTTTTCGATGTTGAGGAAGGCTGGAGATGGCGATTTGATGATAAACTCTTTGCCACTCTTAGGCGCCTTCATAATTATGAATTTAAATTCCAATGCCCAGCACTTTTTATTGCTGGCGGTAAAAGTCTATTATTAGAATCAAAGATAATGAAATATATTAGAGAGGCCTTTAGGAACTCTATGACAGTCGAAGTAATTGAGGATGCGGCTCACCATGTCCCACTAGATTCTCCACTAGAACTTGTTTCTTTGATAAATAATTATTTACAACAATGGGAAGAGAAAAAATGAGAAAAAGAATAATAACTATTCTAGGGGCTTTGACATTGAGCATTATGGCATTTTTATGGTTTGGTGATGAAAATAGCATCGAACCGTTGGATGGATGTAAAGATAATGAAGAGCTGAAAGTCTATTGTAATTTTATGAATCCTGAAGATTTAGCGCTAACCCCAGATGGAAATTTTTTAATTGTGGCCGAGTTTGGCGGAATGGCACCATTGGTTGAAATGACATCTGGTAAATTAAGTTTTTTTAACATAAAAGATAAAACTAGATCTCAGGCGAAGATTACTTTTGGAGAAAATGAATGGGGCTATGGAGACTGTTCTAGAGATCCGAGCATTCCCTTTGGCCCCCATGGCATTGATTTAGTTCAAAGAGAGGATGGGAAGCAGCAACTTGCAGTTGTCAGTCACCATCCCAATGAAAGCATAGAGATGTTTGAACTATTAGAAAAAGATGGTTGGGTGCTTGAGTGGAGGGGCTGTGTTGATGTTGATGGCAAATATTATTTCAATGATGTTTCGTTGGATAGGTCTGGAAATTTCTATGCCACTCATATGTTTGAATCTGACTTCTCAATGATCAGAGCCTTGTGGAATGTATTTGCCAAGTCAGATACAGGCATGGTTATTAGATGGACTCAGGATAATAAATTTGAGGAACTAAATTACACAGCTGGCTCTTTCCCAAATGGCATTGCATTAGATCAAAAAAATAATAATCTTATTGTAAATTACAACTTAGGAGATAAAAGTGTTCTATTTGACCTGAATTCCAAACAATCTCTGGGAACCTACGAGCACAATTCACCTGATAACGTAGTTATTAAAGATGGCTTTGCCTGGGTTACTAATCATGATCACTCTGTTACAGAATCTTTGGGATGTGCCGAAATAGTTAATTGCACGCTTCCTTTTTCAGTTAACAAATTATCGGTTTCAGATCTTTCATTGGTTGAGTCCTATAAGTTTGAAAGCAAAAATATGGGCGTCGGAACTGTTGGTTTGCCACATGATGGATCATTATGGATTGGCTCATACCACTCAGACAGATTAGCAGAAGGTAGCCTATCTTTTAGTGAATAGTATTTATACTGCCGAGCAGGTTAGAGCTTTTGAGGAAAATTCATTTATTAAAGAGGGTGATGACCTGCGAGCAATGATGGAGGCTGCCAAGCAGTCTGTAGAGATATTAAACAAAGATTTTTCAACGTCAGAGTTCTTAATTCTATGTGGACCAGGCAATAACGGTGGAGACGGATATTTCATAGGCATTGGTCTTAGTAAATTAAAAAAACAAGTCAAATTTATAGATGTACTTAGTCATGTAAAGAAATCTCCTTTATGCGAGCATGCATTTAAAGCAGCACAAGATTTCGACTTTATTGATGCAAAAACACTTAAAGATATTTCCAGCAAAACCGTTATAGTGGATGCAATATTTGGAATAGGTGGAAGAATAGATTTAGGGAGTGAGTTAAAAGAAATTTTATCTGGTTGTAATAGATTTGAATCTAAAATAGCCATAGACGTCCCAACTGGAATTAATAGCAATACTGGAGAAATATCTCCAGCATGTTTTAATGCAGATAAAACAATTACTTTTATTGGTTATAAACTGGGACAGCGAATCAATGAAGGTAAGAATTATTGCGGCAAGCTAATATTAAAAGACCTCGGACTTAGTATGAATGAAAATGTAAGCCCAACAGTGAAAGAACTATCTTTTGATGACATAAAGACAAATATCCCAAAAAGAGTAGAAAACTCTCACAAGGGAAATCATGGCAAGCTTTTAATAATTGCTGGGGATGAGGGTTTTGGGGGTGCAGGCATTATGTCTTCAGAATCTGGATTAAAAACTGGAACAGGGCTTGTAAGGCTGCTAACTAGAAAATCTCATATCTCAGCAAGCTTAGCGAGAAACCCTGAGGTTATGGTATCTGGCGCTGATAATGCACAAGACATAGAAGCTAATTTAGAGTGGCCTGATGCAATTGTTGCAGGGCCGGGAATGTTTGAAAACTTCTGGTCGGAACAGATACTATACAAACTACTTTTATCCCTTGCTGATAATGACACCCCTGCCCTTTTAGATGCTGGAGCTCTCAGATTGCTGCGTCACAAAGCTTTTTCTAAAATAAATCTTCACAGCGAAACAGTGCTCACTCCACATCCAGGTGAGGCAGCTGAAATGCTAAAAGTCACCGCTGAAGAGATCCAAAAAAATAGAATAAAATCAGCAAAACAACTGCAAAAAAAATATGGCTGCATCATTGTCCTAAAAGGCAATGGAACAATTATTTGTAATAAAAATGATGTTTATCTTTGTTCTTCTGGTGGTCCAGAGTTGGCAGTTGCAGGCTCAGGCGATATTCTCTCTGGAGTTATTGGGTCATTAATTGCTCAGGGGCTAACTCCATTTGATGCAGCAAAAACTGGCGTTGTAATTCATGCTTTAGCTGGTGAAGAGTTTGCTAAGGATGTAGGCAAAATAGGACTAGCTGCTGGTGAACTTATTCCTTACATTAGAAAATTTTTAAACTAATCTTTAATGCTAAAGCTAAAATTAAAGAACGAATCTAGGACATTGCTTTTGGGTGCAGCTATTGGAAACATTATTAAAAATATCGATTTAAAGAATTTTGAAGTTCATTTAAATGGTGATTTGGGCGCTGGAAAAACAACCTTAGTAAGAGGAATCCTCCAGAATTTAAATTGGAAAGATGTAGTAACTAGTCCTTCATATACTCTATGTGAAGAGTATGAAATTGATGGAAGGCTGCTGTTACATGTTGATCTGTATAGAATCAATTCCGTTGAAGATGTGGAGGTTTTAAATCTTGATAGAAAGATCAACATGCAAAAAGTTATTTTTATTGAATGGCCAGAAAATCTTCAGACAGATAGAAATGTTGACGTTATAATCAACCTAGAGCATGACGATCAGGCAAGACATGCCTCAATAAAATGTAAGGACAGGAATATTGAATCCAGTATTAGAACTTACTATGAAAATGAATAAATTAAAATTTCTTCTCGGGGCTCTGTGCATCCTTGCCCTGTCAACAGAAGCAGCTAATCGAGTATCTTTTAATAGTATTTCTGAACTTGAGTCTGGGAACTTAAAGATAGTATTCAACCTAGATAAGGTAGCTTTAATCAATTCATATGCGCTGGATGATCCATCAAGGATAGTCATTGATTTAAAAAATACTTCTCTAAATGGCCCGCTAAAATCTGAATCGTTCGCTCCTATTAAACTAATTAGAGCTAATGAAGTCGGGAGCTCTGTTCGAATTGTGATTGACCTAAAGGGATCTGTGTATTGGAAAAAACCCTGGCAAGTCAAACACAAAGACCGAATTGATTTGATTCTAGAGATCAAAAGAGATAGAAAGATCTCCTCAAACTTAAGAGATATTATTGTAGCAATAGACGCAGGTCATGGCGGTAGAGATCCGGGGTCAGTTGGCAAAAATATATTAGAAAAAGATGTGACGCTCTTAATTGCAAGAGAATTAGAGCGAACTCTAAAAAATACTTATGGGTATAAACCAGTAATGATAAGGTCTGATGATCGATACGTGGGATTAGATGACAGGTATCAAAATGCTAGAAAATTAGGTGCCGATTTATTTGTTTCTATTCATGCTGATGGCTTTAGATTGTCATCAGTAAAAGGCGCTTCTGTTTATGTGTGGTCAGAAGAAGCCTCCTCAATTACAGCAGCCACCCTTTCAAAAAATAAATTAACCACTAGTCCAGAAATAAAATCAAAGATTGGTAAGCTAGATGTCAGAGATTTTGATGAAGATGCAGCCAGAACCCTTTATCAAATAGCATATGAGGCCAAAATAGATAATAGCGTTATCTTGGCTGAAAAAATCCTTGAGCAATTGAAAACGGATCCCTACACCAAGATGCATAAACCAAACGTAGAGTTTGCAGATTTTAGGGTCTTAAAATCAATTGATATTCCATCAGTCCTCATTGAATCTGGCTTCATTACTAATCCTGATGATGCAAAAAGATTAGAAGGCAAAGCAGGAAGAAGAATGATTGCCAGGAGCATTTTTTTAGGAATTCATAATTATTTTAAAATTAAACCTAAGCCAAATACTTTCATGGCAGCTTTACCAAAATTTGTTGAGTATGAAATCCAAAAAGGTGATGTAATCTCAGAGATTGCTATTCGTTTTGGTGTTACCATTGATGAAATTATCAATTGGAATAATTTAAACAACAAAAGCATTTATCCAGGTCAAGTAATTCAAATAACTATCTAATGTGGAATCTAAAAAATAAAACAGTTGTTATTTCGGGAGCAACAAATGGTATAGGTAAAGCTGCAGCAATTGAGCTGTCAAAAGAAAACCCTAATCTATTGTTTACTTATCGAAATCAAGATCTTGCAAATGAACTGCTTGCTGAAATTAAAGCCCTATCCCCAGATACACATGTTCAATCAGTTTATTGTGACTTTTCAAATCAAGACTCCATTAAACAATGTGCCGATGAGATTAATCATTTGTGTGGAGATATCGATGTGCTCATCAATAATGCTGGTGTTGTAAATACTTCATATCATGAAAACAGTGAAGGCATTGAAAATACATTTGCAGTAAATCATCTTGGATATTTTCTTTTAACAAATCTACTTCTAAATAAATTAAAAGGTGAAAATGAATCAAGGATTATAAATGTCTCATCTGCCGCTCATTCATTTGTAAATGAAATCCAATGGGATGATATAAATTTTAAAAATAATTTTGGGCAAGGCTTAAGACCCTACGGACAATCAAAACTTGCAAACTTACTTTTTACAAGATACCTAGCAATTAAACTATCTACAGATAATATTTCAGTAAATGCTATTCATCCTGGTGGTGTAAATACTTCACTTGGCAGCCAAAATAAAGCCTGGTATAGCAAACCCCTAAGATTAATTCTAAGGCCCTTCTTTAGATCACCATTAAAAGGAGCAGAAAGTATAATCTATCTTGCAACCAAGCAAGATGATGGGGTGACGGGTGAATACTTTGTTGATTCAAAAATACATAAATCTTCTAATTACTCAAAGAATCTTGAAGAAGCTCATAAGCTTTGGAGCCTATCAGAAGAATTGGTGGGTCAAACTTTTAATATTTAAAACTCTAGCGGATCAACATTTATACTCCAGCGAACCTTCTTGGAGATATTACTTTTATCTTTAGAAAGACAATCTGATAAATGAACTAAAAGTTTGTTTAAGCCGGTTCTTGTTTTAGCCTGAATAAGTAAGTGATGATGATAAGAGCCCCTAACCTTAGATTGCATTGCTGGAATGGGACCGATAAGCACGCATTTGCTAGAGTCTATAAATTGCTTTGCATAAGTTAACATTTCTATATTAGTTTGAGCTTTAGGAGATGAGGCTTTAATAGTAGCTTCAAAAGTATACGGGGGTTGATTGGTTGCTTGACGTTGCTGCATCAAAGATTTGGCAAAGTTTAAATAATCCCCGCTCTTTAGTTGTAATAAATTTTGATCATTCACATACCTTGATTGAACCAAGACTATTGCATTACCATCTGAGCGTCCCGCCCTTCCAGCAACCTGAATGAGTTGCTGCCCCATTTCTTCTACTGCAGATGAGTTTAAGCTTGTGATGCCTTGATCTACATCCACAGTTACAACTAACTCTAAATTTGAAAAATCATGTCCTTTGATTAACATTTGTGTGCCTATCAAAATGCCTGTATCTGAATTATTTATTTCTGAGAGAATTGTTTCCAAGGAACCGGCTTTTGTTGTTGAGTCTCGGTCCATTCTATGAATTGAAGTCTTAGGAAAAAGTTCTTTTAATGTTTCCTCAAGTTGTTCTGTGCCTGTGCCAAGAAATGAGAGTTGAGCTTTGGAGCAGCTTGGACAGAGGGTGGGAACACCAAAAGCTGAATCACAGCGATGACAAATCAATCGAGCGGCTTGATGATGAAATACTAAGCTTGAATCACAACTATTACACATAGCTTTCCAGTCACAATAAGAGCATATAAATTGAGGTGCAAAGCCTCGTCGATTGATGAATATCATGGCTTGTTTTTTTTGCGTTAAGGTTTGACTAATGGCTTCTATTGCCTGAGGAGCTAAGCCACTTACTAACTTCACCTCATTAATATCGAGAATAGAAAATTTTGGGGGGCTTTTTTGGGTAACTCTCTTAGTTAAGCTAATAGTTTGAAATTTCTTTTCTTCAACCAGTTTAAGTGTTCTTAGAGATGGCGTTGCCGAACCTAGGATGATTGGGATTTTGATTATCTGCGCTCTCTTGATTGCAATGTCTCTTGCAGAAAATTTAAAGCCTTCTTGTTGTTTGTATGAGGCATCATGCTCTTCATCAACAATGATAAGTCCAAGTTTTGGTGCAGGCATCATTACGGCAGATCTAGTACCAATAATGACTTTAAGCTCACCACTTCGAAACTTTTTCCAGGCCTTATAACGAGCGGATGGTGTCATTTTAGAATGATAAATTCCAACCAAATCTCCAAACTGATTTCTTACCCTGCTTTCCAGTTGAGGCGTTAAAGCAATTTCAGGTGCTAGAACCAAAACTGATTTATTATTTAATAATTGTTCATAAATGCATCTTATGTACACTTCTGTCTTGCCTGAGCCTGTTACTCCATGTAAAAGGGTTGGCATAAATCCTTTTAGTTCATTCAAAAACTTCACAGCTTTCATCTGTTCAGAATTGAGAGTTGTTTCAAACTCTGAGTTCTGTTCTATGATTTCTTTATTACCCTCTATCGTTTCAACCTTAAAAGTATTCTTTGTTTGTCTGAGATTTGTTGGCAAAAAGGAGTTCATTACTTCGCCTATTGGATGCAAATAATAATCAGACGCCCATTTAAATATTTTTAGCTCAGTTTTAGAAAAGATTGGTAAATCATCTAACACCATATGAATGGGTTTAGTCTTGATGTCTGTCTCGCCAATGACCTCTGTCACTATACCCAGCTTATTGGTTCTGCCAAATTTAACAGCCACTCTGGTGCCAGGAATAATCTGCTGGTTTGAGTGATAGGTAAAGGCTTGTCTGAGTGGGACAGCTATAGCTACATTGTAAAAAAATTTACTCATATGTGTTTGTAAACCTAACTGTATTTGGTATAGTGCTCATCCAAATTTGATTTTATTATGAAAACAGACATACATCCCAATTATCAAGAAATAACTACAACATGTAGCTGTGGTAACGTGCTGCCTGTAATGAGTACATTAAAAGATAATTTGTCATTGGACGTTTGCGCTAAATGTCATCCATTCTATACCGGAAAGCAAAAAATGCTTGATTCTGGCGGAAGAGTTAAGAAATTCCAAGATCGTTTTGGTGCATCAGGGGCCTCAAAGCCTGCAGCTAAAAAAGCTGAAGCTAAAGTTGAGGAAACTGCTGTAGAAGAAGTGGCAGAAGAAGTCGTGGAGACTCCTGTCGAAGAGGTTGTCGAAGAAACTGTCGCTGAGGTAGCTGAAGTTGAAGAGGCAGTTGAAGAAACTGCTGAAGAAGAGACTTCTGAAGACAATGCTGAAGCAGAAACTACTGTTGAATCAGATGGTGAAAGCGAAGAAACAAAAACATAAAAAACAATATATAGATTAAGTCACATTGGCTTACTTCTCTCCACCTAATGTATTTCTTTGCAATCTTCATTAGCCATATCTATTATCGCTCTCTCTAAATCTTCAATAGTTTGTAAATTATTATCAGCTATTTTTTCGAAAATACTCAAAATTAATCTTGCTGCATTTATATTTGAATGACTATATAAAAATGTTTTTTCCATGCTTTCTTCAAGCAGTGTAATCACAATCGTTCTTACATCTAAGTTTTTTTCTTTAGAGGAATTTATTAGATCAATGATACTGTCTCTGACAAACTCCTCGCTCTGCAGCTCTTTAATTTTTTGATTTGTTATTTCATTCATTGATTCATCCTGATATTGAAGACCCAAGATCTCTAATCATTGGAATTATGATTGGTCCCAATGCTTTTGACACTTCCTCACATGATTTTTCAACATCTGTGAATTCACTTTTATTCAAATTAAGTTGAGACATATTCATGCTAATAAGTGCTAAGCCAAGAGTATATTGTGTCTTTATTACTTCTTTATCTGCCTCATTTTTAGCTGTCTTTAATTCAGTAAGAAGATGGATATTGTCCATATTTACATATGTATCAAAGACATTATTATTTTTTACAAATTTGAAAACACTCTCCTTATGCCAATTATGATCAGGCCAATCATTTTTATAGATCCTAGCAATTGGCGGGAGTTTGAAACCGGGGGTTGTATTATTTTTTGCTTGCCCTGCACTGCTTCCTCCTTTTCCTCCACCCACCTTTTTTTGATATGGAATCGTCTCTATCCAAAAGGTCTGTTCTAATGGTGTTACTCTTGAAACATCCATTATTTTGATATTAATTTCAA
>CABXFU010000009.1 GCA_902511575.1 uncultured SAR86 cluster bacterium
CTATTGCTGCTTTTGTAGCAACACCTAACATTTCTATCGCTCAAGATTCTGCGCTTGTTCTTGAGGAAGTTGTAGTTACAGCAACTAAAAAAGAAGAAAATGTTCAGGATATCGCGCAAACTGTAAATGCAGTTACTGGCGGCACACTGGATGATTATCAAATCAGAGATCTTAGTGAATTAGCTCAGGTTGTATCTGGTGTTGAATTCACACAAATTGATCCTAGAAGATCTACCATTATCATGCGTGGTCAAAAGATGGACCCTGACGGTGGAAATGATCAACCGATTCAAGGGTACATTGATGAAGTTCCGCTCCGAGCCGGCGAAATGTTCCTTCAAATGTACGATACTGAGAGAGTTGAAATATTAAAAGGTGCTCAAGGCACCCTTCAAGGAGTAGTGAGTTCAGGTGGTGCTGTCCAAATCTATACTCGATCTGCAAAAGTGGGCAGTGGCGAAAGAAATGGTTATGTGAAAACAACCTGGGCAGACAACATGACTTCAATAATAGAAGCTGCAAGTGACCTCCATTTCTCAGACACACTATCCATGAGGGTTGCTGGTGTCATGAATAACAATGATGGCAAACAAGTCAGAAATATTAGAACGAATGTGAATGAGTCTCACAGCTATGACTCAGGCAGAATGAGCCTATCATGGGAACCTACTGACAATCTTTCTGTAAGATTTAAGTATCAAAATATGGAAGTTAATTCTATATACCCTCAACCAGTGGCCGGAAGCAATGGGACTTTTCCTTTTGACGCATTTGCATTTGTTGCAGGGGCCTCAAATCCATTCTTTCCTCCTGTAAATGTAAATTATGCAGGTGCTGCTGATGCATGGGTTTCAACTATTGGCACATTAGCTGGCGCTGCTGCTGCAGGCCAATTGGCATTTTTGCACAGACCAGACTACTCAGACATCCCAGCCGATGGCCTTAAACCTGAAGACGGTGTTGCTTTGCATTATCAAAATCCTAGACAAAACACTAGTGCTGAAATTCATAATTTAATGATTGATTATGATATGGGCAGCCACGCCTTGGCCATTAGGTATTCAGATTCTGAAAGTGACTCTATGGGGCTGATTGATAGAGACTATGCAGGAGCCTATACATATGGTTACCCACAAGAAGTTAGAACCAATACTGGAATAGAAACAATCGAGATGAGAATATCTAATCAAGATAATGATAAGCTCGAATACACTCTTGGATTTTTCTCTAGAGATTCTCAAACATATACTGATGCAGACTTAGACGTCTCAATGGATAATTATGAGGTTGCGCCGCATATATTCAAACCTCTTGTTGGATTTGAGTACAAAACGCCTAATCAAGCATGCCTTGCAGAAAGAGCAAGTCCTGGATTATTCGCTGCAAAGCCAAACGTCATAACATGTATGGGTATTCCTTTAGATAACAAAACTGAAGCTTGGTTTGTAAACTTCAAATATAACTTATCTGAAAGAACATTTATTCAATTTGGTATTAGAGAACAAGAAATGACTGGATACAGAGCACAGAATCTTTATCTACCAGTTACCGCTCTTGTTACAGCAGCTACTGGTGGTGGAATGACAATTCCAAGAATCCCAGCAAATCTGCAGAATTCAGATAATGATTCAACTACTGGCGGATTTAAAATTGGACATTATTTAAACGATGATGTTTTGCTTTATGTTTCTTCAGAAAGTGGTTATAGAAGTCCTGGTGCTACTATTTCTCCAGTAGCAATTAATCCATCTCTAATTACTTTTGAAGAAGAGGAAAGTGATATGACTGAGATTGGTATGAAAGGTACTTTCATGGATGGTAGATTGAGATTAAATGCCGCTTACTATGATTATTCATTTGATGGCTATCAAACGAAGTGGGATAACATTTCAGCAAGAGTTTATAGCGCAGCAGGTCCGGGACTTGTTCAGCAAGTTCAAGGCGGCGTTTTCAATAATAACGATGCTTCAATTTCAGGTCTTGATCTTGAGTATGCGTATGTTGTGAATGCTGATCTGACCTTAGGCGGAAGCTACACATCTACTGATAGTGAGTATGATGCAGGCTCAATAGGCTATGCCAATGACCCTTCATACACTGGTATGGCGGCAGCAACAAGAGATGTTAGTGGTCAACGTGTTAATGATGATGCTGAGTCATCTCTCACTTTCTATCTAGATCACACCGTGCCGGCATACTGGGGTGGTGAGAGATAT
Organism: uncultured SAR86 cluster bacterium; assembly: GCA_902511575.1. Taxonomy (GTDB): domain Bacteria; phylum Pseudomonadota; class Gammaproteobacteria; order Magnimaribacterales; family D2472; genus D2472. Next base: position 2,217 of record CABXFU010000009.1, read on the forward strand.
ACAAGATACAATGTTAGCTGGAGAGATGAACGCACAAGCGCTATCAATCCAGAGCTCAAGATTAAAGCTCTTTATCTTGCTAATATTATCGTTGGATGGAGATCTTCTGATGGTGAATGGGATGCAAGTTTCTTTGTGAAGAACATTACAGATGATGTTGATTTATCTCATATTCAAGCTTATTACTCAGACTATCACTTACCTGGTGGTGGAAGCTTACCATCTAAGTTTTATGCGGCTAATACTAATATGGGAAGACAATTAGGAGCTCAGCTCGTATATAACTTCTAAGCAGTTGGTCTAATATGACTTTTAAACGGCAACTTAGGTTGCCGTTTTTTTTAGAAATAATTTCTATGCAAAAAATATTTTTATTACTCGCATTAACTTCAAATTTTTTATTTGCAAATCAAAGCCAAGTTTATGCGAATGAAGATAGAGAGCCTTGCAGTGTTTATGTTCCAAATAAAATGCCATTATTTGGTGATTTGCATGTTCACACCACTCTTTCACTTGACGCTAACACCCAAGGGACATTAAACACCCCAGATGATGCATATAGATATGCAAAAGGCCAACCACTGTATTTGCAGCCCTATAATGAGGATAAAACAAGCTCAAGAAGTTCAAAATTAAATCAAGGATTGGATTTTGCAGCTGTAACAGATCACGCAGAACTTCTTGGCGAGGTTAGATTGTGCTTGGATCCGCAAAGCGCAAAGTACAATGGCCTTCAATGCAGGGCTTATAGAGGCTTTCCAAAGCTGTCATATTTTTTTATGAATGCAAAAGCCAGCATGCGCAAGCCTTTAGGGATGTGTGGCGATTCAAGAGATATATGCTTAGATGCGGCTGAGAAACCATGGCAGGAGATTATCCAGGCTGCAGAAGAGCATTATGACAGAACTGAGTCTTGTGCATTTACTACCTTTGTAGGTTATGAGTGGACTGGCGCAGCTTATTCTGGAAACAATTTACATAGAAATATTATATTTGAGAGCTCCAATGTTCCTTATAAGCCAATAAGTTTTTATGAAGCACCCACCCGAGCCGAGTTATGGGAGCAGCTTGATCTAGAATGCTCTAAAGATTGTAATTATATGGTGATCCCCCATAACTCAAACCTTAGCAATGGATTTATGTTTGAAAAACCTAGTCAAAATGAAATTTATCTCCAGAATATCAAAGAGCCTTTGGTTGAAATTTTTCAACACAAGGGAAGTTCTGAGTGTGCAATTAATTCAAGCGATTCCTTATGCAGTTTTGAGCAATTACCCTACAAAGATTTTAAATCAAAGTTTAGCAAGGATTTTTCTACCCCTCCAAAATCTAGCTTTGTTCGAGATGCATTGAATCAAGGGTTGCTTATTCAAGCACAAGAAAATATTAATCCCTTCAAGTTTGGTTTTATTGGGAGCACTGACACTCACTTAGGCACACCTGGGTTAGTTGATGAAAATGTTTTTCCAGGACATGGTGGAGCTGGTAAATCCTTTCGAACCTCTATTCCAGAAGGCCTCCCAGATGATATTGAATTTAATCCGGGTGGTTTGGCAGTTGTCTGGGCTGAAGAAAATAGTCGAACCTCTATTTTTAATGCACTTAAACGAAAAGAGGTTTATGGAACTTCAGGACCAAGATTCTTGGTGAGATTTTTTTTAGGAGAGAGCTTAGATGCCGATCTTTGCAGCCAACCAGAATCAATTTCACTTGCTTATAAAGAGGGTGTTCCTATGGGTGGCACCGTTCAAGCTGAGCTTACAACTAAAGCTCGACTATTTATTTCTGCATCAACAGATTCATCATTAAAAGATCAATACATTGAAAAACTACAGGTAGTGAAAGGTACAATTGTTGATGGTGAAGTTATCACCTCAGTTTATGATGTTATGACTCATGAACCAACTGATCTTGATTTAAATTCTTGCAAAGTTATTGGTACTGGAGTTCGTTCAATGTGCACTGTATGGGATGATCCTAGTTTTAATCATGGCGATGAAGCGTATTACTATGTAAGAGTTGTTGCAAATAAATCCTGTCGTTGGTCACATGATCTGTGTTTAAAAAATTCTGATTACTGTGAAGAAAGTAATTCAAATATCCCAAAGTTTATTCAAGAAAGGGCTTGGACATCCCCTATATGGCTTGAAAAATAGTTATATATTTGACATAAGCCAAAGATTTATGTTCCATTAAGATATGAATAAATTAGCGCTTCAATTGTTTCTAGTCTTAGCCTTTATTCCTATAGCTATATTGATCAGCTCCATCATTATTACTTTGGCTCCATTATATTGTTGGGGTCTGGCAATTAATGCGTATCGTTTTGGTAATACTAAAGAGTTATATTTTTGGTTAGCAATGGGTGTGGTTGCTTTTTTCTTAGCATTATTTGTTCTGGGGGTCTTATAAATAAATGTTAAAAGCATGCATTCTTTTCTCAGCAGCTTGTTTATTTGCCATTGGTTTTTATGTAATGTTTAAACCGGATCTTAGTGATCTGGGCTTGATCCCAGTTGTTGCTACCAACCCTGAAACTGCATCTGAGTTTAGATCTTTATTTGCAGGCTCATTTATAGCCTATGGATATCTCTTGGTTCGCTTTTCATTCTCCTTTAACTCCATCTCTATTGCACAAATGATTGCATATATTATGGGATTTATTGCTCTTGGTAGAGTTGTGAGTTTCTTTTATGAAGGCTTAAATTCATTTGGTTTATTTGTATTTTTTGGCGAAGTATTTTTAGTGATAGTCCTGATATTGGCTCATCGTAAAAGAAAAAATGAAATCCCATATTTTTAGTTTTTATTGTTTATATAAAACTTCTTAACATTTACTAATTCTGTAATATAATTCTTTCTCTTTCTGGGGATGTGGTGGAACTGGTAGACACGCTTGGCTTAGAACCAAGTGCCGAAAGGCGTGGGGGTTCGACTCCCTCCATCCCTACCAACTATTTTTATAGCTTTTGAGTATAATCAAGTCTAATTAGTGCCTCCTAAATTATGAAAGACTCAAATCATCTCTTAAATGATCAACAAGCCATAGAAAGGATTTTTGATCATATTGATAACAATACAACTGATCTTGGTGATGAGACTTGGAAGGAGCCAGTTGAAAATTATTTTTCTCAAGAAAGATTTAATCAAGAAATTCAATTACTCAGAAGATTGCCGGTACCTTTTTGCCCTTCTGCAGTTCTTCCTGAAAAAGGCAGCTATGTTGCAAGGCAGGCATCTGGAACACCATTATTAACAGTCAGAGGTTCCGATGGTGAGGTAAGATCTTTTATCAATGCCTGTAGGCACAGAGGCATGCAAGTTGCGCAAGGTATGGGGTGCTCTAATAAAGCTTTTGTTTGCCCATATCATGCATGGTCTTATAGTTTAGATGGCAAATTAAAAAACATTCCTGGTGAAGAGGCCTTTCCTGACTATAACAAAAGTCATAATGGGCTTGTGCAAGTTGATGCAGTTGAAAAAGGTGGGATTGTTTATGTTCAGCAAGAGGGCTCAATAGGTCAGGATTTTATTAATAATGCCTTAGATTACTTTCAACCTAGGCAAGAGATGTTTGATCATGGAGAAGTGAATGATCAAACCAATTGGAAACTGTTAACTGAAACTCTACTTGAGGGTTATCATATTAAGTCATTGCATAAAAAGACTTTTTTTCCATATGGCTTGGATAATATTAATTTGGTAGAAACTTTTGGTCCTAATTCTAGAGTTATCTTTCCCTTTAGGCGCATAGAAAAATTAAGAACATTAAAACCTGAGGATAGAAAAATAGATGGAACAGTGACTAAGGTCTATCATCTTTTTCCAAATGCCAGCATTTCAATGCTGTCTAAACATTCAAATCTCACTGTAATGGAGCCGATTGCACCCAATGAAGTTAAAACAATCACATATTCAATGGTTAATCTCAATACCTCGGGCAAGATAATCTCTCATGAAGATGCTAAGAAAGATTTAAAGTTCGTCAATGAGCAGGGTCAAAGCGAGGATAGAGAAGCCGCCCGAGCAATCTTTGAAACAGTTACAGCAAAAGCAAATTCACATCTAACATTTGGATATTTTGAGAAGGCAATAGTTAATTTTCATCAACATTTAACTAAAATGTTATAGGTCTTATTATAAGTTTTTTACTAAGACCACATTCAAAATTGTGATTAATGTAACTTTCCTAAAGCTTTGTTATATTAGCTGTATGAAAAATTTACTCCTACCAATTACTTCAGTTTTATTTCTCTTTTCTTGCGCAGAGAATGATCCATACACTTCGAGACTTCTAAATGCAGACTCAGAAAATGAATCATGGCTACTTCATGGAAGAACTTATGATGAATCAAGGTTTAGCCCACTAAAAGATATTAATGATTCAAATGTTAATCAGCTTGGATTGTCATGGTCATTTGAAACAGGAACTAACCGAGGTCATGAAACTACTCCGATTGTGGTTGATGGCATGATGTTTATTACTGCACCATGGAGTGTAGTTTTTGCCTTAGATGCAAAGACTGGCAAACAAATTTGGTCATTTGATCCTGAGGCTGATAAGGCTTGGGCAAGAAATGCTTGTTGCGATGTTGTAAATAGAGGTGTTGCTGTTTGGGATGATCAAGTTGTTTTTGCGACCATTGATGGCCGTTTAATTTCTCTTAATAAAGAATCTGGAGCTGTTAATTGGGACGTTTTAACAATCGACAAATCAAAGCCATATACAATTACTGGCGCACCAAGGATTATAGATGGAAAAATAATAATCGGTAATGGCGGAGGAGAGTTTGGGGTAAGAGGCTATATTTCTGCCTATGACACTAAAGATGGCTCCATGTTATGGAGATTTTTCACTGTTCCTGGAAACCCCGATGAGCCTTTTGAATCAGAGGCGCTAGCAAAAGCAGCCGACACATGGTCTGGAGGTAAATGGTGGGAAATCGGCGGTGGAGGAACTGTATGGGACTCCATGGCATATGATCCTGAATTAAATCTTTTGTATATAGGAACAGGGAATGGTTCTCCATGGAATAGGTATGTGCGAAGTCCAGGTGGCGGTGATAATTTATATCTTTCATCCATTGTTGCTATTAATCCTGACAATGGTAAGTATGTTTGGCATTACCAAACTACCCCTGGAGATACTTGGGACTATACAGCCACGCAGCATATGATCCTTGCTGATATGGAAATTAATGGACAGCAAAGAAAAGTGATTATGCAGGCTCCAAAAAATGGTTTTTTCTATGTAATAGATAGAACATCAGGTGAATTTATTTCAGCAAATAATTTCGTACCGACAAACTGGGCGTCTCATGTAGATCCAGAAACTGGAAGACCTGTAGAAATCAAGGAAACTAATCATGAATTACAACCAGCACTTACTACACCTGGCCCCTTAGGTGGTCACAACTGGCACCCAATGTCCTATAGCCCAAAAACTGGTTTGGTGTATATTCCAGCCCAAGAGACAATATTTATCTATTCAACAGATAATGAATTTAAATATAATCCAAATACATGGAATCTAGGAAATCAAATAGAAATGAGTTATCTTCCAAAAGACCCAGATGAATTAGCTATGGTTGATGCTGCAACAGTCGGCTATCTTCTTGCTTGGGATCCAAAAGAGCAAAAAGAAGTTTGGCGAGCTCAATATAAAAGACCATGGAGTGGAGGCGTTCTTTCTACTGATGGAAATTTAGTTTTTCAAGGTACATCAGATGGCAGGTTTGTAGCATATGCAGCAGATTCTGGCGACTTGCTGTGGAGTGTTGATACCGGGCAAGGAATTGTAGCTCCTCCAATAACTTATAAGATTGAAGGCAGGCAATATATAGCAGTTCAAGTTGGTTATGGTGGGGCTTACGCTTTGACTGGCGGGCTTGAATCGCCCAATGAAAACCCATCTCGAGACGGCAGAATGATGATTTTTGAAATTGGCGGAACTCAACTTGACGTGCCAGTTGCAACAATAGCCCAATTAAATCCTACCATTTTTGAATTAAATTCAGATGCCTTGGAGGTTGCTCGAGGGGAATATGAGTACCATGAGCATTGCCAATTTTGCCATGGAGCAGGTGTTATTGGTGGAGGAGTATTGCCTGACTTAAGAATGCTAGATGCTCAGAGCCATGCTTCATTTCTAGGAAGTGTCTTGGGCGGCATTCATGGAAGTGGCATGGCTTCGTTTAAAGATGTGCTAAATGTAGAACAAACTCAGCAAATTCACGAATACATCAAACATCAAACTGTTTTAACTGGCCTAGCAACTGTTGCAGAGCAATAAAAATATTATCAGATACAAGGTGGATAGATGAAAGATTTTGACTTTATTATTTTAGGTGCTGGCTCAGCCGGCTGTGTTTTGGCTAACAGGCTTAGCAAAAATCCAAATACATCAGTTTGCTTGATTGAGGCTGGTTCAAGGGACAGTGATCCAAGATTACATGTGCCTATTGGTTTTGCATTTGGGATGACACAAAGCAAGTATAGTTGGTCCTTTGACACGGTTCCGCAAAAAGAATTTGAAAAAGTTACAGTAACTGAACCAGAATCATTGGTGGTAGATTCTGCCGGCGGTACTCATAAAATGGCAAGTGAAAGTCAAGAACATAGAAAGGGCTTTCAACCAAGAGGAAAAACCTTAGGTGGTTCAAGCTCAATTAATGCAATGTTATATGTGAGAGGCCATCGGTGGGATTATGATCACTGGTGTGAACTTGGCAATCAGGGATGGTCCTATGATGAAGTATTGCCGTATTTTAAAAAAGCAGAGCACAATGAAATTCACAATAATGAATTTCATGGTCAAAATGGCCCATTAAACGTTTGTGACATTGCTCATCAGCCTGAATCATGCAAATCCTTTGTTGAAGCTGGATCAAAGTTATTTAACTTCAATGACGATTTTAATGGAGCTGAGCAAGAAGGCTTCGGATATTATCAAACAACTCAAATTAATGGAAAAAGGTGTAGCGCAGCCAAAGCCTATCTTGTACCAGCTCTAGAGAGAGATAATCTTACTGTTTTAACAGATACCCAAGTAAATAAAATTCTGATTGATGGAAGTCATGCAAAAGGTGTTGAATGCATTGGCAGTGACAACAATTCCTTCACAATACATGCATCAAAAGAAGTAATTCTTTCTTCAGGAGCATTTGGATCTCCTCAAATACTTTTACGATCAGGAGTAGGGCCAGCCAATGAAATTGTTAGACATGGTATTAATCATCTTGTAGATCTTCCTGGAGTTGGAAAAAATCTTCAAGATCACATTGATTACATTACAGTTCATAAGTACAGCTCAATGAAATTGATAGGTTTTAGTCTAAAAAATATACTTTTTAAATATCCTTACGAGATTTTAAAATACCTATTTACGAAAACCGGTCTTTTTACCTCTACCATTGCCGAGGCTGGCGCTTTTATTAAGACAAAAGATGAATTAGATATACCAAATATTCAATTTCATTATGCACCTGCAATGATTGTTGATCATGGCCGAACTCTTCTCTGGGGCACAGGCATGAGTTGTCATTCATGCTTATTAAGACCTAAGTCTCTTGGTGAGGTCACTCTTGCATCTGCAGATCCCTTTGCAGATCCTTTAATCGATCCAAAATTTTTGAGTCATCCTGATGATATGAAAGATATGATTGACGGTTATAAAGTTATGATGAGAGTCCTAGGCAGCGAACCATTTAGCAAGTACATCACTGAACACACTCAACGACCCATAGATATTAATAATAATGCTGATATTGAACAAGCAATGCGGGAAGGGGCTGATACTGTGTATCACCCTGTAGGTACTTGCAAAATGGGTGACGATGATATGTCTGTTGTTGATAGCAGGCTAAAAGTGCATAAAGTGAATGGTTTGAGGGTTGTCGATGCATCAATTATGCCAACAATTGTTGGCGGTAATACTAATGCTCCCACCATTATGATTGGAGAAAAAGCATCTGATATGATTCTTGAGGATTGGAACATCCATTAATCTGTTTTAAGCATCTCAAAAGCTCTCAATACCACTGATTATCCTGGATGGTCTATAATGATTCATGGATAATAAATATGACATAGCCAAAGACTGGCTCCCTAGATACACAGGAATGCCTGTAGATGACTTTGGTGATTACATCCTTCTGACTAATTTCCAAGACTATGTAGAGCAGTTTGCCGATAGATTTCAATGTAATATTCAAGGAGAAAATAGACCTATGTCTTCAAGCACAAATGATGCTGGTCTCAGTATTATTAATTTTGGGATAGGTTCACCCAATGCTGCAACGATTATGGATTTATTGGTTGCACGAAAACCAAAAGGAGTATTGTTTCTTGGAAAATGTGGAGGATTAAAAGATTCATCTGAAATTGGTAACCTGATTCTGCCAATAGCTGCTATAAGAGGAGATGGAACATCTAATGATTATTTTCCCCCTGAGGTGCCTGCCTTGCCTTCATTTAAACTGCATAAATTTGTCTCTGACAAAATATTAGATGCTGGAACAGACTATCGAACAGGAGTCATATATACCACCAATAGAAGGGTATGGGAGCATGACAAAACTTTCTTAAAAAAACTTAAAAAAACAACTGCCATTGGTATTGATATGGAAGTTGCCACGATTTTTATTGTTGGTCATTACAATGAAATCCCCCGAGGAGCCTTGCTATTAGTTTCGGATGTTCCTGTCACACCGGATGGGGTAAAGACTGAAAAATCAGATCAAGCTGTTACATCAAAATGGGCAAAGCAACATCTAGAGATAGGTATTCACGCCATGACAGATTTAAAAAATAGCAGAGATAAGATTAAACATTTTCGTTATTGATTAAATTTCAATAACAAATTCTTGAAAGTAATCAAAGATATCTTGGATTGATAGTTCTCTCGTCTTTCGCAAGGTTTCATTCACATGTAGATTTATATTTTGACCCATTTTATTCATGATAAATACTCTTGGAATTCCATCTTGAATATTTCCATCAAACATTTTAAATAAATCGGTATTTATTTCATAATCGCCGACATCAATATTTATAACATTTGTATTTCTTTCAAGAAAACTTTTTACAGTAGGCAGGCGCATGACTCCTTCTAACAATCTTGCATCAGGACACCAATTAGCCCCAAAAATTACAATGGGTTGTTTGTTTTGATCGATTGTTTTTTTTATAAATTCTTTTAACTCTTCCTGAGTAACTAAAGCCCCTGAATACGGCTCTGGGTATGGTGAGCTAGGATAATCATTTGAATCGAGAATTATGTTCATGTCTTTTTAAACTTTGTGAATATTTAATATTTCAATCATTTAAGTGTATTCTAGTATGTTGATGGAAAGGTTGGTTAAATATTCATTGATATTGGTTGGTTTGTATACCGCAATGCGAACACTTATTGCTTTATTTTTTTACGATCAGTTACCAATTGCCTTTCTTGCAACTGAGTTTAATCAAGATCAAATGGATGAATACAGAGCCAGAGTCTTGCTCCCAGCCTTTTTTCTAACATTAAATTATTTTATTTTTAGATATTTTTCCGGCAAAAATCCAACTTCACCTCTTTGGCCAATATACGTGATCAGCGTTTCACTCTTAATTACTCACATTATTGGCTTTATAACATTTATGCCTTTGACCAAAGATCCTATTATAATGTTCTTAATCAGTTTGTTTATTTGTTTTGTTGCTAGAGCAGGTCACAACAAAAGAAAGAACGAAATTTTATAGGAAATACAATGATTTGGATTATTAGGCTCTTTCTAATGGCATATGCAGTTTTATATTTTGGTATAGGTGCTTGGGCGATTATTGATCCAGTTAAAGATGCCCTTGAATTAAGTTACGAAATTCCCTCATTTATGGATGCTGTTGGCCTAAAGGTTTCAGGAGTGATAGGTTACTCAGAGGTGGCGGGCTTGTATGGTGGTATCAATATGATTATTGGCCTGTTATGTTTGCTGGGCCTTTTTAGCAGAGGCATAGCAACATATGTATTGTCACTTCTTGCATTTTTAACTTTCAGTATTGCTCTTGGCAGATATCTTTTTGCATTAATTCCAAGCACACCTACTTTTTACAATACTTTTTTTGTTTTTGAAGTAGTAACTTTTGTCTTGTCGTTATCTTTTTTCTTGTATATGAAATTTTTATATAACCCTAGAAAGAGTGGCAATGTAGAGAATGTAGCTACTGACTAGAATTATCCCTGCAGACATATATATATTTCTATTAAATTTTAATTTGGTTAATGAAACAGCCAATAAAATAAAAACCAAACTCAGGATTGCAAGGATGCTGAAATCTCTTTCCATGACAATTGGGCTGAGTTGCACAGATCCAAAAAATCCAATAATTGGAATCACAAATACTAAATTGAGAACATTGGACCCAATAATATTACCAACTACCATTTGATGCCTTCCTTTTTTGAGCGCTGCAACCGTGGCTGCTAACTCGGGCAAGCTTGTGCCTAAAGCAATGATAGTAAGACCTATAATTAGTTCTGATATGCCCAACAATAAAGCAGTGCTCTCAGCATAGATAATTGAGATATTGGCCCCTGCTATCAAACCAACAAGACCAACCATTGATAAAAATAAGCTTTTTGTAAATTCAGATACTTCTGAGCTTTCATCATCTGGCACACCATCTGTTTTTAGCAAAACATACATAAATAACATAAACAAACCCATAAAACCCATGCTTTCACTAAAAGAGATCGTTCCATCTGCCAAAGTTAATCCAAGCAATAAAACAGTTAAACCAAAAGGTAATAAATTCCATAAATGAGTTTTAGAAGTCACATTAAAGTAGAGACAAGAGACACCAAAAATTAGAGCGATGTTTGAAATGTTTGAGCCAATAGCTGTTCCAAGGGCAATATCTTCATTCCCATTTAAGACAGCAGATATCCCAACAAAAACTTCGGGTGCAGAGGTTCCAGCTGCAATGAGCGTAAGTCCAATTACAAGATCACCAACACCTAAATGTTTTGCTATGACAGATGCATGATCAACAAATTTATTTGCTCCCCAAACAAGAATTGTGATCCCCGCAAGCAGCAAAATAATATTTAAAGTTAACTCCATGACAGTATTCTAAATGCAATGCTATTGAATTCATAATGATTTCAAGACAACATAAGCATTTATTAAATTAAGTAAGGATAAGTATGAAAATCGCAGAACTTTTTAATGTTTCAGGAAAAGTAGCAATTGTCACCGGTGGCTCAAGAGGAATAGGTGAGATGATCGCTGCAGGCTTTTTGGCTAATGGAGTTAAGGTATATATTACAGCCAGGAAAGAGGCTGCATTAATCGAAAAAGCCAAAGAATTATCTGATATGTATGGAGGCGAGTGTATTCCTGTGCCCTGTGATTTGAGCACCATGGATGGGATGAGCAACTTTGTTGATTTTATTCAATCAAAAGAGGAGCAAATTGATTTCCTTATTAATAATGCAGGCGCTTCATGGGGAGAGCCTTATGCAGAGTATGCAGAAAAAGGTTGGGACAAAGTGATGGATTTAAATGTTAAAAGTATCTTTTACTTAACCCAGAAACTCACTCCTATGTTAGCTAAGCAGGCTTCCATTGAAGATCCTGCTAGAGTAATAAACATTGGATCAATTGATGGTTTGAATGTACCTGCTTTGGAGAGTTATGCCTATGGGACTTCAAAAGCTGCCGTTCATCACTTAACTAGAGTTCAAGCTAGAAGATTGGTTGGAGAAAATATTCTTGTGAATGCAATTGCACCTGGTCCCTACGAATCTATGATGCTTGGAGCTGCAGTTAACCATGATTATTCATTGATAGAATCTAGAAATCCAAGAAAAAGAATTGGCTCGCCGGAAGATATGGCAGGTCTAGTGCTTTTTTTATGTTCAAGAGCTGGCGCATATACTGTTGGTGCAATCATTCCTTCAGATGGTGGATTGGTTGGCACAGCAGGGCATGATCTCAGCCAGTCATGAGCTTTTACGAAAAATATTTTTTACCAAAGTTATTGGATTGTTGTTGTGGCATGGAGGGCTTTCAAAAAAAGAGAGCCCAGATCATTCCTAGAGTCCATGGAAAAGTTTTGGAAATTGGCATTGGATCAGGTTTAAATTTTGAGTTTTATGATTTTAATAAGGTAACCGAGGTTATTGGTATTGATCCAGCTGTTAGCTCCGTAGCAATTGCAAAATCTAGAGCTTCAAATTTTCACTCAAAAATTTCTTTTATAGAGTCAAGCGCTGAGTCAATTGATTTAGAATCTTCAACTTTTGATAGTGTGGTAATTGGCTATAGTCTTTGCACGATTCCCGAGCCCATGAAGGCTCTTGCAGAAGCTCACAGACTTCTTAAACCAGGTGGTTCATTATTTTTTATGGAGCATGGTTTGGCGCCTGAACCTAATGTTCAAAAATGGCAACATCGAATTACACCCGTGTGGAAAAAAATAGCAGGTGGCTGTAATCTGGATAGAAATATTGAAGAGCTTATTCTTGCTGGAGGCTTCAAATTTAAGGATTTAAAAAAGAAATATATTAGAGGGCCGAAGGTAGCCTCTTTTTTATATTACGGTGAAGCTCCTAAGACTTAAGCGAGCTAACTTCCTCAAAGGATTCGATGATAAGGTTTCTCATCCAAATATGAGAACCATCATTGTTATCACTAGTATGCCAAATTAAGTATTGTTCAAGCGCTGGAACATTGAAAGGTAGTTCTAGGTAACTTAGCCCATGTTTTTTAGCAAAAGTTTCTGAGCAAAGTAAACACAAGTCAGTAGATCTTACTATTTCTGGCGTCACTTGATAATGTTGAGATCTGAGAGCAATTTCAGGTTGTAACTGCATTTTTTGCATTTCCATTTCTACAACAGAAGCGCCTCTTTTTCGATTTGAGATATTGATATATTTTAATTTAAGCAATTCTTCAAGTGTAATCGTTGTTGCTTTGGATATAGGATGATTGGCGCGATGAGCTACCACAAATTGGTCAGAAAATACCTTCATTGAATTGGTATCTTTTGAGTTAGGAATAAAAGGGTCTACAGCGAAGCTAAGCTCATTTGTTGCCAGAGCATGAGGTACTTGGTCTCTCGCAGAGTAATAACACTCCAGCTTAATGTTGGGAGCTTGTTTTTCCATTTTGCCCATAAGGATTGCTAGGATTCGACCCTCATTGATGTCACCGAGGGATATTCTAAAAGTTTTTTGGCTGGTTGCTGGGTTGAACTCATCAGGCTCATTCACACTTTTTTGCATGAGTTGCAGGGCATTTTGAATATCTTTGATAATATTTTCTGTTTTTTGAGTCGGCACCATACCGCTTCCAGTCCTTACGAAGAGTTCATCGTCAAATTTTTCTCTTAATCTAGATAGAGCATTGGAGACAGCGGGTTGTGTTATGCCGACGACTTCGGCTGCTTTTGTGAGACTGCCTTCGGTGTAAATAGAGTTCAAAATGACAAATAGATTTAAATCAAAAGAACTTATTTTCATTTTTGTCTGATCCTATAGCTTTGCATCTTGCTTGCAGTTATTATGGTTGTTTGCAAATTGATTAGTAATAATAAAGTTATTTTATAACATTCACAATACTTATATTATAAATAACATCCATTAATAAGAGGAAAATAATGAGAGATTTAAGACCAGAGGTCCAAGCATTTTTAGATAGGGTTCAAACATTTATAGATGTTGAAATTAGACCCAACGAATCTACCTATGCTCAACAAGTTGAAGAGGGTGGCAGATGGTGTGTGCCTCCAATCATGGAAGAAATGAAAGCTAAGGCAAAAGCTGAAGGCCTGTGGAATTTTTTCTTGCCTGGCTATGAGGGAGAGTTTGGAACTGGATTAAGTAATTTTGAGTACTCACATTTGGCAGAAAAAATGGGTGCAGTTGGAATAGCTTCAGAGGTTTTCAATTGTTCTGCTCCTGATACTGGCAATATGGAAGTTCTGGAAAGATATGGTTCTGAGGAACAAAAAGAAACTTGGTTAAAACCACTTTTAGCCGGAGAAATTAGATCTGCATTTGGCATGACAGAGCCTGGTGTTGCTTCCTCGGATGCTACGAATATGGCTGCCACCGCAGTTCTTGACGGTGATGAGTATGTCATTAATGGTGAAAAATGGTGGACCTCTGGTGCTGGTGATCCTCGGTGTAAAATTATTGTGTTTATGTGTGTGACCGATCAAGATCCAGACTCTCCTCGGCATAAAAGGCATTCTCAAATTCTTGTTCCCATGGATTCAGAGGGCATTGAGGTCAGAAAAATGATGGAGGTCTTTGGTTGGGATGATGCTCCACATGGACACGCTCATCTCAAATTTACAAATGTAAGAGTTCCTAAAAGTAATATGATTCTTGGTGAGGGCAGAGGTTTTGAAATTGCTCAGGGTCGTCTTGGACCAGGTAGAATTCATCATTGCATGAGAGCTGTTGGCTTGGGTGAAAGAGCCTTACAAATGATGTGTGAAAGATCACAAAGCAGAGTTGCCTTCGGTAAGCCTCTATCTCAACTAGGCGGTAACATGGATATCATTGCCAATTCAAGAATTGAATTAAACATGGCTAGACTTCTAACTTTGCAAGCAGCACACATGATGGACACTGTTGGCAATAAAGTTGCTGCCAGTGAGATCGCGCAAATTAAAGTGATTGTTCCTAATTTAGTTTGCGATGTAATTGATCGAGCCATACAGATGCATGGTGGCGCCGGAGTGTCTCAAGTTTTCCCGCTGGCAAGAATGTATGCTGGGATGAGAACATTAAGACTGGCTGATGGGCCAGATGAAGTCCATAGAAGAGCAGTTGCAAGGCATGAGCTGGGTAAATACCCGACTTAAGAGTGCAGCCATCAAATAACTTAATATTTTACGATACTGAGACAACTGGCTTAATAAAAGATTTTGCACAAATACTCCAGTGTGGATCTATTCAAGCAAATCGCAATTTAGAGATTCAAGATGAGCAGAATCTAGGTTGCGCTCCTCTGCCTTGGGCAATACCTCACCCCATGGCAATGGTTACTAATAAGAAAACTCATTTGTTTAATTCCAATGTGTCGCATTATGAGATGATGCGAGATCTTAATCGTCAATGGCGTCAGTGGACCATTGATGAGCCAGCAGTTTTCATTACCTTCAATGGTATGGCTTACGACGAGGAATTAGTGAGGCGACAATTTTATTGGAATCTATTCGAATCATACTTAACAAACACCAATGGAAATAGCCGTTTAGATCTTTTGCTGATGATGAATAACGTTGCTGCTTTTTCTCCAGATTTACTAAGCATTCCTTTGTACGATGGAGGCCCAGCAATTAGCTTGAAGCAAGCAGATTTGGCAGAGGCAAATGGTATTGAAATTGGCGATGCCCATGATGCAATTGCTGATTGCAAATTAATGATTGCTTTACTTGAAATCATTAATAAGAAAAAACCAGAACTACTAGACTTCTTCCTTGCCATCTCTTCCAAAGCAGGCGTTCAAGAAGCTGTTCAAAAACCAGGTTTTTTAGGACTAGGAGAAGTATTTAGACGAGAGGTATTTAGATATCCAGTGGTACCTTGTGGTAGTAAAACGCCTAATGAGCTAATGTTTTTTGATCTTAGTTTTGATCCACAGGAGATTTTTGATCTTGATACACAAGAAATCTACTCCATGGTTCAAAAACCTGGGAAATCAGGCCCTTTTAAAAAATATGGCATTAATAAAACCATACCTATATGTCCAAGCTCAATGATTGATGATAAAAATGCTTTTGATATGGATTTTGCAGTACTGGAAGATCGAGCTCAGCAAATAAGAGAAAATATAGATTTTCAATCACTGGTCAGTCAAGCCATGGCAGACAAAATTAATAATTGGAATAATGAATATGATCATATCGAGCAAATGATTTATGCTGGCGGCTTTCCGTCAAAAGAAGACAAAGATCTTATGGCAGACTTTCATCGCATAGATTCAGCAGAGGAGAGGATAAAAATTTCTCGAAACATTACCGATGAGCGTCATAGGTTGTTTGCAGAAAGGTTGATCTGTCAGTTTTATCCACAAGCAGCTCCAGAAGATATGATGAGCCGATATCAATCACTCATCACTCAACGTCTTAATGAAGAAGGTCCTTGGGGCTCTATGAGTAAAGTGATGATTGAGCTCGATAAACTTTTGGATAAAGATAATTCTTCAGAGACTCAGGTAATCCTTGAGGAGACCAAAGAGTTTTTAACCCAAAGATCGATCTCAATAGACTAACTTCTCAGTTATTTGAATTTAGAGCTAGGCTCTAGATTTGTTGATTGTAGAAATGACATTTTATCATTTATATGTATACTTATAGGTTCGTTTGTAATTATTAAAGTATTAAGAAATGCAAGTAAGTGAAATAGAGAGCCAAATCAGCCTTAGATCTGCGCAAACGTGCAAGATTGGAA
The DNA here is from genome assembly GCA_902511575.1 of uncultured SAR86 cluster bacterium. GTDB lineage: Bacteria > Pseudomonadota > Gammaproteobacteria > Magnimaribacterales > D2472 > D2472. Next base: position 18,664 of record CABXFU010000009.1, read on the forward strand.
AATTATTTAAAGAGCGAAGACAATTGCTATCTTTATCGGAAACTGAAGTTGCCTCTGAAATATTTGTAAATGTAAATTACATCAAGGGTATAGAGCATGGAGATTATTCAATTTTTCCAGCAAGAGTTTTTGCTCTTCAGTACTTCAAAAAATATGCTAATTTCCTAAACTTAAAATTAGATTTTTTTGATATATATAATTCTTAATAAGATACGCACTACTTTTTTCTAAACCATTTGAGTCTTATTTTATTATTTGTCTAGCTGTATAATATCTGAGATTTTAGACCCGTAGCTCAGTTTTGGTTAGAGCGTCGCATTGACATTGCGAAGGTCGATGGTTCGAGTCCATTCGGGTCTACCAACTTTTAAAGTTTAATTTGATGTAACTTTATCATCGGCTTAAATTATACTAGATGTAGCTAATGAAAAATTCAGAAACATATTTTCATAATTTTGAATCAATTGATAAAACTAAAAAATCCATTCTCTTTATTGCAGGGGCTGGTATGGATCATCGATTGGTTAGAGCCATCCGATTATCTGACTCAGAATACAACAAGCCTTTAATCATTGATCTCCCTGGTCATGGTGAGTCAAAGGGATCCGCAAGTAACAGCATTGAATATTATGGTCAGTTTTTAATAAATGCCATAGAAGCTTATGATCTCAAAGATTTATCTCTGTGTGGACATAGCATGGGTGGATTAATTGCTTTGGATATGGTGCTTAACCATAACTTTGAAGCCAAAGAGCTTATTTTAGTGAATAGCATCTACCCTACAAGAGTTGCTGATGCTCTGCTTGCGAAAGCCAAGATGGGGAATGGGGGTGCTGCAAATTTTATTATTAAGTATGGGTTATACAGAAGACTTCTTGGCATGAGGAATGCTTTTTCTGAGGCAGACGATTTAGTGATGCTAGATGATTTAGATGCTTGCAATAACTATGAGCTTGATTTAAATGATATTAAAAATGCAGAAATTCCAATTTCAATAATCCTTGGCAGTAAAGATAGACTCGTTGATTTAAAAGCGGTAGAAAATTTTACCGATATTGTGCCAAGCCAAACTTATACGATGGATGAGGTGGGGCATTTCTCATTTTTTGAAGATCCTGTGGAATTAAGTAGATTAATTTCTACGATTGTTTAAGCATTTAAGTCCAAACAAATAAAATCATTGGAATTGAGATAGCCACGATCACACATTCAAGTGGAAGACCGAGTCGCCAATAATCTCCAAATTTATAATTTCCTGGGGCCATTACCAAGGTATTGCATTGGTGCCCAATAGGAGAAAGAAACGCACAGCTAGCTCCAACTGCAACTGCCATAAGGAAGGGCTCAACGGGTTGACCAACTTGAATGGCAAGATTTGCTGCAATAGGCGCCATAATTACAGCAGTAGCTGCATTATTTACAATATCTGAAACAAACATTGTAATGACAAGCACCATTAAGATTAACCAAGGCAAAGCCATACCTTGTGTGCTAGAAGATATAAAGTTTGCAATGTTTAAAGAAATCCCAGATGTCTCTAGCGCTTGCCCCACTGGAATCATCGCGGCAAGCATGACCACAACTGGCCATTCAATATTCCTATATAGATTTCCATTTAGAACTTTGATAGAAATAAATGCTATGACGCATAATAAAAATGCAACCACGATGTCTATTACATTAAATGCAGTGAGACCAATTGCTAGACCAAAAAAGATCAAGCTTTTTAATAATCTACTTCTGCTTGGGATGGTTTGAAGATCTCTTTCCATCAGTGGCATCAAGCCTAAGTGTTTTATTCTTTCCTTTACCCCTTCATCATCAATGGTCCTTACCCCAAGGAGCAAAACATCTCCAATCTTAAATGCTTCTCTTGCAAGCCTGGTTCTAAATTTTGCACCTTGCCTCCATAACCCAAGCAATGCAAGATCATCTGAGGCAAGTCTTTTCAAGAACTCATGTTTCCTACCAACAAGTCTGGAGCCTGCAGTGACCATAACCTCAATCTCCGCTAAATCTGATTCTTTGACTGTGACTAGGTCATCTGCAATTTCAAACCCTAAGGCTTCTTGAATAGAAGATATATCATCTGGAGAGGTCTTGATGACCAGGATTTGTCCAGGTTGAATTTTTTTACTCATCGAAACTCTTGAAACACCCCCAGTTTCATTGACTACGCCTAAGACTTCAGTTTCTGGACCTGACATCTTTTTAATTTCTGAGAGCCTCATTCCAATTGCTTTGCTATCTTCTTTAACCGTTACTTCAAAAAGATAGTTTTTTAAATCGATCAATCTAGTTGCATCATTTGCATTCTCTCGAACTTTTACAAATCTAAACCCTATAAAAGCAATAAACAAAACTCCCAAGATGCTTACTGCAAGACCAACAAATGAGTAGTCAAAGAAGTTAAAGGCAACACCAGTATATTCCTGTCTGTATTGGGCAATGATAATGTTTGGAGGCGTTCCGATTACCGTGTTCATCCCGCCAAGAATGCTTGCAAATGCTAGTGGCATAAGGAATTTTGAGGGATTCCATTCCATTTTTTGACACAATGATAATGTTATAGGCAGTAATAAAGCCATGGCCCCAATATTATTCATAAATGAAGATAGAAAGGCTGCAACAACCATGATCATGATCATGTATTGATTTTCTGTAAGAGTTAGACGAGAGATTAAGTTTCCAGCTAAGCTGACCATTCCTGCTTCTTGCAAACCTCTGCTGATCAACAAAACAAGCGCCACAGTTATGACAGCAGGATGTCCAAAGCCTGAAAAGGCGCTTTCTGCAGGCACCACCCCAAATAAAACTAGTGAAGCTAAGCAAACTAGAGTGACCCCGTCATAACGCCATTTACCCCAAATGAGAAGGCCCATCAGAACAGCCAAAGTGGTTGCAAGAATAGTTTGATCAGACATGCTTATTGTTTACCTTTAAATTGATTTCTTCAAAAGACCATCCTACCAAATAAATGCTTTATTTAATGATTAATATTATGGAGTTAAGTTTTTTCATATTAAAGACTCAAGTTATAATCATTCGATGAAAAAAATATTAGATACTTTAAATAAGTTTTTTGGCGCAGTGATTGCTATCAATATCTTGCATCAAATAGTTTCTAGTGCAGGCTATCTTGTTCTTGATCAACCAATATTAAAAACGCTCTATTTTATTTCGATAAGTATATTTGGGATTGAGTTGATCTTAAGGATCTTCGTTGAACGCAAACTATCTTTTTTACTTTCAATTGATGGGTTGGTCCTCATCAATCAAGTATTTTTTTCGATCTATGATTTAAGAATCCTTCGATTATTTAGACTCTTCGATATTTTTAGTCAATCAAGATTTTTATTGCCAACAAACACTTTGATTCAAACAATTATTAAACAACGTAACGCCTTGCTTGGATCACAGATCATGGTGATCTCTATTTTATTGGTTGTTTCAACATTTATATATTTCCTAGAATCATCCGTGCAACCAGAGGTTTTTGGCAGCATTCCATCTACCATGTGGTGGGGCATAGCAACTTTAACTACGGTTGGCTATGGGGATGTTGTGCCTATGACAGATCTTGGCAAGTTATTAGCCAGTTTTACTATGCTAGTTGGAATAGGAATGTTTGCTCTTCCCGCCGCTATTCTTGCCTCTGCATACTATGAAGAGATTCAAAAAAAGAACTTCTTGGTAAGCTTTGAAGCCATTGCTTCTGTTCCATTGTTTCAAGAACTTCCTATTGGGGCAGTAGGTAAAATCAATGAAAAACTTCAGGTAGTGTTAATCAGTGAGCATGAGACTATTTTTTCTAAAGGGCAGGAGGCTGATTCCATGTTTATCATTGAATATGGCAAAGTGAAAGTTGAAATTGATCAGCCTGTCTACTTGGTTGCCGGTGACTATTTTGGAGAAATGGGTTTGCTTGGCAATGCGCCTCGTAATGCAACCATCACAGCAGCCGACGATACTAAGTTGCTTGAGTTAACAAAGGCGGACTTAGCAGAACTCTCTGAGGAGCATCCCGGACTGTTTAAAGAATTAGAGCTAAGCGTCTCTAACAGGACCTCTGATTAGTCGTCACCCTTGTCAGGTGCAGCTTGATGAGAAATATCTTTTGCTTGCAAACCTTCCGTAGAGTAATCTGCAATATTTAACGGATCTGTATTTTCTACATAAACAGAAGTTGAAGGATAGGCAAACTCAGAACCATTGTTTCGAACAATTTTGATAATTTCAAAAATGAGGTTTTGCTTGATTTTAGAAAAATCAGTTAACCCGACTGGTTCTGTATAACACAGCACCCTCACATCAATGGAGCTTGATGCTAATTCTTCTGTTCTAGCAAAGGATTCTTGATCAGGGTTATTTATAAATTCTTCAGACGTGGTAATAAAGTTTGTAATTTCCTCACAAATTTTTGCTAATTGTTCTTGGGTGGTAGAGTAAATTAAATTTAAAGACCAGCTAATTCTTCTATATTTCATGTTGCCGTGATTGATCACTTTTACATCTGAAAGATCTTTGTTTGGAACCAGCATCGGGGCTGTATCAAACATTCTGACAAGCGTTGATCTAAAACCTATGTCTTCAACCATGCCATGCAAGGAGCCAGGTACCTCAATCCGATCACCTGGTTGAAATCTATTTTCCCCAATAATCAATAAACCAGAAATAAGATTTTTAAATAAATCCTGGGCACCAAGAGCAACAGCTACAGAAAATAAACCGAGACCAGCAACCAATGGGCCTATCTGAATACCAAAGATATCTAAAATAATGCCAAGCCCAATGATCCAAATAATTATTCTGGCTGCTCTCTCAAGCCACATTGTCATAGATTTTGTTAATACTGCGCTTGAGGTAAATGCTTGAAAAATTGGAGCAATGCTATTGGCAAGAGCGCTAAAAATTGTAAAAGCAATCATTGCTTTTACAAGATTTGTTGCAAATGTATCTGCCATACCAGATAGAGGAAGGTAAACAGTTATGAAGTAAAGAGCTACCGTCATTGGAATATATCCAAGAGGTTTTTTTAGCGATTCAAGCAAGACATCATCTATTTCAGAGTCTGTATTGGCAGTTAGCTTTTCTAGCCATTTAAGAACTCTACCAACAAAAAAAGCTCTGCTAATAGCTCCAGCTATGAAAATGAGCATGGAGACTATGATCTCAGTTATACCAATTCCTAGGAAACCTTCTTCCCAGACATTTGCAAAAATTTCTACGAATCCTTCCATAATTAATTTAAGTTATATGAAAACATGGTTGATATAGATTCATCTGTTTTTTCAGCCAACATAGGTGGATCTGAGTCGTGAAAAGACGAGTACTGCATCGTTATCTTAAAATTTTGATTTACTTTAAAATCTATGGCTAAAATCATACTTGCTTTGTAGTCATTTTCAAAATCATCAATGCTTGGTTGAAAATATATCGTTGGCTTGAAATCAATATTTTCTGCAATCTCAAAAGAATTATGAAGATAGAAGCCCAGTCTTTCTGTTGTTTTAGATTGGCCGCCAAGGTCGGTTTCATCTTCGCTTAGCAAACCAGCACCCAACCGAGCTGATTTTGAAAGCTCATATCTTAGACCGCCCCCAATAACAGACCTTTTTTTATAGTTTCTAAAGGGATTTTCACTGTACTGTCCAAAAATTTCCCAGTTTATTTCTGCTTCGCCAACCCAGATGTATCTTCCATGCATAAAGGTTGATTCATCCATGAGCTTATCATTGGACTTTCTTTCGCTTTGTTGAAGAATCAAAAAAGACTCTACATTGGTTGAATTATTATCAAATCTTAATTGTGCAGAATAAAAATCTCTATCTCTATTCCCTCGAGATGCATTCAAATTAGCACTAATACTGGTAAAAAAACCAACTTCGCCTTCGCGTCGCAAGTCTTCGATATTTACGATCGCTTGACCAAAAGCACTGAAAGAGCTTAAGCACATCATTAACGTTAGAAAATATTTTTTTCTATTTATTTGTAGCAACATAAACTCCGCCCCAATCAGCAGATGGTGGGTTTGTAACATATTTTTCAATTCTTGCCTTCATGTGTCTGTAGTATAGTTCAAGCTCATTTGAAGCGGACATTAATTCGTCAATTAATAAGTTTGCTGCATTCCAGTTTTGAGCCCTATATTCAGCCAAGAATGATACATGATTATCTATAAATTCTTCTGGAAACTTCATGCCAGATTTAAAACAGGTATAGATTGTTTCTGCAGTAGACTTTCCCTTGACTGCAATTTTATCAATTTCAATCATAGTAAAATCAGAATCATTCATGTAAGTATTTTCACCAATAATCATATGTAGGCCATAATTAGATGATTGACTTTCCAGCCTTGATGCTAAGTTTACAGCATCACCAAGAACGGTATAATCGAAGCGTTTATCCGAGCCCATGTTACCGACAATACAATTTCCTGAATTAATACCGATGCCTATTTCTAGCTTAAAGTCTATACTTCCCTCAGTGTTAAGATTAAATTCATCTAAAGCTTCATTCATTGAGTGGGCTGCTTGTATAGCTAATTGACGATGATCGGCTTGATCGGTGGGCGCATTCCAAAACGCCATAATGCAATCACCCATGTATTTATCGATGGTTCCGCCATGTTCCAAAATTGCATTTGATAACACAGTAAGCAACTCATTAATCAGCTGCGTTAAACCCTCTGGGTCATCTTTATATTGCTCAGAGATTTTAGTGAAGCCTCTAATATCAGAGAATAAGAAAGTCATCTCTTTTCTTTCTCCACCTAGAACCAATGATTCGCTGGATTCGGCCAATCGATTAACCATTTCTGGAGAAAGATATTGCGCAAATGCTCCTCTAACTCTGCTGCGTTCAAGCTCAGTAAATAGAAAGTTAAAAAAAGTAACTGCCACATAAACACTCAATGAAATTATCAATGGAGATATTGGATCAACCAAAAAGAGTTTAGATTTAAAAAAATAATAACTTGACCCCATGATGCCACCGGACCCTACAAGGAATATGCTTAATCCTCCGATGGGTCCTAAAGCCTGAATGCCCAGAGTAATTAATACTGCCAACAAAAGCCCAGCAATAAATTCAGCTCCGAAAAGCCAGTCAGGTCTCTGTAAAAATTCATTGGCAAAAATTTGCTGAATAAGCTGAGCGATAATTGTTACACCTGGAACATTTTTTTCTGTCGGTGTAGACCTAAGATCGAGCAAGCCAGCAGCAGATGTGCCAACAAGTGCAACCTTGCCTTCAAAAAAATCTGGTGAAATCACACCCGAGATTACATCAGCCGCAGAGACAGTAGAAATATTTCTGGAAGGAGCGAAGTACACCCATGCATTTCCTTCTGGGGTCGTTGGTATTGAGAGGGGCCCCAATTTAATGTTGTTAATACCCGTTTGAGCCCCATAAGCTTCCTCACTCGAGGCATTAGAGGATTTAATTTGAAATGTTGAGGCTCCAACTGCCACTCTTGTCATTTCTAGGGCAAGACTTGGAACCAATTGATCATCAACTCTTTCGAAGGTAGGTAATTGGCGAACAATTGCATCATTGTTACCAATACTCATCGAGCCAACTCCTGCAGCAGAGCTTTCAAGCTGCTTAATATTATGTTGTATGCCCGAATAGTTTGTTATGAATTGCTTTGGATCATCGCCTTGAGTGACTAAACCAAATTTCGCCTTAGAGGGTTTGATATTATTTTTGTTATTCAAAGCCTGACCCAAGACCACGGTTCCGTGATCTGTAATAGCTTGTGCAAACAATTCATCATTACTTGGAAGTGCCGAAAGCTCTTTTTTTAGTGATTCATTAAGAGGATAGCTGGAAATAAAATTCTGAGGGTTTGTCCTATCTGGTTCTGCAAAGACGATATCAAATCCTAGTGCAGCTGCAGCATAAGCTTTATTTGTAAGTCTCGCCAATTGATTTCTAGACCAGGGCCATTGCCCAATCTCTGCAAGAGAGCGGTCATCAATATCAATAATTACGACAGGATCCTCAGCATAAATCTCCCTTGGTAACAGTCTCTGGAGAGTATCGAAAGAATAATTTTGTAAATTACTAAAAATTTGTAATGGGTTTAAAATTGGTAAAAAGCTAACCAAAATTGCAAAAATTAAAAGGCCGTATCGAGAGAATTGCTTTAAATTTTTTTTCACAGTAATTTATTGCTTACTTAATGTAATCCGCAACTTTTTTTATATATTTTTTTTGAGTTTTCTGCGAAAGATTCATTAAGTTCACCGAATTCATCAGATCAGTGTAGACATGGATTGATTTTCTGCCTTTTAGTTTTTCACGCAGAGCATTTTGATAAGTCCAAAATATATACGTTTGAGCCATTTTGAAGTGCCTTAGGTTATCCTTGTTCAATTCCGGCTCTTCTTCTTGAAAAATCGCATCTTGTAGCCATTGACTGGTCATGGGTTGAGTTAAAACCCATGCATCATTAATGCTTGCAGGATTATCTATCAGCCAGTTAGCCATGTAGTCGCTTTCAAATAAATCAATGGCAATATACCAACTATAGTAAACCTTAAAAAGGTTTGATTTCTCTGTTTTCATTTGATTGTCAACTACTTCAGCCGCACTAAGAACTACTTGCACGATTGCAGAGGCATTAATCTCATCTAAATTATTAAAGTATCTATAAAAGGACCCGTAAGCTGTTTTTGCCTCTTTTGCAATGCTTGACACAGATATTTTTTGACCAACATTAGTCAGATTTATAACTGCTTCAATAAGCTTGGCTTTTGTTTGCTCAGATTTTTTCATCAATCAATTATAACCTCTGACTCACATTAGAGCCTTTAATATTCTAATTAAATGATAAATTGTCATTTTTATGGTTAAATATGCGCCAAATAGGGGATATATATAGGAGTTCCTAAATATATTCTCCTAAAAAACCATGAAACCAAGAGCTTTTTTTCTCATGATATGCATTTTTATGTGGATGCATTCCTTCGCTCAAAATGTAGAGCCTACCATATCCGATCCTAAAGAACTGTCTGCTGCTCTACAACAAAAAGAAGAGGTATTTAAGCAACTTTTTAAAGACCCAACAAATTTATCATTGCTATTTAAATACGCTAATTTATCAATCATGGTTGGAGATTTAGAGGCAGCCATTGGAGTCTTTGAGCAAATGCTAATTTATGACTCAGAGTTGCCAAGAATTAGATTGGAGTTGGGAGTTTTGTATTTTCGTCTAGGCGCATTTGCCTTGGCTAATAACTATCTAAAAAGTGTAAAAGAATTTAACCCTCCGCCAGAAGTTGAAGCTAGAGTTGATCAATTTTTAGAGGCCATTGTCTCCGCTGAAGAGCCTTTTCAGTGGCAGCAAACCCTTAGTATTGGCTTTAAGCGGACCACCAATGGAAACTCAGGTATCAATGCAGATTTTATTGAAATTGGTGATTTTTTGTTGGACGTTGATCCGGAAAGTCAAAGGCAAAGCGATCGATCTTCTTTATACAATTATTCATTAAGTATTGACCAAGATTTGAATCATCCAAGAGGAGATAACATTCAATACTTTTTTAGTTATGGTGCTGATCGATTAGACACATTCAAGCAATTTGATGTGCAAAGCAATGTGTTTTCTGTTAGAAGAAATTTTAATTTAGACGAAAATTTCTTTTCTTTTTTTAATCTTGAGGATCCGGTGTTTGCACCTAATATCAATCTTCTTAGGGTCGTTCTCAATCGGCAGGAAATTTTGAGAAGTGGGCGTATATCTCTAGATTATAGCGGTCAACTAGACAATGGCTCATCTATGCTGTTTACATACTATAGAGAAGAGAAAATTTTTAGGTCAGGAAGACAAAAAAATGGCCGCATCAATGGAGTTAGTTTTGGTCAAAGCTATGTTTGGGCTGGCTCACAAGCTCTTTATGGTTACAGGGTTATTTTAGAAAACTATCGTGCGAGTGCAGGCTATGAGTTTTATGAAAATTATGGACTTGAATTAAGTTATTCTCAGCCTTTGGGAGAGAACTGGCAGTTTTCATCTAAATATAGCTACCAAGATAAATCTCATGATGATGAATATCCACTTTTTGGTGCAAGACATGATCAAGCAGAAAGTTGGAGGTTTAACATGCTTAGACCTATGGGCGCATGCTGGTCTATGAACTTGGGATTAGTATTAAATGACTCCAGGAGCACTATTAGTATTTATAAACGCAGAGCCAATAATTTTTCTGCGCAAATTAACTATCAATGCTTAAAATAATATGAAGCTCGCACGTAAATTCTTATCAATACTTCTACTTACAGGAACTTTTTCCAATGTTGGATTAGCACAAGAGCAAATAGGTGTTGCGTCTGCGGTCAATAAAAACACTACCGACTTAACCCTTGAGCAAGAGCGCAAGCTCATCGATGCAGGTTATGAAATCATACAAAATCACACCATTGAAACCGATGGCATTGGCAGAGCGCAAATGTTATTGCTTGATGGCACAGCATTTTCAGTGGGGCCTAATTCCAGCGTCGTTCTTGATAAATTTATTTACAACCCCGAGACTGCTGAGGGTTCTCTTGAGGTTACAGCTAGAGGGTTGCTCAGGATCGTTGGCGGTAAAGTTACCAAAAAGCAGCCTGCTTTAATTCGAACCAATTCAGCCACTGTCGGAATCAGGGGTGGCATCGGAATTGTGCAGACCAATGGATCCCAAACCAATGCCACGTTCCTTTACGGCACCGAAATGACTGTTACGCCTAATTGTGTTGATTTAGATTCTTTTGGTGACCAATGTTCTCCAGATTACGCCACCACCGTGACTGAGCCAGGATTTTCAGTTTCGGTTGAAAGTGAAGATTCTGAGCCTAGCGAACCGGTCGAAGTTACTGAAGAAAGCATAGATGCACTGCAGGAAGAATTAGAAGCGCCAGAAGAAGCTCCAGAAGAGGAGCCCGCTGCTGAGGAAACTCCGGCTGAGGAGAATCAAGAGGAAGAATCTACCGCAGAAGAAACTCCGGCTGAGGAGACTCAAGCAGACGAGGGAACTGCAAGTGAAGAGACAACAACTGAAGAGACTCCTGCCGAAGATGTTGCTCCCGAGTCCACTGAGCCTGAAACTGAAGCACCTGCAGAGATTGAAACTGAAGTTATAAGTGATGATGCCGGCGATTCTACCGACATAGAAGTCGATGAAGGCTTATTAGATTCATCTGGAGTTTCAGATGTATCTTCAGATGTTGCTCCAGAAGAATTGGGAACAGCAGAAGAATTTGAGGTAGCTATTGAGCTTGAAACAGTTGAGGCAGATGATGCAAATGAAGATTCAACTGAAAATGTGGCCGAAGAGGTAACTGAAACCACGCAAGAAACCACTGTGGAAGTTGCTCCTATTTTTGTTGTAGAAACTGAGGATGTGGTTGCAAGCTTTGATGAAAATACTACCGAAATAAGCTTAGCTCAGTTTGCTATTGTTAACCCAGGTGAACAGAATTATACGGTGACCATTGAGGGTGAGGGCAGCGAAGCTTTTACCTATAATCAAGAAACCAACTCTTTAGAGGTGATCCAAGAGCTTGATCATGAATCACAAGCAAGCGTTGAGTTGACCGTTACATTTACCAGTGATAATGGCGATATTCAGGAGGTCGCTTTCGCACTGGATGTAACCGATGTGGATGAAGCGGTGGTGCTTGCAGTTGAGCCTGTTAATACTATTAGTGAGGCGGCCATCAGCAGTGAGCTTATTGCTAATCAAGTTAATGTGTCTGAAACAGTTCCAGCTGGAACAGTGGTAGCTACTTTCAGTGCAACTGATCCTGAAGGTAATGCTCTCTCATATTCCCTAAGTGGAAGTGGCAGTGATCTGATGACAGTCTCTGAAACCGGTGAGGTAACTCTCACGGGTGATTTAGATTTTGAAGCTAATTCATCGTTAGTTGTAATGCTAGAAATTTCTGATGGAACCAATACTACTATTGAAGAAATCACCATCAATGTCATCAATGATGATGAGCCAGCTACTATTGCAGCCACTTTAAGCGCTGCTTCATTTGCAGAAACCTCTGCTGTGGGAGCTGCCATCGCTTCCATTAATGCCACCGATCCTGAGGGCAGTGCGGTGACTTATACACTGAGCGGAACTGGGAGCGATAACTTTAGCATTGATGCCAGCGGTAACATTACCCTTGCCAGCGGTTTAGATTATGAAACAGCAACCTCATATGAATTAACCGTGGTTGTCGATGATGGCACCTATGCTTCAACTGAAGTTATTACCGTGAGCGTTGCCGATGTCAATGAGGCACCATCTTTGAGTGCAACTGTTGCCTTCAATGCCTTCCAAGAAAATACAGCAACCGGTACTACCATTGCCACTAGTTCTGTTAGCGACCCTGAAGCTGGAGCCATTACTTACACTTTATCAGGTACAGGCAGTGAAAATTTCACTGTCAGTTCTGATGGAACCGTAACTTTAGCTAGTGGATTGGATTATGAGACTGCCACTGCATACGCAATTACTTTAACAGCTTCGGATGGAGCTAATTCCGTTTCTGAAACGCTCACCATTAATGTTGGCGATATCAATGAGGCTCCAAGTCTGACTAATTCATTGGCTGCATCTTCCTTTGCCGAGAATGTTGCAACCGGAACTACAATTGCCACGAGCTCAGCAAGTGACCCAGAAGCTGGAACGATTACTTACTCCATCTCTGGTACCGGCAGTGAGAACTTTGCCATTGACGCAAATGGTAATGTGACCCTAGCTTCAAGTTTAGACTATGAAACCACTACCTCATATTCACTCACCATCACCGCCAGCGATGGCACTAATTCAACCCAGCAAACGCTTTCAATTTCTGTTACTGACATCATTGAATTTGGACTAGCGCTCAGCAGTAATTCAGTATCAATTAATGAAGATATGAGCAGCGGCAGTCAAGTAGCCACCTCAACACTTACTCAAGAAGGAACTGAGACAGTGACTTACACACTCTCTGGAACCGACAGTGATAAATTTGCGATTTCTAGCAGCGGAGTTATTACCACAAATACAATCCTTGATCATGAAACCACAACCTCTTATTCACTTACAGTGACTGTGAGTGATGGAACCAATACCGATACTGAAACTCTAACCATTGCCATCAATGATATTGATTTAACTGTTACGAATACTTTAGCTGCTTCAGGTCAAGCAGAGAATATTTCAACAGGAACGTCCATTATGACTGCCTCAGCTTCAGGGGCTGAAGGCACCGTGAGTTACTCAATTACGGATAGCGATAATAAATTTTCGATTAATAGCTCAACGGGTGAGGTAACACTTGCTAATGCGCTCGATTATGAAACTAAAACTTCTCATACTTTCACCGTAACCGCCACTGATGGAGTGACCACAGTAACTGAAGAATTCACTCTTAATGTAACGGATATGATCATCAGTACTCTAGCTGTAAGCCTAGCAAACAGTGGGGCGGCATTGGCGGAATCTTCGAGTTCTGGAACTTCAGTAGGAAGTTCGAGCATTAGTAACCCAGACAGTGAAACGGTTACCTATACTTTGAGTGGCACCGGCAGCAGTAATTTTGCCGTCGACAGCTCGGGCAATGTCACCACCAATGCAACCTTGGATTTTGAAACCGCAAAAAGCTATGCATTAACTTTAACTGCCACCGCAGGAGGCAACACCACCACCGATGCCTTTACGGTTAATGTGGGTAACGTTGAAGAGCTTCGTTCAGGCGTTTTACGTTACTCAGCAGCCTATAACTCGGCTTCAAGAAGTGGCTTTAGCGCCACGGCCACGCGTGGACCTTCTGGTTCAAGTTTGCCGGCTTATACTCTTGAGCAAGTTGGAACAACGAATACAACTCTTATTACCAACGTAGATGACACCACAAACAACTATGTACCAGTAGAAATCAATTCTGGAACTGCGCTCAATTGGCGCTATTATTTCCCCATTGATACTGCAGGCAATGGACAGTATGCCTTTGCACCCAACAGTGCTTCGGTGGATGGAAAATACTATAGTCCTCTAGGTACTGCTGTTACCACCACCATCAGCAACTCAGAATTTATCACTGCAGGAAGATCCAACGGCGGTGAATTTTGGTTCATGACCACCGATAAGGCGGCCGCAAATATTAATTATACTTCTGCATTATTGATAGGTTTGAACGTTCGATGGAACTATCAGACTTATCATAGCTCTTGGACGACTGCCAACAATGCTCTTACGAGTCCATTTACACTTGATCTTGTTAGCGGTACTAATGCCTTGGATTACACGTTTTCAGATGTGCAAGATTATCAGGTGTTAGTTCATGGAATTGGTGTTTGTTGCGCTGATGGCAATTACGGATATGATAATTTTGATTCTACCGAGCAGGCAGTAGCTCGTCAGTTTCTTCAACAAAGTAACAGAGTCCTTGTTTTAGTTGGTGAAAATAATAATTGGGCAAAACAGAATGATGAGATTGTTACCTTTTTAGAGTCAATCATGGATGGAAGTGATTTCAGCCATACTTATAATAATGGAACTATGAATGCATTTAATTTTACTTACGAAGGTTTTAATTTTGCCCAAAATACTGCGTTAAGTTCCGCTCCATCGACTTTGAATTGCGATTCAAATTTTAACACTTACTGTTATGGAAGCTGGGCTTTTTTCCCAGCCTCAATGACCGATTCCGAGTATCTATCAGATGTCTTTGTTTGGCTTGATGTTAATCAACCCGGAGCAACTACGGTTGATAATCAAATCTTGCAGTACGCCCAAGGATTAGGAGGGTCTACAGCAACCTCATCAACTTACTATCTTTACGAAGATCAGGTCACCATTGCTGGAGAAATTCAGACAGACGCTAACTTTGCTGGTATCAACTCATCAAAAAAAGTTTACGCATTTGCGGTTAATCCGCGTGAAAACTTTGCTCCCACTGGTACCACCAATGATTATTTTTATCCTAACTTTATTAATCGCTCTGCATGGTCCTATGGGGATGTTGGATTAGATTACTGTGCATCCCAGGAGAATAATAATTCAACGTCGTGTCAAACTTACGACAATAATTATGATTTCCACTATCAGAGCCTTTATTCAGGTTATATAATGTCTGATCGATTTGATAATTCTTACCAACGCATACCAGAGGGGATGTCTCTTTGGTGGCAAGTTCTCAATCCAAGTGGCGTAGGTGTTGGGTTATGGGCGCAAATTTCTATCAAAGATTCATACAACGGTGCTACTCAGTCGACCACAAGGGATGATCAGCAAAGTCTACTCAACGTAGTAATTTCTAATATTGACTACCGTAAGAACGACACCACCCGATACTCAGCAGGGGATACTGGTCATGGCATGGATGGTTATCATTATTGGTCTTATCAAGGGGCTACCAATGCAGACCAAAATGGTTTGGGACTTGTCTATGGTACTTCTCCCATCGAATGCGCCACTTCCCATGACAGTGGATGTTTCTTTGGTTATTCAACTTCCTATCCTAAAGGACTCATGCTGACCTCCTCTGACCCATACAAATCTGGCAGCATGACTTTAGGGGTTAATTACGACAGCAACAATGATTCTTTTTCAACTGGCTCATTCAATCAAGCAATAACTTTTCAGTTCATCAGTGACAGTGGCAATATAGAACAAAAACAAACTCTTAGTGAGTTTAGGCATTCGGATTTTTATTCCTCGACTGCCACGGCTTACAGCGGATTTTTCAGCGGCATTTTAGAGTTTGATATTAGTGGGACTGGAAACCAACAATTGGCGCCCATCCGCTCTAGCAGCACGCTTGCAACCTTTACGTTTGATGCCACCAACGATGATGTGCAAGTGGTGGCTCCGATGACCATTAGTGCCGCACCCCCAAGTAACTACACCACCACCAATTGGACTACAGTTGATACAGGTTCCATCACATTAAAATTTGGTGATGCCACCAACGATGAAGCAAAATCAGCTTACATTTCAAGTGAAGTCTTTGGCGCTGAGATTCAAGACGATGGATCGCAGATTGACGGTTCTTCGGGGGGTTCTAATAACCTTGCTGGTGTCATGGTTTCTTATAACACTTTGGATAATGAAGACTCCGATCTATTCCACGTAAACGGTAATGATTCGATGCCAGATACCGCTTATTCGACTTGGGGCTTTTGGGCCATGAGTGCGGCTGACGTCTCACCTAATTCTGGCACGCAAAACGCCTCGGTGCATTTAGGGACTTGGGTGGGCGGTGAAGTGGTTGCCCAAAATGAAATTCCAACTTCAGGCACGGCTTCGATGAGTGGGGCAGCAGTGATGAAAGTAGCCTCTCGTTACAATACGACCGGCCACCAATACGACGTCATTAAATACACCACCACCGCCGATGTGGCCGCAACTTTTAACTGGGGCGCAAGTGGCTATTCTGGGACTTTAGCTTTTACCAACTTTGATGATAAAAACCCGATTGTTGCCAATGCAGGATTTGCTTCCTTCTCAGTGGCGATTACCGGCACCGATCATACCTACACGGGTAATTCAACTGATAGCCTTGATAATTCTTGGTTGGGTGGTGCCTCTGTGGCTGGAGCTTTATACGGGGATTCATCGCCCGATGAGAGTGGCGGCAGAGTGAATGTGAGCTTGTATAAATCTGGGTCCACTTGGACGCAAGGCGCCAATGATTTTTATTTTGCTGAAGGGATCTATCTAGTCGATTAATTAAGGTTTGGAGAATACATATAAATGACAATTTGTCATTTTTATGTTAAAATACTTTAATTCTTGATTTATTACTTTCACCATTTATTGCCTCTTAACTTATTAAGGAGATTAATCTAGTTGGCTATATTTAATATTCGTATTATTCTTGCTTTTTTGTGCCTATTTCCCAGTCTGCTGCTTGGACAAGAACAAATTGGTGTTGCGTCTGCGGTCAATAAAAACACCACCGATTTAACCCTCGAGCAAGAGCGCAAGCTCATCGATGCAGGTTATGAAATCATACAAAATCACACCATTGAAACCGATGGCATTGGCAGAGCGCAAATGTTATTGCTTGATGGCACAGCATTTTCAGTGGGGCCTAATTCCAGCGTCGTTCTTGATAAATTTATTTACAACCCCGAGACGGCTGAGGGCTCTCTTGAGGTTACAGCCAGAGGCTTGCTCAGGATCGTTGGCGGTAAAGTTACCAAAAAGCAGCCTGCTTTAATTCGAACCAATTCAGCCACGGTCGGAATCAGGGGTGGCATCGGAATTGTGCAGACCAATGGATCCCAAACCAATGCCACGTTCCTTTACGGCACCGAAATGACTGTTACGCCTAATTGTGTTGATTTAGATTCTTTTGGTGACCAATGTTCTCCAGATTACGCCACCACCGTGACTGAGCCAGGATTTTCAGTTTCGGTTGAAAGTGAAGATTCTGAGCCTAGCGAACCGGTCGAAGTTACTGAAGAAAGCATAGATGCACTGCAGGAAGAATTAGAAGCGCCAGAAGAAGCTCCAGAAGAGGAGCCCGCTGCTGAGGAAACTCCGGCTGAGGAGAATCAAGAGGAAGAATCTACCGCAGAAGAAACTCCGGCTGAGGAGACTCAAGCAGACGAGGGAACTGCAAGTGAAGAGACAACAACTGAAGAGACTCCTGCCGAAGATGTTGCTCCCGAGTCCACTGAGCCTGAAACTGAAGCACCTGCAGAGATTGAAACTGAAGTTATAAGTGATGATGCCGGCGATTCTACCGACATAGAAGTCGATGAAGGCTTATTAGATTCATCTGGAGTTTCAGATGTATCTTCAGATGTTGCTCCAGAAGAATTGGGAACAGCAGAAGAATTTGAGGTAGCTATTGAGCTTGAAACAGTTGAGGCAGATGATGCAAATGAAGATTCAACTGAAAATGTGGCCGAAGAGGTAACTGAAACCACGCAAGAAACCACTGTGGAAGTTGCTCCTATTTTTGTTGTAGAAACTGAGGATGTGGTTGCAAGCTTTGATGAAAATACTACCGAAATAAGCTTAGCTCAGTTTGCTATTGTTAACCCAGGTGAACAGAATTATACGGTGACCATTGAGGGTGAGGGCAGCGAAGCTTTTACCTATAATCAAGAAACCAACTCTTTAGAGGTGATCCAAGAGCTTGATCATGAATCACAAGCAAGCGTTGAGTTGACCGTTACATTTACCAGTGATAATGGCGATATTCAGGAGGTCGCTTTCGCACTGGATGTAACCGATGTGGATGAAGCGGTGGTGCTTGCAGTTGAGCCTGTTAATACTATTAGTGAGGCGGCCATCAGCAGTGAGCTTATTGCTAATCAAGTTAATGTGTCTGAAACAGTTCCAGCTGGAACAGTGGTAGCTACTTTCAGTGCAACTGATCCTGAAGGTAATGCTCTCTCATATTCCCTAAGTGGAAGTGGCAGTGATCTGATGACAGTCTCTGAAACCGGTGAGGTAACTCTCACGGGTGATTTAGATTTTGAAGCTAATTCATCGTTAGTTGTAATGCTAGAAATTTCTGATGGAACCAATACTACTATTGAAGAAATCACCATCAATGTCATCAATGATGATGAGCCAGCTACTATTGCAGCCACTTTAAGCGCTGCTTCATTTGCAGAAACCTCTGCTGTGGGAGCTGCCATCGCTTCCATTAATGCCACCGATCCTGAGGGCAGTGCGGTGACTTATACACTGAGCGGAACTGGGAGCGATAACTTTAGCATTGATGCCAGCGGTAACATTACCCTTGCCAGCGGTTTAGATTATGAAACAGCAACCTCATATGAATTAACCGTGGTTGTCGATGATGGCACCTATGCTTCAACTGAAGTTATTACCGTGAGCGTTGCCGATGTCAATGAGGCACCATCTTTGAGTGCAACTGTTGCCTTCAATGCCTTCCAAGAAAATACAGCAACCGGTACTACCATTGCCACTAGTTCTGTTAGCGACCCTGAAGCTGGAGCCATTACTTACACTTTATCAGGTACAGGCAGTGAAAATTTCACTGTCAGTTCTGATGGAACCGTAACTTTAGCTAGTGGATTGGATTATGAGACTGCCACTGCATACGCAATTACTTTAACAGCTTCGGATGGAGCTAATTCCGTTTCTGAAACGCTCACCATTAATGTTGGCGATATCAATGAGGCTCCAAGTCTGACTAATTCATTGGCTGCATCTTCCTTTGCCGAGAATGTTGCAACCGGAACTACAATTGCCACGAGCTCAGCAAGTGACCCAGAAGCTGGAACGATTACTTACTCCATCTCTGGTACCGGCAGTGAGAACTTTGCCATTGACGCAAATGGTAATGTGACCCTAGCTTCAAGTTTAGACTATGAAACCACTACCTCATATTCACTCACCATCACCGCCAGCGATGGCACTAATTCAACCCAGCAAACGCTTTCAATTTCTGTTACTGACATCATTGAATTTGGACTAGCGCTCAGCAGTAATTCAGTATCAATTAATGAAGATATGAGCAGCGGCAGTCAAGTAGCCACCTCAACACTTACTCAAGAAGGAACTGAGACAGTGACTTACACACTCTCTGGAACCGACAGTGATAAATTTGCGATTTCTAGCAGCGGAGTTATTACCACAAATACAATCCTTGATCATGAAACCACAACCTCTTATTCACTTACAGTGACTGTGAGTGATGGAACCAATACCGATACTGAAACTCTAACCATTGCCATCAATGATATTGATTTAACTGTTACGAATACTTTAGCTGCTTCAGGTCAAGCAGAGAATATTTCAACAGGAACGTCCATTATGACTGCCTCAGCTTCAGGGGCTGAAGGCACCGTGAGTTACTCAATTACGGATAGCGATAATAAATTTTCGATTAATAGCTCAACGGGTGAGGTAACACTTGCTAATGCGCTCGATTATGAAACTAAAACTTCTCATACTTTCACCGTAACCGCCACTGATGGAGTGACCACAGTAACTGAAGAATTCACTCTTAATGTAACGGATATGATCATCAGTACTCTAGCTGTAAGCCTAGCAAACAGTGGGGCGGCATTGGCGGAATCTTCGAGTTCTGGAACTTCAGTAGGAAGTTCGAGCATTAGTAACCCAGACAGTGAAACGGTTACCTATACTTTGAGTGGCACCGGCAGCAGTAATTTTGCCGTCGACAGCTCGGGCAATGTCACCACCAATGCAACCTTGGATTTTGAAACCGCAAAAAGCTATGCATTAACTTTAACTGCCACCGCAGGAGGCAACACCACCACCGATGCCTTTACGGTTAATGTGGGTAACGTTGAAGAACTTGAATCAGCAGTGCTGCGTTATTCTGCTGACTATAACTCAGCCTCAAGAAGTGGCTTTAGCGCCACGGCCACGCGTGGACCTTCTGGATCAAGCCTCGCTGCCTACACTTTAGAGCAAGTCGGTACCACCAATTCAACTGCCATTACTTCAGTGGATGATACGTCTAATAACTATGTTCCGGTGGAAATCAATTCTGGAACTGCATTGAATTGGCGTTATTATTTTCCTATTGATACTAGTGGTAGTGGCGAATTTGCTTTTGCGCCAAATTCTTCTGCACTCGATGGCAAGTATTACAGTCCTCTAGGCACGGCAGTCACTACCACCATAGCCAATGCTGACTTCCTGACTGCAGGACGACTAGAAGGTGCTGAATATTGGTTCATGACCACTGATAAGGCAGCAGCTAATATTTCTTATACTGCATCAAGCGGAGCAACGAATGTTCTGTTCTTATGGTCTTTTGTATCAAATAGCTATGATAACGGTTCTTCTTCTGCAGCCAATAGATGGAGGGATGTTGTTACTGATGCGGGCGGGACTTTCACAGTACTTCAAAATCCTGGAGTCAGTAGTACATGGCCAAGCGATCTTTCTCCTTACAATATCATTTTAGATTTTCGTTTGCCTTACAACGTCGGCCATAATGCCAATGCCTCGGCTTTAGCAAGCTATGTTCAAAATGGCGGTTACTTATTTAAAATATGGACGGAGAACGGTTGTTGTGGAAGCGCAACAGTAATGGCAGAAACAAATTCTATTTTATCTGCACTTGGCTACGGCTCATCTTCTCTAGCCAGCACTCAAAGCAATACCAAAAATTTTAGCATTCCAACAGATCTAACCAATAATTCCAATATCGATTTTAGCCCTCTAGTGGGTGATCAAATACAAGTTGGTGGAGGCGAAGGAATAATGAGCACTCCATCAGGATGTTATGATCTTGGATCTGGAGCTTTCATCTGGTGTGATCCTTCAGGCAATGATTCATCCTACACTGGAGTCTTTGGTGGTTTCGGAGGCGTGGATTCAGTTGTAAATCATGGAAATGGTTATCAAGCCCAAAACAGATCTTGGTTTGATTGGCTGATAGGTTTAAATGCACCAAGTGGCTCAACCTCAACCTACAACCTTTACGAAGATCAGGTCACCTTAGCCGGAGAAGTTTATAAGGATGCAAACTTTGTATCCTTTACCAATGGAAATAAAAGAGTCATTGCCATGGCAGTCATCCCGCTTGAAAACTTTACAGCTTCTGGAACCACGAATGATTATTTCTATCCTAATTTTATTCCAACTAATGTATGGTCTTATGGCGATGTTGGTCTGAATTATTGTGCAGGTACAGGTAATTCCTCTTCTGCTTGCGCGGCATCTTACCAACTAAACTATGACTTTGCGAGAATGGCTCTTAATGAAGCTAATATTATTTATACCAATAGAATGCCTCATACCAGCACCAGTTATCTGCCTGAAGGTACATCCATGTGGTGGCAGGTACTAAATCCAAGCGGAGTAGGGACCGGTCTTTGGGCGCAAATTTCTTTGAAAGATTCCTATGACGGTGCCTCAGGCAGTACCACTCGAGATGATCAACAGAGTCTTTTGAATGTGGTGATATCTAATGTGGATTATCGAAAAAATGATACAACAAGATACTCAGCAGGAGATACTGGCTTGGGCATGGATGGTTATCATTATTGGTCCTATCAAGGTGCGACCAATGCAGATAATGATGGTTTGGGTATTAACTATGGTACTTCTTCAATTGAGTGTGCAACCTCTAATGATAGCGGCTGCTTTTGGGGTGATAGCTCCAATCAACCTGGCGGCGCCATGATCACATCTTCTGATCCTTACAAGTCAGGCAGTATGACTTTGGGGGTTAACTATAACTCTAATAACGATACCTTCAGCACCGGCTCCTTTAATGTTTCTGCTGTGGTGCAAGACGTGAGAACTTCTGGCGTTGGTTCCGGAGCTTATCATAATCTGAGTGACTTTAGATCTTCAGATTTTTACTCCTCAAGTGCTACGGGCTACAGCGGATTTTTCAGTGGCATTTTAGAATTTGATGTCAGTGGCACAGGCAACTCTCAGCTGTCTTCGATTCGCTCAAGCAGCACGCTTGCAACCTTTGCGTTTGATACCACCAACGATGATGTGCAAGTGGTGGCTCCGATGACCATCAGTGCTGCTCCATCAAATAACTATTCGTCTAATTGGAGCACTGTGGATACCGGCTCTATGACCTTGAAGTTTGGTGATGCCACCAACGATGAGGCGAAATCAGCTTACATTTCAAGTGAAGTCTTTGCAGCTGAGATTCAAGACGATGGCGCGCAAATTGATGGCACTTCGGGGGGTTCAAATAATCTAGCTGGAGTGATGGTTTCATACAATACATTAGATAGAGAGGATACTGATTTATTCCACACAGGCGGCAACGATTCGATGCCAGATACCGCTTATTCAACTTGGGGCTTTTGGGCCATGAGCGCGGTTGATGTTTCGCCTAATTCTGGAACCCAAAATGCTTCGGTGCATTTGGGGACCTGGGTTGGCGGAGAAGTGGTTGATCAAAGCGAAATTCCAACCTCAGGCTCAGCTTCGATGAGTGGGGCAGCGGTCATGAATGTGGCTTATCGTTACAACCAAACGGGCACTAATTATGATGTGCATAAATACACAACGACTGCCGATGTCGCAGCCACCTTTAATTGGGGATCCAGTGGTTATTCTGGAACTCTAGCCTTCACCAATTTTGATGATAAAAATCCTATTGTTGATAATGCAGGCTTTGCTTCCTTCTCGGTTGCCATTACCGGCACCGATAATACCTACACGGGTAATTCGACCGACAGCTTAGCTAATTCTTGGTTGGGTGGTGCGTCTGTGGCTGGAGCGTTATATGGAGACTCATCGCCCGATGAGAGTGGTGGTAGAGTGAATGTGAACTTGTATAAATCAGGCGATACCGGTACAGCTGGAGCCAATGATTTTTATTTTGCTGAAGGGATTTATTTGGTTGATTGATTGAAATGGTTGTAAATAAAAAACTTATCTTTATGATTAGGAGCTGATATGAATACATTTGTAGATTTTTTTCTAAAAGTTAGAAACAGTAAAGCCTTTAGCGGTATTGTTATTGCTGTAATTGTGGCCTCTGCGATCTATGCAGGTGTTAGCTCTTATGACATATCCCCTGAGTACACGGTTTACTTAGACCTATTTGACTATGCCATTACCTTGTTTTTCTTAATTGAGATTATTATTCGAATGATCTCTGAACGCTCTTTGGTTAAATTCTTTAGCGATGGTTGGAACATTTTTGATTTCTTAATTGTGACCATATCCTTGGTTCCGATTAACAATGTTGAAAGTGTTTTTGTGGCTAGATTGCTGAGAATTATTCGTGTGCTAAGAATCATCACCGTTGTTCCAGCTTTCCGTCATATTATCGACTCATTAATCAAAACCATTCCAAGAGTCGGTTTTATAGCCTTACTTATGTTCATCTTTATGTATGTATGGGGCGCTATAGGTACCATGTTCTTTGGTAAGGTGGATCCAGCCAATTGGGGCAACATTGGCTTGGCTTTAATTACTTTAGTGCAAGTTGCGACTTATGATGATTGGGCAAACATTATGGCGCAAGTCATAGATGTTTATCCGTATGCTTGGATTTTCTTTGTGTCTTTTATCATCATCAATGCCGTAATTTTACTTAATATGGTTATTGGTGTGATCGTCGATGTCATGACTGGTGGAACTGGGATTGATGATCTGGTCAATCCAGAGAACAAGGACTCTACTGACTAGCTTTAGCTAAACACTCAGCAAAGGTTTGTTGGTCGACATTGCCTCCAGATAGCATCACTAGGGTTCTAGAGCCTCTAAACTTTTCTTTGTTTTCTAACAAGCATGCTAAGGCCACGGCCCCACTAGGCTCAAGTTTTAAATTTAAGCGATTAAAAGCAAAGCGCATAGCATCACAGACCGCTTGATCCGATGCTGATAAACCTTTAACACCAAAATGAGTATTGATGGCAAAGGGTATTGCTCCAGGAGTGGGTGTTAGTAAGCCATCACATAATCCACCTCGGTTGATGTCCATTGCAACTCTCTCATTTTTTTCGAAGGACAATTGATGATCATTCCATTCTTCAGGCTCAGCAGTGAAGACATTGCATTCAGGGTTGATGTGTTTAATAGAAATACATGAGCCTGCAGTCAGACCGCCACCACCTGCGCAGATAATAGCGTTATCTAGTTTAGGGTTCTTAGCATCATGAATCACCTCATAAGCCGCTGTACCTTGACCATAAATTGTTTCTAGAGCGTCATAAGGATTAATAATGACCAGATTTTCTTCTTTGGCTATCTCTCTACTCATCTCTTCTCTGCTTTCAGAGCGTCGATCGTAGTGAATCACTTTAGCGCCTAAAGCTTTTGCATTGGCAATTTTTCTCTCAGGCGCATCTGTTGGCATCACCACTGTTGCTGGAGTATTAAAAACTTTGGCTGCATGGGCAACGCCTTGCGCATGATTGCCTGACGAGTAAGCTATCACACCTCGTTTCAATTCATCTTTTGAGAGTCTTGAGATAGCAGAAAGTGCACCTCTAACTTTAAAAGAGCCTGTGATTTGCAAAGACTCGGGTTTAAATAGAAATCTACCATCCAATTCTTCATTTAGATTAGGGCAAGTAACAAGTTGCGTATGATGTATATGGGGTGAAATGAGGTGATAGGTTTTAACAACCTCATCAAACCAAAGATTGGGCTCAAGTTTCATGTTGCTTATTTTCGATTAAATTTATCTTTAATTTGAAGTGGCAAATACGCAATATAAAACAGAATGACTGCCAATGGAATTGTTCCAACCAAATGCAGTGGAGGATCTGGGAAATAATCCATCAAAGTACCTTCAACAGGTCGATCAGCTAGATACCAATAGTTTGCAGGAGGCCCAATTATAAGATTGGCAATGTAGACAAAAATTAATAGTGCCAGAGTGACACCAATCACTTTAGGGATATCACTTAGGATGGGTCTTTCCTTGTTAACCATTAGGACATAAAAAACAGCTAATATAATTAAGCTATGACCCCAAAAAAATGGTGAGTATTCTCCATGAGGAAATCCGTAAATAAGATCTGGTGTTGCCAAAGCCATGGTAGCTCCGCAGATACCCCAAAAATAGGCACAATGAAAAAGAATCTTCGGAGCATTTTGTTTTAAGAGGTACACAATCATGGCCAGCATTGAAAAGTCGCACATGTGCATTGGAAACTCACCTTTCCAGGGGAGATCAAAAAGCAACACATCATAAATGGGCTGCGTCACCATATGTAAAATCATGATACCGGCAAGAATTTTTCCACCTTGTATTTGTGTAGCTAGGTTTTTATTTGCATAGTATTTGGGATAGGCATAAATCACAGCAGCACATATCAAGAGAGTAACAAGATGTTGTGTGCCAAATACTTCAAATGCTGGATAATTCATTTTGAATAAAATATTTTTGTCCCTATATTAGCTCAGACTTTCTGAAAAAAACATCTTTCAAGAAGGGCTTGTGAGCATTTTCAACAAAGGTAATGTTGCTTGGTATTCCAAGATAGAAGGATTTTATTAGTCGTAGTTGTATTTTACGCTGCAGCCGTATGCGGTGGTCGAGTTAATAGCCAATGGTTGATTGGCAGCTAATTCACTCATCTGGGAGCTGACATAACTTATAGCTTCTTCAAAAGAAGCATTAAAAAACTGCATGCCACGGCCCATATCGTCAATGGCACCTTTGTATCTGAGCATGCCGCTTGCATCAATCATATACATGTGTGGTGTGGTTTTAGCTCCATAGAGCATACCAACTTCACCTGATTCATCGAGCAATACATGGGAGGGACTTGCGCCTCTGGCGTCAGTCAATGCATTGGCTTTATCTGGGCTCACATGACCTTGATCACCAGGAGTTGAAGAAATAATGCTTAGCCAAATAATCCCTGCATCACGTGCCATCTTTTGGACAGCCTGCATATTGTTTTCATTGTAATGTCTTGCCACATATGGGCACTCGTGATTGGTCCACTCCAATATGACGGGGCTGCCCATTAAATCAGATAACTGGATGGTTCTGCCATAACTATTAACAGCTACAAAATTTGGTGCCGCAACATCAATGGATGGATTTTCTAGTTTAATTTCTGCAGCATAAGATGCAGTTGCAATAAAGAATGTAGTAAAAAAAGTTAAAAAGATTTTCATTGCATTGATTTTATAAGCAGGTCTTCGGTTAGCACCGCTGGTAAAATTTTTGATCTAGGCATGCCAGGTTTCCAAAAAATATACAAAGGAATTCCAGAGCGTTCATATCTGGCCAATCCAGTAGCTATCTCCTCATTGCGATTGGTCCAATCAGCTTTGACGTAAGTGATGTTTTGGTCTTTCAAATATTCTTTCACTTTGTCTCTGGCAAATGCAGTTTTTTCATTGGTTTGGCAGGTAATGCACCATGCTGCAGTAAAGTTAATCAAATAAGCTTGATCTTGAGCTTGCAAGTCTGATTCTATGGCTAAGCTCCACTGCTCAGCAGAGGAATCTGTAACCAATCCATTGGTGTTTTCAGGCAGGCTATTGAAAATCTGGACAGCTGCTAAAAAAGTTGCAAGCATTCCAATCCATTTCCATCGACCTTTGAATGTTGCAATCATCCAAATCGCCATTCCAAGTATTAACCCAAGCAGCAGCAATAAAATTAGAGCATCGCCTGAGGTTTGCACCATGAAGACCCACATGAGCCAAAGAGCTGTGGCTATCATGGGAAAAGCAAAGAATTGTTTGAGTGTTTCCATCCAAGCTCCCGGCTGAGGAAGGGCACTAATCCATTCAGGTTTTAAAGCTAACAATAAATATGGTCCTGCAAAACCTAAACCGAGTGCAAGAAAGATTGGCAGTGTTGCGAAGGAGGGCTGTAAGAGGGCATAGCCAATTGCAGCACCCATAAATGGAGCGGTACAAGGAGATGCAACCACCACGGCCAAAACGCCAGTGAAAAAAGAACCCGAATAGTCATTTCTTGATTGCACAGAGGATCCTAAGGTGGTTAAGCCTGCAGCAAAATTAATATTCGTTAACAGGATGAGACCAATGCCCAGCATGATGAGCGTTAAGATTCCGACCACAACAGGAGATTGCAGTTGATAGCCCCATCCAATCATAGATCCAGTAGACCTGATAATGATTAAGGCTGTAGCAATCGATAAAAATGTGGACATGACTCCACCAACAAATGACAGAGCATGATTTCTTATTTTGCTGTTGTCATCGCCTCCCATGGAGACAAAACTTAAAACTTTAAGAGAAATAACAGGAAATACACAGGGCATTAAATTTAAAATCAAGCCGCCAATCAAAGCAAATAATATGGCTTGCCACAAAGACATACCAGAAGCAGATTCTAGCTCTTCTTCAATTTGAAATCCTTCGCCATTGATGCTCAAAATACCAGAAATGAAAGCTGCCTCATCGTTTAAAACAGGAAGAGTTATTTCATAGGAATTATTGCCCAAGTTCACCAATTCCTGAGTGGGTGTATAAGCAAATAAATTATCTTGTCTTGGAAAAAGATATGCACTGCTTATTGTTTGAGAGGATTTAAATGTTGTTTTTAAATTACCATCTTCAACAATACTTTGAGTCTGAATAAACTCTGTTGGCAGATTTTGAATCGCTTCATCCAGCAGAATATTTGGTGTTGCGGATGATAAATCAAGAGTTAAAGAAGCTTTTTCAGGGATGCAAATATCTGCACAAATCAAAAAATCAAAATCAACACTAATCGAAGAAAGATCAGCATCAATGGCACGAAACACTTTGAATGGGAAAACAACATCTCCCTCATAGCCGAATGTCATTAGGGGTGGGTAGGGAATGGTTACTGGGGTTGGCCATTCAACATTCTCGATAATAACACCTTGAGCAACATTCCATTTTGCTTCAAACGGGCTTCCAGAATCACCTGGATTTTCCCAGTAAGTATGCCAACCTTCTTGCATCTCCAGTCGAACACCAACATAAAAAGATTCTTGTTGGGAATCTTGTATATTTGTGATTAAGCTCGCTTTAGCATGCCCAGTTTCCACAGGGTTAGAGGAACCCAGAATGGAAAGAAAGAGGCTGCAAGCCAAGAAGATTTGTTTCATGCCTTTTATGTTAAACCATTGTAATAAAAAAGGGGGGAGCACAAGCTCCCCCGATCCAATTTGATTGACTTACTTACTGCCTAGAATTTTAGGAGTTTTGATATCAATCGAACGAGGTTTTTGAGCATCCGGAATTATTTTTTCCAAAGCCAGAGTTAACATTCCATTAACTAAATCAGCACCATGAACCTCAACATTTTCAGCTAAAGTAAACTGCTGTTTAAAGGCTCTTTGAGCTATGCCTTGATAGACAACCTCATTCGAGTCATTTAAGAGCTCTGCTTTAGGCCCTTTATGCTCTATCGTTAATACACCTTCTGCCAATTCAATGTTGAGGTCTTCTCGCGATAGACCAGCAACAGCAACATCAATAAAGATTCTGTTTTCATCTCTTCGAATGTTGTATGGCGGATAGCTTGAAGATCTTTCTGTGGTTTCAGAGAATCTCTGCAATCTATCAAACAGGTTTTCAAAACCTAACACACGAGTGGTTAGGAACGGATCGGTAAAATTAAGTACCATAATATAGTCCTCCTTAGTAGCGACTAAAAGTGCATACCCAAATGGCTTATGCGGTTAATAAACGTAGACCCAAATGGCATCTACAATACTTATTTAAGTGCTTTTATAAAAAATTCAAGGAAAAGAAGAAAAAATTATTCCTTCCAGTGGGTCACAAATTTGTTTACATCAAGTTGAGGTATCTTTTTGTTGGTTCCTGTGGGGGTGCCAACATATAAATAACCAATTACTTCATGATCAGAAGTTAAATTTAAGTATTCAGCGATTTTCTTGTTGAAGGCAAATTTACCCGTCCGCCAAATTCCAGCATAGTTTTTTGCATGCAGTGCCAGCAAGATATTTTCTGCTGCTGTTGCTGTCGATAGCATTTGCTCTACTTTAGGAACTTTGGGATGTTCGCTGATTTGAGTGGCCAAGATGATAATCATGGGTGCTCTAAATGGCGCAGCTTGATACTTTTCCATTTGCAAGGGTGTAACATCCTTCAATTCATTTACAGCAAACTCTGTAAAAATTTTAGATAATTTATCTAAACCTGCACCCGTCACTTCAATAAAACGCGAGGGTCGCAACCAAGCATGATCAGGAGCTCGCAGCGCTGCTTGATAAATTTCATGCATCTCATCTTTTGAAGGAATGGGTGTGGTTAATTCACGAGGTGAATTTCGTGTTAAAAGATTGGTTATTGCATCCATTCTTCTATTCTAATAGATGCAAAATTTTTTTATAAGAAATACTCCAATCTTTTGTGCTATCAGATTACACTTAACCTAGTAAACAATATTTATCTAAACTAATTTATTTATGGAAATAACACTTTTATACACTTCATTGATTACAATTCTTGCTATTTTTCTTGCTTTTAGAGTTGGGGTCACAAGAGGTAAAACTAATACGTTACTTGGAGAGGGTGATTCCTCTGAATTGCTTCAATCTATTAGATCGCACGGCAATTTAATCGAACATGCTCCTTTGGCATTAATGCTTTTATTGTTGCTTGAAATGCAAGGTATTGCAGACTGGAAACTGCACTTGCTTGGATCTTCTTTTTTTCTTTTTAGAATTTTACATGCCTACGGACTTTCAATTTCCAGAGAAAGCACTCCTTATCGTGTTGTCGGAGCATTGGGCTCATGGGTGTTAATGCTAGGAATGAGTGCATATGGCTTGTACGTTTATCTTGCCTAAAGCTCATGAACTTTTTACATAAATTAAAGTCAAAATTAATATGATAGATTTTAAAAAATATTTACTCGTCTTTAGCTTAATTATTGCTATGCCTAATCTTTTAGCAGAAACAGCTGATGATCCTGCGGCTGATCTCATGGGTACAGTTTGGCAACTGGTTAAAAATGGTTCTCAAAGCTCCTCCTTTGGCAGTGGGCAAGTTGTATATTTTTTATCCAGCGATGCATATCACACCCATAGAAGTAGAAAATTTCAAACCTGGGATACTTTTTCCATGGTAGACGGAAGAAACCTAGTGCGTTTGAAAAAAAATGAGAGCATTGAGATTGTTGCATCAAAATTCAATGATTCGATATATGAGGTCAAACTTCTTGATGGTTTCTATAAGGGTAAAACTTATTATTTGATTGCAGATGAGCTTGAGAAAAATTTTAAACAGGAGATTAAAGATAATGACAGCATCTAAAAATATTATTAGCATCGTTTTTGCCATGTTCATGGTGAGTTGTTCCTACAGTTCATTGCGACCTGAGGTGGTTGATCGTTCTGATGCACAAAGAATGCAGACGGTTATTTTTGCAACGGTTGTTTCAATCGATCGAGTGATATTATCAGGCGATGGCGATACTGGTGCTGTGGCAGGAGCAATCATTGGTGGCGTTGCAGGCGCTTCAGTAACTGATTCTGAGACTGAATCTGATATAGCTGGAGTCTTGGGTGCCTTGGTTGGCTCTGCGGTGGGTTCAAAAATGGGAGATGCGGCAACCAGGAAGCCTGCTATCGAGTTATTATTGGATTTGGATTCAGGCAAAACAGTTTCCATTATCCAAGAAGAAGGAGATTATAGTTTTGCTGTTGGTCAACGAGTGAAGATTATAAAAAACAAAGGCAAGTCTAGAGTCATGCCTTTGCAATGACTTCGGAAGCTTTCACACTTATATACAACAAAGCCCTGGATTTAGTTTCTAGGCGAGAGCATTCTCGTCATGAGCTTATGCAAAAGCTCAACAAACGTTTCCCCGAAACACTGCCCATTATCGAAGAAGCGCTGGATAAACTTGTACTAAATAACATTCTTAATGATGAGCGTTTTGCTGAAATGTATCTTAATTCGAGGGCCAGAAAAGGTTTTGGGCCAAAAAAAATAGAGATGGAATTGTATTCTAAAAAAGTTGACTCAATTTTCATTGGCAATGCCATTGAGGCTTATGAAAGTTGGATAGAAAATGCTGAAAATGAGCTACAAAAGAAATTTAAAGGCATCCAACCAGCTGACTACAAGTCGAAGATGAAGCAAAAACAATTTCTTTTTAATCGGGGATTTAGCGCCCAAATTATTGAGCGGATTTTATAAAATCACATGGTATGATTTACTCCTATGTCCTACCAGGTTTTAGCCAGAAAATATCGACCCTCAACCTTCTCTGAAGTTGTTGGACAAGAGCACATTTTAAAAGCCTTAGAAAACAGTATTAAGCACAATAAACTCCATCAAGCCTATATGTTTAGCGGCACCCGAGGGGTAGGCAAAACAACAATTGCCAGAGTTTTTGCCAAATGTCTTAATTGCCAAAAAGGTGATATGCCGCAAGCCGAGCCATGCAATGAATGCGCGGCTTGTTTGGAAATAAAAGCCGGTCGACATATAGAGTTTTTAGAAGTTGATGCTGCATCAAGAACTGGTGTGGATGATATGCGAGAACTACTTGAGTCTGTTCAATATAAACCGGCAAATGCTCGTTACAAAATCTATCTCATTGATGAAGTACACATGCTATCTAAAAGCAGTTTTAATGCTTTATTAAAAACCTTGGAAGAGCCACCACCTCATGTAATGTTTTTGATGGCCACTACGGAGGTCGAGAAAGTTCCCAAAACTGTTTTATCTCGTTGTCTGCAATTGAATCTTAAGATCATTCCAGAAAATCAAATTCGAGATCATGCTCAGTCTTTACTAGATCTAGAGGGAATTAAATATGATGATGAATCTTTGGCTTTAATCGCGAGTTCTGCCCAGGGATCTATCCGTGATGGACTAACGCTTTTAGATCAAGCCATTGCTCACGGTAATGGAGTGCTTGAGTCAGATCAAGTGAAAGCATTATTAGGAACCATCGATCAATCTTATATTATTGAACTCGTGAATCATGTGGCTGCTTCAGATGGAGATGGAGCCTATTTAGCTTTGAATAAAATCACCGAGCTGAATGTCGAGTATGAGCAAGTCTTAAAAATTATTATTTCAGTTTTTCATAAAATCTCATTGCACCAACAGCTTCAAGATAGTGAAGATTCAGGCATTCAACAATTAGCTGATAGTATTGATCCTCAGATTGTTCAATTGCATTATGAGATTGCTTTAAATGCTTTAAGCAAATTCCATGTGCACCCACATCCAAAGCAGGCTCTTGAATTATGCATTTTGCGTATGCTTGCCTTTCAGCCTATTTCAGAGGGGGTAGCTCCAAAAATAGAAAAAAAAAATTCTAAATTAGTAACGAAACAGCCCATAACTCCAAAAAAAAATGTAGTTGAAGTTGAGATTCCAAAAGCTGAATCCAAATCTAAAAAAGTCTCAGTTGATGAGGGGTCTGCAAAGGAATCAATGACTGAGGAGCCAAGCATTCCATCGCCGCTTGATATGCAAAGTTGGAATTCAATATTCAATTCATTAAATCTATCCATGTTTGTGAGTCAGGTTTTTTCAGAGTTTGAGTTTGTGAGTTTTACTGATCATGTTTTAACTTTAAAAAAATCAGATGAGCTCATTAATCCAACTGAAGGATTGAAAACAGAATTCTTAGAAGCTATTTCAGCCCAATTAGGTCAAAAGATTTCGCTAATCATAGAAAGTGGAGAGGTAATGGCATCTCCTGCAGCTGTTGAGGTTGAGAGGGTGCAAAACCAGCTCAATCAAGACAAAGATGCTTTGCTAGAGAATGCAGCTGTAAAAGACATTCTTGATTCATTTGGTGGAAAAATTATTGATGAATCAATCAAGAAGGTAAGCCCATGAGCAGAGATTTGCTATATGAGCTAATAGAAGCCTTAACTATTTTGCCTGGGGTTGGCAAGAAGTCTGCTCAACGCATGGCATTATTCTTACTCGATAAAAATAAAGATGGAGCTTTGCATTTAGCTCAAACTCTAGAGGAGTGCTTGGATTCTATTCAACGCTGTGAGGTATGTAGACAATTGACATCAGAACCTGTCTGTAGAATTTGCAGTGATGAATCGCGAGATGCATACAGCCTTTGTGTTGTGGAGAGTCCTTCGGATGTCTTGGCTATAGAGTCAACAGGTGGCTTCAAGGGTAGATACTTTGTTTTAATGGGACGCCTCTCACCAATTGACGGAGTTTCACCTGATGATCTTGGCATCCCGGATTTATTGCGTCATATTCAAGGCGCAAAGATCGAGGAAGTGATTCTTGCAACAAGTTCAACCGTTGAGGGTGATGCAACAGCATCCTTTATTAATGATCATCTTGAGAGCGTTAAAGTTTCAAGAATTTCCTATGGCATTCCTATTGGAGGAGAGTTAGAGTATGTCGACGGCAACACTATTGCGCGAGCTATCCAAGGGAGGATTGTAATTTAATGTCTATCAAACCAGATGTGTGGATAAAACGAATGGCTGAATCTGAAGGGATGATTGAGCCTTTTTCTGAAAATCAGGTGCGAGTTGATGATAAGGGTGAAAAACTTATCTCATATGGAGTCTCTAGCTTTGGCTATGATGTTCGCTGCGCAAACGAGTTTAAAGTTTTCACCAACATCCACTCAGCAACCGTTGATCCAAAAGTTTTTGATGATAATAGTTTTGTTGATATAAGTGCAGATGTCTGCATCATTCCACCCAATTCTTTTGCTCTTGCCAGAACAGTTGAGTATTTTCGTATTCCTAGAAACGTATTAACTATCTGCTTGGGCAAATCAACATATGCGAGATGTGGAATCATCGTTAATGTAACGCCCCTCGAGCCGGAGTGGGAGGGGCATGTAACTCTAGAATTTTCAAACACCACAAATTTACCAGCAAAAATATATGCAGGTGAGGGTGTTGCTCAAATGATTTTTTTTGAATCAGATGAAGACTGTGAAGTTAGTTATAAGGACAGGGGTGGAAAATATCAGG
Organism: uncultured SAR86 cluster bacterium; assembly: GCA_902511575.1. Taxonomy (GTDB): domain Bacteria; phylum Pseudomonadota; class Gammaproteobacteria; order Magnimaribacterales; family D2472; genus D2472. The sequence continues at coordinate 52,991 of CABXFU010000009.1, forward strand.
GACAAACAGGGGTCACGCTTCCAAAAACCTAATACAGTTTTTTAAGTTCAAGCATTGTATCCCCATCTTGATCCTCATCCTCAACTTTTATAATTAAGTAATCAAGATCTGGGGCTAGAAAGTAGCGCGTGGTTCTATCATCCTGCAGCCTAATTCTTTCTACAATGATGCAAGGATAGATAGTGCCATCCACCTCAAAACTTCCATTGTCGACAACCTTGTAGTTGTTTGCTTCAATTGCTCCTGTTTTTAAATCTGGTAGCAGCAATGAGAATTCTTGAAGACCTGCGATAACATTTTTTCTAATTTGTATTTGGACATTCAATGGATCAAATACGTTTTCGTTTTCTGGTAATGCTTGGCTCCAATCATACTTCCCTTTAGAACTTAAAGTTCCTGAAGCCTGATCAAAATTTAAAGTTCTTTTGTCTGAAATCAGAGTCCACTTAACGTCCACATAATATTTAGTGGAGGCCATGAGATTATTACTTTCAGTAAAATCTGAAATAATTTTGATTCTGCCAAGTGGAAATTTAGCATTGAACTGAATGCTTCTTTTTCCATCTTCTTCATGAGTAATAAGCTCTCTTATTCCCTGCATGGAGACTTGTGAATTAGTGAAAACATATTCTCCTCTGTAGTCAGGAATTTCTTGTGCTGTTAGATCGGCTGAAATTAAAACAAATAATATTCCAAAATATTTATACATTAAAAAACTCCATATGATTTGGTCCAAAATTACTTTCAGCTGCAAATTTCACTTGATCACCTTGCAGAGAGATGTATCCCTTCGCGATATCTGCAATGACCTTTGGGTAGATGGCGTGTTCAATTTTATGAATTCGATTAATTAACTTTGCCTCAGATTGAGCAGGATCTATCTTTAAAGCACCTTGCGTAATAATAGGCCCACTGTCAAGCTCATTGCTAACATAATGCACTGATATGCCGTGCATTAAATCTCCATTTTCGATTGCCTGTTGATGAGTATTTAGTCCAGGATAATCAGGCAATAAGGAAGGATGAATGTTGATTAATTTTCCACTCAGAGCCTTAGTAAAATCATTTGTTAGAATTCTCATAAACCCAGCCAGCACAACCAAATCAGGTTCAATGGGAAGAATCTGCTCTAATAAAGCTAGATCAAATTCTTCTCTCGAGTTGAAATCTTGATGTTCAATCACTTTACTCATCAAATGAAATTTTTGAGCTCGCTCTAATCCTTTCACGTTAGGCTGATTAGAAATGACTAACTCTATCGAAGCAGGTATATTTCCAATTTGACAGGCTTTGGCGATGGCTTCTAAATTTGAGCCACCCCCTGAAATCAGAACAACTATTTTTTTCATGATTGATAGTATTGAATTTGCTCTTTAAGATTCCCTTTGATTATGGAACCAATTTCAAAGGTGCGTAGTTTATGGCTCGACAAGATTTTTTTTGCTTTGGATATTTCTGATTTGTCTAAAATACAAACCATCCCAATTCCGCAATTAAATATTCTGAGCATATCTGCTTCTGATATTTTTCCTTTTTCCTGGAGCCACTGAAAAGCTTTAGGAAATTTCCACGAAGATAAATTTACATTTGCAATTAATCCGCTTTTAAGAATTCGAGGAATATTTTCTGTCAAACCGCCTCCAGTTATATGTGCCATACCTTTGACATGAGTTTTTTTAATTAGTTCTAAGACCGGAGCAGGATACAAATGTGTTGGTTTGAGCAAGGTTTGCATGATTGAATTTGGAGCTTTATGTTTTTTTAGAATAGAGCGTATTAAAGAGTAACCATTGGAGTGAGGACCGCTTGACTCCACTCCCAACAATATGTGCCCAGGTCTTATCCCTTTACCATCAATCAGATCAGCTTTTTCCACGACGCCAACAGAAAATCCAGCCAAATCAAAATTATTTTTTGCATAATGGCCAGGCATTTCAGCTGTTTCGCCACCAAGCAGGGCACAGTTACTTTTCTTACATGCATTCGCTATGCCTTTAACAATTTTTGCGGTGGATTTTGGCTCAAGCGTTGAGGCAGCAAAGTAATCTAGAAAAAACAATGGCTCAGCGCCGCACGTAACCATATCATTTACACACATAGCAACTAAGTCCTGTCCAGTTAGATGGGTTTTATTGTGAGCCTGGCTAAGTGCAACTTTCGTTCCAACCCCATCAGTGCAGCCGACCAAAACAGGATTTTTGTATTTAGACCCAAGCTGAAAAAGACCAGCAAAACCTCCAATCCCACCTAAAACTCTTTGATCATGAGTTGCATTGACACTTGCTTTAATTGAGTCAACCAGCTCATTACCTTTTTCAATATTTACTCCCGCCTTGGCATAAGGATCTGTAGGTTTTGTTTTACTAGTCATTTACAATAAAAAATATGATTCAAAAAATTAAAATCTTAATTCTGCTGAATGTTCTTATGGCTAACATTGCTTTTACCAAAGAGTTACCAGCATTGTTTGAAGTTAAGATTCCTGAGGATCAGTATACCAATACTAACGACGGATTAAATAAAGCATTTAATCGATTGATACAAAAACTGTCAGGCTCTAGAAGTAAAAAATTTCTTTGGAGAATTGGTGATGCTCAACTGAATAAAATCGAATTTGTTTCCTCCTATTCAACTGAGCTCATTGGAGAGCAGGAATTTTTATCTGTTAGATTTAATGGCGAATCACTAATCCCTGAGCTGCGCAAAATTGGCACGCCTTTAATAGGTTTTAATCGTCCAGTGATCTTAATCTTGTTTAAAATTGATACTGGTGAGTCAGCGCCTGTTTATCTGAGCAGTAGCTCATCAAGTGATCAGTTAGCTGCAGAAATAAAGCAAACATTGAAAAATATTGCTCTTGAGAGAGGAGTCTATCTAGAGTTACCTGAATTTGATTTGGAAGATCAAAATTTACTTAATCAAGCTAATATACTTTTTTCGCCATCAAATTATATTGAGGAGAAATTTTATAATGATGCTTTTTTAGCTATTGAGCTTGTAAGAATTGGTATCAATCAATGGTCTATTAATGGAGATCTCAAATCCATCTCTCCTTTGCAAGAGAAGCAAGTAATAGAATTTTTTAAAAATGCTGTCCATGAGTTTTTAGATGATTTGCTTGAAGTTAAATCGCTTGAGCCTGGTGCTTCAGGAGAAAGGGTGATGGTCTCAATTCAGGGTTTAAAAAATTTTGAAGATTTTCAATCAGTTGAATCTGAGTTAGATAAAATTTTTGCAATTAAATCTAGATCTTTTCATGCTTTTGAACGAACAAAAATTGACTATATGACTCAATTATTCCAAACAACAGACTCCTTGATGAAGGAGCTTAGAGGCAGCACTAAATTTTTAATTAAAGAATATAATGCAGATACCAACCAATTAAAACTAGAGTATTTAAACTAGCAATGAGTAAATATTTTATTTTCATACCAAATTTGCTTTCGATTATCAGAATTTATTTGATGTATCCCTTGCTTACATTTATTGCTGAAGAAAATTATCTCTTTGCTCTATATATATTTGCTATCGCTGCAGCAACAGACGGCCTTGACGGTTATTTGGCAAGAGTCATGAACTGGCAAACAGATCTTGGCAAGATCCTCGATCCGATAGCTGACAAAGTATTATTGATTGGAACTATTTTAATTTTGTGGATGAATTCATATATTCCTATTTTTGTGCTTATAGTTTTTGTAATGAGAGATTTTATTATTATTATGGGAGCTGCATTCCATATGACGGTATATGAAACCGCTGCACCAAACCCAAATATATTTGGAAAAATTACAACCTTTTTACATATTGGTTATCTGGCTGCTGTTTTTATTGATATTATCTTTGATCTTAATCTGACTAACTTTCTGATAGATTTTTTGGTTGCCTTGGTAACTTTAATAAGTTTGTTTCTATATGGTTTGAATTGGTTTAAATTAACAGCCAAGTTGCATCGTGAATAAACCAACTCAGCTTATTTTCCCATTTCACATCGATCAAAAAGCATCTTTTGAGAGCTTTTTTTGTTCGTCAGATAATTTAAATCTCCTGACAAGGCTTGCTGATATAGCGCTCAGTAAAAATGCCCATGAATTAATTATTCATGGCGAGGAGGGGTCTGGAAAATCATTTTTAATGCAAGCTATTTGCAATGAGCTAAGTTCTTCAGGAAAGCAGTTTGCTTTTATACCTATGAATAAAGCTCTCAATATGGGAGTAGAAATATTTCAAAATTTAGCTTCTTTAGATGCAGTATGCATTGATGACTTGCAACTTATACTTGCAAATGAGAATTGGGAAACAGCTTTATTTAATTTGATCAATGAGTGCCAACAATCTAACTGCAGTATGATACTTTCTTTCGGCGGCAGTCAACCTTTAGAAGAAAATACTCAACTTCCCGACTTATTATCAAGAATTAAGCGCATGGAATTCATCACCCTTCATGCTGTCAAAGATGAATCCTTCAATCAAGCAATTAATTTTGTAGCTGAGCAATTAGATATCAGCATAGATACAGCCGAGCTAGAGTTTCTCTTAAAACATCAAACTCGAAGATTTTCACTCCTTGTTGAAAATATTATTACTCTTGATAAGCAAGCAGCCTCACTAAAAAGAAAGATTACCATTCCCCTAATCAAAGAAACGCTGAATATTTAATTTATTTTAAATATTAAAGAGAGGTTGGCACTATCAGCACCTTTCCATTTCTTCCGCCTTCCCAAGAACGAGTAACAGCTTGTTTGATTTGATCAACTGAAAAGCGCGAATCAATATTGGCTTTTAACGTGCCGTTAGCAATAAGAGGAATAACTTGCCCAAAGGCAGCTTGCTTCTCTTCCATCGTTGCTATTTGATACCATTTATAAAGCCAAAAGCCACGTACTCGGGTGTCATTAAAAATAACCTTTCCAGTATTCAAAGCTCCAGGCTTACCTGATAGACCTCCGTAAGTAACAAGCGTGCCTCCATAGCCTAAGCTATCTGCTAAACGACCAAAGGTATCACCACCTACTGGATCTAGCGCCAACATAATTGGTGCATTATCTGTTGCTTCAGCGATTTTCGCAGCAAGATCTGGTCCATCAATTAAAACGACATCTGCTCCCTTAGACATTAAATCATCAGCTAAGCCATCCCGGCGAACGACATTCACTGTCTTGATGCCTCTTTGTTTTGCAAGCTGAATCACATAACCGCCAACAGCTGAGTTAGCTGCGCTTTGTACAATCCACTGACCTTCTTGAATATCTCCATAGGAGGTAAGCATGAGCAATGCTGTTAATGGATTTACAGCTGACATTGAAAGTTGTTCAATTATCTCAGCACTAATAGGCCCAAGGCTAGGCAATGGTAAAAATCCTGCAGCTGGAGCTACTATTTCTTCCGCCCAAGTGCTACCACTGGCAAGAAGAACTAACTGGTCGACCGATAAGTTTTTTACTTCCGGAGATACTTCAGTAACTCGTCCCACACCTTCGCTGCCTGGTCTGGCAGGCAAAACAGGATCAACGCCGTAATTACCACTAATCTGGTATAGATCAGAAGGGTTGATTGGTGCAGCCAATACTTTGACTCGAACTTCACCACTGCTTAAGACATGGGTAGCTTCTGTTTTTACTTCGAGCACATCGGCAGGATTACCAATTTGGCTATAGCTGATATATTTTGTTTGTGAGCTATGCTTAGAGCTAGCATCAAGACCTACCACAGTAAAAAAGCTATAGGCTAGAAAAAGTGTCAACATTTTAATATTAGAGATTTTTGTCATGATTTTAATCCTTTGCTTATGGTTAGATTGAAAAACGTAATGAAGCTAAGCGAACAAGCATTACGATCGCTTGAATAAATTTTGGACATTCAAATTATTATTGAACATTATTTTCAAATATTATGGAATCGTTATCAGAGTTATCGCGCTCGAACCAGCGCCCAAGATAGATCCCTACTAGTGACCACAAGGCAGCTATTCCGGCGCCAACGCCAGCTACTGCAGCTAAACCCAAACCTAAACCCTGCGTAAGCCCTGTGAACAACCAAGCCATAAGCATATCGCTTCCTCGATAAGCAACAATATCAATCACCGGTTTTGCTTTGAAGCGAGTTTCTCGATCAACAAGCGTAAAAAGCATCTCTCGAGCAGGTCGAGTCATCCCATAGTTACCAGCACGGCGGATAATTTGTAGAATCATCACCACGCCTAAAAGAGGGGAGATAGCTAGTATTAACAAACCAACACATACCATTACTGGAACCATTGCAATGGTTACCGGCATACCAAATTTACCGACAATTCGACCTGTAGCAAATAGCCCAATGGAAATTGATAAAATATTGACCGCAAGATCCATTTGCGCCCAAATCGCAGAGCGCTCAGGGCGACTTAAATCACTCAGTAGATTTTTTAGCTCAAAATAAATAAAGGAACTAATACCCGTGTATAGAAAAATAAACAAAGCAATTAACATTAAATATGGATTTGAAAAAAGCATCTTGAAACCCGCAATTGGATTCCCACCAATCGGATGACTGGTAGGAGTTAGATCTAATTTTTCATTATTTAAGTCTGTGGCTTTTGATTGTAGATAAAAGATAATTGGTATTGGGATCAATAACATCATGCTAGCGATTAACATTAAGTTGTCGATGCCAATAGATACTGAAAAAAATGCTGTTATAGAGGGACCAATAAGACCGCCGACACTAGCGCCAACAGCAATAATGCCGAAAAGTCTACCTGACTGTTCCTTACTGAACAGCTCTGACATGAAGCTCCAAAAAATAGAAATATTAAAAAGACTAAATACACTTACCCAAACATAAAATGCTTTATCGATTAAGGTTCGATCGTCAGATATGGATCCTAAGAGATAAAACATAACGAATGACCCGGCAAAGATACTGTACATGGTTGGTACCAGCAATCGAAAACGAAACTTCGAAACTGCCATGCCATATAGGGCTACAATTCCAGTGCTGATAAAAAAGTTAAGCGTCCATAACCAGCTTACTTCAGCATCAGTCCAGTCACTGGCCATAGCATCGCGAACTGGCCGCAAAATATAGTAGGCAGTCATCAACACAACCACAAATAGGAATGAAAAAATTACAGCCTTGACCTCTCTTTGTTTAATCATCGAGACCGTGTTAAAAAAATTTGCTATTGGATTGTTGTTCTCAGCCATCTCACTTATTTGTTATGAAGACAAAGACTATACAACTTAGAGCTTAATGTAAGTCAAGCAAAAAATATTTTTAAGGAGAGGGTATATGGCGGACCTAGCTATTGTTTTAGATTAGTTTCAATAATCTAATTCCGCACAATACCTGACTTAAAATAGAAGATCTTGATTCTTATTCATTGAATCAGTCAAGGTCTATTAGGCAGTTCTTACATGTTAATAATGCTTTTGGTTCTTGAATGTCTGTTAATGTCTCATAAAGATCCGCCAGACCATTCAGAGCCGATAAAACTTTTGGTTCTCCTAGAGACACTTCAAAATTTTCAAGCAATTCTTTTAGAATGAGTTCTTCAGGAGAAAGCTCTTGCCCATAATACTCAACTTGATAATCCTCTAATTCTGCCATGTTGGCAGCGTATGTAATTGCATCATCAATGCCCCCAATCTCATCTATCAAGCCTATCTCTTTAGCGCTTGTTGCAATCCAGACTCTGCCGCCTGCAATCGCTTTAATATCTTCGTAAGATTTAGATCTTGATTCAGCAACAAAGCTAACAAATCGATCATATGCATCGGCACCCCAGCCCGCAAATATTTTATCAAGGTCATCATCGATTGCTTGTGTTGGGTCCCAGCCACCATGCTTGGAAGTAACCACACCATCAAAATTAACTCCAATATAATCCATAGCATTTTCTAATGTTGGGAGGGCAATTGCCACACCTATAGATCCTGTAATCGTTGTCGGTTCAGCAAAAATATAATCAGCTGGAGTTGATATATATACCCCGCCTGATGCAGCGTAGTCACCCATAGATACGATCACATCGATGCCTTTTTCTTTGGCAGCAAAGAGCTCATCTCGCATCATTTCACTGGCAATAATAGAGCCACCTGGGCTGTTGACCCTGAATACAATGGCTTTAGTATTTTCATCCTCATGCGCAGATCTGATTTGTTTTACAACTCCATTTGCACCTGCCACACCTTGAGTGATTTCTCCCTCCATGATTGCGCCTTCTGCTGTGATAACTGCAATATGATTGTCGCTTTTTGAAAACTCATCATCTATTTGTTTTGCATATTCGTTATAGGAAATAGTTTTATAGGTTTCGGTTTCTGCATCCTCATCTAAACCAAATTCTTCAATCATATATTGACGAAACTCTGGAAATGATTTGGTCCCATCAATAATATTGTTTGCTTCAGCATAGGCAATATTCCCAATGGCAGCCTCACCAAAAAATCCAACGTAGCCATTTGCAAAAGATTGGATATCGTCAGATTCAATCCCACGTCCTTCGGCCATAAGAGATTTCATTTCATCCCATATAGGAAAGAGCAGGGCCTCTCTCTGCATTCTGTCATTATCAGACATGCTCGATCTCCAACTTGTTTCAGTTGCCGATTTGAAATCTCCCTGTGAGTAATTATGTATATTAATTTTAAGATTATCGAAAAGATCTTTATTATAGTTTCGCATTCCACCAAGACCTCTTACACTTATACTTCCGACTGGATGCACCCATACTTCAGATGCCTGAGAAGCCATGAGATAAGAGGTTGTAGAAAGACGATCATTCATAGCAATCACTCTTTTACCAGACTCACGAAGTGCTTTTAATTCTTTAGCAATATTGATAGCAGTAGTAGGGCCTGCAAAGCCTGTTGCTGAGAAATCAATAAACACAGCAGGAATATCTTCATCTTCAGCTGCCGATCTTATTAATTCTATAAGATCTCTTGTTTGAATCTGATC
>CABXFU010000010.1 GCA_902511575.1 uncultured SAR86 cluster bacterium
ATCAATATTACAAACCCTTGATTCTTTTGAGTCCATGTTTTTGCTAACCAAAACCTCATTTGGTAGCAATATTTTCTCTGTTTCTAGAAGTTCCTTGGCATGACTCAGCATTGAGTCTTCGCAAAGTGAGATGCCTATATTGTTTCCCTGCGCTTTTAAAAAGGTGTTGGTAATGCCCCCGCCAGTCAGAACTTCGTCCGAGATTTGTAAAAGGCTTTTAATTACTTCTAATTTTGAGGATACCTTTGAACCACCAACAATAGAAAGAGTGGGCGACTCTTGTAAGTCAGTAGCTTTCTTTAATGCACGAGTTTCATCCTCTAATAAAAATCCAGCACATGATGAATGGGCAGCTTGAATTGCTCCATAGGTTGATGCATGAGGGCGATGAGATGTTCCAAATGCATCAAAAACATACACATCGGCAAGATCGCTCAATTTTTTTGAGAGATCCAAATCATTAGTTAGTTCTCCAGATAAAAATCTAATGTTTTCAATAAGAGAGATATTTGCATTAAAATTTACTTCATCTATTGAGGTAAACAATGGAATCTCTTGATTCAGAATTTCTCCAAGACTTTTAGCTACAGGCAATAATGAAAATTTTGAATCAAATACTCCTGTCTCAGGTCTTCCAAAATGTGAGATCAAGATTATTTTTGAATTTTGTTTTTGAAGATATTGAAGGGTTGGAATGATCGCAAGTATCCTAGCATCATCCAAAACATTACCGTCTTTTACAGGAACATTTAAATCAACTCTAAGAGCAACTGTCTTATTTAAGACATCTGTATCGCCCAATTTCCTCATTTTGTAAGCAGTTTCTTGGCTTCGGCAACTATGTTTTCTTCTGTAAAACCAAATTTAACCATCAGCTCACCTGCTGGAGCACTCTCACCAAAAGTCTTCATTCCAATAATTTTATCATTGAGATTAACTAAGCCATGCCATGAATCTGGGTGAAGGGCTTCAACAACTAACTTTGGTATCTCTGGAGCTACAACGCTATCTCTATAAGTCTGATCTTGCAGGTAGAACTTATCAAGACATGGAATAGATACAATATTTACTTTAAATCCATCATTTTGAATTGATTTAGCAGCCGCAAGAATTAACTGCACCTCACTTCCTGATGCAACCAGTGTAATATCTGCATCCTCTTCATGAGAGAGCAGATAACCTCCTTTTTGTATTAAGTTTATTTGCTCTTTTGTTCTCTGAACAAATGGAAGATTTTGCCTTGATAAAATTAAGCTATGAGGAGTGTCTGAGGAAGTGATAGCCTCTTTCCAGCTTACAGCAGTCTCTATGATATCTGCTGGTCTCCAGTTATTTAAGTTTGGTGTGGCCCTTAAGGTTACAAGATGCTCAATAGGTTGATGAGTAGGACCATCTTCTCCTAGGCCTATGGAATCATGGGTATAGACAAAAATATTTGGGATTTCCATGAGAGCAGCCAAACGTACTGCATTCCTAGCGTAATCCATAAATACTAAAAATGTACCACCATATGGTTTTAAGCCACCATGCAACAACATTCCATTCATCATGGCAGTCATTCCAAATTCTCTAACCCCATAAAATATATGGTTTCCTTGTGGATTATCAGGAAGCATCTCAGAGCTGGCTGAAGAATAAGTATTATTTGACCCAGTAAGATCAGCCGATCCACCAATAAGCTCTGGCAACTGCTCGCAAAAGAAATTCAAGCAAATCTCAGAAGCTTTTCTAGTTGCTAAATCTTTTTTATCGCCTGCTACTAACCCTTCTAGAAATTCTTGATAAAATTTTTCAAAGTCATTGGGAAGCTCATTATTGATTAATCGTTCTAATTCATTAGAAAGCTCTGGATGCATTTTAGAATATTCATTCATCAGCTCATCCCATTCAGAATTATGCTTAGATCCAGCCTCTTTGGCATCCCATTCAGATTTAATATCCGCAGGAATATCAAAAGGTTCGTGCTGCCAGCCCAATTGATCTCTAGTTTTAATAATTTCTTCCTCGCCTAAAGCAGATCCATGAACACCTGATGTTCCTGCTTTGTTTGGTGATCCAAATCCAATTTCTGTTTTACAGCAAATTAAGGTTGGGCGACTTAATTCTTCTTGAGCATTTTTTATGGTCTCTAAGATTTGCTCAACATTGTGACCATCTACTTCAAGCACCTGCCAGTTATAACTTTCAAATCTTTGAATAGTATTATCTGTGAACCAGTTTTCAATTTCTCCATCAATTGAAATTCCATTTTCGTCATAAAAACAAATAAGTTTGCCCAAACCATGAGTTCCAGCAAAAGAGCAAACCTCATGAGAGATTCCCTCCATCAAGCAACCATCACCAAGAAATGTGTAGGTAAAATGATCAATTGGATGCAATCCATCGGTTTGATTAAACTTACTTGCAAGCATCTTCTCGGCCAACGCCATCCCAACCGCATTGCCTATGCCTTGGCCTAAAGGACCAGTTGTAGTTTCTACACCCATGTCTAAATCTAATTCTGGATGCCCAGGAGTTTTAGATCCTATCTGTCTAAAATTTTTTAAATCTTCAATGCTTAAGTTATAACCAGTTAAATGAAGTAGGCTATATAACAACATTGATCCATGACCATTTGATAAGACAAACCTATCTCGGTTAAACCAATGGGGATTTTCTGGGTTATGCTTTAAGTTATATCTCCAAAGGGCCACAGCTATATCTGCCATGCCCATTGGCATGCCAGGATGGCCACTATTGGCTGCTTGAACAGCATCTATGGATAAAAACCTAATAGCGTTAGCAAGTTCTTTGTGCATGTTTTTTGCAAATAATTTAGGACATAACAATCATAATATGAGGCAGAAATTATTTATATATATATTTGAGTTTATTTGTTAAAACAACTAAGATTCTTCCTAGAAAAAGTGATTTGTTCCTGATTGCATACTAAAACTGCTAAATAGGACACCAATTTTTTGGTGATAAATTTAATTTTTACAATTTTTACATAACTACGTACACGAGGAAATTATGAGCTACATCTTTACATCTGAATCAGTTTCTGGGGGTCATCCCGATAAAGTTTGTGATCAGGTATCTGACGCAGTCTTGGATGCATATTTAGCAGAGGACCCTAACAGTAGAGTCGCATGTGAAACCATGATTAAAAATAATATGGTTTTTATTGCTGGAGAGATTACTTCTTTAGGAAGTCCAGACCTTGAACCAGTTGTTAGGAAAACTATCAATGATATTGGTTATAACTCTGATGAGTATGGATTTAATGGTGATACCTGCGAGTTCACTAATCTTGTTTTTGAACAATCTCCAGATATATCTCAGGGTGTAACTGAGGGCGAAGGAGAAAATCTAGAACAAGGAGCTGGCGATCAAGGTCTAATGTTTGGATATGCTTGCAAAGAAACAGACTCGTTGATGCCGCTTCCAATTGATCTTTCGCATAGGTTGGTTAAAAAACAAGCGGACGTTATGAAAAGTGCAGAAATTAAATGGCTGAGACCTGATGCAAAGAGTCAAGTCAGTGTAATTTATTCTGATGATGGCAAAACCATTGAGGGCCTTTCTGCTGTCGTTCTATCAACTCAGCACGATGAAGATGTAACTCAAGAAGAAATCAAAGCTGAGGTAATGGATAAAATTATCAAACCTATTGTCCCTGAGGAATGGCTTCTTGATTCAACAAATATTTACATTAATCCAACAGGTAAATTTGTTATTGGTGGGCCTGTTGGTGATTGTGGTCTCACTGGAAGAAAAATAATTGTAGATACTTATGGGGGTATGGCTCGTCACGGTGGAGGGGCTTTCTCTGGAAAGGATCCGTCAAAAGTAGATAGATCTGCTGCATATGCTTCTAGATATGTCGCTAAAAATATTGTGGCTGCAGGGCTTGCAGATTATTGTGAGATTCAGGTCTCATATGCAATTGGTGTTGCAAAACCAACATCTATACATGTGGAAACTTTTAATAGCGAAAAAATATCAAAAGAATCAATTATTAAAATAGTTGAAGAGGAGTTTGATTTAAGACCAAAAAGCTTAATTAATATGTTAGATCTTAAGCGACCTATTTATCTTTCAACTGCAGCGTATGGACACTTTGGAAGGTCTGATATTGATCTAACTTGGGAAAAAACAGATAAAGCAGATCAAATTTCACAATAAAGTCTGATTTAACGATATAAGGATGCATTTACAACCTTATTTTATGTAGAATGCAACTAAAATTTACTGGAGTAAATAATGGAAAATGATTATAAAGTAGCGGATATGAGCCTTGCAGATTTTGGCAGAAGGGAAATATCTTTAGCTGAAAATGAAATGCCAGCTTTAATGGCTCTTAGGACAAAATATAAAGAAGCTCAGCCTCTTAAGGGTGCAAAAGTTATGGGGTGTATCCATATGACCATTCAAACAGCGGTGCTTATAGAAACATTGGTAGACCTGGGTGCAGAAGTTCGCTGGTCTGGCTGTAATATTTTCTCAACTCAAGATCATGCAGCCGCTGCAATAGCTGCAGCTGGAATCCCTGTTTTTGCTTGGAAAGGACAAACAGATGAAGAGTTTGATTGGTGCATTGAGCAAACAATCGTGCAAGATGATAAACCATGGGATGCAAATATGATCCTTGATGATGGTGGCGACTTGACACATATGGTTCATACTAAATTTCCAGATATGCTTGAAACAATTCATGGCATTTCAGAAGAAACTACTACTGGTGTTCATAGGCTGAAAGCTATGCTAGAAAGCAACAGCCTAAAAGTGCCAGCAATCAATGTAAATGACTCAGTGACTAAGTCTAAAAATGATAATAAATATGGATGCAGACACAGTTTAAATGATGCAATTAAAAGAGGAACTGATATGTTTCTCTCTTCGAAGAAAGCACTTGTCATTGGATATGGAGATGTTGGCAAAGGGTCTGCTCTGAGTCTTGCTCAAGAGGGAATGATTGTAAGAGTGGTTGAATCCGATCCAATATGTGCAATGCAAGCCTGCATGGATGGGTTTGAGGTTGTTTCAACTTACAATAATGGTGTTGTCACAAGAGATGTAAAGGACATTAATCTTGGCATACTTGAAGATACTGACTTAATAGTAACTACTACCGGAAATGTAAATGTTTGCGATGAAGCGATGTTACGATCAGTAAAAAACACTGCTGTGATATGCAACATAGGTCACTTTGACAATGAGATAGACACTCAGTTCATGCGAGATAAATGGTATTGGGAAGAAATCAAGCCTCAAGTTCATAGAGTATTTAGAGATACTTCTCCATCAGAAACTCCAGACCTGCAAAGTAAAAACTATATTATTCTTCTGGCTGAAGGCAGGCTTGTTAACCTAGGCAATGCAACAGGTCATCCAAGCAGAATCATGGATGGATCATTTGCTAATCAAGTTTTAGCCCAAATGTATCTATATGAACAAGGCTTTGCAAATGTTAATGATGCAGATAAGCAAAAAGAAATGTTAACGGTTAAGGTTCTTCCAAAAAAATTAGATGAAGAAGTTGCTGAGCTAATGGTTCAAGGCTTTGGAGGCACAATAACAAAATTAACAGGTGAGCAGGCTGAGTACATTAATGTGCCTGTTGATGGGCCGTTTAAAGAGGAAGAGTACAAATACTAATCTAATTAGTTTTTTTCTAATAAATTACTCATAATAGGCGGATGAAAGTTCGCCTATTTTTCTTTTTGGTACTAGTTTCTTTTTTGGTTATAGGTTGCGGGATGAAAGCACCAATACCATCTGAAACTCTCTTAAATATTTAAATCCCTTTATGGATCATTTTCATTACAAAGAAAACGAACTGTTTGCTGAAGAAGTTGCACTAAACGATGTGGCAGAAAAATATGGGACTCCAGCCTTTGTTTATAGTAAAGCTACACTTGAAAGACATGCTAAAGCATATATAAATTCCTTCAAATCTATGGATGGACTTGTATGTTTTTCAGTAAAAGCATTATCCAATATTTCAATTTTAAAAATTTTAAAAAATTCTGGCTGTGGATTTGATATCGTTTCTGGTGGTGAGCTTCATAGGGCGCTTTTAGCTGGCGCAGACCCCAAAACAATTATTTTTTCAGGGGTTGGAAAATCAAAGACCGAAATGATAGCCGGCATTGAAAATGACATCTTCTCTTTTAATATTGAGTCTGAGCAAGAGCTTGATCAGCTAAGCATGGTTGCCGCAGAAATGAAAAAAATAGCTCCAGTAGCAATAAGATTTAATCCAAATGTTGACGCTGGGGTGCACGAATTTACAAAAACAGGAAGAAAATCCGATAAGTTTGGCGTAAGCATTGAAGCTGCTAAAGATCTTGTGAAAAATTGCAGTGAAAGCAAAAGCCTTAAACTTGTAGGTTTAACGTGCCATATTGGATCACAAATCATGGAACTCAATGGCTTTGAAGAAGCGGCTACCCAAGCTCTAGAGATTTTGGTTGAGCTAGATAAACTAAATATTAATTTAGATTTTATAGACATGGGTGGTGGCCTAGGTGTTAACTATGTGGGAGAGGAAACTGTTCAACCAATTGAATTAATTCAATGTTATGAAAAAATATTTTCTGGAAGAAGTGAAAGATTGATACTTGAACCAGGCCGATCTATTTCAGCTAATGCTGGGGTCATGCTCACAAGGGTTGAATATGAGAAAAATGATTTTCTTATTGCTGATGCTGCCATGAATGATTTATTGCGACCTTCACTCTATCAAGCCCATCATGATGTTTGGCCTGTAACAAAAAATAATGACGCTACGCAATCCAATGTTAATCTTGTGGGTCCTATCTGTGAAACTGGAGACTTCTTAGCAAAAAATATTGATAGCAAGAGCTCAAAAGGAGATCTTTTGGCTGTTAAGACTGTTGGTGCATATGGTTTTGTTATGAGTTCAAACTACAATTCAAGACCTAGGGCTGCTGAAATTATTGTCGACAAAGATAAATTCTATTTAATAAGAAAAAGAGAAGATTACTCTTCTCTTACTGCTCTTGAAGAGGGGTTAGATGCTCAAATTTAAAAAAATGCATGGGAATGGCAATGACTTTATTGTTATAGAGAATCTTACCGAAATGCATGCATTATCAAAATCTCAATTAATTAAGATGGGAGATAGAAAAAAGGGTCTTGGATTTGACCAGCTGATTACTATCAATCCACCAATAAATTCTAAACATGATTTTTATGTCAAATTTTATAATTCAGATGGTTCTGAGGCTGACATGTGTATGAATGGAGTTAGATCAGTTGGAGCATTTCTTTGGGAAGCTGAGCTTGCACCGAAAAAACCTTTGGTGTTAAGCACGAAATCTAAGCCTGTATTAATTAAACCAACAGGGTCTAAAAAAGTTAAGGTTGTCATAGACTATCCAGTGCAAAAAGAGGTTCCAAAAGCAGAAGCTCAGTTCTTAGATAAATGTGCTTTAAAAAAATATAAATTTATTAATGCTGGTAATCAGCACTTAATTATAGAAACAAAAAAAGTTTTTTCTTTTGATCTAGATGAACTGTCTTCAAAACTTAGAAAAAGAAAGTTTTTTGCAGGTGTGAATATTTCATTATTTTCTAAACAATCAAAAAGTCTTGAGCTTAGGACCAATGAAGCTGGGGCTGGAGAAACTTTATCATGTGGCTCAGCTTCTGCAGCAACTGCAAGCTTCAATATCAATGATAGATTACCTATTAAAATTATTTCTGCTGGGGGTGAGCTTAGCCTCAGAAAAATAAATGATAAGCTAGAAATGATTGGACCAGCTGAATTTATCTGTGAGGGAACATGGCTAAAAAACTAGACGCCAAAGATGTTGAACTTTATTTGTTAGAAAATACTGATTTCTTTCTTTCCAGAGAATCTCTTGTCAGCGAGTTAAGCTTTAAGCATGATGCAGACGGGGCAACTTCACTTCTAGAAATGCAAGTACGAAAACTAAGAGATGAGCAATCAAGGCTTATGGATATGCTTTCAGGTTTTGTTTCAACTGGTAAAGAAAATGAAGAGCTGTTCTTTAAATCAAAAAATTTAACCTTGTCATTAATTACCTCTAAAAATTTTGATGAGGTGAAAAAAACTGTTGAATCATTCTTTGAGAAAAACTTTGAAATTGATTCATGTATTTTAGAGGCTCTATCAGATCCTGAATTACAGGAACTTGAAAGTAAAACAGGATTGGGTATGAGCAAGGATGTGATTCATATGGGGCCCTTATCCAAAGAAAAAATGGATGCATTCTTTTCTTCTGACTCTGTAAAATCTGCAGTGATAAGTGTGATGAAATTAAAGAAAGGTTTTGCCCTGTTAAAAATAGGATCTAATGAACCGACCAAATACCTTGGTGATGGAGACACAACTTTTATTGAGTACATTCGAGATATTATTGTTAGAGTCCTTGAATCAAAAGAGGCATGAAGGATGAAAAGTATTTTCTTTACTCTCTAATTTCTAATTATTTAGATTTCTCAGAAAATATCAAAGGTCTTAGCAAAAACACAACAAACTCCTATCAAAGAGACCTACATAAGTTTTCAAAATTTTTAAAAGCGTCTGGTGTGAGTGATTTTGATAGCCTCACAGAAGAAATGTGTTCAGCCTGGATTGCTGACCTTTTTCAAAATAATGTTAGCGCGCGATCTATTCAAAGACATATTTCTTCTGCAAAGGGGTTTTTTAATTATTTAAAGAAAAGTGGCTTAGTAACAAATTCTCCATTTGAATTAATCAACTCACCAAAATCTCCAAGCCACCTTCCAAATGTATTATCTCCTGAACAAGTCTCTCAATTACTTAATTTCAAGCCTAAGAATGCTCAAGAAAAAAGAGATCTGGCAATTATTGAGCTTATTTACTCAAGTGGTTTGCGAGTCTCCGAAACGGTCAATGCAGATTTGAGTGATTTTGAGGATGGTAAAGATTTTTTAAGGGTTCTAGGCAAGGGCTCTAAGACTAGACTTGTTCCAGTTGGCCGCTATGCAAAAAATGCAATTGAGGATTGGATGATTGAGAGGGATAAGCTTTCTACAAAAGACGACTCTTTATTCGTTAACCTAAGAGGAAACAGAATAACAACAAGAAGTGTGCAAGAAAGACTTAAAAATATTGCTATTATGCAGGGACTGCCTCCCGTAAATCCTCATATGTTGAGGCATAGCTTTGCAACTCATTTGCTTGAATCAAGTGGGGATCTAAGAAGTATTCAAGAATTGCTTGGTCATAGTTCTTTGTCTACAACTCAAATATATACTAGGCTTGATTATCAACATTTAATTAAAGTATATGAAAACTCTCACCCAAGAGCCCATAAAAAAAATGTCTAGAATTCATCTGATTACTTTTGATCTAGATGACACATTCTGGGATATTAAGAGCACCATTATTAATGCAGAAATGAATTCTAGAAAATGGTCTGAAGACAGGATTGGGGAGAAAATAGAATGGGGAACATTTGAAGATTTTATGCAAATTAGAAGCGAACTAGTAAAAGAAGATCCATCATTGGAATATGATCTGGGAATGCTAAGAAAAAAAACAATCGCTCACCATACTAAAAAATTCTTTAAAGATGCAAAAGATTTAAATGAATTTATTGAGGATGCTTATAACTTTTTCTTAGGGGAAAGACATAAAGTAACTTTCTATGATGGCGTGGTTTCCGTTTTAGAAAAATTATCTTCTAAATATATGCTTGGCGTCCTTACAAATGGTAATGCTGATGTGAATAAATTAGGCATTGGTCACTTATTTGATTTTTCAATCTCATCAATGGATGTAAGAAGTAATAAGCCAGATAAAGGTCATTTTGTTAGAGCCTGTGAGCTCTCTAAGGTAGATTTTAAAGACACCCTTCATGTTGGAGATCATCCAGTGAATGATGTTTTGGGTGCTAGGGACCTGGGCATAAATACAATGTGGTTTAATCTAAATAATCTAAATTGGGAGGTTGATGAAAACCCTCCCATTCAATTTAACAGTTGGTCTCAATTTATAAATCTAGTAGAAAGTAGTTATGGCAGCTAAAGATTCTTTTGATGCTTTTGTTAGTATTCTTCGTGACAAAATTGATGGATTCTCTGAGGATGCGAATGAACCAAATATAAAGATTATTCAAAATGAGTTGAAAGATAGGTTTGATGATCTTGTAAAATCTCAAGGCTATGTATCAATTGAAGAATATGAAGCTCTCAACGGCTTAGCCCAAAGACTTGAGCAAAGAGTTTCCAAGCTTGAAGAATTATTAGAGCAATCTAAAACTAAATAGTATCAAGCATGTACTGGACAGCAATGCCTATTTCTTCTTTAGTACAGTCTGTGCAAAGGCCTTTGGCAGGCATACCATTAATTCCATTATAAGCGTTGTTAACAAGCATCTCGTAGCCTTTGGCTTGTCTTGCTTCCCATTGACCCTTGTTACCCATCATTGGCGCTCCTGCAATACCAGCATCATGACAAGCAGCACAACCAGTTGTATAAATTGACTCTGCAGTTCTCGCCCCGCCGACTGCAGCGACATTCATAGCAGTAGCCTGACCACAAGCTTGTCCTTCTAAGCAAACAGCAATCGAAGAGCTAAGTCTTGAGTTCACGAGCTCATCATATTTTTTACCATTAAAAAATAAAACTACTGCAAGAGTTACAACAAATACTGGAATAAATTTTTTCATAATTTTTTTAATTTTGCTCTAAGAAACGGGTTTTTGGAGTTCGATCACATGATCAACCACCTTGAGCATTTTTGAGTGGCCTCCTTTGGCCTCTATTCTATACTGTCCATCTACAAAAATCATTGGAGTGGCAGTAACTTTAAACTGTTTTGATAGCTCTATTGCGCGTTTAACTTTTTGTCTAACAGAAAAAGAGTTCATGTATTTAATGGTCTCGCCTCTATCAGTTCCAAGTTTTTCGAGGAACTCTAAAATCGCCCCTTCGCTGCCTAAAAAATTACCTTCCTTATGCATGGCTGTAAAAACTGCTGAGTGTGCAGTATCACCTATACCCAACGCCTCAATGGTATAAAAAAGTTTCGCATGTAGCTGATGAACAGGCCCCCAAGTAACAGGCATTTTTTGATAATTAACAGACGCATCCTGTTGTTTTGCCCACTTAGCAGTAATAGGTGCCAAATTGAAACAATGGCCACAACCATACCAAAAAACCTCGACCACATCGACTACACCATCCTCTTTTACAGGTAATGGCCTTGATAATGAACCATAATCTCTTCCAAGCCTATATTCCGAAGCAACAGAAACAGAAATAATGAGTAATAAAAAAGTAGATAGAATTATATTTTTTTTCATTGTTGATATAGTCCATGCATGTAGTTAGCTAAAGCTTCTATGTCTGAATCTTTTAAATTCTGGGATGCTGATTGCATAACCAAAGAATAATCTCCAGCATTTCTTGAGAGATTTCTGTACTCTTTAAGAGTGGTGATCAAATAGCCTTTTTGTTGCCCTGAAACTCTAGGGAAACCTGCTTGAGCATTCCCTGCTCCATTTACCGAATGGCATGCGGTACATGCTGGTATGCCTCTTTCTAAATCTCCCGCCCTGTAGAGACTTTCACCTAGGGCTAATAGCTCAGCATCATCTTTAGCTTGACCAACCGCTGGTGATTGAGCGCTATAAAATGCAGCTATATCTAGAAGCTGAGAGTCTGAAAGGGTATTAAGATATGGAATCACAGCCATCATCAAAGCATTATCTCTATCGCCTTGTTGAAAATATTTTAGTTGATCGCGAATGTATCTTTGGTTTTGTCCAGCTAGACTTGGCCAGTCAGAATTTATACTTTGACCTTCGGCGCCATGACATGCTGAACATGTTGCAACTAATCCTGCTCCAGCTTGAGCATCTCCAGTGGCAAGCAAATCAGGCATCTTAACTTCAGCTGCAGAGATTGCCAAAGAGGTCATGCTTAAGCCAATGATTAAATAAGTTTTTAACATAAATTGTACGTTGTGGTTAAGAAGGCATATTATATGTCGTGCGTGGCCTGAGATAAATGATCTTATGAAAAATCCTTTCAAAAATACTGCTTTTTTATTTGGCATAACAAAGCATAAAAATCTTCCAAAAGATGTCGGAATAGAGATTCTGTTGTCAGGCAGATCCAATGCAGGCAAATCAAGTGCGCTAAATGCTTTAACTGGTAATAAAAAATTGGCAAGAATTAGCAAAACACCAGGACGAACAACAGAAATTAATTTCTTTGAAGTTGAGGATGGTTTTAAGCTTCTAGATCTTCCTGGCTATGGTTTTGCTAAATCAGGACATTCGAGAAGAAAAGATTGGGAGCCGCTACTAGGAGAATATTTTGAAAATAGGAAAGCCCTCGAAGCAGTTCTAGTGTTTATGGATATAAGGCATCCACTTAAACCAATTGATCTTGAAATGATCGAATTGTGTGAAAGTTTTGATGTTTCGTATATTGCCGTACTCACCAAATCAGATAAGGTATCTAAAAATATTTTAATGAAAACAATCCAACAAGTTAGCAAAGCAACTAATGCTATTGAAGTTTTAGCAATTTCATCCTCAAAAGAAACTGGATTTGATAGATTAAGGAAGGTTCTGATAGGATTCAAGGATGACTAATTTATCTTTTCAGTCTCAAGACTGCAAAATCACACTTGCTGAGGGGTTAGAGGAGTATCGAGCCTACTTACAAGCAAATGGTAAAAAACAGCTTGTTGATGAGCCTGGTTCAACAATTATTAGAGATCATGATGCAACTCATGTTATTTTTGGCCTAGATACCTCTATAGAACAAGAGTCTATGTTAGATTCATGGGTTGTAACAGGCACTAGTTGGAAACTTAAAGAATTATTAGCCTACAACAAACTTCCAGAACTCAAACAGCTATATAAAGATTTTTGGCATGACCCCGGTTACTTTAGATTAGTCTTAGCGGCTATGAAGCTTATTCCTATAAAATTTAAGATATGGAAACGCACCAGGAAAATGAATAAGAAATGGCCTTTTGTGTCGCCTGACTCCTTGATGAATCAAAGAGTTTGCGACTTACGCGAAGAGTTCGGAATTAAAATACTTACCCCAGAAGAACGAATGGTTAAAAACCCATTAATATGGTCTGGAACTATAGCCAACTAGATCATTAATGAGCTTCGTTCCAATTTGCACCTGTATTTGCATCAACTATTAAGGGGATATCTAACTTAACTGAGTCTTCCATCAGGCTTGTAATATTTTCAAGGGCCTCCTCAGCAAAACCTTTTTTTACTTCAAAAATTAACTCGTCATGAACCTGCATAATCATTTTTATATCTGAGTTATTATTTCCAATCCAATGATCCACATCAATCATTGCCTTTTTAATAATGTCTGCTGCAGAGCCCTGCAATGGGGCGTTAATGGCAGCTCTTTCTGCTGCTTGACGTCTTAGCCCATTAGAATCATTGATAGCAGCTACATGCAGCTTTCTTCCTAGGATAGTCTCAACAAAAAGATTTTTCTTAGCTAATTCTTTTGTAGAATCCATATATTTTCTTACGCCTGTGTATCTCTCAAAGTATGTGTCAAGATAGGCTTGCGCCTCATGCCGTGGAATTCCTAGCTGCCTAGTGAGCCCAAATGCTGACATGCCATAGATTAAGCCAAAATTAATTGCTTTAGCGCTTCTGCGATGCTCTTGTGTAACCTCTTCAAGGGAGATATTAAATATTTCTGAAGCTGTCGCTGAATGAACATCTATATTGTTATTAAATGCATGGGTTAGATTCTTATCTCCAGATAGATGAGCCATGATTCTTAATTCAATCTGCGAGTAATCAGCTGAAATTAACACATTCCCCTTCTCAGCTATAAAAGCCTCTCTTATTTTTCTTCCTTCTGGGGTTTTAATTGGAATATTCTGAAGATTGGGTTCAGTGGAGGACAGTCTTCCAGTTGATGTTACCGCTTGTTGATAGGAAGTATGAATTCTTTTTGAAACAGGATGCTGCATATTAATCAGACTATCTGTATATGTAGATTTTAATTTTGCTAAGCCTCTATATTCAATAATAATTTTTGGAAGATCATATTCTTCAGCCAGTCTCTGAAGAGTATCCTCATTGGTTGAAGGTTGGCCTTTTGGGGTTTTTTTAAGAACAGGTAAATCTAATTTATTGTAAAGAATCTCAACAAGTTGCTTAGGAGAGTCCATGTTGAATTCTTCTCCAGCCATTTTGAATGCAGCTTTAGATAATTCTTCAATCTTAATTGCTAGCTCATCTGAGTAATCTGATAGCATCTGTGCATCAATCTTTGCTCCATTAGTTTCAACTCTTATTAGAGACTGAAGCATTGGATATTCAATAGATTGTAGCAGGTCAATAAGCTTTGGCTGATCTTCAAGCATTCCATTGAGGAGGTTAAAAAGCCTTAGGGTTATATCAGCATCTTCTGCTGCATAAAATGTTGCAGCTGGTATCTCAACTTGCGCAAAGTTAATTTGCTTTGAGGCAGAGCCTGCAACTTCTTCATACTTCATAGGCTCATAATTTAAATAATATAAAGCCATCCTATCTAGTCCATGTCTCGTGCCAGTACTA
Source organism: uncultured SAR86 cluster bacterium (assembly GCA_902511575.1). GTDB lineage: Bacteria > Pseudomonadota > Gammaproteobacteria > Magnimaribacterales > D2472 > D2472. The sequence goes on from CABXFU010000010.1 coordinate 14,566, forward strand.
TTAAGGACATATGACATCAACATGGTATCTCCAAGGAACTCATCCACCTTGATGCCGTGTCTATTGAGCATGGGTAAGTCAAATTTAAGATTTTGGCCAACTAATTTTTTTTGATTTCTAGTAATAGCACTACCCAAGATTTTTTGAATTTGAGTAAGCGATATCTGCTTTGGCATCTTTTCATATGAGTGTTTAATAGGTATGTAACAACCTTCTCCTTCATTGCATGCCAGTGAAATCCCTATGAGATCTGCGGTCATTGTATCTAAAGAAGAGGTTTCGGTATCAATAGCGAAGACCCTGCACTTATCAAGTTTTTTAGTCCATGCTTTTAAATCATCTTCTGATAAAACGGCTTGGTACTCTTTTTTTGATTTTGGAGCTTTGGGGATTTCGCTACCAGAGCTTCTAGACGACTTTATCCATGTTTTAAATTCAAGGGATGCGAATAATTTATTTAGCTCCTCTTGATTCTCTTCAGCCTTAAGCAGATCTTCAAGAGAAACTTTTAAATCAACATCTTTTTTTAAAGTTACAAGTTCAACATTTCTATCTAAATCTTGAATAGAGTCTCTAAAATTTTGGCCTACAACCCCAGTCAACGAATCTGCATTATCAATAATACCCTGAAGATTTTTGAATTCACTAAGCCACTTAACAGCTGTCTTAGGACCTACTTTTGGCACGCCTGGAATATTATCAGAAGTGTCTCCAACGATGGCTAAGTAATCCACTATTTGAGTTGGATGAACGCCAAACTTTTCTTCCACCCCTGCGACATCATAAATTTGATTGTTCATAGTATTCATTATCTTGACTAGTGGATCCTTAACTAACTGCATGAGGTCTTTGTCCAGAGAAGATATAACCATAGGCATTCCTTGCTGTGAACCCATCACAGCTAAGGTGGCGATGACATCATCCGCTTCTACGTTTGGGATTTCAATAACAGGCATTCCCATTGCATTGCATATTTCCTTTAATGGAGAAAGCTGCTCTCTTAAATCCTCAGGCATTGGGGGTCGATTAGCTTTATAGTCTTTATATATATCGTGACGAAAATTTTTGCCCTTGGCATCAAAGATTGAAAGGTAATATGAATCAGGATTTTCTTTGCGTAAGTTGCGCAGCATATTCGTGACTCCCTTGACTGCGCCTGTTGGAAGGCCAGTTGAGGTTGTTAGAGGCGGCATAGCATGAAAGGCTCTATATAAATAAGAGGAACCATCTATCAAAAAAACTTTTTTTGCAGGAGTATTCATAAAAATTTATTATGTCATTAGGTTTTTATATAAGCCATGGATAATATAAGATCATCATGCATTTAATGCTGCTTTTAAAAATATGAATATTCTAAGAAAAATTCTACTGTTGCCCCCATTGGTTAACTGTGGTCTAGGTGTAGGATTAATAGTGGGAGCTTATATTTTTGAAGTTTTTGGCTATTATGATCCCTGCCCTCTATGCATCCTTCAGCGTTGGTCTTTTGGATTAATTGCATTATGCGGAGCTTTATTAATCATTCCAGGATTATATTTACTAATTAGAAAACTTCTTCTGCTGATGGCTGGTTTATTTGCCATGAGTGGCGCAGTGATTGCTGGGAGACAAATCTATTTACAAAACCTGCCCAGCGACCAAGTTCCAACTTGCGCTCCTCCAATGGATTTCTTAATGGATACTCTTCCAATTTTTGAGGTAATACAAACTATTTTGCTTGGAGATGGTAATTGTGCTGAATATGAATGGAGATTTATCTTTAATTTCGCTGAATGGGCATTTATATTCTTTATTTTCTTGTTTTGTTATAACTTTTTCTTTTTATTCAAAAACTCAACAAAAGTATAAATTTGTAGTATTGCTACAAATTAAGTTGCTATTTAAAGCCTTAGAAGCAGTATTTATAGGTTTATTGACAATAATTACTAAATATTTTCAAATCCACTACAACTAATTCTCAAGTTATACTTCTCTCATAGACGTAGAATATTGTAGAATCGACAGAGTAAAGAATTTTTATGGAAAGTAACGCATTGGCTGAAACACTTGAACTAAATACCGAAGACTTGATCAAAGCTGCAATTGAAAATGGAGAAGGTTCCATTGCAAGTAACGGAGCACTTTCTTTAGAAACTGGAGCTCGAACTGGACGAAGTCCTAATGACAGGTTTATTGTCCATGAAGACAGCACCTCCCATCTAATAGATTGGGGGGAAATTAATAGACCTTTTGATGCAGATAAGTTTTCACTTCTGTGGGATAAAGTCGATGCATATCTAGCAGAAAAAAATCGCTACCTTTCAAAGGTTCACGTGGGAGCACATGAAGATCATTACATACCCGTAAATGTAACCGCTGAGAGTGCTTCTCATAGCATGTTTTCTCAATTAATTTTTATTAGTCCTGATGAGTTCAACCCTCAATCAAAGAAAGAATGGCAAATAATGAGCGCCTTAAACTATGAGTGCTCTCCAGAAGAAGATGGGACAAATTCAGAAGGATGCGTAATTATCAACTTTGCAGCTAGAAAAGTTCTACTTGCTGGAATGAAATATGCTGGTGAGATGAAAAAATCTATGTTTTCTGTGCAAAATTTTTTAATGCCAGAGAAAGATGTATTACCAATGCATTGCTCATCTAACGTAAATAAAGATGGAAATGTCTCCCTATTTTTTGGGCTTTCAGGAACTGGAAAAACCACACTTTCTGCTGATCCAACCTGTTCCCTCATTGGAGATGATGAGCATGGCTGGGGCGTAGGTACTGTATTTAACTTTGAAGGTGGTTGCTATGCAAAGACCATTGATCTCTCGGAAAAAAATGAGCCTGTTATTTGGAAAGCAATTAAACATGGCAGCATCATTGAGAATGTTTACTTAGATGAAAGTGGTACTCCTGATTACACTAATACCTCATTATCTGAAAATGGACGCTGTTGTTATCCACGATCGCATATTGATGACGCAATTGAATCAAATTCTGCAGGCGAGCCAGAAACAGTAATATTTTTAACTTGTGATTTAACAGGTGTTATTCCTCCTGTGTCTATTCTTTCAAAAGAAGCTGCAGCCTATCATTTTCTAAGTGGATACACCGCAAAAGTTGGATCAACCGAAGTTGGATCAACCGAATCGATTGGTACTACGTTTTCAACCTGTTTTGGAGCACCATTTTTTCCAAGACCAGCTGGTGTTTATGCTGATCTTTTGATGAAAAGAATTGAGGCCTTTAATTCTAAGGTTTTCTTAGTCAACACTGGATGGACTGGTGGGCCGCATGGAATTGGTTCTAGGTTTGATATTCCCACAACAAGAAGAATAGTTAATGCTATTCAAAATGGTGAATTGAGTGATGTTGAAACCGTTCATATAGATGGTCTTAATTTGGAAGTTCCTGTAGCAGTAGATGGGGTTGATTCAAAAGTATTGACTCCAAAAGAAACATGGTCAGACAAGAGTCAATACGATGAATATCTTAAGAATCTCATAGGGCAATTCCAAGAAAACTTTAAAAAATTCTCAGTAAGTGAAGCAATAGTTGCAGCGGGCCCATCAATTTAGCCCAAACTTATGACTGCAGATGCGTTTAAGCGCTCTTTAAAAGATCATCAAGATAAGGGCTTTTTTAAGAATCTCAAAATTCTACGCGGTATTGAAAGGGAGTCTTTGCGTGTTTCAGAAAAAGGAAGAATATCTCAAAAAAATCATCCTGAGAATCTTGGCTCCCCACTTACAAGCAAGGATATCACTACAGATTTTGCAGAAGCTCTAGTAGAGCTGGTTACTCCTACATTTGAATCTGCAGAAGAACTTTTTAAGCATCTTAATTTGCTGCATCGGTTTCTATATAGCGAGATGGAAGGGGAGATGCTTTGGAATTTCTCCATGCCTTGTGCATTTGAAAACGAACAAGAAATTAGGATAGCTGAGTATGGTGAAACTAATAGCGGAATGCTAAAGCATATTTACAGAAAAGGCCTAAGATTAAGATATGGCTCGATCATGCAATGTGTATCCGGAATTCACTATAACTTCTCTTTATCAAAAGAGTCCTGGCATTCATTAAGCGACTACCCCGATCAAGACTTTATAAATAATAAGTATCTTGGAGCAATTAGAAACATAAAAAGAAATTTCTGGTTTTTATTAGAACGCCTTGGGGCCTCACCCATTGCACATGAATCATATTTATTAAATAGAGAGCACTCATTGTTAAAACATCATAAAAGCGATTTATTTTTACCGTATGCGACTTCCCTCAGGATGAGTGATGTTGGATATCAAAGCAGCATTCAGAATGATCTAAGGATTAGTTATAACAATTTAGATGAATTTATAAATGCAATTATAAAGGGCATCAAGACATCGGTTCAGGATTTTCAAGATATTGGCTTGCTTGATAGCAATGGTGTTCCACAACAAATCTCTACTGGAATTCTACAGATTGAAAATGAGCTCTATGACATAGTAAGGCCCAAAAGATCTGGGCCAAGCGGCTCCAGACCGGCAACTCTTTTAAAAGAACAAGGAATAGAATACTTAGAATTAAGAGGCATTGATATTAATCCATTTATTCCTGAGGGTATTGATGAGAATAAAATCAAGCTTTTGGATGTTTATATAATGCACTCTCTTATTTCTAAAAGTCCTGAAGTTTCTGATAAAGAGATTGAAGAGATGCGAGCTAATCAAAAAATAATGGTTGGAAACGGAAGATCTAAGGACATAAAATTAAGGCGTGACGGCGAAGATATCCAACTCTTGGAATTAAAAGCAGTCTTGCATGATGAATTAAAGCAAGTTGCAAGTGCCATGGATGAGTATTGTTCTGGATATTCAAATGCAGTAGATGCGGAAATGAGCGTCGATTGCCTTCCTAGTGAAAGAATTATGAATGAGATAAGCTCTCAAAATATTTCATTCCAAGAGTATGCTTTAAATCAAAGCAAGAAAATTGCTAATGAGCTTCATTTAAGTAATAAAAATAACTTTGAAGGGCTCATTCATCATGCCAAAGAATCACAAAAAGATTTAAAAAATCTTCAGAAAAATACGGGCATGGACATTAATAAGTATGTAGAATTGTATAATTCAAAAATATAGGAAGAGTAATGAAAGCTTTGCAATGTGTAGAATTAGCCGGCCCTGAAAAACTAATCTTATCTGATATAGATGATCCAAAGCCAGGCAAGGGTGAGGTTTTGATAGAGATTAAAGCAGCTAGTGTTAATTTTCCAGATGTCTTGATGATCCAAGGTCTATATCAAGTTCAACCCCCGATGCCGTTTATTCCTGGAGCAGAGTGTTCAGGCGTTATAGCTGAAATAGGTGAAGGTGTTGAATCTTGTAGCATTGGTGATCATGTTTTTGTAATGGCAGGCAATGGTTGTTTTGCAGAGAAAATTGTTGTTGAGGCTGCAAGGGTAGCATTAATTCCAAAGGAAATGGATTTTCCAGTTGCTGCTGCCCTTCCAATGACTTATGGGACTTCTCTGTATGCTTTAAAACAAAGAGCAGAACTCAAAGCCGGGGAAACACTCTTAGTACTAGGTGCAGCAGGAGGGGTTGGGCTAAGTGCGGTAGAAATTGGTAAAGCAATGGGAGCAAAGGTCATAGCCGCAGCTTCATCTGAGGAAAAAATTAAAATTTGCTTAGAGCATGGCGCAGATGAAGCCTTTGTATATCCCGCGGGCAATTTGGATAGAGAGCAACAAAAAGAGCTTTCGAATAAAATTAAAGAACTTACTGGAGGACAGGGGCCTAATGTTATTTATGATCCAGTTGGAGGATCTTTTAGTGAACCAGCTTTAAGATCAATAGCATGGGAGGGAAGATTTCTTGTCATCGGATTTGCAGCTGGAGAAATACCAAAGCTGCCTCTTAATCTAGCTCTTCTAAAAGGCTGTCAGATAGTTGGAGTTTTTTGGGGTGCATGGACAATGATGTTTGCGGATGAAAATGAAAAAAATTTTCAAGAACTTTTTGATCTTCATTCTGCAGGCAAGATTAACCCTGAAATTTCAGATAGATTCTCACTTGAGGAATCAGCAGCAGCTATTGCTCATCTAAAAGATAGAAAGGCCAAAGGAAAGGTAATTATTGATGTATAAGAAAGCGGGAATTATATTTCTTTGCTTGGCGATAACACAATGTTCAGAAACAATAGATTTAATGGATAGACCTCTTCATAAAAATAATAACTCTTTTCAAAACGAAGACCACAGACTGTTGCCAATGGATGGCTCCCATAATACAAGAGAACTTGGAGGTTATAAGACTATTGATGGTAAGTCCGTGAAATGGGGCATGCTATATCGCTCAGATAAACTAAGTGATATCTCTGAAACTGATCAAGAGTACCTTCAAAGTCTTGGGATCAAAAAGATTGTTGATTTCAGGTCAAAGGAAGAAAAAACTGAAGACCCAGATATTGTTCCTAAGGGAATAAATTATGTTGAAATGCCGATTAGTGTCGATGGAGCCATGAGATCAAAGATTGAGGCAGTATTAAAAGGCGAAACTGATAAAGAGGTTAAAAGCTTTTTAATAGATGCAAATAGAGAATTTGTAACAAGCTATACAGATGTATATGAAAATTTTCTAAGGGGTCTAATAGATGAAAACGCCCCAACCCTATTTCATTGTACTGCTGGTAAAGATAGGGCCGGTTTTGCCGCCGCAATCACACTCATTGCTTTGGGAGTATCTAGAGAGAATGTAATTGAAGACTATATGAAGACCAATGCTTTTACCGAAGATAGAATTGAAGAAATTTTAGACCAAATAGAATTAATGAGTCTATATCAGGCCGATGCTGAGATTTTGCGCCCCTTAATAGGGGTTGAGCGTATCTACATTGAAACTGCTTTTCAAACAGCAGAAGAAAAATACGGCAGTTTAGAAAATTTCATAAGAGATGGTTTAAATATTTCTGATGAAGATATTCAAAAACTACGAAATAAATTTCTAGAAAGTTAACGGGGGGTAACAACCGACTGATAAGTTAGAAGAAACTTCTCCTCATCAAATGGGGGTCTAAAAAATCCAACATACTGCCCGTCAGGGTTAATTAACAAAACATTATTTGAATGATTTTCTAGGTGATCCATATGGTCAGAGTGCATATTTTTTGGGGGTTCGACTACCATCACGTTTAGCTGTGTTGCCATGCTTAAAAGCGTTGGCCTGTCTCCACGAGCTCCAACAAACGATTTATTAAATGCCTTGGCATATTGATCTACATCATTAGGCGTATCATTCTCAGGGTCTATGGTCACAAGAAGGGTTTGTTTATCATTCATATTAAAGCCTTTTGACCTCAGTGTTGAATACAGTGCTTTAATTAGAGACATAGCAACAGGACACTCTGCAGGACACCGAGTATAGCCAAAATATATTAAAGTCCATTTTCCCCTAAAAATTTCTTTATCGATCGTTTCATCATTAGATGTCAGGATTTGAAAATTAGAGAATTCCTTTGGGTTAGGAAATTGATAATATCCATTTACTAATAGCTCCGGTGCAGATAAATATCTTGGAGTGGTTAATTTATTAATGAACAAAGACAAAACTGCGATCATGAACAAAATGATTAACACTAATGAAATTTTAATATTCTTGCTCATATTTAAATTATGAAGTGATCAATGAGTAAAGCAGCAAAGATAAGAAAAATATAATAAATGGAGTAAACAAAAGTTGGAAAGGCGGAGGCATTATCCTCTTCAAAGTACAAGCGGACTGCATAGTATAAAAAAATAAAACCTAAAATTAATGCTGATATGAAATAAAGAATTCCTGACATCATAACTACGAAGGGCAGCAAACTGACTAGAATTAAAATAATCGTATAAAGAATAATTTGCAGTTTTGTAAATTGGACTCCATGAGTCACTGGAAGCATTGGAATGTTTTCTTTTGCATAATCATCTTTTCTATGGATTGCAAGAGCCCAAAAGTGTGGTGGAGTCCAAGCAAAAATAATTAATACCAGCAAGAGAGAGTTTGGATCAATAGAATTTGTAACTGCTGTCCATCCTAATAATGGAGGGGCTGCACCCGCGAGACCCCCGATGACTATATTTTGTGGTGTTGCTCTCTTTAAATAAACTGTATAAACAAATGCATATCCTATTAAAGATGCCAGCGTAAGCAATGCAGTTAATGTATTTACATAAATTACTAAAATAGCTGCGCCAAGTGAACCTAAGATAAATGCAAAAATTGAAGCATTGACAGGGCTGACTTCCCCCTGAGGAATAGGCCTATTCTCTGTCCTATTCATATTAGCATCTGTCTTTCTATCAATAATTTGATTGATTGCTGCTGCTGAAGATGCGCACAAGGCAATACCAAGCATTGCAAATGCTATTAAAGATAATGGAGCCAAGGTTTTGCTAGCCAGCAATGATCCAACCAGGGCGGTGATTAGCATCATTAAAACTACGTTGGGTTTACATAGTTCATAATAATTTTTGATCGTGTTATTCATCTTTCCAAATCACAAGATTAACCATTAGAGTTGCTAATAGTAATAATGCTGCGACTAAATTATGCGCGATAGCAATATACAAAGGAAGTACATAAACAACATTCATAATCCCTAAGGAAATCTGAGTAACCAATATTACCCCCAAAGTAGAGGCCAACGGAGCGGCATTAGAAAACCAAAGCTTAGTAATTAAAACCAAGAAGATTAGTGTCAAAATTAACGCGCTGACTCTGTGAGAATAATGAATGGCAACTCTTGCTTCATTGTCTAATAAGCCATATAAGTAATTTGGACCAACTTCTTGAGACAGATTAAATCCATCAGAAAAATTCATCTCAGGCACATACGTTCCTTGGCATGTTGGAAAATCAACACAAGCCAAAGATGCGTAATTGGTGCTTGTCCAGGCTCCTAAGAAGATCTGAATTAAAAGGGCAAACAAAGCAATGCCGCCCAAAATCTTTAAATGCCCAATCTGATGATTTTTAATGCCATCAGTGGTATTCAAAAATAAGTAAAAAAATAAACTTAGGGTAATAAAACCACCAAACAAATGGCCAGTTACTATAATTGGTAAAAGCTTCAAACTCACAGTAAGGTAGCCAAATAATCCCTGGCAACAAATAAAGAATAAAAGAAAAGATGCTATAGCTTTTATTCTTGTCGGCAGTTTATGCTTATATGAAAAAGCAACTAGCAATATTGCTATAAACCCAAGAGCAGCTGCAAAGTACCTATGCACGACCTCAGGAATTGCTTTATCAATTTCGTAGGGGAATTGAGGATATCGTTGCTCCGCTATTAAGATTTCAGCTTCAGTTGTAGGGAATACCACAAAACCATAACACCCTGGCCAATCTGGGCAGCCAAGACCAGCGTCAACAAGTCTTGTCCATGCACCCAATGCAATCACAACAAATGCAAAACATAACCCAAAAAATGAAAGCCCTCTAATTAAACTCATATTAAAACCTTTAAGTCCTTTAAAATTAATTTAGGATCCATGGAGACTGGAAAAAACATTACCGCCCTTCCATATGGATCAATAATAAAAATTTTTTGTTCAAGAAAAAATTCTTCATTGCTTGTCTCTAGTAACTTTTTAAACAATTTTCCTTCAGAATCATAGATGATTTGAGTTCTTGGATAATCAATCAGCTTTGCTTCTAATGTTTTGCTATCCTGAGAGAAAACCACTCTTTTTAGTTTATTGATATCCCTATTAAGGGCCACATTAAGTTGTCGCATCAGATAAAGTGCTTCTTCTAGCTCTGCATCTTTTGAGGCATAGGTGGCAAATAGCCATTTACCATCTTCAAATTTTAAATTTTCTATATCATCAACAAGATTAAGCTGAGTCGCATCAAAATATTCATTAAAAAATATCCCATTGTTTTTAGTATATTGTGGTGAATAGCCCGACTGAAAAGATAATGTTGATATCAATAGAACTACAAGGGGTGTTAATAATAAAATTGCTAAAAATATCTTACTTCTCATGATTCTCTCTTAATTGCATATATAAACATTCCTGCTAAAACGAGACTCATGGTAAACCATTGAAGAGCATAGCCGTAATGTTTGGTTGGCGTTATGACAAAGGGTGTTAATGCAACATGCTCTTTCATAAATAGAGAGCCAGGATCTAAAATCAGCACCATGTCTGAAAATTTTTTTTCATAAGCTTCTTGAATTACTCTTGGTGATTTAGTTTGAGAAACTAAAGGCCATTCATTGGTCAATAATTCATCGCCAGCTAAAACCTCTTTCTCTGGCTTGATCAGACTTCCAATTATGCGCAATTTGGTAGCATTAAAATTTAAATTGGGTAGATCGTTTCTTGTTTTGCCTTGGGAGATCCAGCCGCGATCAACGAATATTGCTTGATCTTGCTCATAGTAAAATGGTGTATATATTTTGTAGCCTACCTTTCCATTTTTAATTTGGTTATCTATAAGAACTTGTTGGGCAGGGTCATAAAAACCTTCTATGTATACTCTACTCCATTGTAAGGAGGAGTCAGAAATGGGCTTAGGCGCTTTACCTTGTTCCAAGTCAAATTCCTGAATAAGGCTTGCTTTGGATCCGGCTCTTTCTATCTGCCAAAACCCCAACAAAATAAACACAACGATAAACACACATGAAAAAGCAGTTAATGCTTTATTGTGTTTTATAAGTTCAATTGTTGATAAATCTTTCATTATAAAAATGTTATAGTTCAAGTATGTGGCTTAAACCTCTTATTGCAGTTGTTATTATCTTAATCTTTTTGAGCTTATTCAGTAGTCTCTTTTTTCTTTTCAAAGATCAGGGACAGGGCAAACGCTCTGTATACAGTCTTGGGTTTAGGGTAAGCCTTGCAGCACTGCTGCTAATCTTAGTCTCTTATGGCCTATACACTGGAGAGCTAGGAAATACTGTTCCTTGGGGCTCTTAATTAAAGTATATAAACAAAAAGAAATAGCATCACCCACACCACATCAACAAAGTGCCAATACCAAGAGGCAGCTTCAAACCCAAAATGGTTATGAGGATCAAAGTGATTATAAAAAACTGATCTAGAGAGCATTACAGCCAGCATAAACCCACCCATCATGACGTGAAAGCCATGGAATCCTGTCAACATAAAGAAGGTTGAGCCATATATGCCAGAGTTAAGTGTTAAACCATAATGTGCATATGCTTCATAATACTCAGCGGCCTGTAATCCAACAAATATCAAAGCAAGGGTAACAGTTATACCAAGCCAAGTATTGAAACTTTTTTTATTGTCATTTTTAAGCGCAAGGTGAGCAAAGTGCACTGTCACGCTTGAGCTAAGTAACACAATAGTATTCCACATCGGCAACCACTTTAAAGCATTGCCCCAACCTGGCCAACTCATATTTTTGTCCGCTAGAACAAAAGCTGATCCAGCATCAGGAGTCGACATCACAGGCCATGAAGCCTCAAAACCCTCCCAAAGCATATTCGCTAATCCTTTCTCGCCATCTCCACCGAGCCATGGAACAGAAAAATTTCTTACGTAAAACAATGCTCCAAAAAATGCAGCAAAAAACATTACCTCAGAAAATATAAACCAGCCCATACCAAAAACGAAGGATTTTTGAAGCTGAGCACTATCTAAACCAGCAATATGTTCTCTAATTACTGCTCTAAACCAAAAATATAAAGTTACTGCAAAAACGGCAAATCCCGAGTAAAGAATATATACAGAATTGCTTTCAGGTTTTCCAAGGTCATTAATTGTACCAGCAGCACCCATCACTAATAAAAAAAGCGCAGTTGCAATGTAAATAGGGAATTTACTTTCCTCTGGTACATAGTATTTCTGATAACTCATATTGAAGGCTCCATTTCATGACCAGCATGGTGATCATCATTATGATGTTGGCTAAACTCAACATCGTTATAATCTGTAACATCGAAAATCGTATAGGAAAGAACAACACTATTGATTGAACTTGGAAGCTCATCATCAAAAATAAGCCTTACAGGCAAAAGGGCTTCCTCACCTGGGGCCAGTTCTTGTTGTTCAAAACAAAAGCATTCTAATTTTTTTAAATGCGCGGCTGCATTTGAGGGAGCAACACTTGGTATTGCCTGAGCAACCATTCTTTTATTAGTTGTATTTTTTACATAAAAAGTAGCCGTATGGTACTTGCCTGTCTTAATTTGAATATTATCTTCAGAAGGTCTGAATGCCCAAGGCATTTCTTCATTATTATGAGAGACAAATTGAATTGAGACATCACGGCCATTATCAATCTCAATATTTTTATCATTGGTAGCTCTTAATTCAATCTTTCCATTAAGGCCAGTTACTTCACAGAAAACATTGTATAGAGGGACCAAAGCAAACGAAAATGTAAACATACCCAGAACTGCAAAACAGAGAGTTTTGATCGTTTTTTTTGATCCTTGGTTCATTAATTAACCTTCGGTGGTGTAGTGAATGTGTGATAAGGGGCTGGTGACTCTACAGTCCACTCAAGGCCTCTTGAACCCTCCCAGACCTCTGGCGTAGCCTTCTTACCACCCATAACAGTTTTGAGCACGATGAATAGAAACAGAATTTGAGAAGCGCCAAACAAAAATGCCCCAACGGAAGAAATCATATTCCAATCTGCAAATTGAAGTGCATAGTCAGGAATTCTTCTTGGCATTCCAGCTAAGCCAATCCAGTGCTGAGGAAAGAAGGTTACATTGACACCTATAAAAGAGAGCCAAAAATGAAGTTTTCCAAGTCTTTCGTCATACATATTTCCTGTCCATTTTGGAATCCAATAATAAACAGCAGCCATGATTGAGAAGATTGATCCGGGCACAAGAACATAGTGAAAATGTGCCACTACAAAGTATGTATCATGATATTGAAAATCAGCTGGAGTAATTGCAAGCATTAACCCTGAAAAACCACCTATGGTAAATAAGACAACAAAGGCTATGGCAAAGAGCATTGGGGTTTCGTATGTAATTGAGCCCTTAAACATTGTGGTCACCCAATTAAAAACTTTTACGCCAGTTGGAACAGCAATCAACATTGTTGCCCACATAAAGAATAATTCTGCGGCTAATGGAAGACCAACTGTAAACATATGATGCGCCCAAACGACAAATGACAAAATTGCAATCGAAGCCATCGCCCAAACCATAGATGCGTATCCAAACAACTGCTTTCTTGAGAATGTCTCAATAATATGAGATGCAATACCAAAAGCTGGAAGAATCATAATATAAACTTCAGGATGGCCAAAAAACCAGAAGATATGTTGAAATAAAACAGGATCTCCCCCACCCGCAGCATTAAAGAAGCTTGTTCCAAAATGGATATCCATAAGCATCATTGTTACAGCTCCTGCAAGAACAGGCATAACTGCAATTAATAGGTATGCTGTTATTAACCATGACCATACAAAAAGTGGCATCTTCATCAAGGTCATGCCTGGTGCTCTCATATTCATAATTGTTACGATCACATTAATAGATCCCATGATCGATGATGCTCCCATAATATGAACAGCAAATATAAAGAAGGTAACACTAGGAGGAGCATAGGTTGTAGATAGTGGAGCATAGAATGTCCATCCAAAATTAGGAGCTCCGCCCTCCATAAACAAAGATGATAATAGAATAAAAAATGCAAAAGGGAGTATCCAAAAACTTAGGTTATTCATCCTAGGGAGCGCCATATCTGGAGCGCCAACCATCATCGGTACAAGCCAATTTGCTAAACCTACGAATGCAGGCATAACAGCCCCGAAGACCATTATGAGTCCATGCAATGTAAGCATTTGATTGTAGAATTCAGGCTCAACAATTTGCATGCCAGGCTGAAAAAGCTCTGCCCTTATAACCATTGCCATTGCTCCACCAATTAAGAACATTGCAAAACTAAACCATAAATATAACGTTCCTATATCTTTATGATTTGTGGTGTACAACCATCTGGTCAATCCTTTGGCAGGGCCATGATGATGATCATCATGATTGTGGGATTCTATTACTGCGCTCATATTACTTCCTTTTTTTAAACTTTTGGTTTTTTGTATTCAACAATATCTTTAGGTACGACGATCTCGCCATCGCCATTTTCTGCATTACCCCAAGCTTGTCTTGTATAAGTGATCACTGAAGCCATATCAACCTCTGAGAGCTGATTTGCAAATGATTGCATGGCTGCTCCCTGAACACCTTCCATTAAAATCTCAATATTTCCAGCCTTATCATTTAAGACAATGTCACTGCCAGCAAGATTTGGAAATATTCCTGTGATGCCTTGACCATTAACTTGATGACATGCAACACAGTTTTTTAAATATACTCCCTCGCCCCTTTCAGTAAGCTCGGCTATGCTCCAATCTTTTTCAGTTAGTTCTGCCATTCTGAATGCTGCATCTTTTTTATCTTGAACCCATGCATCATATTCATCTTGAGGAACAACTTTGACAACTACTGGCATAAATCCATGGTTCTTTCCGCATAGTTCAGTACACTTGCCCCTGTATATACCTGGTTCGTCAACAATCGTCCAAGCAGTATTTATGAAGCCTGGAATTGCGTCTTGCTTGATAGCAAAATCTGGCATCCACCAAGAATGAATAACATCATTTGCTGTAATTAAAAATCTTATTTTTTTGCCTACCGGTATTACTACCGCCTCATCAACTTCCTCAAGATAGAATTCTCCTTTTGGAGTCTTGTTATATATTTCATCCCAATCAGTTGTAAGGTTAGAGAAAAAATCTATATCATCTTCTAGATATTTATACTGCCACTTCCATTGATATCCAACCACCTGAATATTTATGTCACCCTCAGTATCATCATAAATTTTTGTAAGGGTATTAGAAGCAGGTATTGCCATAAATACTAAGATTAAAAAAGGAACTACCGTCCAAGCTAGCTCGACTTTAGTATTTTCATGAAATGTAGCTGGATTGGGATTTTTTTTCTTAGTAAAAGCAAACATCGAATAAAACATTATTCCAAATACAACAAGCCCTATAACCACACAAATCCAAAAAATAAGCATATGCAAATCAAAGACTTCTTTGCTTATTGCTGTTACTCCTTCTGTCATATTCAAGTCGTCCCAAGCAGCAAACATATTACTTGAAAACAAAGTTATTAACCCGGCAAGAAGTTTGTTATTAACGCTTGTGGTAGCTTTTTTAAACATTAGTAATCCTTCGCTTCTCGTGAAGCTTTTAAAATAAATAATTGATATATCTAATTATAACTATAAATTATGTTTATTAGAAGCTTTTTTGCATTAAAGCTTTTAACAGACTGATTTTTTCTGAGGCTATAATAGCTCTAAATGTTGAGAAATTCTAGGATTTTTTAGGCCTAAAATCTTCCATATTAAAGACCTGTGCCTCGCTAGGTTTTGCTTTATTAACAGTACTTTCTACTGGTTTATGTTCCTTAAAATCACAATTAAGACAATAAATCGTTTGATCGTCTGGTGTTATTGCTATTTTATCTAGTTCTTTGCAGCTTGGACATACTGCTCCAGCAATAAATCTAATAAAGTCCTTACCCATTAAACAACTCGCCTTTGGAGATATTAGTATCAGGTTTTATTCCTGTCCATATCTCAAATGATAAAGCAGCTTGGTGAATCAACATCCCAAAACCATCACTAATATTTTTTCTTACGCTTGAATTACCTTGATGCCTTGCCCATTTTATAAATGGAGTTGTCTCATCAGGCATGCTGTAGCTTAAATCATAAAAGTTTGTTGCGTCCTCAATGGGCAATGATTCACACCACTTAAAGTCAGAATCCTTTCTGGCCGATGTTGCATTAATTACTGTATGGAAACCTTGATGGTTCCATTGATTTATGTAGGTTTCTATATCAACTACTTGAGTGTTTGGATATAGGTCGTCGTAATCCAAAGGGGGAAACCTGCTAATAACTGGCTTGATTTTCTCTTTAGTTCTATTGGCTATAACAATAACTCTCGGGTGTCTATCTTGAAGATTATGTATGATACTTTGAGCCGCTCCGCCAGCGCCTATAATTAAAATATCAGACTTAATTTCATTG
Source organism: uncultured SAR86 cluster bacterium (assembly GCA_902511575.1). Lineage (GTDB taxonomy): Bacteria > Pseudomonadota > Gammaproteobacteria > Magnimaribacterales > D2472 > D2472. The sequence goes on from CABXFU010000010.1 coordinate 30,614, forward strand.
ATCTTTGCTCCATGCAAACCCTTTATCAAACCCATCCCATCTGTTGAATCAGCAAATATTTTATTGGTCCCTTTTTCTCTCCTTAATGTATTTGCAGCTCCTATTTTTTTTACAATAAGTGAAAATTCATCAACAGAATTTAAGCAATCTACTTTGTGAGGAAGGGTTACATTCAATCCTGTGCCGCCATCCTTAAAAAAACTCTTAATAAAGTTTTCAAGATTTGAACTAGCAACTCGGTAGGCCAAGTATTCAATTTCTATTTTTGCTCTTTCTGCAAACAATTTGTGTATGTTTGGTGACAGCGAGTGATTGATTGGATCTCCAATCACGCCTAATTTTATTATCCCTGACATTAGAGACGCTCACTCCAACTTTGATTAATAAATTTTATTAAGTTTTTATCTTTATTTTTAAGGCGCGATGATTTTAATGGAAGCCATGAAACGAACGGGGGCAAGGAGGCCAATATAGATTCTGCCCTTCCATTAGACTCGATTCCAAACTTTGTGCCCCTATCAAACAAAAGATTAAATTCAACGTATCGCCCTCTTCGATATAGCTGAAAATCTTTTTCATCATTAGAAAATTTATTGTTTCTGTGATCCAAGATAATTTTTTCATAGGCATTAATATAGGATTCAGAAGTTTTTTCTAGTAAATATAAGCTGGTATCGATATCTTTATGCTGTAATTGATCAAAAAAGATGCCTCCTATTCCTCTGTTTTCATTTCTATGGGGAAGAAAAAAGTATTCATCACAATTTTTTGCAAATTTTTTATAATAGGATTTATTAAATCTATCTAGTGTATCTTTGGCTTGTTGGTGCCAAAATGCAGCATCTTGCTTCGATGGAATAAATGGAGTTAAATCAAATCCGCCACCAATCCACCAATTATTAATTGCTCCATTCCTTCCTACCTCTAAAAAGATCCTAATATTCATGTGACTGGTTGGACAAAAAGGATTATTTGGATGGGAAATTACAGAAACTCCTACTGCATGAAATTTTGAAGATTGTTTTAACTTAAGATTTTTTGCTAATGATGCAGCAGGCAATTTATTTCCGGATATAGAAGAATAATTAACTGCAGCTTTTTCTATAACATCTCCATTAATAGATATAGATAAGCCCCCGCCGCCCTGTTTTCTATCCCAAGTTTCGGTAACCCGTTTGGAGTTTTTTTTGTTCAAAGAATTAAGTTTTTTATCTATGTTTTTTTGAACAGATTTGAATCTTGATTCAATTAATGCAAGGTTGTCTTTATTCAATTTATTCACGAATATATTCCATGCTATTTAAGTCTACGATTGAAGATGGTTTTGAGGCATCTCCATTATCATGAGCATACACTGCAACATCTGAATCATTAAATATTTTTTTTATATCATCAATTGAATTAGGCGTTGGTAGGTTGCTGATGTTTGCCGATGTTGAAACCATTAATCCATTAAATGAATTAAGAAGTTTTGTAATAGGTAAGTGATTACTCACTCTAATTGCAATAGTATTATCTATAGCCTTAATTGCTGATGATACTAGATTGTTTGCTTGCAAAATAACAGTTACATGGCCTGGCCAAACAGACTCCAAAAACTCAATTTGCGAAGCCTTTATTTCAACAGAATGATCCAGTGCAAATGAAATTGATGGGGCTAATAAAATAAAGTTTTTATTGCCAGGTCTTTGCTTGAGAAGTGATATTTTATTACAAGCATTAATGTTGAGCGCATCACAACCAAGACCCCACACCCCCTCTGTTGGATGGATTAAAATCTTACCTTCTTTTAACCAGTTTGATGCCTCAGCAGGAGATGAAAATTCTTTCAAATGAATTTACTGAATAGACTCATTTGCAGCAAGCACATCATCATGCATTTTAGATTTATATTCAGCAAGCATGCCGGCAATTTTTTCATCTGTTGTTCCTAACATTTGCACTGCACACAATGCAGCATTTATTGCTCCTGACTTCCCTATTGCAAAAGTTGCGACCGGCACTCCTTTTGGCATCTGAACAGTGGCAAGCAATGAATCCATGCCATCCAAGTCACCTCCACCAAGAGGAATCCCTAATACGGGTTTTGTAGTTTGAGCGGCAATAGCTCCTGCAAGATGAGCTGCCATACCTGCAGCCGCTATAAAAACTTTAGCGCCGTTTGCTTCTGATGCTTTAACCCTTTTAACTACTTCTTCAGGAGTTCTGTGTGCCGACAAAATAAACATACGGTGAGGTATATTAAATTCGTTTAAAGTATCTGAGGCAGCTTGAACAACTGGCAAATCAGACTTAGAACCCATAAATATTGAAACTGAGATGTTATCGGACATAAAAAAGCTCCTTTTGCTGTAAATAAAGATGTTGATTATAAAGAATGAACATATAATGTGTATATGGCTATATTAAAAGTTTTGACATTTCCTGATCCAAGATTAAGGAAAGTTGCTGTGCCAGTTAGAAAATTCGACAAAAGTCTAGAAAATATAACTACTAACATGCTTGAGACAATGTATGCTGAGGAAGGAATAGGTCTTGCAGCAACTCAGGTTGATATTCATGAAAGAATTATAGTTATGGATCTTTCTGAGGAAAGAAATGACCCCAAAATATTCATAAATCCCGAATTTAAGATTTTAAATGACAAAAGTTTACTTTCTTTTAGCGAGGGCTGCCTTTCTGTACCAGGAATAAGCGAAGAAATAATAAGGCCCGACAATATCCATCTATCTTGGCAAGATATAAAGGGTGATTACCATGAAGCGGAGCCATCTGGTTTATTAACAGTGTGCATTCAACATGAGATTGATCATCTGGAAGGGAAGCTAATGGTTGATTACTTATCTCCCTTAAAAAGAGATAGAATTAGGAAGAAAGCCTCTAAATAGAAGAAATTAAGAGAATTTAACAGATATTTAAAGAAAATATGAAAGTTTTATTTGCTGGCTCTCCAGAATCATCTGCAAAAATACTAAAATCTCTTATTAATAAAGGTTTTGAGGTTGTGGGGGCAATAAGTCAGCCTGACAAAAGATCAAAGAGAGGTAAGGGCAAAGAGGCATCACCCGTTTCAAAAGAAGCATTCAAACTTGGGATTCCAACCTTAAAGCCTGTCTCGCTGGACGAATCCTTTAAAAGAGAAGTTGAGCTATTAGATTTTGATTTTTTATTAGTTTCAGCCTATGGAAAAATATTGCCAGACTGGTTGCTTGAAAGTCCAAACATTGCGCCAGTAAATATACATTTTTCTCTTTTGCCTAAATATAGAGGGGCCTCTCCCATACAGACAGCAATATTAAATAGTGATAAAAAAACAGGTGTGTCAATCATGCAGATGATCAAGGGAATGGATGAAGGGCCAGTTTATAGTTTTCATGAAACAGAGATTTTGAGATATGAAAACAAAAGAGATCTTGAAAATAAACTTACCTCTTTATGTATTAAAAATATTGCTTCGGATCTCAATAATATTTTTCAAAAAAAGCTTGCCCCTATTGAACAAAATAATTCTAAAGCAAGTTATTGTAAAAAAATAAACAAGCTGTCAGGCAAGATTAATTTTAGCAAAGAAAATACTGCTGACATATTGCAGAAACATAAGGCTTATATTGGCTGGCCAGGATTGTATTTTGAAAAAAATAATTTAGTAATTAAAATCCATGAATTAGAGGAATACAAGGGTAATAAAGAAGACGTTGAGACAACAGCTTTTAGATTTTTATCTCATGGATTGGTTGTAAAAACAGTAGATTCTCAGATAGTTATCACTCACTTACAGTTTCCAGGTAAGCGTATTATCTCCGCTGCAGATGCATCAAATTCATATGCAAAGTTTTTTGAAGAATAATTTAACTTCTGCAATTCTTCCAATTCACCAAAAAGAGGTTTAATTTATAACAATGAAAATTTTAATACTGGGTGCTGGAAGAGTAGGAAGTAGCCTTGCGTCTACACTTTCAAAGCAAGACTATGAAGTAAGCATTGTCGACTTAAATAAAGATAAGCTTTTAAGACTTCAAGAAGATTATGATTTGGCTACTGAAATTGGCCATGCTTCGCATCCAAATACCCTGGAAAGGGCTGGAGCAGATCAAGACACTATTCTGTTGGCTGTAACAAATAGTGATGAATGCAATATTACATCCTGCCAAATTGCAAAATCTAAATTTGGTGTTAAAAAGACAATTTGTAGACTGTCTGATTCTTCTTATCTTGAATCTTTAGAGGCATTTGGTGAAAAAAATATTGATATTGCCATTGGTCCAGAAAATGAAGTTACAGAACATCTTGTAGATCTAATTAAGCACCCAGGTGCAGAACAAATTGAGTCATTTGCAAATGGCTCACTTAAAGTTGTTTCGGTTAAGGCTAAAAAAGATGGGATGTTAGTTAATAGGGAGCTTAAAAGCATCAAAAGTGACATGCCAGACACAGATACATATGTTCCTGCAATTTATAGAAAAGGGAAGCCCTTGATACCAGAAGGGAAAACAATAATAAAAGAGAATGACGAAATATACTTCTTAGCTGCAGAAAATGATATTGATGGTGTAGTACAAGAAATGAGGCTGCAAGATACATCCTCCTCAAGAATAATGATTATAGGTGGAGGCAAAATAGGCTTTGCATTAGCAAGAACACTTGAAGAGGACTATAAAATTAAGATTATAGATCCAGATAAAGATAGGTGTGAGGTCCTATCAAGAGAGTTAAATAGAACAATTGTACTAAAAGGTGCTGGATCTGATGAAGAGCTCCTTAAAAGTGAAAATATAGAAAATATAGATATTTTTTGTGCTTTAACAAACGATGATGAGACTAATATCATGTCAGCCTTTCTTGCCAAAAAACTTGGCGCCAAAAAAACCATAATTATTGTAAATAATTACACTTACATAAATATACTGCCCAAAAATTTTGTTGATATAGCTCTCTCACCGCAAAGGCTAACCGTCTCTATGGTTTTACAGCATCTTGCAAAGGGTGATGTTCCTCAAGAGGTTATTTTTAAAATGCAGAGTGGAGCTGAAGCTATTGAAGGAATAATTCATAAAAATAAATTTACTGAAGGTTTTTTTGATAAACCCATTTCTGAACTACCCCTTCCAGACAGTTGCGTTATTGCAGCAGTGATAAGAGGGGAAGAAGTTTTCATGCATTCAAAAGATTTACTTCTCAAACCAAATGATAGGATCATAGTTTTTATTCTTGGGAAAACAGATAAAGAAAAAATTGAGAATCTTTTTCTAGAAGACTGATGAATTACAAATCAATTTTTAACTTGTTAGGTATTCTGCTTGGAATATTTAGCCTTTCTTTTGTACCACCTCTGATACTTACTTTTACATATGAAGAATCAGGCAGAGAAATATTTTTATACTCTTTCATATTTTTTTTTATTTTAGGTGGTTCTATATGGGCAGCCACTCGTCAACAAAATTTACCCCTTAATATTTCTGATGGCTTTATTATCACAACATTATTCTGGGTTGTTCTTGCTTTTGCTGGATCAATTCCATTTTACTTTTTTGGACTAAGTGCTAGTGACGCAATTTTTGAATCAGTTTCAGGAATTACAACAACAGGTGCTACCACTATTGTAGGTTTAGATAGTCTTCCAAAATCAATTCTTTTATATCGACAGCTTCTTCAGTGGATTGGAGGAATGGGTTTGATAGTTTTAGCCGTTGCAGTAATGCCAGCCTTAGGAATTGGTGGAGGCCAGCTCTATAAAATGGAGCTTCCTGGGAGTCATGGCAATCAAAAGCTTACCCCAAAAATAACAGATAGCGCTAAGGCACTTTGGAAAATATATGTAGGTCTAACATTTACTTGTGCAATGCTTTATCTGCTTTCTGGGATGACATTATTTGATTCGATTGCTCACAGCTTAAGCACTGTAGCTGGAGGTGGATTTTCGACACACGATGAAAGCATTGGTTTTTTTAATAGTGCAATAATAGAAACTGTTTGTATTATTTTTATGTTGCTTTCTGCCGCCTCATTTGCTGTTCATTACGTAGCAATATTTGGAGGGAAGCCCTTGAAATATTTTTATGATTCAGAGTTTAGGTTTTTCTTATCTGTTGTGCTGTTGATCATATTAATATCATTAATGGTTCATATTTTAAGCAGCTCATATGCGGATGTTTTTTCTGCTATTAGCTCAAGTATTTTTCATACAGTTTCTATAGTTACCACATCAGGTTTTACTACTGAAAACTTCTCTCTTTGGCCTGGTTTTCTACCATATCTTTTGCTGGTTGGTGCGTTTATGGGAGCCTGCTCTCAGTCTGTTGGCGGAGGCATAAAGGCGTGGCGAGTGTTAATAATGGTTAACCAAGCATATAAGGAAATATTAAAGACAATTCACCCAAATGCCGTCCTTACTTCAAAGATTGGCACTAAGGTTATTGATGCAAAAATTGCTGAAAAAGTTTGGGGCTTTTTTTCTATCTACGTATTTATATTTATGTTTCTTTTAATGGGGATGCTTGGGACCGGACTGAGTTTTGAGACTGCATTTTCTGCTGTTGGAGCTTGCTTAAATAATTTAGGTCCAGGCTTGGGTGATGTAGCTAGTAACTATACAAGTGTTAATGAATTTGGAAAATTTATTTTATGCTTTGCGATGATTCTAGGAAGACTAGAAATCTTCACGCTCCTCGTATTATTTACACCTGCTTTTTGGCGCCGCTAAGATTTGTATATGCTTTTTGACTCTTGTGAGAGCTTTCTAAATTTTTTATATTCCCATGAGTACTCTGTGGGAGATTTTTTAATCTCTCTCTCCATTTCTTCATTCATAACATCAACTCCATTATTTTCATAAATCTCATTGCTGGGTTTTTTAAAATTTATAATATGACCAATATCTTTTTCATATGATAAATATGACATTAGTATTTGTTTGTTAGATTTCCTTGCAAGCTTCGGAGCAAGTGAAAATGAATAACACTCATGACCAAAAAATGTTGAATAAACGCCAAGCCCATTAGCTGGAACCTGGTCAGATGCCATACATGTCATTTGATTCTTTTCTAAAGAATTAAGAATAGTTTTTACTCCTCCTATTCCGGTTTCAACCATTTTACAATTTCCTTCTTGTCTAAGCTTTTTTACAAATTTATCGATCGGCTTTATTTTTATTTTTTTATAAAGTGATGTGTGTGGTCTTTGGGAGCTAATCCATCTCAACAAAAAATCTATACTTCTATTATGAAGAGCAAAAATTATTAGGCCACTCTCTTTTTCTTGACTGTTAAACAAGAACCTATTATTTATTCTCTTTGTTTCACGGATTATTTTTTTACTTGAACGAGACCAAGTGAATAAAGTTTCATAAAAACTTTTTAAGGTTTCTTTGTAACTTTCTTTGGCAAGCAAATCTAATTCATGTTTGGCAAGGCCTGGAAAAGCAATGGATAAATTTGTCTTGGTCACTCTAAACGGAGGCATCAATCTTAAAATATTTAGAGGCAGGACCTTAAAAAGGGTATCCCACATAAAGAATGCCGGTTTCAAAGGAAAAATCGTAAAAATATAAAAAATTATTTTCATACAAAGTTTTTGCTAATTATCTTCCTTTAATAGAGTATTTTATAGTCTTATCTATAAAGAGTTGAGCAATATCTATATAGATATGATTAAAATAACTGCATAATGTAGTCTTTTCAAACATGAAATATAAGGGTTTATATTGACAGCAAAAACAATGGAAGAACTGGTTGCTCTTTGTAAAAGAAGAGGGTTTATTTTCCAATCAAATGAAATTTATGGAGGCCTGCAGGGCTTGTATGACTATGGTCCGCTAGGTGTCGAGCTGAAAAATAACTTGAAACAATCGTGGTGGAGAGAAATGGTTTTTGATAGAGATGATGTTGAAGGATTGGATGCTTCAATTTTAACTAAGCCAAATGTTTTAAAATTTTCAGGTCATGAGACCACCTTTTCAGATCCAATGGTGGATTGTAAATCATGTAATCAGCGCTTTAGGGCAGACCAAGTGCCTGATCATTGTAAAAAAGAAGACCTTACTGAGCCAAGGCAGTTTAACCTAATGTTTAAAACAGCAGTTGGGCCAGTTGAGGACAAAGATTCATTTGCATATCTTAGACCTGAAACTGCTCAAAATATATTTACAAACTTTAAAAACGTTGTAGATTCAACGTCTAGAAAGGTACCTTTTGGAATTGCACAAATTGGTAAAGCGTTCAGAAATGAGATAACCCCTAGAAACTTTATCTTCAGAGTAAGAGAGTTTGAGCAAATGGAGCTTGAATTTTTTGTGGTTCCAGGAACGGATGATGAGTGGCATCAAGCATGGGTTGATTCAAGACTAAAATGGTGGGAAGAACAAGGAGTAAGTAGAGATAGTATAGAGCTATATGATGTGCCTAAAGATGAACTTGCTCATTACTCAAAAGCTACTGTAGATATTATGTACAAATTTCCTCATGGTCTTGAAGAGCTAGAAGGTATTGCAAATAGGACAGACTTTGATTTGGGGTCGCACAGTAAAAATCAAGAAGAGCTAAATATTCAGGCTGCCGTTATTGAAAATAATGAATCAAATGCAAGGCTTGCGACACAAAATCTAGAAACTAATGAGTGGACCGTTCCATATGTAATTGAGCCTTCGGCGGGAGTAGACAGGGGGGTTCTCGCAATATTAAATGAAGCCTATAAAGTTGAAGAACTTGATGATGGTAAAACAAGAACGGTTTTAAATCTCAAGCCCCATTTATCTCCAATCAAAGCAGCAGTTATCCCGCTTAAAAAAAATCACGATGGTTTAGTTGATATTGCATCAAACATAAAGAAAGACCTTCAAAAATTGCGGTTAGGGCGTGTGCTTCTTGAAAATTCAGGCAATATTGGAAAAAGTTATAGACGCCATGATGAAATTGGGACTCCATTATGCATTACGGTTGATTTTGACTCTCTTGAGGATAACTCAGTAACAATTCGAGATAGAGATACGATGCAACAAACTCGAATAGAAATATCTAAACTCTCAGAATATTTGGAGGACTTGATAATAAAGTAGACAAAAGTCTATATTTAATAAGTATAAATAATTAGTATTGTTATATTTTACTTGGTCTTTGTATCAAGTCTCATTTGCGTATCCCTGATTATTATTGTTTCTTCTTTTTTTCTATCCACTCATTCGGCTCAATACATTGGGAAATTATGGATTTTATTTATTTTACAAAGTCTAAAGACTTTATGTGGCATAGGTTGGAGTATTAAGGGAATAGAAAATATTCCAAACACTCCATTTGTCATGGCTGCTAATCATCAAAGCCCCTGGGAATCTTTTTTTCTTCAAACGCTGTTTTTACCTACCAGCAGCATAATGAAAAAAGAAATTCTTTTGATTCCTTTTTTTGGTTGGGCGATATCTAGACTAAAGCCAATTTCAATCAATAGAAAATTAAAGGTTGAAAGCTTAAAAAAGGTTGTTGAGATTGGGGGCGAAAGAATCAGAGAGGGTTATGCAGTATTAGTTTTTCCTGAGGGGACAAGAAAAAAACCTGAGGAAGGCATTGGAAAGTTTGGAAATAGTTGCGGGTTATTAGCCTCTAATGAAGCCGTACCAATTATTCCTATTTGTCACAATTCAGGCAAATACTGGATAAATAAATCTTTTAAGAAAAAAAGTGGGGATATTAATGTAGTTATTGGTAAACCTATTTCCGGCTCAGATCCAAAGAAGTTAACCGAAGAGGCCCGATCTTGGATTGAAAATACATATTTAGAAATTAGCTAGATATCTAAATTTGAGACTGAAAGTGCATTGGTTTCTATGAACTCTCTTCTTGGCTCAACATCGTCACCCATTAAAGTTTCAAACATGTCAGTGGCATCTTGAGCATCTTTAATATCTACTCTCATCATTCTTCTGTTCTCTGGATCCATTGTTGTTTCCCATAACTGATCTGGGTTCATCTCTCCCAAACCTTTATACCTTTGAACATCTATGCCCTTAGAGCCAGATTTAGAAAACTCTTTGACAGCATTTTCTTTTTCATCTTCATCTGAAGCATAAACAAAAGATTTACCTTTGCTTATTTTATATAAAGGTGGCATGGCAATGTATACATGGCCTCTTTCTAAGATATCGTAGTATTGCTGGTAGAAAAAAGTTAGCAGAAGGGTTCTTATGTGAGAACCATCTACATCGGCATCTGTCATGATTATAATTCTGTGATACCTTAATTTATCTATATCAAAATCTTCTGTTCCAATCCCGCACCCAAAGGCTTTAACCATGGTGCCAATTTCAGCTGATGATAGAACTTTATCAATTCTTGCTTTTTGTACGTTTAGAATTTTTCCTTTCAGCGGAAGTATTGCTTGATATTTTCTATTTCTTCCCTGCTTTGCAGACCCTCCAGCTGAATCACCCTCAACTAAGTATATTTCTGAAAGGGCTGGGTCTTTCTCTTGGCAGTCGGATAGCTTCCCAGGAAGCCCCGCTAACTCAAGCACCCCTTTTCTTCTGGTCATCTCTCTGGCTTTTCTGGCAGCCTCCCTTGCAAGAGCTGCTTCGGAAACTTTTGATAATATTGCCATTGCTTCCTTCGGATTCTCTAATAAAAACTCATTGAGGCTTTTATTTAAAACTGCGCTCACTATTCCCTCAACCTCAGAAGAAACAAGTTTTTCTTTTGTTTGTGACGAAAACTTTGGATCTGGTACTTTTACTGATATCACAGCAATTAATCCTTCTCTAACGTCTTCACCTAATAGCTCTATAGGAGAGTTTTTATTTAACTCTTCTTTTTTTACAAAAGCTTTTAAAACCCTAGTTAGGCTTGATCTAAAACCTGATAGATGTGTTCCGCCATCTTTTTGAGGAATGTTGTTGGTATAACAAAGTACATTTTCATTGTATGAATCATTCCATTGCATAGCGATCTCTACAGTTACCCCTTCTTGTCCACCCTCACACTCGATTGTTTGACATAACGGTGGTTTTCTTCCTCTAAGGTAGTCTACGTAACTAGAAACACCGCCCTCGTTCTTAAACTTTTTAGATTTGCCTGTTCTGGCGTCTGTTACTTCAATGCTAACCCCAGCATTAAGGAAAGAGAGCTCCTGGACTCTTTTATTGACTCTATCAGCCTCAAAATTAATTGAAGTGAAGATTTTGTCAGATGCCGTAAAGGTTATCTCTGTACCAGTGTCTTTTGATGCCTTAATCTTTTTTAACTTGGTTTTAGCCAGGCCTTCGCTGTACTTTTGTTGATACATACCCCCATCTCGGCAAATTGTCAGAGTTAGCTCTTTTGAAAGGGCATTTACAACTGAAACTCCAACACCATGGAGGCCTCCAGATACTTTGTATGAGTTATCGTCGAATTTTCCACCAGAATGAAGCGTTGTCATTATTAACTCAGCAGCAGGGACGCCTTCGCCTTTGTGTGTGTCTACAGGGATTCCTCTTCCATTATCTTTAACGGTGATTGATTCGTCTTTATTGATTATGATATCGATTTTTGAGCAGTGACCTGCCATTGCCTCATCTATACAGTTATCCACTACCTCAAAAATCATGTGATGAAGACCAGAGCCATCATCAGTATCTCCTATATACATACCGGGTCTTTTTTTAACAGCCTCAAGGCCTTTCAAAACTTGAATGTTGGAGGAGTCGTATTTTTTATCTGCTGATTTCTTTTTTGGCATTATTTTATTTTAATTGTTCCACGTGGAACTTTTTAAATGATTGTTCTTGATCATTTATTTTACTACCAAATAGGTCAACAATGTTTGAAAAAACAAAACGATTTTCAATATATTTTAAGGTGGGTAAAAAGCACTCTAGCATCTCTGTATCCAATTCTGATGACAGGTCGTCCAGAAGGAGGATTGGACTAAGATTAAATGCTCTGCCTAAATATATATTTTGGGAAAGCGACCATAGAATTGAAAGGAGTTTTTGTTCACCCCGTGAAAAAATATCTTTTATTAGTGAGCCCTTACTTTCAAATAATATGTCTGCTTTATGGGGTCCAGTCGTTGTGATTTTTCTTTTTAAATCAATATTATTTGTGCTTGTAAGGCTTTCCATTAGACCTGTTTGCTGATTAAAACCAGGTTTTAAGTATATGTCTAGGTCTGAAAAAATATCAGCTCTTTTATTTTCCTGGGTTAATTTACTGACAATTTCATCATAAATTTCTTTGACTTCGGTAATTAAATTTTCTCTCAATAAATTTAATCTTTCTCCATGATCTACTAAAAGCGGATCATAGGCTTTTGCTTGAGCTATATCACCAAGTTTTAATGCAGAATTTCTTTGTTTCAGCGAACGGAAATATCCAAACCAGTCTTTTGAATAATCGGGAGAAGCTATGAAAAGCCCCCTATCAAGCTGTTTTCTTCTATATTCAGGAGCATTATCATTATAAAAAAAAGTCTTGCTATCGATAGAAAAGGAAGGAAAAGCTCTCACAAGCTCACTTATGGTTACCTTGGAGTTGTTGATTTTGATGTTAATTGGTTTAGTTTTGGCCTTATTTACTTCTAAGATTGAACCAGTATTATCATCATAGGCCCTTATATTAAAGGCTTCTGCACCTTTTTTAATAAGGGATTCAAGGTTAGATGTTCTAAATGATCTTCCCGAGCTGGCAACATAGATTGATTCAAGGATCGAGGTCTTCCCGCAACCATTTTTGCCATGAAATAGGCTAGATTTACAGGATAGGTCGATAGATAAAGAGTCGAAGCACCTAAAGTTTCGTAAATCTATCTTTGAGAAAGCCACTAACCTAAATAAGGAGGGGCATTACAACATATTTTGGGCTATCGCTTCCTGGTGGTGTAAGCAGGCAACTTTTGTCAGATCCAAAGAAATTAATATGACAGGTATCTGTTTGCATGTGAGACATTATTTCTTGAAGGTAAGTAACATTGAAGGCTATATCTAATTCCTCCCCATTGTATGAAGCGGGAAAAAATTCTTCTGCCTCTTCTTGCTCTGGATTGTTTGCTGAAATTCTCACACCATCTGTGGAAGTAATTAATCGAATCCCTTTATATTTTTCACTTGATAAAACAGAAACCCTGCTCAATGTTTCTGAAAAATCTTTTACATTAATTTCTAAAACTGAGCTCTCACCTGAAGGAATTACCTGTTGATAATCTGGGAATTTGCCCTCTATTAATTTACTTTTAAAAATTAAATTTCCTACGGCTAGTTCCAAGGAAGCTTCGTTAATTTTTAATTCGGCATCTCCATCTTCATCAGATAGAAATTTAGCCATTTCGTTAATGGACTTTCTTGGGATGATTCCTGAAAAAGAATTATCAGATTGAGTGGAAAGATTTGCAACTGCTAACCTATGAGCATCTGTTGTAACAGCTGTTATTTCTCCTCCATTAATTGATAAATACAAACCATTTAAATAGTGTCTCCAGTCCTGGTTACCCATAGCAAAAGATGTATTTCTGATCAGCCCCCTTAAATCATTAGCTGGAATAACGAGGGGTGAATCTCCAGAGTCTATATCAAAGACAGGAAAGTCAGCACTGGGGAGCGTAGATAGTGAGTACTTACCATGGGTGGTTTTAATATTTAGCTTGTCACCATTTAAAGAAAGGTTGATCTCTTCTCCATCAGGAATCAATCGACAGAGTTCATTTAATTTTTTTGCTGATGTTGTAGTCTTCCCTGAGGACTCTAAATTTGATAATGGTCCGCTGGTTGTTACCTCAGACTCCAGATCAGTGGCTGTTAATTTAAATCTATTTTCAGCAACCTCAAATAGAACATTGGCAAGGATTGGAAGTGTTTGTCTTTTTTCTACTACGCCCAGCGTGATGTTAAGAGCTGAAACAATATCCTCTTTTTTAACAGTGATTTCCATTTAATTTGTTAGTGTCCTATTTAGATTTCTATAATCCTCTTCAAGCGAAGGAATTTCTTTTCTTAATTCTTTAATCTTGCCACAAGCATGAAGAACAGTTGTGTGGTCTCTTCCATTAAAAGCCTCACCAATTTCAGGGAGGCTGTGGTTTGTTAATTCTTTTGTTAAAGCCATGGCTAATTGTCTTGGCCTAGTTATGGATCTGCTTCTTCGTTTTGATAAAAGGTCAGACAATTTTATGTTGTAATATTCTGCTACTGTTTTTTGAATGTTGTCTATGCTTACCATTTTTGCTGAAATAACAAATAGGTCTTTTAACGCCTCTTTCACAAATGGAATATCTATCTCTTGATCAGTAAATCTAGAATTAGCAACCACTCTTTTTAATGCTCCCTCTAACTCTCTAATATTTGATCTAATCCTTTGAGCTATATATATTGCACAATCATTCGGAAGGGTTACTCCCATGGAATTAGCCTTGCTTAAAAGCACAGCGGCACGTGTTTCAAGCTCTGGGGGTTCAATAATAACAGGTAAACCCCAGCCAAGCCTTGATTTTAAGCGCTCTTCTAGGCCATCTATCTCTTTGGGGTACTTATCACAAGTAAGTATCATTTGGTGATTACGGTCTAGAAGTGCGTTAAATGTATGAAAAAACTCCTCTTGTGACTGTTCTTTTCCAGCAAAAAACTGAATATCATCGATTAAGAGGGCGTCAGCATTCCTGTAAAACTCCTTAAACTCGCTCATAGCACCTAATTGAAGGGCTTTTACCATATCTGCAACAAATTTTTCAGAATGAACATAAACTATTCTTTTTGAGGTGTCTGAATTAAGTATTTCATTGCCAACAGCATGCATTAAGTGGGTTTTACCAAGCCCCACTCCACCATAGATAAACAATGGATTGTAATCTCCTTTAGGGTTGGCTGCTACTTGCTTTGCGGCAGCTAGAGCCATATGGTTAGATTTTCCTTCTACAAAAGTCTTAAAAGTAAAATTTTGAACGAGACCAGGAGTATTTTCCTCTGTGACGTTGAGTTTTTCAACAAATGTTGATTTATCGAGAGTTTTAAATTTTACATTTAGCGATTCATCAGACTTATTTACTAAATTTTCTATGATTTGACCCAAGTTTTCTTTTACATATGTAAGCACAAAGTCATTTGGGGCGCTTATTTCCAGGTCATTTTTATTAATATCAGCTCGTAGAGGTTTTATCCAAGTGTTAAACTCTTCTTGTGATAGTTTAGCTTCAAGTTTTTCAGTGCATTCAGACCAAAATTTCAATTTGTTAAACCTCCAGTAGAAAAGTTAGTCTAACAAAAACTAACAAGATATCTACAGCATAAGCATATGTATTTTCTGTGGATAACTTGTTGGTATCTAATGAATTTATTTTTGAGCTTTTTTTCTTTCAATTCACCCACAATGCTTTATAATTCGGGGCTAATTTTTTGAGTAATTATGAAAAGAACATTTCAACCAAGCACGCTAAAAAGAAAGCGCACTCATGGCTTTAGAGCAAGAATGTCAACCAAGGCTGGTAGGGCTGTAATTGCGAACAGAAGAAAGAAGGGCCGCAAGGTATTAACCGCTTAATTTTTTAGGCATCGTTATTTCAAAAAAAATTTATCACTCTAGTTACTCATCGATATTTTTTGATGATGATTCTCCAGACCTAAAACTAAAGATTGTAGTAAAAAAGAAAGACTATTCTTTAGCGGTTCAACGAAATAAAATTAAACGCTGGATAAGAGAAATTTTTAATAAAAATTTATTGAATAATGGTTATGTTGTTGTTGTCAGGAGTGGTTTTTTGGAAACGGGATTTAAAAATATTTCTTCTGATTTTCAGACCGCGTTAGATAATTTTGTAAAAGGGCGGTAAGACAATTAATATGAAAAAGTTTTTAATATTTATGATTGGTTTTTACCAAAAATATTTGAGTTTTTTGTTAGGTAAGAATTGTAGATTTGAGCCAACATGCTCTCAATACGCGAAAGAGAGTATTGAGATCCATGGTGCCTTTGTTGGCGGCTACTATTCATTGATAAGAATTATTAAGTGCGGGCCATGGTCTGTTGGTGGAGTAGATGAGGTAAAAAAATGAATTGGAGATATTTTTATATTGGTTCGGTTGTTGCTTTGTCATATATTTTGTTTTTGTCGTGGAATTCGGAAAAAGAAATTAAGCAGGAGTTTGCTGAGGCCTCTGCAATTGAACAGAGCCAAGCCGAAGAGTCATTGCCCGCAGGTGAAACGGTTGGCTTGGTAGAAATACAAAACAGTAAACTGACTTTAAAAATTAGCCCAACCACCGGGAAAGTATGGCAAGCCAGATTAAAGGAACACACCTATCTTAACAATGAAAATTCTTTGGGTGTAAGGTTGTTTGGGTTTGATCGGGCGAACGGTTTTAAGTTTTATTTAAACAGTGGTTTTGTTGCTCAAGGCAAAACATTTGAAGTTGTTGAAATATTGCCTTCGTCTTTAAGGTTGCTTTCTGTAGATGGGATGGTTTCGAAAGAGTTCACTTTAAAATCAGATGATTATGAGCTTTTAATAGAGGACAAGTGGGTTGGACAACTTCCATTGGATGTTCCGGCTCCATATGTGGCAATGTATAGAACCGATCAAAGGCCTTTAGATGCTCGTGATAATTTTTTTGAAAACAGCTCTTACACTGGTGTTGCTTTCAACACGCCTGACGAACCCTATGCAAACACAAGATTAAGAAGTGTTGATGAACGAATTGAGTATTTCCAGAGAGGTGGTTGGGTTGCATTTATACAAAAATATTTTATGGCTGCTGTTCTTACGCCTTCGGACAGGGTTCAAGCGTTGGTTGCTTTACCTCCATCGGATGAGTCGGATACATATGTTATGGGCGCAATTTCTAGGGAAGTCAAGGCTAGTGAAGTTACCTCTGGTGTTAATCACAGAGTATTTCTTGGTCCCAAGGTTAGATCAGATTTAATAAGCAGGGCTCCCGACTTAGAGCTAACAATTGATATGGGTTGGTTTTGGTTTTTATCTCAACCCTTGATGATGTTGCTTAGTTTGATAAATAATCTGGCTAATAATTGGGGTGTTTCTATTATCTTGCTTACGGTTTTAATTAAACTGTTGTTGTGGCCGCTATCTGCAAAAGGTTTTTCTAGTATGGCAAAAATGAGAACAGCGGGCCCAAAACTAAAGGAAATTCAAGAAAGGTATAAGGACGACAGAGCAAAACTTGGAACCGAGATGATGGCCTTGTATAAAAAAGAGGGTATAAATCCAGCTGGTGGGTGTTTTCCGCTTTTGCTTCAAATGCCGGTGTTTGTTGCGTTCTTTTTTTGCTTAAGAGAAAGTGTTGAGCTCAGACATGAATCATTCTTTTTTTGGATACAAGATCTGTCTGCGCCCGATCCATTTTTTATACTTCCCGTTGTTTTTGCGGCGCTCATGTATTTAACACAACAACTAAACCCACAGCCCCCAGGCATGGATCCAACACAGGCTCAAATTATGAAATTTATGCCGGTTGGTATAGCTGTGATTTTTGTGATTATGCCAGCAGGTCTTGTGCTTTACTCTGTAGCAAATAGCGCTATCTCTCTTGTTCAACAAAAGGCAATGTATAAGAAATATGGCGCTCCAAGCGCACCCGCATAGTTTTGATTTTTGCGCTTGCAACCCCTGTAGCCCAGTCTGCTATAGGCGTGTTTAGAATCTCAGGAGCTGGTTGTTGCGAAATATTTAACAAAGCTCTCAACAAGCCCGTTTCCGATTATCGAAAAGTGTTTCTTAGAGATGTTGTTTGGGATGGAGCTCTTATAGATAGGTGCTCGGTTGTTTTTTATTCAGCCCCAAGCAGTTACACCGGCGAGGATTCTGTTGAGGTTTTTTGTCATGGCGGGCTTTCTGTAATTAAATCATTAACAGGTGTTTTTCTTCATCTTGGTTTTAGGGAGGCTGACCCTGGTGAGTTTTCGAGAATTGCTTTTGAGAACGGAAAGCTTTCTTTAAACGAGGCTGAAGCGGTGGGGGACCTTATTCATTCCGAGGACGAAAGCCGGGGGTTGTTATCCTCAGAAGCGGTTGCCGGAAAGTTGAGCAATATGATAAAAGCTCTAGGCGATGAGGTTGATGCGTTAAGGGTTTTTATAGAAGGAAGTATAGATTTTTCTGATGAGGATTATGATTTTATTTCTGAAGGATCGGTAGATGAAAGGTTGTTTGAGGTTAGGTCTTCGCTGGTAAACCTTATTGACTCCTCTTTGGTGTCAACCAAAAAGCTTACGAAAAACAGGGTCTTGTTTTTTGGCCCCCCCAATACTGGCAAATCTTCTTTGTTTAATAGAATGCTTGGGTTTGAAAGAGCTCTTGTTTCTAATATTCCTGGGACTACTAGGGACCTAATAGATTCAGAGATTTTTTATAACAGCATAAATATGGAGTTAGTTGATTCTGCGGGTGTTAGAGAAACTGATGATTTGATTGAAACAAAGGGTGTTGCTCTCTCTGGTAACGAGGTTCTTGATTCAGCTTTGGTTTTGGTTGTTTTGGATCACCATACTGAGAGCCTGGCTGAGGATTTCGCATCAATTTTAAACAAAAAAAACCATTTGTTTGTTTTTAACAAATCAGATGAGGGCTCTCCAAAGCAAGTATATGATTGTGTTGTGTCTGCTAAATCGGGCGAGGGTATTCAGAAATTAAAAAAAATGATTTTTGACTCTATTCAAAACACTTATAAAGGCTCTAAAAAGACTTTTATTGTAAGAGAGCGGCACCTTGTTTTGTTTAGGTCGGCTTTATCAAGCCTTGATGCTTGCATAGATAAGATTTCAAAAGAGAGTGATGTTGATGTTGCTGCTGAAGATTTAAGAATGGTGAGAGCGACTTTTGATGAGTTCTTGGGTGTTAAATATCCAGATGAGTTGTTGGGTGATATTTTTAGTGATTTCTGCATAGGTAAGTAGATAAAATGTGGAAAATTTGTGCTTAATTTTTTTGTTTTTTTTATCCACAAGTTATTTAATAAATGGGTACAGTTTATGAGTTTAGGTTTACATAATTTATCAATGCTTGAATTACTTATGGGGAAGGGGCGGATCGACTTTATCAACAAAAAAAACTCTCTTAATAATAACAACAATAATATATTGTTGTTATAACATTCTTATATATATGTTTGATGTAATAGTAATTGGTGGGGGTCATGCTGGTGTTGAGGCTGCACACGCGGTTTATAGGCAGGGCCTTAACTGCTGCCTGGTTACTTTTAAAACTGAAACTATAGGTCAAATGTCTTGCAATCCAGCCATTGGTGGTCTTGGAAAATCTCACCTTGTTAGAGAAGTTGATGCCTTGGGTGGAATTATGGCTCAAGCCACAGACCTTTCAGGCATTCAATCAAGAACTCTAAATACTAGAAAAGGCTTTGCGGTTCAGGCTCTTAGAGTTCAGTGCGATAGAGATAAATATAAACAAGCAATACAGGAACTTCTGCTTGAAACAAACATCACCATCAAAGAGGGCGAGGTGGTAGATATTATGCTTGAGCAGAACACCATTCTTGGAGTTGAATTAAGATCTGGCGAAAAAATCAAATCCTCTAAGACTATTTTGACCACAGGAACATTTTTAAACGGAGTAATGTATAAAGGCGATGAAAAGATTTCAGGAGGCCGTGTTGGAGATAGCACATCAATACCTTTATCAGAAAAACTTTATGATTTAAAACTACCCATGGGAAGGCTTAAAACAGGAACACCGGCGCGAATAAAACTCTCCAGCATCAATCTAAACCTTATGGAAGAACAACCGGGTGACAAAAATCCACCTTCTATGTCTGTTCTCCAGCCACCCCAAGCAACGCTTCCGCAGATCTCCTGTTATATAACAAGGACCAACAAACAAACCCACAAAATTATCTCAGACAATACCCACCTATCTGCAATGTACTCCGGAAAAATTTCTGGAATAGGGCCAAGATACTGCCCATCTATAGAGGATAAAATTAACAAGTTTGGCGAAAAGGACAGCCATCAAATTTTTATAGAACCCGAGGGCTTAGACAAGGATCTTGTTTATCCAAACGGCATTTCCACAAGCCTGCCCACTTCAGCGCAAAAAGAATTTGTAGAGTCTATTCAAGGGATGGAAAACTGCATAATAGAAGAATTTGGTTACGCCGTAGAATATGACTTTATTGACCCCAGGTCATTAAAACCAACACTGGAAACAAAATTCATTAAAAACCTGTATCTTGCGGGTCAAATAAACGGCACAACGGGATACGAGGAAGCGGCAGCCCAAGGTCTTGTTGCCGGCATTAATGCTGCTCAAAACATTCTTAATAAACCCGATGTAGTATTTAATAGAAGCGAGGCATATATAGGTGTTTTGATAGATGACTTAACGCTTCATGGCGTAACAGAACCATACAGAATGTTTACAAGCAGAGCAGAGTTCCGTCTCATGCTTTCACAAGATACCGCATGCCAGAGGCTTACAAAAAAGGGCCATTCACTTGGTCTGATTGCAGAAAAAACATTTGGCGCTTACCTAGAAAAAGAAAACACATACCAGGATTTTTTAAAACAAACAAAAAAAATAAAAACAAAACACAACAACAAACCGACAACCGGAGAAGATTTGCTCAAAAGAACCGACCTCACCCCTAGCGAAGTTAAACTAATTCTAAAAATACCCAAAGATAATGAAGGGTTTTTTAAAAGAGCAGCAAACGAAATTAAATACAGCGGCTATATTGCAAAACAAAAAAGAGAAGTCGAAAGCTCAAGAAAAAACGAAAAAGCCTTGATACCAAGCGACACCAACTACTCCAGTATCAAAGGTCTCTCAAACGAAGTTGTTGAAAGGCTAATTAAACACAAACCATCAACTTTGGGCCAAGCAAGCAGGCTTGAAGGCGTAACACCTGCAGCAATAAATTTAATTGCCATCACCATTAAAAAGAAACAATTGCTCGAGAAGGCATAAGCAAATCATAAACCAAAACAAAACAAACGAACTCACCAAAACTTTTGTAGAAGAGATTTTAAAGTTCAACAAAGCCCACAACATAGTTGGACGCTTAACAGAATCGGAAATAAACCTTTTAGATGTTCTCGATTGTAAGTCAATTCTTCCACACACAAAAACTTCAAAAAAAGTATTAGATATTGGGAGCGGCGCAGGACTACCAGGTTTAATAATAGCCATACACCAACCCCAAACCGAAGTAACCATGTCTGAAAAAAACAAAAAGAAGGCTTATTTTATTAAAAAGACAATTCGAACCCTACAACTTACCAATGCAAAAATCCTCGACGAGGCCATAACACCAAAACTAATTACGGAAAATAAGTTTGATATTATTACAGCCAGAGCCTTAGCATCTGCGTTAAATATAATTAAGATGTCAAAACACCTTTTATCTAAGGATGGAAAATTCCTTTTCATGAAGGGAGCAATAGAAAAAATAAATGAAGAGGTTGCTCAGCTTAAAAATAATACATACTCTTATACTGTCCACAAAACAGAAAACACAGAAACAAACAGACACATTTTAGAAATAACACAAAAATGAAACACATTATTGCTATAGCCAACCAAAAAGGCGGTGTTGGAAAAACAACAACAGCAGTGAACTTGGCCGCAGCGCTTGCCGCGACAAAAAGAAAGGCCTTATTAATAGATCTAGACCCACAAGGTAATGCCAGCACAGCAGCAGGAGCCCCCAAAAATGAAAAAACTTTATTTCAAATCTATTCCCAAGACCTAGATATCAAAGAACACATAATCAAATCTCCTAGCGGATATGATGTTGTGCCAGGAGGGGAAAACCTTATAGCTCTCGAGGTTCATATAAGAAACGAAGGAAAGCAGGGGGAACTAAAAAAACAACTGGCACCCCTAGACTATGAATTCGTCATCATAGACACACCCCCATCACTCAACCAACTAACGCTGGAGTCTCTGTTTGCTGCCACCGCAACACTTATACCTCTTCAATGTGAATATTATTCTTTAGAGGGAATCTCATCACTCATCAATACTATAAACACACTTAAAAACAAAAACCTTACAAACAATAGGGTATTTGGGATTATTAGAACCATGGTAGATATGCGTAACAACCTAGCCAAAGAAGTATCAGAAGAGTTGGAAAAACATTTTCCAGCCTTGGTTTTTAACACCCTTATACCAAGAAATGTTAAATTGGCTGAAGCGCCAAGCCATGGAACTTCGGCAATACAATATATGCCATCCTCATTTGGTGCTAAGGCTTATTTAGCTCTCGCGGGCGAACTTATCAGGAGAATAGAAGGTGGCAGATAAAATATTAAACACAGGCCTAGACGCCCTTCTTGGCGATGTTACGGCCCCGAACAAACAATCCATTAAAGAAATATACCTCACTCAAATTAAACCCAACCGTTTTCAACCCAGGCAGTCTTTTGATCAACAGAAAATAACAGAGCTATCTCAATCAATTGCAAAACACGGCATTCTCTCACCGATCCTGGTTCGAGAAACTGGCGCAGGTGGGTTTGAGTTAATTGCAGGTGAAAGGCGATTAAGAGCAGCGAAACAGGCGGGGCTTAAAACCGCTCCATGTATGGTTGATTCGGCCGAAGATCAGCTTTCACTAGAGCTTGCATTGATTGAAAATCTTCAACGCGAAGACCTGAACCCAATTGAAGAAGCTAGGGGTTATGACAGGCTTAAAAGAGAGTTTTCTTTAACGCAAGATAAAATTGCTGAAGTAACGGGAAAGGCTCGTAGCTCTGTAGCTAACTCAATCAGGCTGTTAAATCTTCCAGCTTCTATTATTGATCTTTTGTATGCTGGTGAGTTGGAAAAAGGCCACGCTAAAATTCTTGCATCTATGGACCCCAAAGAAGCAACAGAGCTTGCTCAAAAGATAGTTTCTTTGGGTATGACGGTTAAAGATGCAGCCACCACAACAAAAAAAAGCACAACAAAAAATAAGACAAAAACAAAAAATAGAGACCTGTTAAATATTGAAGAGGAGCTTTCTGAAAACATAGGACACAAGACACAAATCGATCAACAAACAGCCTCAAAAGGCAAAATATCTATTTCATACTCTTCAAATGATGAAAGAGAGTCTATTATCAGCAAATTATTAAAATTAAAGAAAAATTAAGCTTGTCCTGGAGACTATAAATTTTTATAATCAGCCCCGTAAAAAAACTTACTTGAACTAAAATTATTACTTTGCAAAACAACCGGTTATCTGCCTTGGGTCTTTTGATCTCATTGGTTTTGTTTCCAATGTTTTTGCAACCCATTTTTATTGGATATGTGATGGCTTTGGCTGCGGCTATTTATGTTGCGAGCAGGCCAAAAAACGAGGCCTTGAATCTTTACCTTGCTTTCATACTTAGATGGTCAGTTTTTATAATTTTTACAATTTTGTCTTTAATGTATGTAACAGAAAACACTCTTCTGGCTGTCTTTCTACTAGTATACTTAAACACAACTTTTAACCCCAAACCAATTACTGCTTAACATGGCATCAGCATCAGGCGAACAAACAAGCGCAGAATACATCCAACATCA
>CABXFU010000011.1 GCA_902511575.1 uncultured SAR86 cluster bacterium
GATCAATTGGGCTTAATGCTTTGGGAGGAGGTGCCTGTTTATTGGAATATTGATTGGGATAATTCCAATACCCTTAACATTGCAAAGAACCAAATCAAAAGATTGGTCCAAAGAGATCAAAACAGGGCATCTGTGGTGGTTTGGTCTGTTGCAAATGAAACCCCGCTATCTTCCTCAAGAATGAAATTCTTAAAAGCGCTTCTTGCCGAGATAGAGATCAATGACTCATCACGCTTATCAACTGCCGCTCTATTATCTGGTAGCGAAGAGCAGTTTAGATCCTTAGTTCTTGTTTTGGCATTGCAGGGGGCTAAATCTCAATGGGTTAGCCCAAAAGAAAAAGCTATATTTCAATTAATCCTAGATCAAGCCAATATACCAATTGATAGCGAATTATCTTTTTCTCTATCAATTGATGATCCACTTGGTGAGAGTGTTGATTTGATTTCTTATAATGAATACTTTGGCTGGTACTACGTTACATTTTTTACAGATCAAATGATGATTTCTGAAGGCACTCTAAGAAAACTCATGTTTGAGGTTATGCCAGATATAAAAATTAGCTCATCGTTTGACAAACCCATTCATATTTCTGAATTTGGGGCTGGTGCAAAGTATGGCAATCATACAAATAAAATTTGGTCGGAAGAATATCAGGCTAAGCTTTATAAGCATCAATTAGAAATGCTCTCTAATAACCCTCAAATTCAAGGAATCAGCCCTTGGGTCTTCAAAGATTTTAGAGCCATGCTTAGACCTTTGCCTGGCATTCAAGATTTTTATAATAGGAAAGGGTTAATCGATGAGAGCGGAAATAAAAAAGAAGCTTTCAAAGTTCTAGCTGATTTTTATGAAAATAAATGGAGTAAATAAATTTTTTTAAATTAATGATATTTTTTTTATAAAAAGTGTTGACTCTATTTCCTAAAGGCGTATATTTAATAGACCAACTCGGACCGACTTACAAACAACTGCAGACGGGAGTAAGAGAGAAAGAGAAGGAAGAGACGAAGGGCGAAAGCGATACTAAGAGTCGACGATAAAAAAGAGCTTAGTAACCCACCAAGAAGGAAAGAGAAAGCCTTCAAGGAGCTAAAGAGATTCTCACTTTAGACCCCTTCCAATCTCGAACTGAAAAGACAGAGCCTAGCTCTGTTTTTTTTTGCCTATAATTTTTAAATTATTGAAATTGGTTTATGCAAAAAAATAAGACAGCATTAATTGTTGAAGGTGGAGGTAGCAGAGGAGTCTTTTCATTTGGCGTAATAGACTCATTCATTAAAGCTTCTTATAACCCATTTGATATTCATCTTGGTGTTTCTAATGGAGCTGTTGTGCAGCTTTGGTATTTACTTAAAGTTGCAGATTATAACTTAGATAAGATGTTGTTTTCTGCATCCAAGAAGTATGTTCGATACTCTAATATTCTATTAAATAAAAGTATAATGGATTTTGAAAAACTATATCAAGACGCTAATAGGGTATTCCCTATAGATTTTAATCGCCTGGAAAAAAACTTAATTGGTAAGAATTTTTATATTGTTGTTTCCGATGCTATAACTGGCAACCCTGAATACATTGAATTATCAAAAGAGAATTATATAAATGAAATGCTCGCAACTGGTTCTTTGCCTGTGTTGATGAAAAATCCAATTTTGCTTGATGGAAAAAGAAAATATGACGGCGGGATAACAGACCCCATCCCAGTTCAAAAGGCCTATGACTTAGGAGCCAAAGAAATTGTGATTATAAGAACCTATGAGAAAACATTTATTAGAAAAACCAAATTAGAGAATTATATTGCTGCTTTAGCAACAAGAGGTTATCCGGAGATTTCACATGCCCTTAAAACCAATACAAGCACTTATAATTCTGCTCTTGAATTTATTAACAATCCTCCGAGTGATTGTAAAATTATACAAATCTGCCCACCACACCGATTAAAAACAAGAAGAGCAACCACAAACGTAGAAATTATGAAACGAGATTATCAAGTAGGCTTAAAACAGGGTAAAGATTACCTAAGAAATAATTCTTAAAACATTGATTTTAGGTTATTTTTTTAATTATTATATTTTTTTTGTATTTAGCTGTTGACTCTATTTCCTAAAGGCGTATATTTAATAGACCAACTCGGACCGACTTACAAACAACTGCAGACGGGAGTAAGAGAGAAAGAGAAGGAAGAGACGAAGGGCGAAAGCGATACTAAGAGTCGACGATAAAAAAGAGCTTAGTAACCCACCAAGAAGGAAAGAGAAAGCCTTCAAGGAGCTAAAGAGATTCTCACTTTAGACCCCTTCCAATCTCGAACTGAAAAGACAGAGCCTAGCTCTGTTTTTTTTTGCCTATAATTTTATATCCATAAAACATTCGATAGCTTCACTTTAAAATTTATTGGAGTATCATCCTGCTCATGCGAGTTACTAAAACAAAAATTATTGCAACTATTGGTCCAAGTACAAATGATTATTCCTCATTGAAAGGCTTGCATGCTACTGGCATGAATGTAGCAAGAATTAATATGTCGCACGCATCACAAATTGATGCTTTAGAAATAATTGAATCAATCAAAAGGGTTAACAAAGATCAGTCACAATTATTTGGTCCTATAGGAACCTTGTTAGATACCCAAGGACCAGAAATTAGAACGGGAATCAATCAGTCTGACATTGATCTAAAGACTGGCGATATAGTTAACCTCACAATTAGGGATGATATTGATGTAGAAACCTCATCTATTAAAATTAATTATAAAGGCCTTATTAGGAGCGTAGATAAAGGCTCTAAAATAAGCATAGATAATGGCCTACTTAATTTTAAAGTTTTGGCAAAAGACAACGAAAGCCTAAAATGCAAAGTTCTTGACGGCGGAACTCTCGGTAGCAAACGCCATGTTAATCTACCAGGAGTTAGGGTCGACTTACCATCAATTACTAAAAAAGATCTTAAGGATATTAATTTTGGAATTAAGCACAATGTTAGTTTTATTGCTTTGTCTTTTGTAAGGTCAGCTCAAGATATATCCAATCTCAGAAACATATTAAAAAGAAAAAAGTCATCAATAAAAATTATTGCAAAGATTGAAAACCAAGAGGGTCTGGATAATATTCATGAAATTGCTCAAGCTGCAGATATTGTTATGGTTGCAAGGGGTGATTTAGGAATAGAAACTGACCTTGCTGATTTGCCTAATATACAAAGAAGAATTATGTATGCAACTGCAAAATGGGGTAGAAGATCTATTGTTGCAACACATTTATTGGAGTCTATGATTCATCACCCAACTCCGACAAGAGCGGAAGTTACTGATGTCGCAAATGCTATTTATGAGGGGGCTGATGCTGTAATGCTTTCTGGTGAAACCAGCGTTGGTAAATATCCTGTTCAATGTATTAAAATGCTTAAAAAAATAGCCATTAGAACTGAACATTTTAGAACTCTAGGTTATGAAAAATTTCTGCAAGATAATTCAGACTGGCAAAATATTGCCCAAGGGGCTCGTGATCTTGCGGAAAGGATAAATGCAGATGGAATAGTTGTCATCACTCGGTCAGGCCAGACAGCGAATGTAGTTTCAAATACAAAACCATTTC
This sequence comes from uncultured SAR86 cluster bacterium, assembly GCA_902511575.1. Classification (GTDB taxonomy): domain Bacteria; phylum Pseudomonadota; class Gammaproteobacteria; order Magnimaribacterales; family D2472; genus D2472. The sequence goes on from CABXFU010000011.1 coordinate 3,597, forward strand.
GAATGCCCGTTTATGCATTTACAAATAATTATGAAACTTATTGCCACTTAAGCATAATCGGCGGGATGAAACCTCATTTCATCAAATCAATAACCAATCAAACAAAAACAGTCTTAAAGATTAAATCAATTTTAATGTCTAGCAAGAAGTCTAAAAAATCTCTAAAATTTGTATTAATAGCGGGGGTGTATTCTGCATCTCATACTGACTCAATTCAAATCATAGCTACCTAAAATGTTTGATCAGTTACTTGAAAATACAATTTTACTATTTGTTGCAGTTGATCCAATTGCACTAGTTCCTATTTTTGCAAGCCTTACTCAAGGCTTAAGTAAAGATGATATTAAGAAAATCTACATTCAAGCTACTATAGTTTCTTTTTTTGTACTATCTTTGTTTTATATATTTGGAACTGCAATTTTGGATCTCATGGGCATCTCAATGAGCTCATTTAAAATAATAGGTGGATTGTTCTTGATTGCAATTGCATTCCAGATGGTTTTAGAGCAAAGGCAAACTCGACGACAGAATACAGCAGAAGTAGCTTTGGATGATGAGTCTATTCAATCTCTTGCAATTTTTCCCTTAGCAATACCTTTGATCGCTGGTCCAGGTGCAATGACAACTGCGCTTTTGATTGCTGAAAACAATGCAAGAAATACAACAGAAATATTGATTAACTTCATTCCAATTTTAATCATCATTATTTTGGTTGCTTTTGCGATGTGGCTTTCAGCGAGTCTTTCTAAGAAAGTTGGCCCAACAATTATTATTGTGGTGCAAAAAATATTTGGCATATTGCTTGGGGCTCTTGCAATAGAGTTTGTGGTTGCGGGTATTATTGAATCATTTAAATTATAGGGATCTTAGCGACTCGCGAATAATTAGCTCAGATTTAAATTCTTTAGATTGATTAGCTTCTTCTAATCCATTAAATTTTGCCATCAAAATTTTAGCAGCATGATGAGCCATTTTTTCAACTGGTTGTTTGACTGTAGTGAGTGCTGGCCAAATTTCATCAGCAATTGGCGAATCGTCAAAACCAGCAAGCGAGACATCATCGGGGATCTTTAAACCCCTCATATGCGCAGACTTCATAATACCCGCTGCCATTGAATCATTGCTTGCAAAGATTGCGGTTGGTATTCGATCAGAATGAAAGATTTCTACTCCTGCATCAAATCCTGATTTGAAGCTAAAATTTCCCTGTTTGATCCATGCATTATTTACATCAAAACCATGGATTTTAATTGCATCAATAAACCCGTTAAATCTTAGATTGGAGGCTGAATGTTTTGGATGCCCCTTTATAAAGCCAATGTCTTTATGTCCATGTTTTATAATTTCTAAGGTTAATTTATAGGCAGCCTCATAGTCATTTGAAGAGACATATAAAGACTCAGTTTTCTTTGTGCTTGGTGCTATAACAGCATGCTCGATTTGATGTTTATCTAAATCTTGAAGAAAGTCATCCATATCACTTAGGGGAGGCGTGAGAATCAAACCATCAATCTTTAAATCTTCAACAAATTCAAGAATAGTATCGTTCAATTCAGGCGACTTGTAGTCACACTCTTGAACAACTAGGTTATAACCAGTTAATTTACAAGCTTTAAATATTCCACTTTGAATGTCTGCTAAATATGATTTATTTGGATTGTCATAAAGCAATGCAATTATGAAGGATCTTTTTGATCTTAGGCTTTGAGCACTTTTATTGGGCCTAAACCCGAGTTTATCTACAGATAATAAAACCCTTTTTTTTGTTTCTTCCGCAACATTAGCTTCATTATTTATAACTCTTGAAACAGTTTTAATAGATACTTTGGCATCTTTCGAAACATCTTTAATTGTAACCGCCATTGCTTTTTAAATTATATTGCCTTCTTTAACTATTTTAACGATAATGTATTTTGACAACGATATCAATGGGGTAGTAAATCAATGTTATTTAGTAATTTAGACATTTTTATTGTCGGTTTTTACTGTGTCGGAATAATCATTCTAGCTCAATATGTTTCTCGATCTCAACAAGGGGTTGACAAAACAGCAGAAGATTATTTTTTAGCAGGCAGATCTTTGCCGTGGTGGGCTATTGGTGCCTCTTTAATTGCTGCAAATATTTCAGCAGAGCAAATTATCGGAATGTCCGGCCAAGGCTTTGTTGTTGGTATGGCAATAGCAACATATGAATTAACGGCAGCTATAGCATTGATAGTGATGGCAAAATATTTTTTACCGCTCTTTTTAGAGAAGCAAATCTATACTATGCCTCAGTTTCTCGAGCAAAGATTCGATAAAAGAGTTAGTCTTGTGCTTTCGTTCTTTTGGTTAGCAGTCTACGTATTTATTAATTTAACCAGCGTATTATGGCTTGGTTCTCTAGCAATTAATTCATTGACAGGCTTAGATTTATTTTATGGCTTAGTCCTTTTAGCTTTTCTTTCATTAGCCTACTCACTTTGGGGAGGGCTTAGAGCTGTTGCTATGACAGATATTATTCAAGTTGTATTGTTGATCTTTGGCGGATTATCTGTCTCATATATTGCATTAAATCAAATATCTGATGGAGCTGGGGTGGTGAATGGCTTAAGCCAGGTTTATCAATTGCTTCCTCAAAAGTTTGATATGATTTTGTCTGTTGATAATCCAGCTTACAAGGACCTGCCTGGAGTCTGGGTGTTAATCGGTGGCTTATGGATAGCTCATTTTGCATATTGGGGATTTAATCAATATATCACTCAAAGAGCTTTAGGGGCTAAATCATTACCTGAAGCGCAAAAAGGTGTCATGTTTGCAGCATACTTGAAACTTTTAATGCCATTTGTAGTTGTGCTTCCTGGAATCTGCGCAGCTGTAATTTATCCAACGCTAGAAAAGTCAGATCAAGCATACCCAATGATGATGTCTTTATTACCTAATGGTCTTCTAGGCCTAACTTTTGCAGCTTTAGTTGCTGCGATAGTATCTTCATTGGCGTCAATGACTAATAGCGTAAGTGCTATTTTTACTATGGATATTTATCGTAGTTTTGTTAAATCAAAACCTACAGAACAAAAGCTAGTAAATGTTGGCAGGAATATGGCATGGATTTCATTGGTTATTGCCGTCCTGTGTGCGCAACCATTACTTGGTAATATGGAATCCGCATTTCAATATATTCAAAACTTTACAGGCTTTTTTACTCCAGGAATTTTAGTAATCTTTTTGGTTGCTTTATTTTGGAAAAAAGCCACAACGTTAAGTGTTCTTGTTGCGGCAATTATATCCCTGATTTTATCTTTGTTTATTTTTCTTATTTTTCCAGAATATCCTTTCATCCATAGGATGGGGGTTGTTTTTTTAATTTCAGGCTTTGCATGCTATTTAACTTCTTTGTTACAAGGATATGATGACCAAGTAAAAGCAATTGATATATCAGGAATTAATTTTAAAACTGAGAAATCTTTCAACATTAGCGCTGTTATTATCTGCATTATTCTGATTATCACTTATTTTTTACTATGGTAATTGATCCTAAGATAGCTTTTCTAAATAGCAGAGTCTTGTTAATAGATATCGGCGGTACAAATATCAGAACAGCTTCAGCTGATATAGGTTCAAGCACGCTGATCAATGCTAACAAAAAGAATCTAGATTGCTTGGGCTCATTTGATGAATTGTTACAGGGTTTTTTAGATGATGATTTGTCAATTAAACATTTGGTGTTTTCTATTGCAGGTCCTAAACTTCATCACTCTATTTCAATGACGAATAGAGAATTTGAAATAGATGAAGCTGAGATTCTTCAGAAGTTCAAAGTTGATTCTTGCCATATTCTTAATGACTGGGAAGCAATAGGTCATGGTTTGTCACTTTTCAAGAAAGAAGAAATGAATTTTATAAACGAAGGTAACTCATTCAATGAAACAGCTTTAATTTTAGGTCCAGGAACTGGATTAGGCGCCGCTCAAGTAATTCAAGATAATATTGTGCTTCCAACAGAAATTGGCAATAGTTTATTTGCTATCCAAGAGCTATTCTCAGAGCTGAATCTTAAAAATACAAAAGATTTTAATGTTATCGAAGATCTAATTTCAGGTGGCGGACTTGTTAAAATTTACTCTCATTTTGAAGATACAGACAAATCACCAGAAGAGATTGTAGCAAGTTATCATTCTGATAAATCTGCTCAAAAGAGCATTGATATTTTTTTAAAATCGCTCGCTCAAATCCTATCTGAACTTGCATTAGCATATATGCCAGGCAAAGGCATTTATCTTGCTGGAGGCTTAATGCGCTCTTTGCAGGAATTCATTGACGAAGACATATTTATGAAGAATTTTTTGCTTAACAGAAAATCAATGCATGCAGATGTACTAAAGCAGATGCCTCTAGCATCAATCAACCAAGAAATGACTTGTTTGCATGGCAGCTTAAATTTTATTAATAAAATAAGTCAAAATCTCAATTAAAATTGAACGATTCTATTTTAGACAGCTTTACTCACTCAATAGTCGACTCATTGATCTCAAGTATTAATTTGAATGGTCCAATTTTTAGATTTAGATTTTTAAGAATGGAGAAAACATGAAAAATTTATTTTTAATTATTTTATTATTCCAAGCACCTGGAATTTTTGGGCAGGTTGATTGGGCTAGAACTAACACCTGTGAATATAAACACTTTAATAATGAAGATCTTATCGAGCAGTTGATAGGTGGGATGACAATAGAAGAGAAGGTTGGGCAAGTCATACAGGGAGATTTAGATTTTATTTCACCGCAAGATGTTAAGAAATATAAAATTGGATCGGTTTTAAATGGTGGCAATACTGCTCCAAACGGTGATAAATATAGCTCAGTTGATGATTGGAAAAGCTTGAGTAAAGAATTCTATGATGCTTCCCCAACTTATAAAGGCATCAAGGTTCCGGTTTTATGGGGTACTGATGCAGTTCACGGTCATAATAATGTTATTGGAGCAACTTTGTTTCCCCATAATATTGGTTTAGGGGCTTCGGGTAACGTTGATTTGATGAAGAGTATTGGTGAGGCAATAGCGCTTGAGGTTTTATCTACAGGGGTGGCCTGGACATTTGCTCCAACAGTTGCAGTTCCTCAAGATGATCGCTGGGGAAGGACTTACGAAGGATTTTCTGAAGATCCTTTGTTGGTATCAAAACTCGGTAAGGCATTCGTGCTTGGTCTGCAAGGCGAAGGAGATACGTTGCTAGATAATAATCATGTGATTGCTACTGCTAAACATTTTATGGGAGATGGTGGAACCTTTGAAGGAATTGATCAGGGTAATACCAGAATCTCAGAGATAGGCCTAAGAGAGCTTCATGGCTATCCATATTTTGATGCTCTTGATGCATGCGCTCAAACAGTTATGGCTAGTTTTAATTCATGGAATGGCAAGAAACTTCATGGTTACGAAGAATTGCTTACAGATATATTAAAAAAGGACATGCAATTTGATGGTTTTGTTGTAGGTGATTGGAATGGTCATGGTCAAGTAGAAGGATGCTCTAATGCAAAATGTGCTCAGTCATTTAATGCTGGCGTTGATATGTTTATGGTGCCTGAAAATTGGAAAGATCTATTGAGGAACACAGTCAGGCAAGTAAAATCAGGAGAGATTTCTGAAACTAGGCTTGATGAGGCAGTCAGAAATATCTTAAGAGTTAAATCTAGGCTTGGATTATTTAATGGGCGAGTTCCACATGAATTTAAAGAAAACTATTTGGGCGACCCTAAGCACATTGCATTGGCTCAGCAGGCAGTGAGAGAGTCACTTGTCTTATTAAAAAATAATAAACAGTTACTTCCATTAAATCCATCTCAACACATAGGAATTATTGGAGATGCAGCAAAGAAAATTTCCTCTCAAACAGGTGGCTGGACTATTACTTGGCAGGGCAGAGAAAATTTAAATAGTGATTTTATAAATGTAAATTCAATATATGAGGCTTTGGAGGAGGCAGTTATTTCATCAGGCGGAACAATAGAATTTTCAATTAATGGTAAATTTAATAAAGATCCTGATGTAGTGATAGGTATTTTTGGCGAGGAACCATATGCTGAAATGCTCGGAGACTTAAAAGATGTTTCCTTTACTGCAACTGATCCAAAGTTTTTACCATTGCTTGAGGCAATGAATGCGCAAAATATTCCCACAGTCAGCATCTTTCTATCTGGCAGGCCTTTGGTTGTTAATAGGCAATTAAATGCATCTGATGCTTTCATAGCTGCTTGGCTCCCAGGCTCAGCGGTGGAAGGAATTGCAGATGTAATTTTTACAAATGACAATAAAATTAATTATGATTTTGTGGGCAAACTTTCTTACTCATGGCCAAAAACTAAAGATCAAGCAGTCCTAAACTTTACCGACAGCATTTATGATCCATTATTTCCATTTGGGTATGGTCTTACGTATGCATCAGATCTTGAGGTAGAAAGGATCCAAACCAATCGAAGTAACTCTAAGTTAGATTTGCTAAATGTTTTCTTAGGCGCTGCATCAATTCCTGGAAAGGAATTCGTTGTCACTCAGGCTGGCCCTGAATTTGTTTTAGAGGACGATTACGTTAGTGCTAATTCTAAAGTAAAAATTACTAGGTTTGATTACCAAAGGCAAGATGATGCAAAAAATATTGTATTTATGGATGATCAATCCTTGCAAGCTTTTGGTATTTCGGCTGAGTCACCTGTAAGCCTTTCAAGTATGAAGGCTCCTTTTTATGAAATTATCATGAGGGTAAATAGCTTAGCTAATCCAGCTTTGTATTTTAGCGTAGGATGTGGAAATAACTGTAGAGGGTCAGCTGAATTACCGACAGAATTAATGACTGATTGGTCAACAATTAATATTCCGCTTTCATGCCTCGAAAAAGATGGTTTAGATAAAACAAAGATTCAAGTAAGAGGATTATTTCTGAGCGAGGAAGCAATTAATTTTGATTTGAGCTCGATAGTTATTAAAGATGGCAAAGCAACAGGAAAGGTTATTAGTTGTTGATTAGTTTTTAGCTATTTGGATTATAAAAATATTGAAACTTCGCATATATTTGAGAGGTTTCTAGTCTAAGATTATCACTGAATGGATTTGGCTCTTCATAGAACTGAGTGCCACCTGCATAAAAGATGGTATAGGGATTAGGCTTCCATTGAATGAGAGCTTCAAGAAAATAGTCATCACTAAAATCATTTTTTTCAATTATGGTTCTTGTTGATAAAGCGCTATCAATTTGATAATCCAGCTCAAGTCTATTAATTTCACCAGCATAAAATTTTTCACCGGTGATTTTATTTTTTAATTCTGAATATCGATGGCCCAAAGAAATCTTAAAATTATCTGAAAATCTAAAAACATTATAAAGATTATATTCTGTTGAATCACCGATTACAGGCTTCTCAATTCTATAAGCTATTGATTCACCTTTTTCTATCTTAAAACTAGTAAAGAACCTTTCTGAAGGATGATATTGGCCACTCATTTCATAATCTTTTTGCTCTCCATATTGAATACCATTAAATTTTTCACTAGGTTTAATTTGCCATTTAACTTCACCATTAAAATTAAAATTTGTTTCAAGATTAATTTTAAATTCATAAAATTCAAATGTTTTTCGGTTTTGATAATTTGATCTATTTCTATTGTTCCAATGAAAAGTTATTTTTCTTATAGTTCCTTGAGATCTGTAAGTTCTCCCATACCAATAATTACGACTTTTGAAATTATTTCTTCCAACAAAGCCAACATGAGCTCTATAAGTAGGGGAAACATCTTTAAATCGAATTCCTGCGTATGAGCCATTTACAGCTCTTCGAAGTCTAATATTTTTAGCTGTTCCTGAAAAAGACTCACCATCCATTGCATAAGTTCTGCCAGCGAAGGTATCCTCTGTTTCCAAAAAGTTTACATTACCTTCTTGAGTATCACTCCTTGCTACATTTAGATCTAAAATATAATCATCTAAAAAATTAATTAAACTGTCTAATTCAACCACAGATCCAGAACCACCAATTTGAAAATCTCGATTAGTCGCAATTAACCCTATATGTGATTTATTGCCTAAATTCCTTTTATACCTTCCTATCGTAACTTTGCTTTTGCCAGCATTGCCTTTGAAGGATCTATATTGTCCTGCTACCAAGTATGGTGAGTCAGTATCTGTAGCTTGCAATAGATAGGTTGAGCTTTTATCTCCTTGATTAATATATTTTAGCGCTCCAAGAGGATTAGTTATGGATCTGGTATAAACAGTTTGTGTGTCTGATTTAAGCAATTCAGAGCCTTCTAGAAAAAAAGTTCTTTTCTCAGGGTATGACATAGCAAAAGTTTGATTAGCCATAATCATTGGAATATCTGATTCTACCTGAGAGAAGTCTGGGTTAATTGTGTATTCTATAGATGATGATTTAGTAAGATCATAAAGACCAGTTATACCAATTTCATAATCAGGATTCTGTAATTTAAAATCTTTTACAGGCCTATCACCATTTTGATTAAGAAAAATATATGGATATAAATAACTTCTATAGATCTTTTCTGGAGATCCCAAGAGTATTTCTTCATCTGCCTGACAGGCGTAACATGTTTCTGCTGGAAGATTTTTAAAAGATCCAAATACCGTTTGTATGCCTGCTTCATAAGATTTTCTAATAAATCCCATCTTCCATTTTTGAATTTCTGTATCTGGCAATTGAAGCTCTGAAAAAGGAATGATCAATTCAGCTGAGTAACCATCATCTTGAAATGCAGTGGCTGATTGAAAAAGTATATCCCATGAATTATCTGGTTCAGCATTGCTTATATGCTTTTCATCCAGCTGAACGCCTAGTGAATTAACGCCAATTAAAACACCATATCTACCGTCTCTAAATGGGTCTGCCATTAGAGCAACATAATCTTCGTTCCAGGTTTCATCTCTATTTTTTAAAGTTGATCTAATTTTAGTTGGATCTCCATATGCCTTAATTCCAATGTATAAGTATTTTTCATCGTATTGAACATAAGCAGTTGTTTTAAGGGCTGCTGGGGTATTGCGAGAGGGCATTAACTCATACTCTAAATCAAAAGAGAGTGATCCATCCCATTCATCGCTTGATAAAGTGCCGTCAAGAACAATATTGCTACCTAAGATTCCAGGAGCGATTAATACAGCCAGAACTAATAACCATATCCTTGTCTTGATTGCAGGGGCTGTAACTAAGATTACGAGTTTTTTTAACATATGTTTTTTAAAAAGTTAGTCATTTTAGGATATATAGCTCTTTAAGAACATAGATATTTCATAAGATTATTTTATAAATTACGTGGGAAATTGAATTGATTTCGGTATAATCATCAGCATTATGGCAGATAGTAAAAAGAAACAAACTAAGGTGTATTTAATTCCCGAGAGTGAATCAAGGGATAGCCACACATATCACTACTTAGCAGTAAAGACTAAGAAATTAGTGATTGAAAATCAAAAGCTTAGATTGAAGAAGTTTAATCCTGCCAAGCAGATCCATGAGTGGTTTGTTGAAGCTAAATTACCTCCTCACAGTAAATAATACTTTATTTTTTTTGTTGCTCGGTTTCATCCCGATGCTTTTTTAAATAAGTCATAAAAGGAGTTCCGCCCGTACCTGTTATTGTTGACCCACCTCTGCCAAATGGATTTTTGATTTGAGATTGTTTATGGATATAAGTTCCGGCATATTCGAGATGCATGGCTCTAAACGCCCTGATTTCTTCAAGACAATCATTATATCTGCTTGTGAGTTTCCTTGAATCTTTAATAAGACCTTTAATTATCGAACTATCTTCAAGAGTGCTAATAAATTTTCTATGTTTAGGCGGCATATAATCGCGCATTTCATTCAAATAATGTCTTAAGTGGTCTTTGGTATGAGAGATCTGTAATGCACCATCAAGAGATGGGATGATGCTACTTTGTGCGCCTGTTTCGCCTCTGAAAAATTGAGGTTTATTTTCAAATTGACCTTCATATATGAGACCCTTCTTCAGATCAGGGTTATCTTTTGTGCCAAAAATAAAAGGTCGCACTCGATGATAGTAAATGTATGGATCGCATTTCTCAGGCATTCTTGCAAAAATAGAATTTACTTTTTTCATTGACTCTACGATTTCATTTAATAAATTTAAAATCTCTTTTTCTGATGAAGCTCCATCACATTGGGCTATTTTTTGACAAGCATCAATTGCTCCTGAAGCTGCATTCTCAATGCACACATGGATTGTGACGAACCAGTCCTCATCAACTCCACCTAAAAAATTATTTATTAAACCAACATTTTCCAATGAAATAGCTTCATCTTTATTGATTAAAAACCAGTTATCAAGACAATAACTGGCATAACTTAAAATAGGAGGCCTGCCTTGATTATTTGCAACCTCAACCCATGGTTTTGCAAGAGCCTCAGGTAATTTGCCATGGGGTTTTGTATCTCCCCATATGTATGCATGAGCAATAAAGCTTAATTGTGACATTGCAAGTTTGAGATCCTGCCCCATCTGATTTACTAGGAGTTGTTTGATAGATAAATCTTTCTTTGAAAGCTTATCAATGGTTGACTGAACCTTTCCTGTTAATAATAATTTTGGAAGGTTGTTGCATATATCTTCAATTCTTGCGCATGAGTTAGAGTCTATTGAGTATGATTTTGCCGGCGCATTTTTTGGTAAGAAACCTTTCATAAAACCCCCCAGTTTTGAAAAATTGTTGACCAAATCAGTATACCGATTTTTCTGAAATTTACTCTTGTTCTTTTCTGATCGAGCTTGAAGAAATATCATCTCTAAAGATCTCCTCACCAAATCCAGAAAATCTTTTAGCTATGTGCTCTGGTATGGTGACGGAATCGAGGTCAATAAAGTTACTTTTTATTTTGCGTCCAAACACCAAGAAATTAATATTGTGGCTATTAAATAAGTCTAATTGATTAAGCATATCTTGACGATTTAGATAAAACTTTTCATCTAGAATCCTTGTTAATGTATCAGCTCCAATAATAAATACAGAGTTTGGGAATAGGGCAGCCTTATCTGTAAATTTTCCAGCTTTAGTTAATACCCATTCGTGCCCATGATTAAACTGATTAAGCGTTTTTTCAATTTCATGGTATGAAAGAGGAGGCTTGTCTGCGTTTTGAATACATATTTCATAGGCAAGACCTAATCCAGTTTTCTTCTCCGCTAATTCACTCATTGAGTTATGACCTGAATGAAATGGATTAAATGATCCAGGAAAAATTAGTTCTGGAATACGATTTGATGAAGATACAAAATCAATCTTGCTATCAACCAATTTAACCCAGTTTTTTTCAGCTTCAACAGTCTTAATTTCAAGCGATGAGTTTTCAGAGATCGTGTGATTTTGCACCTCGCATGATTGTGCAATTGCATTGATTATATGATCAGTTACAACTTGCTCTTCTTCTTCTCGCGATAGCTCTCCCTTCACAAACGAATAAGAGAAGCTTGAGGAATATTTGTAAGTTTGTATAGCAATAAAAAATTTATGCTCCCCTTTTTTTGAATAATTCGTTGCTAGTGAGGCAGTAACTGCAACACCTAAAAGATTTTTTGGATTTGTATTGGGATCTATTTTTTTTGCTGCACTGTATGCCTTTGCAGCCATGCTTAGAGTTGTACCCAAACTGCAATAATGATCAGGCTGCTTAAGAAGATAATAATCCAGGGATTCTTTTGCATACGGAACATATGCCTCTAATACTGATTTACTTGCTCCAGGAACTTTTAAGATTTCCGATATCGCATTAGTACCTCCACCACTTGATACCAAGACAAATCTAAATGGTGAAGAGTGTATCTTTTGAATGATTTCTAAATACTGAGACATTTTAAATTTTCGCTATAAATCTGAATGTTTTTAAGTGCATAATTAAATCAATGTGAATATTAGCAAGCAAACTCTTGAAAGTGCATTGGATTCAGCCAGTTTTCCTGTCGTCGCAGCATTATTGGTACATTTTACAGGAGATATCTCAATATTAGAGAAATTACCTAGGCCTAATCAGGCAGTGCTAGGCGAAATACAAGGATTCCTATCCGAGGATGACAAACAAACAATTAAAAAAATAGCCCTCAAAGAAATAAGTAAGTTTTTTTCTAACCATGAGGTTAATGATATTTACGTTCCCTCCAATGAAGAGCTGAATAAGATGATGAGTTTTATAGTAGGAGAGAATGTTTCTCCTGATTACATTCCTATGATGCTTCGTGATTTAAATATAACATCTCAGGATTTAAAGCCACCTTTAGGAACTGCAAAACCAAGTCTGGAAGTATTGATTATTGGAGCTGGCATGTCTGGAATCCTTGCTGCAATTAAATTAGCTGAAAGAGGCATCAAGTTTAAAATTTACGAAAAAAATATTAATCTAGGCGGCACTTGGTTTGAAAACCGATATCCAGGATCTCGAGTTGACATCGCCAATCATTTTTATTCATATTCATTTGAAGAAAACCACCAGTGGTCAGAGCATTTTTCTCAACAGCCAGAGCTATTAGATTATTTTAAAAGATGTTTTGATAAATATGATATTCAAAAGAATACATACTTTGAAACTCAGGTCACTGATATGAAGTTTGATGATCTAACCAAAATGTGGGAAGTTACTTCTATACACAATGAAAAAAGTAACAAGGAAGTGATTAACATTGTTCTTTCTTGTGTTGGGCAGCTAAATCAACCAAAAATCCCTGACATTAAAGGCATCGATGAGTTTCAGGGCAATATGTTTCATTCCTCAAAATGGCCAGATGATGATGTGATTGTTGGAAAAAAAGTTGCTGTAGTTGGCAGTGGCGCTAGTGCATTTCAGATAGTTCCAAGCATTGCAAAATACTGTGAACAGTTAACAATTTTTCAACGATCTCCTCCCTGGATGTTCCCAAATCCAAAATATCATGAGCAGGTTGATGAATCTAAAAAATGGCTATTAGAGAACTTACCTTATTATTCACGATGGTATAGGTTTTTGCTTTTTTATCCTGGTTCAGATCAGTTGCTTGACTCATTATTTGTTGACCCTTCATGGAAAGAGAGAAGCGATTCCATCAATCAACAAAATGATGAAATGAGAGAGCTATTTACGTCTGCTATGTTGGCACAAATTTCTGATAAATCTCTTATTGATAAAGTGATTCCAAATTACCCACCATTTGGAAAGCGAATGTTACAAGACAACGGCGCATGGTTAGAGGCGCTTCATTTACCAAACGTTACTTTGCTTGCTGAAGAGGTCACCCGCATGAGTTCCAGAGGAATTGTTAGCTCAGAAAATGATTATGAATTTGATACAGTAGTCTTTGCTACTGGCTTTAAAGCCCAAGATTTTTTTTATCCCATTGAGATAGATGGCGGGGCAGGGAGCTTTAACAGTATTTATAAGGATTCCCCTCAGTCCTATTTAGGGATTACTTTCTCCTCTATCCCAAATTTTTTTGCTATGTACGGTCCAGGCACTAATTTGGCACATGCAGGAAGCATTATCTTTAACTCAGAATGCCAAATCAATTATATTAGTTCAGCAATTGAGTACATGCTCAACAATGATTACAAATCTATCAGAGTGAAACCTAAAATTGAAAAACAATATCAAGATAGATTTGATGATAGGCATATGGGAATGGTTTGGCAACATGAAGGTGTCTCTAGCTGGTATCAGAATTCAAAAGGCAAGGTTGTCACCACATCTCCATGGAGATTGGTAGAATATTGGAATTGGACAAATAACTTTAATGCAGATGAGTATGATTTTTAAATTATTTTTTATTGGACTGATAACTTTTTCCACTATTACTAATGCAGACGAAAGAAGACCTAATGTCATTATATTTTTAGTTGATGACTTGGGATGGGCTGATATTTCATTGAGAGGTGCTCCCATAGATACTCCTGCAATTGATTCAATATTTTCAGAGGGTCTAACGCTTGATAGGTTTTATGCAACTCCAATATGTAGTCCAACCAGAGCAGCTTTAATGACAGGACGTGATCCATTAAGGCTAGGAATCTCCTATTCAGTAGTGATGCCATGGATGAATAATGGAGTTCATCCAGATGAGCATTTTATGCCTGAATCATTTAAAGCCGCCGGCTATCAAACTGCCATGGTGGGTAAGTGGCATCTTGGGCATTCTCAGGAAATCTTCCATCCAAATGCTAGAGGTTTTGATAATTTTTATGGTCACATGCATACAGAAGTTGGATACTTTCCTCCATTTGCAAATCAAGGGGGAATTGATTTTCAGAGAAATGGAGTGACTATTACAGATGAAGGTTATGAAACATTTCTGTTGGCAGATGAAGCTTCACGATGGATCAAAGCAAGAGATCAAGATAAACCTTTTTTTCTGTATATGCCATTTATTGCACCTCATAGCCCCTTAGAAGCTCCAGATAACCTTGTTCAAAAATATGAGGCTTTGGAAGATACAAGAGAGTTAACAAGAAGCACAGCAATTGATCGCACTAGAACATTGAATGGATTTTCACCAAGCGCGCGACCTATGTATGCGGCTGTGGTAGACGGTCTAGATCAAGCAATAGGGCAGGTTTTAGATACTTTAAGGAGCGAAGGTATTGAAGAAGAGACCATAATATTATTTAGCAGCGACAATGGTGGCGCTGCATATGCTGGAGGTGGCGCAGACAATTTCCCACTTCGCGGGGGGAAAGGTGACACCTATGAGGGAGGGATTAGAGTTATTGCTGCCATGAAGTGGAAAGGTATGCTAGAGGCAGGAAATAAATTTGAATCAATAATGACTGTAATGGATGTTTTCCCAACTCTTGCAAGCGCCTCAGGAGTTCCGATGTTGAATTCAAAAGAAATTTGGGGAAGAGACATGTGGTCTGCGATAAAAGATGGAAAAGATGTAAAGCTTAATAAAGAAGTGTATTTTGCATCTGAAACACCTAATTATGGTGAATTTCACACAACAGTCTTTAATGATAAATGGAAGCTGGTTCAAGTTATAACAAGCTCTTTATTAGAAATTAATGTAGAAAATAAATTATTTGATATCAGCGCTGATCCAAATGAATATAATAACTTAGCAGATCAATATCCAAAGTTAGTTGAAATAATGGCAAATAAGATTAGAGAATGGCGTGCTCTTCATCCAATATCAGGCATTAGAGCTCAATTAGTTCCTCCCCCAGGTTGGAGAGCTCCTAGAGATTGGACAAGTTACACTATACCTATTGAGGAACTTCAAGATGATGCATCTTTAGGTTTCGGTGCTCATGCGCACCAGATACTTGATTATTTAATTAAAGATCATGGAAGAATTATCTATGATTGTAAGCCTGGTGATTGGGAGCGAGGAAAGTGCAAGGCTCCAGAAAAACCTAATACTCATCACCACTAATGAAGCAGTTTATTTTATTTTTTATTATTTTTTCTTCCATTGAATTATTTGCTAGGCAGATTGAAGAGACAACTTTCTCTTACTGGAAAAAACCTGACTCAAAAATTTACTATTCAACTCCAGATTCAATAAATACTAATACAAAAATTATTTTTATTATGCATGGGGCCTCTAGAACAGCAAAAAAATATTTAAATGATTGGCTGCCTTTGGTTAAGAACAGAAATGTTGTTTTGATAGCTCCAGAATTTTCTAAAGAATCGTATCCTGAATATGTCTATTTAATGATGGGCACAGAAAAGGGAAAATTATTGAAAGACCAATCACTTTTTTTAACAGATTCTCTTGGACTTCTTTTTGATTATTTCAAAGCTAAATTCAAAATCTCTACAACAACCTTCAGACTTTATGGGCATTCTGGAGGATCGCAATTTGTGCATAGGTATCTTTTATTAAGCAATGAAACTAGAATTGAAAAAGCTGCGATGGCAAATGCAGGCTTTTATACATTTGCAGATGATGGCATCTCTTATCCCTTTGGTATCAAAAACATGAATGTCTCAGATGAAAGACTTGAGTGGCTTCTAAGAATGAAAGGAGGGGTCTTCTTAGGTGATGCAGATAACGATCCAAAACATCATTCCTTGCCTGCTATGCGAAAAGCAAAAAAACAAGGCAGACATAGATTTGAAAGAGGCACAAATTTTTTTAATGATTTAATCAAGCTGGGTGTTGAAAAGAATTTACCTTTTAGATGGAGGTATCAGACAGTTCCAGGAATTGCACATGACAACGCTGGCATGAGTTTAGCTGCATCTGAGTTTTTGTTAGAGGATCTTTAAGAGGTATTTTTTTCAATAAATTCCTCTGCAGCTTTAAAGATTTTAATTTTTCTATCTTCATTCATTTTATCTAAAGACTTTGGCATTAATGCCAGTCTTGGGTTTGTGGCGAAGAACTCTCTATTATTCTCTATAAATCGCCAGTAAAGACCATCCACAGCATCACACCATTCTCCCTTTTTGTAATTTGACATTCTTAACATGTAGCTTGATCCACATATATATGGTTTGGTAGAAAATATACCTCCGTCAGCATAAGTCCCCATTCCAAATACATTTGGTACCATTACCCACTCTGCTGAATCGACATACATTTCCATAAACCATCGATAAATTTCACTTGGTCTAATGTTTGATAGATTCATTAAATTAGAGATAATCATTAGCCTATTGATATGGTGCGTATAACCTGTAGCAGCAGACTCTTTAATTGCATCATCAAGCAAAGGAATGCCTGTTTCACCTAAATACCAATTTTGATTAAGGTTCTTATCATGCGACCAAAAATTCATTTCTTTATATTGAGGCATGTTTTCCCAATATACTCCTCTAATAAATTCTCTCCATCCTAAAATCTGTCTCACAAAACCCTCTAATGCATTGATTGGAATCTCATGTTCAGTTTTCTTGAAATAACTTATGGCATCAACGATACATTCCATTGGATCTAATAAACCAGAATTTATGTATGGGGATAATAGGGAGTGAAATAAAGTCGTATTTTCTTTATCTATGGCATCTTGAAAATCTCCGAAGTATTTAAAATAATTTCGTAAAAAATTCTTCAATTGTTTTCTAGCATCAGAGTGAGTGACTGCCCAGTTAAAACTTTCTAAATTTCCAGCTGAACCAGGAAAGCAATTTTCAATATCAACCATTGTTGATATTGTTAGCTCATCAGATTTAATCTTAAGCCTAGGCTTGGGGAGCTCTTTTAATTTTGAAATACTTTTTTGGTTGTCTTTATCAAAATTCCATTTACCGCCTAGCGGTTTATTATCTTCCATAAGAAGGCTATATTTTTTCCTTAGCCATCGGTAATAGTATTCTTGAACAAGAGATTTTTTATCAGCAGACCATTCTGAAAAACCTTCAATTGAGTCAATAAATTTTGTATCTGGATGTATCTTTAGCTCTACATCATGCTTAGATCCAAAGAACATTAGTTGAGTTAGAATTCCATGATCGCTTGGCTGGGTAACATGAAGTAAATTAAATTTAAGTTTTTTATGCAATGCCTCTAGTTCATGCATTAGGTCAATATTTCTATCCTTGGTAATTTTTATATGGATAATTTTTGTAAAATCATTCTCTAATTTTTCTTTCCAATGCCTTAAGGCTGATATTTGCAAGACTAACTTATGCTTATGATGTTTAAGTTGGTAATAAGTATCGCAAGGCTCGTATAACAATAATGGATCAGAGCTCTTGATTGAGGAGAGAACTTTATTGTTTGTTGATAAATCATCTGGAAAGAGTAATCCTATTTGTTTCATAATCTTTTCTCAGTTAGATATTTTCCTAATGCAGATCCAGACACGTATGCTGATTCAACGCGCGGAGAAAGATTCCAATCACCAATCGCAAACGCATCTTCAGAAACGCATGTGTATTCATTGTTAAGATCTGATCGGCTACACAAAGCATATTTCCATCTAAAGATTCCTGAATGGATGAGTGTATATTTCCCTTTAATTATATTTTTAAAACCATCCTCAGCTCGAGTTTGAATTAAGGAGTCAGTATCATTCATCATCGCTATACTGGCCTTTGGTGAAAATTGTAATACCCAAGTTTCAGCATTTTTTTTATTATAAAATTTACTTGTTCCTAGCCATGAAATATCCTCATTGATATTTTTATAACCAAAATGCTCGTAAATAGGACTTCCAACTAAAGTCATTCCAACTGATATACAGGGGTTAAATGTTGCCTGATGATCTATTTCAGACTGGAAAACTTCCTTAGCTTGGGGAAGGGGAAGGCTGGAAATTATCATATCGTATGATTCCTTATAGCCTGAATTAAAATAAACTAACTTTTTTCTTTCATCTATTTTTATTGCCTTTTTATTAAAGTTTAGATTTAAATGTTGTTCATAATTTTTAAGCAGAGTATGCATTCCATTTTCTGCAACAAAATAGTCTTTAGTTTCAATGCTAGAGTTAATCTTTATATCAAAAGAGGAACCTAAAAAGTTAATAGCATTATTTTGAGTTAAAAACTCTTGAAAAGAGCTTGTTTGCGCTGAACAGAATTGAGCTCCAAAGTGAAACACTCCATTCGGCAATGATTTTGCGCAAAGCCTTCCACCAACCCCTCGTGATTTTTCATAAATGTGGACATCAAAATTATCATGAAGACTAAGGGCACAGGCAATTCCGCTCATGCCAGCCCCCAAGATAATGATCTTAGGCTTTCTCTGCATTGTTAAAGGCTTTGCTTATATATGACCCCATCCTTCATCACAAAGCTTACATTTTCAACTATTGAAATATCTTCAATGGGATTCTTTTGAAAAGCTATGATGTCAGCAAACATTCCTGGTTTTATTTGACCGAGCTGATCTTCTACTCTGAGAAGTTTTGCTGTTTCAATTGTTGCGCTTTTTAAAGCATCTTCATTAGACATTCCAGCATTTGTCATCAGAATAAACTCCTGCCAATTATCTCCATGAGCTGAAACTCCTGAATCAGTTCCAAATGCTATTTTCACACCTGCTTTATATGCCTGAGCAAAGGTTGATGTTATTTGAGGCCCAATTTTTTCTGCCTTTGGTTTAACAAGAGCAGGAAAGAAGTTAGGAATTTTTGCTTTTTCAGCCACCCAATCTCCAGCCATTATAGTAGGCACATAATAAGTCCCTCTTGCTTTCATTAAATCCATTATTTCTTGATCCATGTATGTGCCATGTTCTATTGAATTAATTCCAGCTAATACAGCTCGTTTCATCCCTTCTTTTCCATGAGCATGTGCTGCCGTCCACAGTCCATAATCATTAGCCGTGGAAACAATGGCAATAAGTTCTGCATCTGTAAATTGAGGATTCTCACCAGATTTAGCAACACTTAAAACTCCTCCTGTTGCGGTAATTTTTATCCCGTCAGTTCCATCTTTGTATCTTTGTCTTACCGCTTTTATTGCCTCTTCAGGACTATCAATCACACCTTCTTCGGGAGTAGGTGGAGCATAATTATCTTTTGGCATTCCATTTGTAGGATCTCCATGCCCCCCAGTCGTAGCAATAGTTTTGCCTGATGTAAAAATTCTTGGGCCAATCACCAATCCTTGATTAATTGCTTCTCTCAGTGAAATAGTCTCCATGCCACCATCACCAACATTTCTCACTGATGTAAATCCAGCCATCAATGTTTTTGATGCTGCATTTGCAGCAAATAATGCGCGATATTCAGGCTCAATTTTAGATTGCCTTTCTGCTTTAGGGACATATTCTTGGGCAAGATGAACATGCATATCCATAAATCCAGGTAATACATAAGACTGCTTTAAATTAACAACTTCGTCATTTTGTGTTGGCGTTGCGTAACCTTTTGTGATTTCTGTTATTTTATTCCCTTTAATTTTAATGGTTACTGCTTTTGCAACCTCCCCATCATTTGTATCTAACAGGTTTCCTACATGAAGTAGAGTATCTGCATTAATAAAATGTGAAATTGAAAGGAACAAGAATAAAGAAATTTTTTTCATATTTTTTAATTTTTTATGAATTGCGATAATTAACAATACTATCTTTTAATCGAACTTAAAAGATTAGCAAAAATAACTAATTGCTAATCAATATTGATAATTTTAGAGTTTAACTCAAGCCCATTTTGATCATGAATAGAAACTGTAACTTTATTTTTACTCGGTTCAATATCTAGAATTCCAAAATTTTTTATAGGATATGTTCTGCCTATTAACAAAGGGTCAGTTTCAATATTTTTTGATGCAGATTTATTAAGTGACGAAGCTGTGATTTCAATAAAATCTTCATTTTGATAAATGCCTGATCTATGTCTATCACCAGATATAGCAAGAATTGTTTTATCTTTTGAGGCATTCGCGATTAATTTAAGTAGTCTTTTTCTTTCCAGGGGAAAATTCCCCCATTTTTCATACGGATGATCCGTAGCTAGGATTTGAATAGATGAGAGAATGATGACCATATCAGCAGATGAGTTTTCAATAGATTTTTCAAACCAAGACCATTGATCTTGACCAAGAATGGTTGCCTCTAAATCATTATTTTTTTTATATGCATTTTTTTTCCCTTTTAGCTTAGATCTGAAGAATCTAGTATCTAGACCAATGATCTCAACAGTTAATCCCTCAATTTCTTTGGTTTGCTTGAAATAAATACCGTCTCTGTTGCTTCTAGGATCATCAGGAGAAATACCCCAGAAAGCTAAAAACATTTTTTGAGCATCCTTTTTGAACGGATAATCACCACCCCCATCATTGAGACCAAAGTCATGATCATCCCAGATTGCTAATATTTCTTTATTACTCATCAACCATTTAGGTAATCTAGTTTTTTGCATTGCATAGGCTTTTTTCATCTTTGATAGCTTGCCACTGGGGATATCTCCATAGACGTTATCTCCTAGAAAAATAAAACCATCAATATTTTCATTTTTAATTGATGGCCATATATCTTGCGCAAAACGTTGATCTAAACATGAACCTAATCCATATTTAAATGCATTAACATCTGTTGGCATGACTATAGCTGCGAACAAATATATAACTGGTATGCATAAATAATTTTTCATAATATTATTATCTCATTGTTTAAATATATTAAATCAAAATTGAAACTCTTTATTGCTCTTATTTGTATAGTTCTTCTTGCAAGCTGTCAGGGAGATTCAAAAAATTCTAATTTGGAATTGAGTAATTTTATAAAACCAGAATATTTATTCCAAGAATCGCTTTTAAGCTGTAAGTTGGTTGAAGGCAAAACACTGAATTCTGTTGAAAGATTTATACCAAAATTTGTAGATAGTTTTATTAAGATGGGAGGGGAAACTGAAGAGCTGTATTTTTTGTTTCCCCTGGTGGAAGATCAAACAGACACACAATTCTTTGAGGTGCTGTTAAACCACTCTGATCCTCTTTCATTGGATAGGTTAAATCTTACTCTTGCAGCATTGAGCTTTAATGATATTGCAAAATGTGCAAGCTCTTCAGTCTCAAGTAGAACCTTATGGCTAACAGATCAAACCATCTTCGCATCACCTGTGATTGCAGAAATACTAGAGTGTAATTATAGAGGTGGATATAGTTACGCAACCATTAAGTTAGTTCTTGAGCAATTCACGGATGCTTTAAGTAAAAATAATTCACAAGTAAATATTCTTTATTCAGAGGAAGGCAAATCCAGTGGTAAATTTTATTGGACAAATATCTTTTCTTCGCTTGAATCTCGACAAAATTTTGTAGAATCCTGGCAAGCTTTAGAGATTAGCAAAGAGATACAGGGATTATTGCTGGAACAATCTACTTGTGAGTCTTCTCAAACTTATCGACGATATAAGATTTTGTAATCTAGAAATGCGACATTTCGTCAGCAATTTTTTTAACTCCATTGCTAACGGTCTCAACAAATGCAAAAGGGAAGAGGCCATGAATAATTCCAATGAGCCCAAGAGCAATTAACATAACCGATACTCTGATAACTCTGAATCCATGAGAGAAGTAATTGATATCAATTTTTTTTAGATGATGAAAATCGAATTTCATAATTAATCTTAAACTAATTCAATTAAAATGTTTACGAAAATCTAAAAGACCATTTAATTATCTTAAGATTACTACAAAGATAGTGTAATATACGATCTCTTCAAAGAGCGGCATTAGTATAATGGCTAGTATATCTGCCTTCCAAGCAGATGGTCCGAGTTCGAATCTCGGATGCCGCACCAATATCTTCTATATTTTGTTATTTGACTCAATTGTCAGTGTTAAAATTAGTAGATGAAAATTAAATCATTAACTACACCGATTGGATGTTTTGACTCAATATATGTTGACTCTGTTTTAACAAGATTGGTATTTCTTGAGAAGCAGGACTCAATTCATCCTGCAGATCAGAGTTTGCAAAGCTTTGTTGATGAATTTTTTAGCATTAATGAATTGAAAAAATCTCCTAAATTTAATCTTCAGGGTTCTCCATTCCAGCTGAAGGTTTGGAAGGCTTTGAAGAAGATACCGAAAGGTCAAACTGAGTCATATGGATCATTAGCCATTAAGGTTGGAGTTCCCGGTGCAGCGAGAGCGGTTGGTACTGCCTGTAAAATGAATCCCATACCTCTTTTCATCCCTTGTCACAGAGTTGTAAAGCATGACGGCTCAATTGGTGAATTTGCTTTGGGAAAAAAGAATAAAGAGTTTCTGTTAAAAATGGAGTCAAAATGAGCTCCTATGATGAAATTATTGACATATTGAATAGCGCGCTCAAAGTGGAAAGTATTATCTTGGAAAATGAAAGTGCAATGCATAATGTTCCCATTGATTCTGAAACACACTTTAAATTAGTAATTATCTCTAATGATTTTATTGAAATGACAAAAGTAAAAAGACATCAGCTCATATATCAAACTTTATTTGAGACGATGAAAAAAATTCATGCCTTATCTATTCAGGCTTTTACAGTTGAAGAATTCAATAGAAATCCTCTAATACTTTCTTCTCCGGACTGTTCTAACAAATAATTATAGGCATGAGTAAAATTTTCCAATTTATCCTAAAAAAACCAGTTCTTGTAATGGCTTTTATAGTTGCTATCTTTTTATCAGCAGCTGTCGGTCTAAAGAATTTTAAACTTGATGCATCCTCAGATGCACTGGTAATAGAAGGGGATGAAGCCTTTAAAGTTTACAGAGAGACTGGTGAGATATTTGGTAATTCTGATTTCTTGATTATTACTTTTACCCCAGAATCTGATTTATTCTCACCTCAATCCCTAGCCACAATTAAAAATCTAGATACTCAATTAGAAACATTGTCAGGTGTTCAGTCCGTTCTAACAATTCTTGATGCTCCAATATTTTTTCAACCAAAGGTTCCACTTGCTGACTTAATGGATAATCTTAAAACTCTTGAATCTGAAGGCATTGATTTTGCGGCTGCAAAAGAAGAAATTATCAATAATCCAGTTTATGCGGAGCTTATTATTAGCCCTTCTGGAGAGACGACAGCAATGCAGGTAACTCTTGAGGAGAATTCTTTATATAGAACTTTAATTAGAAAGAGATATCAATTACTTGCCATTAATAATCTTTCATCAACTCAAAAAAATGAACTCAATAATATAAACAAAGAGATCTCTCAACTAAATGATGATGAAGCTAAACAACGCACAAATTTAATCGCTCAAATTAGAGATCTTCTTAAGCAAAACAGTGATAAGGGAACTTTATTTTTAGGCGGTGCTTCAATGATAGCCACTGACATGATGAGTTTTATTAAATTAGATTTGATGATATTTGGTGCTGGTGTTGCTATTGTTTTTTGTTTGATGCTCTATATATTTTTTCAAAATATATGGCTTGTTCTTTTGCCATTAGGTAATGCATTTGTAACTACAGCTTTTACAGCTAGTGTACTTGGATTAATGGATTGGAAAATAAGCGTCATTTCCTCCAATTTCATTGCGCTGTTACTTATACTGACCATCTCATTAACTGTGCATGTTTTGGTTAGATTTTCTGAAGTTTCTCGTAATTCTGAGTCTGTAGATGATGCAATATATAAAACCTTAAATCAGATGGTTATGCCTTGTTTATTCGCTGCATTGACTACTGCTATAGCCTTTCTTTCATTGATGATGGGGGATATTAAGCCAGTTATAGAATTTGGAAAAATGATGTCAGTGGGAATGATTTTTGCATTTATCTTTACTTTCACTTTCTTGCCAAGTGCTATGAAGCTCGCAATTAAATCTACGAGCACTCATTCACTAGAGTTCATAAATAAAATCCCTTCAAAATTAGGCTTTTTAGCAATAAACAATGGAAAACAAATTGCCGTTTTTTTTCTTTTCGCTTCAATTTCTTTGATTTACGGAATTTCAAAACTTGAAGTTGAAAACAGATTTATAGATTATTTTTCTCCCGAAACAGAGATATATCAGGGCATGTTATTGCTTGATCAGGAGCTAGGTGGAACAGCAACATTAGATATTTTAATTAATCAGCCTGCTGAAGAAATATTTGATGATTCAGATTTTGATGGTGATGACTTATTTGAAGATGACTTATTTGAAGATGATACAAGTGATGCATCTGGCTATTGGTGGAATGCAACATCTCTTTCTAAGCTTGAGAAGATTCATGATTACTTGGATGAGATTCCTGAAATGGGAAAAGTTTTAAGCGTAGCAAGCGGTATTAAATTAGCCAGAATGATCAATGATGATAATGATTTAAATGATTTAGAGTTAGCCTTGCTTCGTTCTGTTTTACCAGAAGATATAAAAGAAACCTTGCTCTATTCATATATAAATCAAGATGATTCAAAGGTAAGGATTTCCGCAAGAGTCCTTGAGTCTGCTCAAACATTAAACAGAAAGGAGTTATTGGAAAAAATTAACTTTGATCTCATCAATAAATTTGATTTAGAGAAAGATCAATATCAAGTAACGGGCTTAGCTGTTTTGTATAACAATATGCTTCAATCATTGTTTTCATCGCAAATTAAATCTCTAGGCATAGTTTTTGCTGTTATTGGATTAATGATATTGCTACTCTTTAGATCACTTAAAATTACATTCATTGCACTGACACC
Source organism: uncultured SAR86 cluster bacterium (assembly GCA_902511575.1). GTDB lineage: Bacteria > Pseudomonadota > Gammaproteobacteria > Magnimaribacterales > D2472 > D2472. Next base: position 28,625 of record CABXFU010000011.1, read on the forward strand.
AAATTTAATAACTGCTGGTTCTGTTTTGGGATTGTTAGGAGCGCTAGGCATTCCCTTGGATATAATGACAATTACCGTAGCCGCCATTAGCGTTGGGATGGCCGTGGATAATACTATTCATTATCTCTATAGATATAAAATTGAGGTTGATAATAAAGATCTTACCAATGACCAGAGAATTTTAAACTCTCATGATTCTGTGGGCAGAGCTGTTTTTTACACGGCAACAACTATAGCCGCTGGGTTCTCTATTTTTGCTCTCTCTAGCTTTACACCAACTGTTCTATTTGGCTTATTTACAGCCTTTGCACTCATGGTTTCTTTTTTTGCATCTTTAACTTTGTTACCATTTCTCTTAAATTTCTTTAATGCTTTTTCAAGTCAGGAGTCATAGATGGCAGGACCTTTAAATGGAATAAAACTTGTTGAATTTGCAGGCATTGGTCCAGGACCATTTTGTGGAATGATTTTGGCAGATTTAGGAGCTGAAATTATAAGAATTGATAGATCTTCTCAGCATGGGCATGGGAACACAATAGATTTTCAGCATAGATCTAAATCATCCCTTTCTGCAGATTTAAAGAATCCACAAACCATCAATGAAATTAAAAAGCTTCTTTCTAGCGTGGATGGTTTGATTGAGGGTTTTCGGCCTGGTGTTATGGAGCGATTAGGGTTGGGTCCTGATGAATGCCTAAAGGTTAATCCAAATCTAGTTTATGGCAGGATGACTGGCTGGGGGCAAGATGGACCTTTAGCTAAAACAGCTGGCCATGATATTAATTACATTGCATTAACTGGCGCGCTTGAATCTATGGGTAGAAAAGGTCAGACACCACCGCCACCTTTAAATCTTGTAGGTGACTTTGGTGGCGGCGGTATGTTTCTAGCTCTTGGTATTGTTTCTGCATTACTCAACATTAAGCAAGGTGGAAAGGGTCAGGTTGTCGACGCTGCAATGGTTGATGGGGCCTCTGTTCTTATGTCAATGTTTTATGCTTTTAAAGCATCTGGTTTTTGGATAGAGCAGAGAGAGTCTAATTTACTAGATGGCGCTGCGCATTTTTATGATACATATGAGTGTGCTGATCAAAAGTTTCTTGCAGTTGGTTCAATAGAACCTCAATTTTATTCAGTGCTATTGGAAAAACTAGAAATCTCAGATCTCAAATTTCAAGATCAGCACAATAAAGAATTGTGGCCAGAATTAAAAGCTATCATGAGGGAGAGAATCAAAGAAAAGACTCGTGATGAATGGGCAGATATATTTGATGGCTCTGATGCATGTGTTGCCCCAGTTTTAAATTTATCTGAGGCTCCAGAACATCATCATATGAAAGCAAGGAATTCATTTGTAGAAGTTGATGGGGTGATTCAGCCTGCACCTGCGCCAAGGTTTTCTGAAACGTCAACCCATATCAAGCATTCTTCGGTCAAAGCAGGTGAAAACAATGATGAAATCTGTGCTAAATATAATCTAGATAGATCTTGTTTTAGCTAAAAAATTCAATTGCATTATTGCTCGTAGCTAATTTCAGTTCTTCCAACCCATATCCTGTAAGCTCACATATTTCATTTGCTATGTGGGGTAAGTATTTTGGTTCATTGATATTTTTTTTTGGCTTATCCATCAGGTTTTTTGGAATGAGATAGGGAGAATCAGTTTCTATCATCATTTTTTCAATAGGTATATTTTTAATCGACTTACGCAAATCAATATTTCTTTTTGCATCACAAATCCATCCTGTAAGGCCAATATAGGCGCCTAACTCTAGATACTCATCTAATTCTTCTTGAGTTCCAGTAAAGCAGTGGACCACAAATTTTGGAAAGGCATTTTTATTTTCTTTTATGATGCGAATAAAATCACTATGCGCATTTCTTTGATGAAGGTAGAGCGGGAGACTTAATTCTTTTGCAATTTCTATGTGCATGCTAAAAGATTTTTTTTGAATATCGGGAGGAGATATATTTCTAAAGTAATCCAATCCAGTCTCTCCTATTGCATGAGGATTAACGGATTTTAATTTGCTTAAAAGCTCATCGAAATTAATTTTAAGTATTTCCTTTGCATGATGGGGATGAATGCCTGCTGATATAAAGTATTTTTCTGGCGCATGATTCTGGATTACTTTTATAGGATCAAGATCAAATAAGCTTGCACAAAGTAAAACAAATTTCTCCACACCTTCTTGCTCTGCATTATTAATTACTTCTTCTAAATTATGTTTAAAAGAGTCGTGTGTAAAATTGCAAGCAATGTCTATAAATCCAGCCATTTTTAATCTCTATCTATTACAATGATGATGTAATTATCTATCAATATGAACCAATTTGAACAATTTCAAGCAGCTTTAGAACTGACGAAAGTTTCAGATACTGTTTTTTCTTTTACACCCAACTCAAAATATTTTGTTGGTAACACGCCTCATGGGGGTTATCTGCTAGCGTTAATGAATAAAGCGATGACGAAAGTACTTCCTCATCCGAGTGCAATTAATTCAAATGTATATTATTTAGAAAGAACTGAACCTGAGCCTGCTGAGTTGCATGTTGAAGTATTTAGAACATCAAGGGGGTCTTCAATGGGTCAAGTTAAATTGATTCAGAATAATAAAATTACATGCTTATATTCATCTTTATGCTCTGACTTTGAATACATGAAAGGCCATTCTGGTCTTGAAACTCCTTTGCCTGAAATCATGCATTCAGTTGAGCAAGATAATTTTAAAGTGATGAATTATGAGAATTTTAAATTAGGCTCAACCCCTTCGTTCATTCAGCAATTAAATATGTCGGTTCATCCAGATCATGCATGGTGGGATAGAGAGATTTCTACTGATGCAGCTGAAGCTCGTTGTTCTGCATATTTGGAACTGCAAGGAGGCTTAGCTGACACCTTTGTTCTTTCATATTTGGCAGATATCTTGCCGCCTGTTGTTCAAAATAAATATGGTCCATTGGGCTGGGTTCCTACGCTTGCGCTCACTTGTAATATTCGCCAACTTCCTCAAACAAACTTATTATTTATCGACGGACTTGCAAAAGACATAAGTAATGGATATTTTGAGCAAGATTGTTATATATGGGATATGAATGGAAACTTAGTTGCCACTAGCAGACAACTCGCAAAAATCTTAAAATCAGAAGAAAAAATTTCTTCATAATTACAAAAGGAAACCAAATGAAATTTACTGGTACAAAAAATTATGTGTCTACTGAAGACCTCAGTATGGCTGTTAACGCAACTATAGCATTAGAGAGACCTTTAATTATAAAAGGGGAGCCTGGAACTGGTAAAACATTGCTCGCAATCGAAGTAGCTGAATCACTTGGAATGGAATTAATTGAATGGCATATAAAGTCGACCACAAAAGCATCTCAGGGACTTTATGAATATGATGCTGTGACCAGGCTCAGAGATTCTCAGTTAGGAGATGAGAGAGTTAAAGATATTAAAAATTACATTAAAAAAGGAAAATTATGGGAAGCTTTTGAATCAGATAAACAAGTTGTTTTGCTAATTGATGAAATAGATAAAGCAGACATTGAATTTCCAAATGATTTATTGCAAGAGCTCGATCGCATGGAATTTTACTGTTATGAAACAGGCGAAACCATTAAGGCTAAAAAAAGACCTTTAATTATAATTACTTCTAATAATGAAAAAGAGCTTCCAGATGCATTTCTTAGAAGATGCTTTTTTCACTATATTCAATTCCCAGATCGACCAACCATGGAGGGAATTGTTAAAGTTCATTATCCTAAAATAAAGAAAGCGCTTGTAAAAGATGCACTAGATCTGTTTTTTGATGTTAGAAAGATTCCAGGAATGAAGAAAAAGCCATCCACTTCTGAACTAATCGATTGGTTAAAACTTCTTATGTCTGATGAACTTCCTGATGAAATTCTAAAGAATGCAGATACCTCAAAAGCAATACCACCTTTATATGGGGCGTTGCTTAAAAATGAACAGGATGTACAACTACTCGAAAGGCTTGCTTTCATGTCTAGGAGAGATCAAGCAAAATAAATGCTCATTAATTTATTCCATACCGTTCGATCGTCTGGTGTTCCATGTACGTTAAGGGAGTTGCTTGATTTATTGGGCGCACTAGAGAAAAACCTTGCTTTTGCTGATATGGAAGATTTTTATTTTCTTTCAAGAACTATTCTTGTTAAGGATGAAAAAAATTACGATAAATTTGATAGAGCTTTTGAAATATATTTTAAAGGCATAGAAACTTTAGAAGATATATTTGAAGCTTTAATTCCAGAAGATTGGTTGCGCAAAGCATTTGAAAAAGAATTAGATCCCGAGGAATTAAAAAAAATCCAATCTTTAGGCGGTTTGGAGAAGTTACTAGAAGAATTTAAAAAAAGACTTGAAGAACAAAAAGAGAGACATGAGGGCGGAAATAAATGGATTGGAACCAATGGTACTTCTCCATTTGGTAATAATGGTCAAAATCCTGAAGGTGTAAGAGTAGGTGGCGAGGGTGGTCAAAAAAAAGCTGTTAAGGTTTGGGAGCAAAGACAGTTTCAAAATTTAGATGATTCAGTTGAGATAGGAACTAGAAATATTAAAGTTGCTCTTAGAAGATTAAGAAAGTTCGCACGTCAAAGTACAGATTATGAGTTAGATATGGATGGTACAATTAAATCTACTGCCAGAAATGCAGGGATCCTAGATATCAACATGATTCCTGAGAGAACAAATCACGTAAAGGTTTTAATCTTTTTTGATGTTGGCGGATCTATGGACCCTTATATCAAATTATGTGAAGAGCTTTTCTCAGCTCTGAAGACTGAATTCAAGCACTTAAAATATTTCTACTTTCATAACTGTGTTTATGAGTCTGTTTGGGAAGATAACAGAAGAAGAACTCAAGAGAGATTCCTAGTACAAGATATTATCAATAAATATAGCGCTGACTATAAAGTTATTTTTGTGGGTGATGCCACGATGGCTCCATACGAAATTACTAACGCTGGAGGAAGTATTGAGCACTGGAATGAAGAGCCTGGTGGTGCAACCATCAAACGTTTATGCGAACATTTTGATAGAGCGGCATGGTTGAACCCTGTTCCGGATGACCATTGGGACTATACCTCTTCTTTATGTATTATTAGAGAGCTGATGGATAACAGGATGTTTCCATTAACATTAAAAGGATTAGAAGAGGGGATGTCTGAGCTATCAAAATGAATACTATCAATACTTCACAAAGCAATGGAATTAAATGGGGTCCATTTACCCTCAGAATTCCTTTCATTCATATTAAATTTAGAGCACCAGAGTTCCTTCAGGGCCTTGTAATTTCTGGAGCTACTGCTTTTGCAGCTGCACCTTTGGCTATGAAACTAGGCTTAAGCTTTGAAGAGGCTGTAGCACTAAGTATGGTTGCAGGAACTTTTATTTCAGCTGGCCCTTTAATCTTTGGTGAGCCTATGGCACCTGGATGGGTTACACCAGCAGTTCCTATAGTAATGGGAGCTTTGGCCGCAGCTGGTTATTATGGAGTTCCTACCGAAGGATCAGATATTTGTGTTGATGGTGTATGTAGATACAACCCAGAAGCCTTTCAATTCATGGCAGCAATGTGTTTTGAATTTACAGCTTTAATTTTAATTCTTGGATTAACTGGTTGGGGTAAATTATTAGTTGAAAAAATACCAAATGGATTAAAAGCTGGAATTATCTTAGGAGCCTCCTTGGCTGCTTTCTACCAAGTATTTTTTGAAGATTTTGATGCATATCTTTTGCAACCTGTTTCTATGACAGTAGCAATTGTTCTATGTGTTATCACTACTTTTTCTAATCCTTTTAAAAGAATTGCTGCCAAAAATAAATTTTTTGAAGTCATTGGTTCCTTGGGATTATTACCAGGATTTGTAGTTGCTGGTTTAGTAGCTTTCTTTTTAGGCGAACTAACTTTTAATATTGAGTGGGGTTTTAAAATTCCTGCAATCATGAGCTTGATAGAGAAAACTTCACCACTTTATATTGGATTGCCAACATTACAGATGTATATCGATGCATTGCCATTGGTGATTATTGGCTACATGCTCCTTTTTGGAGACCTGGTTACTGCAACAGAAGTCTTAAAAGATGCTCAAAAACATCGAGATGATGAGAAGTTACCGATTGACCTCAATAGATCGCATCTTTCTGTTGGGATTAGAAATCTATTGGCTTCATTAATCAATCCATTTTTTCCAACTCAGGGAGCTCTATGGACAGGAGTTCATGTCGTTGTAGCTGAGCAATGGAAGAAGGGTCATAAACATATGCCCTCAATTTTCGATGGAATTGGCTCTTATTATTTAATGGGCATCCCGTTTTTGTATTTTACATTGCCTTTTGTGACTCTCATGCAGCCATTGATGGTCATGGCTCTTACCTTGACATTAATTTTAACTGGTTTTGCTTGTGCTTATGTTGCTATGGCAATTCCAAAAAAGAATTCTGAAATGGCAACTGCACTTCTTATAGCATTCTTCATTACTTTTTATAGTGCCTGGGTGGGTCTTCTCATAGGTTTGTTGTTGGCAGTTTTTGTCGATGGATTTGAAGAAGAGGCTGCATGAGTCAATTTGCTCTTGAGATCACTGATCTTAAAAAAACATATGATTCAGATGTTGTTGCCTTAAAGGGAATTAACCTTTCAGTAAAAGAAGGAGATTTCTTTGCATTGCTTGGACCAAATGGAGCTGGAAAATCTTCTACAATTGGTATTATTGCTTCATTGGTAACCAAAAGCGCTGGCAAAGTAAAAATCTTTGATATTGATACAGATAAAAATTTTCCAGAAGCAAAGCGTTTGCTTGGAGTTGTTTCTCAAGAAATAAATTTTAATAATTTTGAGAAAGTTTTTGATATTGTTACAACTCAAGCAGGTTTTTACGGCATTCCGCTAAAAGATTCTAAGTTAAAAACTGAGTTAACGCTTAAACGTCTTGGCCTGTGGGAAAAGCGTAATGAGCAAGCTCGAACATTATCCGGAGGATTTAAGCGAAGGTTAATGATTGCAAAGGCATTAATTCATGAACCAAAACTTTTAATACTCGATGAGCCTACGGCCGGTGTTGATATAGAACTCAGGCGAGAGATGTGGGAGTTTTTAAAGGAGATTAATGCCCAAGGCACTACTATTATTTTAACCACGCATTACTTAGAAGAGGCTGAGCAACTATGCAAGAATATAGCTATCATTGATCATGGCGAGCTAGTTGAAAATACTTCAATGAAAGATCTTTTAAGTCGTCTTGATGTTCAGGGGTTTGTATTAGATATAGATCAGTCTCTGGATCAAGCGCCTTCTATTCCCGATTTTCCAATTACCTTAGAAGACTCAACCACTTTGAATGTGGCAATTCAAAAAGACCAATCTATTAATGATCTCTTTGATCAGCTGACAAGCTTGGGCATCAATGTTTCATCGATGAGAAATGAATCAAATAGATTAGAAGAAATGTTTATTGAAATGGTTAAGAAGAGTTAAGCATGAAAAGAAGAAATGAGATATTAGTTTCTTTAATCACTCTTATTAGAAAAGAGATTAAACGCTATTTAAGAATTTGGGTGCAAACATTGGTGCCACCAGCAGTCACTATGTCATTGTATTTTGTAATCTTTGGATCCTTGATTGGCCCAAGAATTGGAACCATGGACGGGCTCGATTATATTCAGTTTATGATTCCTGGACTTATTATGATGTCAGTTATAACGAATTCATATGCAAATGTTGTTTCCTCTTTCTATTCTGTTAAATTTCAAAAATCAATTGAAGAATTACTAGTATCTCCAATGCCTAATTGGGCCATATTAGTTGGCTTTATTATGGGTGGAGTTTCTCGTGGTGTTTTGATTGGCTGTATAGTCTTTTGTGTCAGCCTTTTCTTTTATCCATCTTTTACCATCGTTAATCCATTGCTAACGATTTCTGTTTTATTTTTAACAGCTATATTGTTTTCATTGATGGGTTTTATCAATGCTATTTTTGCTGATAGCTTTGATGATATTTCCATCATTCCAACCTTTGTCCTTACACCCTTAATTTATCTGGGTGGCGTATTTTATTCTATCAACATACTTCCTGATATTTGGAGAAATATCTCTATGGCAAATCCGATGTTGTATGTTGTAAATACCTTTAGGGAAGGGATGCTAGGAGTGAGTGATGTATCTATTCCATTTGCATTGGCAATGATTGTTTTTTTTATAGTTATGCTGACTTCAGCATGTCTATTTCTTTTGCATAGAGGGGTTGGAACTCGTCAGTGAAGATTAAATATCTAGGACAACAATCTACCCCAAAACTTGATTCTTACTCTCCAGATTTTTTAGACTCTATTCCTCGACATAATCAGCACTTAAATAAATTTTTTGGATTGGATTATTGGAATGCTTATGAATTCTCATATCTAAATTCTAAAAATCTTCCAGTAATTGAGGCTTTAGAAATAAAAATTCCAATGCACTCTGCATTTACTGTTGAATCTAAGTCTTTGAAACTCTACTTAGCATCTTTTTATAATAAAAAATTTAATAACTCGACTAGAGCATATAAATTAATTGAGGGAGATTTAAGCAAACTTTTAAACTCCCAAGTATCTGTCAGGAAACTAAATAGATTTGATGATGCTCCTAGTTCTACTCTTGTCTCAAGATTTAAAAATAAAGTACCAAAAAATAAGGTGATTCACTTTCAAGGTTTCAGATCCATATGCCCTGTGACGTCTCAACCCGACTGGGGTAATATTTATATCCATTCCATGTCTAATCCCATGGATTCAAAAAAATTAATTAAATTTTTGAAATCATATAGAAACAAAGGTGATTTTCATGAAGCTTGTATTGAATCTATTTTTATATCACTTCAAGAAGGAGCTAATGTTGCTCTTATTGGAGTTGAGCTTCCTCCAAATTATGGAGAGAAATATACGAGTAGTTTTAAGAACATGTATCTTG
>CABXFU010000012.1 GCA_902511575.1 uncultured SAR86 cluster bacterium
TGCTTGCCCTGTTCCATAACCTGTCATGCTGTAAAACATAAGTTTCCTAAATACTTTTTACTATTATCTCATTAAACCACTGTCTAATAACTTTTGCGGATCAAATGACTTACCAATCTTGTCAGAACTTATAAAAAAATCCTCAAATGTGTAATCAGGACAAACATGAGAAAAAATTTCACTGTACTTTCGAGCTTGCTCACTGCAAATCAGCGGTCCAGATATATGAGCTTAATCAAGAGAGCATAAAGAACCTAAAGAGCACTTTAAAAGCTAGCAAAGATTTTAAACACTTAAATCTTAAATTAAGCGATCTTAGGGATATTCCAGGCCTGCTAACGGTCAGGACCTCAAAAAAAGACATTTCAGTTTTAGGCAAGAAAGCATTAAATATTGCAATAAAGAACCTAGTAGAATCAAGAGCCAAGGAAGGTCAAAAAATAGAGAAAATTATTCTATCTAAGACGTTATTTTTAAAGAATGCCCATCAAAAATTATTAAAGTCAGCACCTTCATTGCTCAAGCACAGAGTCAAAACTATTAAGAATAAGTTCATTCAAAAGAATATCGATCTTAACAAAGATGAAATAGCTAATGAACTCTCAAATGTTGCGCTAAAACATGATATAGCTGAGGAACTTGAAAGAATTAGTTTCCATATTGAGTCGCTAAATAAATTATTCAAACTAAAAAATGCGCATGGCAAAAAAATGGACTTTATCCTTCAAGAATTATTTAGAGAGGTAAATACTCTGTCAGTTAAGATAGAGAAACCAGATTTAAAAGATTTAGCATTAACTATGAAGTTAAAGGTAGAGGAACTGCGTGAGCAGGCTCAAAATTTAGAGTGATGAAAGATCCAAAGCTTTTTTTGGTTTCTGCTCCATCTGGCGCAGGCAAGTCATCTTTGATTGACGCAGTATTAACCTCAGCTAAACAGTCTGATTTGGCTTTGGAACTATCCATTTCTTACACAACGAGATCACCAAGAAAGGGCGAATCAAATGGTAATCAATATTTCTTTATTTCCGAAGAAGACTTTATAAATAAAAAGAATGCTAATTTTTTTCTTGAACATGCAGAAGTGCATGGCAATTGGTACGGCACCTCTGTAGATTTTGTTGAATCAAAACTGAGCTCTGGGATAAATTTAATTCTTGAGATTGATGTTCAAGGATTTAGGCAGATTAATGAACTTGATATTAAATATGAGTCTATATTTATTCTCCCTCCATCTATTTATTCTCTAGAGGAGAGAATAAAAAGTAGAGGAGACGAAGACTTAAAAGCTATAAATTTAAGACTAAAAAATGCCAAAGACGAATTAGCTTATGCAAATGAATATAAGCATATAATTATTAATGACTTATTTGATGATGCAGAAAGGGAGCTTTTTCAAATTATTGCCCAAGAAAAGCAGCTAAATAGAGAAAAAACAGAAGAAGTACAACAGTTTTTAGCTCAGCTATTGTCTTATTAGGTAAATAAACACTAAAATACGCCCTCGGAGAAAACATTATGGCAAGAATTACAGTAGAAGGTTGTTTAGATAAGGTGCAAAGCAGATTTGAGCTAATCTTATTAGCTTCTGGAAGAGCAAGACAGCTTTCAACAACAAGTAGAGAGCCAATGGTAGAGTGGGAAGATGATAAACCTACTATTGTTGCTTTGAGAGAGATTGAAGAAGGACTCATTACAAAGGAAATCCTTGATAAGACTCTAGAGGAAGATGTGCTGTTAGATGAATTTGCTATTGATAGAGATAAACCACAAGACGAAATTATCGGCTAATGTTAATCCTGGAGCTTCTCATTGAGTGACCGGGCAATTCCCAATCAAGTTCTTTTAGATTTCTCTGACAGAAAACTTCTTTCACCAGTTCCAAAAAATCTTTACGAATCTGCAAAAGCCTATTTCTCAAATAGGGAATTAGATCTTTTACAAACTGCATACAATGTTGCATTCGAAGCACATAAAGATCAATTTCGTAAAGAGGGCTCAGCTTATATCACTCATCCTGTTGAAGTGGCTTCAATTTTAATAGAGCTTAATTTAGACATTGAAACAGTCTGCGCAGGTTTAATGCATGATGTTTTAGAAGATAGTTTTATTAAAAAATCTTATTTAGAAAAACTCTTCGGTAAAGATGTTGTTGCTATTGTCGATGGTGTTAGCAATCTAAATAAACTAGATTTTAATAGCATAGAAGATCGTAACGCGAATAATTTACAAAAAATGGCTTTAGCTATGTCTAAGGACATAAGAGTCATAATTGTAAAGTTATGTGATCGACTGCATAACATGAGAACAATTGAGTTTCTTCCACGAGAAAAGCAAATTAGGAAATCAATTGAAACCTTGGAGCTTTATGGACCTATAGCAATTAGGATTGGTATGCAAAATATTCGTGTTGAACTTGAAGACTTGGCTTTTAGATGCATCCATCCAATGAGAGCTAGAATGCTTGAATCTGCTGTTAAACAAACAGTGGGCGGCAGAAAAAAAATAATCTCTAAGTTAAGAAAGCAATTTAAGTACCATCTAAAAAACAATGATATTAATGCTACCGTAAAGGGTAGGCAGAAGTCTCTTAGCAGTATTTACGCAAAGATCAAAAATAAGAAAAAACCATTCTCAGAAATACTTGATGTGTATGCTTTTCGTGTCATCGTTAATTCGGTGGACGATGTTTATAGGGCTTTAGGCATCATTCATAATATTCACAAACCTATTGGGAATAGATTTAAAGATTATATTGCAATTCCAAAAACCAATGGCTACCAAGCTCTTCATACCTCTCTCATAGCATTAGATGGTGTCCCAATTGAAGTTCAAATTCAAACAATGAGCATGGAATTAATTGCTCAGAATGGAATTGCAGCTCACTGGTCATACAAAACAAAGGATGCAGTTAACTCAGATCTAATCGGAGCAAAAAAATGGATTGAAGGCTTCTCTGATTTAGAAAAAGCATCTGTTGATTCGCATGAATTTGTCGAAGCCATCAAAACTGATCTTGTTTATGACGAAGTCTATGTTTTTACCCCAGCAGGAAAGATTGTAAATTTAAAATCTGGCTCAACCCCAATCGACTTCGCTTACGAACTTCATACAGAACTAGGAAATAAAGCGGTAGCATGTAAAGTAAATAGAAAATATGCACCCTTAAACATTCGTTTAGAAAATGGTCAGTCAATTGAAATTATTGCTTCAGACAAACAAGAAGTAAGTCCAGACTGGCTTAACTTTGTAGTTACAAGCAAAGCCAGATCCTCAATACGTCTAGCACTTCGCAATCAAAAAATTTCACAATCTAGGAAAGCTGGAAAATTAATGCTTGAATCCGAATTAAAAAGAGGGGGCGTTTCTCTTGATGAGTATCGAGGCAGTAGAATGTCTAGAATTCTAGAGATGATAGGAGTGAAATCACTGAATGAGCTTTTGACCGATCTAGGGTCTGGAAAAAAAACAGGCGCATTGGTTGCTGAGAGATTCTTTTCCGGCTTAAAGATTAGAAAAAATAAAAATCCTAAACTCAAAGCAATGGTGTTGTCCGATCATCAAATTGAAGGAGTGTCAGTAATATATGCAAAATGTTGCATGCCCATTCACGGTGATCCAATAACAGCACATTCAGATACAGACAGGGGTATTGTAATTCATCATGCAAGGTGCAGGCAGGTTGCTCCTCACAGAAGCCATAATATTTCATCAAGATATTTCCCAGCGATGTGGGGAAGTGATAGCAAAGAACTTCATTACAAAGGGCATGTAAAAATTCACGCTGAAGATAGGCCTGGGATACTGGCTGATATTGCATCAGTTTTTACTAAATCTAACCTTAATATAGTTAATATTCAAAGCAGAGATATTGATGCAATGATCATTGAGTTTGTTGTGGAGGTAGAAGTTCTGAATACTGATTCATTGAATAAATTGATGGTAAAATTACGCTCATTAAGATACGTGACAAGTTGTTCAAGAATAGTAAACGACACCAAAACTAAAAATGAAAAAACCAATTTCTACAAATAAAGCACCAGCAGCTATCGGGCCATATTCTCAAGCTATTCAATGGGGAGATGTTGTATTTATTTCAGGCCAGGTAGCCTTCATTCCCTCCACTGGAGAACTCAATAATAATACTTTTGAGAGTGAGGTTAACCAAGTCATAGATAATCTAGATGCAATATGTAAAGAGGCAGGGGGAAGTTTGGACAACATATTAAAACTAAGTATTTTTTTGACAGATCTTTCCAATTTTGATGCTGTGAATGATCTTATGAAACAGAGATTCTCTGAACCCTTTCCTGCGCGTTCAACAATCGAGGTATCTAGGCTACCAAAAGATGTGAATATTGAGATGGATGCTATTTTGTCAATAGAAGTTTAATGTCAAAAAATTTAATTAACTTTTCTGATCTTACCAAGAAAGATATTTTTGACTTCATTAAGCTTGCAAATAATTTTAAGTCAGAAGATTCTTTAAATTATCGTGATGAAAATTTATTTCCTGATAAGAAGATTGTCTCTATGTTTTGTGAGCCAAGCACAAGAACTAAACTATCTTTTCAAATTGCAGCCCATAATTTAGGAGCAAAATTTATAGATTTTGATTTATCGAACTCTTCCATGAATAAAGGTGAAAGTCTTGAAGACACTTTGAGCGCTATGGAGATGATGGGAGTGGATTTATGCATACTGCGTCACACTGAATCAGTGATTCATGATTTTGTGAAAAACTTTTCAAATATGCAGTTCATTAATGCAGGTGAGGGCTCAATTTCTCATCCCACTCAAACATTAATTGATTTAATGACCATTCACGAATCAAAAGAAAAATTTGATAATTTGAATATCACCATTGTTGGCGATCTTGATCATTCAAGAGTGGTGAATTCTTTTATAGAAGCTATACAAATTGTTGGATATAAAAGCGTAACGTTTTGCGGCCATCCTGATCTTTGTAAAAATTTTATAGAAAGCCCAATTGGCAATTTTGAACCCGAGTTAGAAACTGCATTGCAAGATGCTGATGTCGTGATGGCCTTAAGAATTCAAAATGAGAGGTTGTCAGAAAAACTTACGATTGGAGCAAGTGATTATGTTGAGAGATATCAAATCAATGTTGATTCACTGCAAGTGGCTGATCCCGAAATGATTTTATTACATCCAGGGCCCGTAAACTTCGGAATTGAATTAAGCAAAGAGGCTAGCGAGCTAGAAAATTGCAAAATTAGGAACCAAATTTTTAATGGCGTTGGAATGAGAATGGCCGCCTTAACTAAACTTTTCTCTCAAGCATAACCCTCTTTACTGTTTCGACGGTATTAATGGTTGCCTGTTCGATTTCAATATTTATAAGATCTCCCTTTTTTGCATCTTTAAAAGTAGTGACGGATACAGTTTCGGGAATGAGATGAATATAGAATGATGACTTGAGAACTTTTCCAATAGTTAAACTACATCCATCTAGTGCCACATAGCCCTTATAAAAAAAATATTCTCTCAAGTTTGCAGGAATTTTAATTTGCAGATCTTTCGTTTCCTGTTTATTAATCACTTGTAGCACCTCTCCAGTTCCATGAATGTGACCAGAAACTAGGTGGCCACCAATTTCTGTTTTAGCAGTCATAGAGCGCTCGAGGTTAACTTTAGATGATTTGCAGATATTTTTTAAATTAGTTTTATCTAGTGTTTCTTCAATAACATCAAACTCCAAGATATCTGTTTTGCCTCTTTTTGCGGTAAGGCATACCCCGTTTACTGAGACGCTAGCACCTTTGAGTAAATTTTTAGCAAACCCTTTTGGGGCTTTAATGATTAATGATATGTAATCTTTAGATTTAATAATTTTTTGAACATGGCCTTTGCCGCTTACAATTCCAGTAAACATTATGCACCCCAACTTTTTCTATATTGCTCTAGTTCTTCAACATAGGAGTGAAAATTTTGATTTGTGTGAGAGTAGTCTATAAGAGCATCTAAGTTGATAATAGATGAGACATTTATTCCAAAATCAGTTTCGATCTCTGTTTTGGCAGATAACTCACTATTTCCTTTTTCCTGCCTATCTAAACCAACAAGAAAGATCTTAGGTGTTGCATTTAGATCTACTAAAATTTTAATAGATTCCCTTGCAGCAGTTCCCGCAGATAAAACGTCGTCAATAATCAATACATTTCCAGCTGGATCAGCGCCAATGATATTGCCGCCCTCACCATGATCTTTGATTTCTTTTCTATTGAAAGAAAGAGGGCAAGGGTTGCCTCTTTGACTTAGGACTGTTGCAACAATTGATCCTAAGAAGATTCCTTTGTATGCCGGACCATACAGACAGTCAAATTCCATGCGTGCATCATTAATAGCATCAACATAGCAATTAGCTAGTTTAAATAAATCACAGCCATTAAGCATTTTAGCTGCATTGAAAAAATAGGGACTGTCCCTTCCAGATTTTAGTTTAAATTTTCCAAACTCTAAGGCGTTTGATTGAAGTGCTAATTCAATGAAAGTTTTTTGAAAATCTTTTAGCTCAGACATGATTTTTGAAAACTTACTATATCTGCAATACCGTTTGAAGCAGATTCAATCATTTCATCAAGCTCATTTTTAGAGAAAGGATATTTTTCAGCTGTTCCTTGGACTTCTATAATTCCGCCGCTTTCGGTCATTACCACGTTCAAATCTGTATCAGCAGAGCTATCTTCATCATAATCTAAATCTAAAAGGGGGCGACCATCTTTTAATCCTATTGAGACAGCTGCAACATGTTCTTTGATTGCCCTGTGATCATCATGAGAATTTTTAATGGCTTCAAATAAAGCAACACAAGCCCCTGAAATAGATGCCGTTCTTGTGCCGCCATCTGCTTGAATAACATCACAATCTATATTGATTGTTTTATCTTTTAAATATTTAAGATCAACAGCTTGCCTTAATGACCTACCTATCAGTCGTTGAATTTCCATGGTCCTGCCACTTTGTTTACCTCTGGCAGCTTCTCTATTCATGCGTTCGTGAGTTGACCGAGGCAACATTCCATATTCTGCAGTAATCCAACCTTCATTTGAGCCTCTCATCCATCTAGGCACATGATTTTCAATGCTTGCTGTACAAATAACATGAGTGTCTCCAAACTTTATTAGAGCAGAACCTTCAGCATGTTTATTCACGCCAACCTCAATTTCTAGAGGTCTCATTTCATCATTTGATCTATTATTTTTTCTTGTCATATGAATATTATATCTCTTTAAATGGTCCTATAATCTTAATAAGAGGAAAATCTATTATGAATAACAAATTACTTTTACCTTTACTGCTTTTTACTATCATCGGTTGCTCTGAAGGTTTTAATGTTGAGTTTTCGTTTGGAGATTCTAAGTCAGAATCAAGCAATTTAGAGATTGATAATGCATTTGCTTCAACCTATGCTCCAATGAATTCTGAGCCAATGCTTTTTAAGTCAGCTAACATTTATGATGGTTTGGGAGGAGAATTTCGAAATTATGATTTATTGCTTTCAGAAGGAAAAATCATAGAAATGGGTGAATCTATAACAGCTCCTGGTGTCATGGTTATAGATGCAACCGATAAATGGATCACTCCAGGCATTATCGATATTCACTCTCACATGGGCGTCTATTCTGCTCCTGGAGTTTCAACTAGTTCTGATGGAAATGAGGCAACTTCTCCAGTTACAGCTGAAGTTTGGGCTGAACATTCGCTATGGACTCAAGATCCTCAATTTGCTCTTGCATTAAAAGGGGGAGTTACTGCTTTCCACGTATTGCCAGGATCTGCAAATCTATTTGGTGGCAGAGGTGCAACATTTAAAAACGTTTCGCAAAATACTGTACAAGCAATGAAATTTCCTGGTGCGCCACACTCGCTTAAAATGGCATGTGGTGAAAATCCCAAAAGGGTCTATGGTAACCGAAGGCAGGCTCCTTCAACAAGGATGGGCAACATGGCTGGCTATCGCACTGCATGGATAGAAGCTGCTGAATACACTGATGGAATGAATGAAAAAGACTCAGATAGAAGACCTACAAGAGATTTAGCTATGGATACTCTAATGGGAGTCTTAAATGGAGAGATTCTGATTCAAAATCATTGTTATCGGGCTGAGGAAATGGCAATGATGATAGAGTTGTCAAAAGAATTTAACTATAAAATTACGGCTTTCCATCATGCCGTTGAAGCCTATAAGATAGCTGACCTTTTAGCGGAAGAGGGAATTTGTGCTGCTTTGTGGGCTGATTGGTGGGGTTTCAAGCATGAAGCATATGACATGGTGCAGGCGAACATAGCTATCATTGATCAGGCTCGAAATGGATCAGGGTGTGCAATAGTGCATTCAGATGATGCGGTTGGTATTCAACACCTTAATCAAGAAGCAGCCAAGGCTATGGCTGCTGGAAATAGAGCTGGTTTTGAAATTTCCAAAGCCCATGCTATGCGATGGATTACAAGTAACCCTGCTAAAGCAGCAGGAATACTTAATCAAACAGGTAGTATAGAAGTAGGTAAAGATGCTGATGTAGTTCTCTGGACTGGCAATCCTTTTAGTGTGTACTCCAGAGCTGAGAAAGTTTTAATAGATGGTGCTTTGGCGTTCGACATGAATAACCCAAAGATTCAACCAATTACTGATTTTGATTTGGGAATTATTCAACCTCAAACCAATAGAGTGCAATAACATGAAAAAATTATTTACAACATTATCTTTACTTTTTCTTGTAGCTCCTGTCATCTCAGAAACAGTCCTGTTAAAAGGGGGTTTAGTGCATTCAGGCAATGGTGGGGCTGCGATCATTCAAGACATCCTTATTTCTGAAAATACCATTGTTGGCGTAGGCAATAATTTAATTATTGATGGCAATACTCGAGTGATTGAAGTTAGCGGATTGCCTGTTACCCCTGGTTTGATTTCACCTATGAGCAATCTGGGAATAGTTGAAATTAATTCTTTGGATGTAACCCGTGATGATGAATCAGAACTTTTAAGTGCTGGATTTAGTATTTTTAATGCCTTTAATCCTCACTCCACTGGAATTCCATGGAACAGGAGTAATGGAGTTACTAGCGCAATAAGCACTCCAAGTGAAACATCTTTCCCAATTTTTGGACTAGGCTCTCACTTTATTTTAGATGGAAGTCTTGAAATCAAGGGATCAAAAGATATCGCCATGTTTGGAAGACTGGGAGCTTCATATGGTTCTCGTGCTGAAACTTTATCGCTTCTTGAGTCATTATTAGATATAGGAAAAATGGCAAACAGCATGCCAGTTGAAGAGATTTTAGAGCTTAATATTGCTGATCAGCTAGAGCTTCAAGCTCAAGATATTATTGCATTAGGAAAAGTAGTTAATGAGGATATGCCACTCGTCATAGAAACAAATAGAGCAGTGGATATTTTGCAAGCATTAGCTATGAAGCAAAAATATGATTTGAATTTAGTCTTGGAGAGTGTTGAAGAAGCTCCCATGGTTTTAGATCAAATTAAGGCAAGCAATACCCCTGTAATTATTGACCCTATGGACAACATCCCCAATTCATTTGATGAGCTGGGCTCAAGTTTAGATCTTGGAAAGATACTTGATCATGCAGGGATACCAATTATGTTTAGTACCCAAAGAAGCCATAATTATCATCTTATGAGGCAGGGGTCAGGAAATGCAGTTGCTCATGGAATGTCATATGAAACTGCTATCAAAGGGATGACTCAGACAGTAGCTCAAACTTTTAATCTTGATAACAGAGGATCAATTGAGCCTGGTAAATTAGCCGATATTATCGTTTGGGATGGAGACCCATTAGAGCCAGCCTCTTTTCCTAAAATTGTAATGATTGAAGGCCAATTGCAAGATTTAAGCTCACGATCTTCTAAATTAACTGAAAGATATACAAATACAGAGAACAAACCCTCATCTTACAAACACTAGATTTACGCCTTGTTAGCTAACTCTAAAATTTGATTATAGGATTTTTCAAATAAATTAAGCATATCTATATTTTTGCCAACCATAGTGTTAGCACTAGACAGGTATGCCTTAAACTTATTTGACAAATAGTAATTTGAATCTATTGAATAGGAATCAACAATTCTGTCTGTGTAAATAAATGAAGCATCTTTCTTGTCTTTGCTGATAACGGTGATAAACGGCTCAACGTTATTTACAAAATCTAAATACAAATCATCCAACGTTCTGTTGTTTGCTTGGTTTCTGTCAAGGTAATGAGTAAAGTTTCTTAATAATAAATTCTTAAGAGCGCTTGATTCAATGAGCTCTAAAGAACCTGTAGAAATTAGTTGGGTAAATATCCCATCTTGCGGAAAAAAAGAAACACTCATTTTTTCTGAAATAAACAAATAATTTATAGCTATTTGCTTATCAGGTAGATCTTTTTTCCTATCCTGAAAATCTTTGAGGAAAATGTTGATATTTTCTTGAACTTTTATCAGGTCTTTTTTAAGATTTTGAATCTGCTTAAGATCTTCCTTGGCTGTAATTACCAATTCTCCAATTAAAATATCTTTTTCAAGTTTTTTATTTTTAAGCTCTCTAATATCATCTATATAAAATGATAATAAAACTCCAGATATAATTACTAGAAACTCAACAAGTAGCCTTAGATTGTTTTTTACCATTTAATGATTCTAAAGAATTTAGATTTTTTGATCTAGTGCCTTATTAGGCCAGCAAATTTTTTACTAATTTGCTCACAACTGACATATCAGCCTTACCTTCGAATTTCGGCTTGAGATGGCCCATTAGTTTGCCCATATCTTGCGTGCCTTCTGCAGAGACTGCTGCAATCCCTTCTTGGATGAGCGACTGGATCTCTTCTTCTGATAATTGCTTTGGTAAGTACTTTAGGATTACATCAAGCTGGCTTTGTTCGGTAGCAACAAGGTCATCACGACCCCCATTTTTAAACTGCTCTATTGAGTCCCTTCGTTGTTTTACATTCTTGTTAATTAAATTAGAAATTTTGGCATCATCAGCCTCAACTCTTTCATCGATCTCAAATTTTTTGATATCTGAAATTAACATTCGTAAAGTATCACGCGTGACAACGTCCTTGCTTAGCATGGCCGCCTTTAAATCTTGATTAATGGTGTCTAAGAGAGACAAATTAGCGATAGGATCTTTGCCTTGAGAAACTAAACTTTCTATTAGTTTTATGAGCTCGCTTGACTGCAGCTGCCATTTTTCTCTTTCTTACAGCTGTTGGTTTTTCATAGAATTCTCTAGCGCGGATCTCTGGAACGATCGCAGCTTTTTCACAAGCACGCTTAAATTTTCTTAGACCAACGTCGAAGTATTCTGTATCTTTTATTATTATAGAAGGCATAATTGCTGGGTAGTTTATTCTTTTTATGGAGTGAATGCAAAAACTTTTTTATGATTACTTTAGGTATTGAAACATCATGCGATGAAACCGCGATAGCCCTTTATGATTCTAATAAAGGGTTAATTGGTGAGGCAGTTTTTTCTCAGATAGAGCTTCATGGAGAGTATGGTGGTGTTATACCAGAACTTGCTTCTAGGGATCATTGCCAAAAAATAACTCATATATACAAAAAAGCTCTGGGAGATATAGATTCCAGTAACATTGATCAAATAGCATATACAGCAGGTCCTGGATTATTGGGAACATTGTTAATTGGTGAAAATTTTGCTCAAGGTCTAGCGCTTGCTCTTAATAAACCATTAATTCCGATTAATCATCTTGAGGGTCATTTAATGGCTCCTTTTCTTAGTGGAGAAAAACTAGAGTTTCCTTTCTTAACCCTTCTAGTATCTGGAGGCCATTCACTAATTATTGATGTAAAGGGCTTAAATAATTATGAGATTCTAGGTCAGTCTAGGGATGATGCTGTTGGAGAAGCCTTTGACAAAGTGGCCAAGCTGATTGGTCTAGGTTATCCAGGTGGTCCCGAGATAGAAAAGATGGCTCAACGAGGTGATCCTAAAAAATTTAAGTTCCCTCAGCCAATGCTTCATAGCGATGATTATGATTTTAGTTTTAGTGGTTTAAAGACCTCAGTGCTTTACGCTGTTCAAAATCTAAATGAAATCACTGAGCAAGATCAGGCGGATATCTGCGCATCTTTTCAATATGCAGCTACAGAGGTATTAGTCAAAAAAATATCTAAAGCTTTAAAGGACACAGGTAGAGAAGGAATTATTTTGGCTGGAGGAGTAGCAGCAAACAAATTGCTCAGAGAAAAAATTTCTACTCTTCAGAAATCATTTAATATTAAAGTGCTATATCCACCAATTGCCCATTGCACAGACAATGCTGCAATGATTGCATATCTAGGAAGCCTGAAGACCGATGAGGCAACACATCAGTTGCAATCGCATGCAAGACCGCGATGGCCTTTAGGGATGAAATAGAATGCAAGATATCATTTATATTAAAGATCTCAGAGTTCAAGCCATTATAGGAATATTTGGTTGGGAGCGAGAGGTTCGCCAAGAAGTAAGCATTGATTTAGAGATGGCATTCGATTGTAAGAGAGCTGCAAAAACAGATGCTATTGAAGATACTATTGATTACAAAAAAATTACCAAAGGAATTATTAAGTTTGTTGAAGAATCTGAATTTCAACTGCAAGAAACTTTGGCAGAAAGCATTGCCGAGCTCGTAAAGAATAAATATAAAGTTAATTCACTTAAGCTAAGGGTTTCTAAGCCAGGTGCATTGAGGCATGCCGAGGATGTCGGGGTTATTATTCATAGATAATGAAGTACTATCTTTCCCTTGGAAGTAATATTAATCCGGAATCAAATCTTGAGATGGCTCTTTCTGCATTGAATAAAATTCTTACTGAAACAGAGTGCTCATCAGTATACAAAACTCAAGCAGAGGGCTTTGATGGTGATGATTTTTTGAATCTTATTTTTTCTGGGATATCTTCTCTTACCTTTGACAATCTTAACAAGAAGCTAAAAGCTATTGAAGATAGCTCTGGTAGAGATCGAAATGCTCAAAAATTTTCATCGAGAACCCTTGATATAGATATTGTATTGCAGCTTAACGATGATGAGGAGATACTTTTTGAGAGCGATGAGATAGCTAAATATCGTTTTGTTTCTGAGCCGCTCGAAGAATTATTATGAGTTTATTTATAGTTCTTTTCTACTAGGTCCCAGGCTGCTTCAGCCAGAGGAGCCACTTGATTGCCTCGATCTTCAGCATGCTTACTTGCAGCAGTTCCATCTCTAACCCTTCCCAAGATTCCCTGCAATATTCCAGCAAGTTTAAAGATGTTAAAGATAGTATAAAACTCCCAATGTTCATCAAGGTTTTTACCAGTAATCTCAGAATACATATTTCTGTATTCTTTTTCAGTTGGAATGCCATTTTCATTGCAGAATTTTTCATTGGCTAGATCAGGAATATTTCTCCAGCTAATACAATGATAATTAAAGTCAGCAATAGGGTGTCCCAGTGTTGAAAGCTCCCAATCTAAAACGCCCATAACATTATTCGCTGCGTTAAAAACCATGTTATCTAGTCGATAATCTCCATGCACAATTGATGTCTCATCTTCATCAGGAATATTCGACGGCAGCCAATCTATCAGCTTGTTCATTGCAGGGATGTCCTGAGTTTCTGAAGCTATGTATTGTTTGGTCCATCTGGAAACCTGTCTTGCAATATAATTACCAGGTTTACCATAATCAGATAATCCCACTGATTCATAATCAACCATGTGAAGTTGAGCAATTACATTATTTTTACTTGCATAAATATCAGATCTTTCAGCTGGCGATTTATCACCTAATAACAAGTCCCAGTAAATATTGCCATCGAGAAAATCCATTACAAAAAACGGAGTTCCTATTACGTCTTCATCTTCACACAGTCCATAAGTTTTTGGCACTGGAACTTCGGTTTGTTGAAGAGCAGTCATCACCTTGTATTCTCTATCTACAGCATGGGCAGATGGCAATAAGATACCCGGTGGTTTTCTGCGCAGAACAAATTGCTGTTTTTCAGTAGTAATTTTGTATGTTGGATTTGATTGGCCGCCTTTAAATTGCGCAATCTTTAAAATTTTTCCTGATGAGGAAATGCTGTCTCCAAACCATTCTTGCAAGCCTGCTTCGTTAAACTTAAGGTTCTCGGCAACTTCCTTAGTTCCTGAAAAAATTACATTACCATCTGGATTATTTGAATTAGAGTCATTCATTAGAGAGATTTTCCTCCATCTATATTTAATATCTGACCCGTCACATATTCTGCTTCAGATAAATATATTGCGGCATCTACAATATCTTTTTCAGTTCCCATTCTCTTCATTGGAACAGCATTAATAATGTTATTTTTCTGCTCTGTTGTCCATTCTACATTGGGTGGCTCTAGGATGGCGCCGGGAGCTATTGCATTGACTCTAATGCTGGGAGCTAATTCTTTTGCTAGGGATTTTGTGAGAGTTTGTAACCCAGACTTGGCAGCAAGATAAATTGAATGATTGACCAAAGCTTTATCAACATTAATATCAGTGATGTTAATAATAAAACCTTTATTTTTTTCTAGCTCTTTATGAAATGCCTGAATTAAAAAGAGCGGCGCTTTTAAATTACTTCCCATGAGAGCATTCCAACTTTCTTCAGAGAAGGTTCCAATTGGGGTAGGGTAGAAGGTTGAGGCATTGTTAATCAATGCATCAATACGAGAATTTTTTGAAAGTGTTTTATCAACTAATTTTGTAACTTCATCAGCATTGTCAAGATTTGCTTGAGCAATCATTGCGCTATTGCTTCTCTCAGAATTCATTTTATCTGCCAGAGCTTCAGCCTCTTCTTTTGAGCCATTGTAGTGAATCACAATATCCCAACCTTTATTGAAAAATGATAAGGACATCTCTTTGCCTATCCTTTTTGCTGCTCCAGTAATAAGAATTGTTTTGTTCATATGCTCTCTTGTAAGGCTTCATAATAAAGCAATTGTTTTTGATGCGAAACTTTAGATGCCTCAACACTTGCCAATACTGAAAAGTCTATTGTCATCACCAATTTAAATATTTTCTCTAAGTAGCTCCAATGCTCCTCCAAAGAATCATATTGTTTGAAGTGCATCAATATTTCATAATTACGATGCACGTTTATCTTTTCAAGTAATTTCAATTTTTCTGATTTGTTCTCACAGGCAATCAAATCCATCACTAGATTTAAAGATTCCTGTATTCTTAGAAATGAGTTAGGGATTGGCAATAATGCACACAACTTAAAGTTATTTATTCTTTGCATATCAGCCCATTTAAGTTCTGGTAAATCTCCATCACAAGAAATACTCTTCAGGCCAACAAACCATGGATCGGTAAAATGATAATCAAGTACAGCCTTAAAAAATTCATTACTAAACTTGTTTTCAAGAGCTTTTTTAGTTTCCATCCAAACTCTTTCCCGTGACAGGTCTTTCAATTCGTTCGAAGCAACAATCTTTTCAAAATAAACCTCTGTTTCCTCATGAAGATTAAAGTCATGGAGTCGTTCATATGCTTTGAATCTTGCAAACCGTAGGACTCTAAGAGGGTCTTCTTCAAAAGCAGGTGAGGTGTGTTTGAATTTCTTGTTCTGTAAATCTAGCCTTCCTGCAAAAGGATCAATGATATTCCCATTCTCATCTTTGGCTATTGAATTAATTGTGAAATCTCTTCGCTTTAAATCGTCTTCAAGAGTGACGCTTGAATCAAAATAAAATTCAAAACCTTTATAACCAACACCAGACTTTCTTTCAGTTCTAGCCAAGGCATATTCCTCATTAGTTTCTGGATGTAAAAAAACTGGAAAATCTTTACCTATTGGTTTGAAACCATTTGCTACCATTTCTTCAGGGTTGGAATTTACTACAACCCAATCACGATCCTTGGGTTCAGCCCCAAGCAACTCGTCTCTTACTGACCCGCCAACTTGAAAAATTTTCATGCTAATACTGTACCGAAATTTTTTCTAAATCATCAATCCTTAGGGCTGTAAGCCTGTCTTTCCAAACGCACCCAGTATCTAAACCAATAAAGTGAGGGTTATTGGTTTGACCAGTTAAAGATGCCCAATGACCAAATACATAATATTGGTTCATTCTTTGATAGGATTCAGAATCATAATTAAACCAAGGTTTAAAACCTTCTCGGGCTTTTGCACTTGTATTCTTTAAGTCCAGACTTGCGGCATTGCCCAGAAATCTCATTCTAGTTAAATAGTTAATAATAACTCGATACCTATCATTGCCTTCCAACGATTCATTCCAGGTATTTGGATCATCTCCCCACATGGTCCGGAGTATTTTAGATGCATTTTCAGTCAGCGCCATTGAAACTTCTTCTGCCAGTTCACATGCTTTTTCTATAGGCCAAATTTCAGGAATCCCCGCATGCGTAATAGCAAATTTATTTTGATTAGATTGATCAGAAATTTGAATGAGCAAAGGGCGTTTGATAAGCCATTCAAATATTTGCATATTATTTTCCGCATCAACCACTGGCTTTAACTCACCTTTACCTTGATTGATGCTCATCAAGTAAAGTAAATAGAGATCATGATTACCCAATACAGAGGTAATATTTTTATCTGCCATGCAGTAATTTAAAACCGCAAGAGATTCCGGGCCTCTGTTCACTAGATCTCCCGTTAGGATAATTTTGTCCTTTTGGGAGTCGTAATCAATTTTATCTAATAAGTTAATCAACTGATCAAAACAGCCGTGTACATCCCCAATTACATATGTGCTCATCTATATATCTATGGTTTGAAAAACTGAAATAAAATCGTCAATAGATAATTCCTCTGCTCTTGCAAGGGGATTAATCTTCAGCTTTTCAAAATCAATTTCTAATTTTTTAAGATTATTTTTAATTCCTTTTCTTTTATTAGCAAAAGATAGGTCAACTAAATTTGAAAACCCTAAAAATTCATTTAGAGCAATCATTGGATTAGCTCGTGGGATGAGCCTGATAAATGACGATTGAACTTTGGGTCTAATATCAAAGGATTCAGGGGGGACATCAAACAAAATAGCTGTTTCAAACAATGCAGCAATTTTTACCCCAAGCCTGCCCCAATCCCCATAATGATTTGAAGCACAGATCCTTTGCGCCACTTCCTTTTGGACTAAAAAATGCATATCTTCAATTCCATTCAAGTAATTGATTAACTTAAGAATTATTTGTGTAGAAATATTGTATGGAAGATTCCCAACGACTCTATGCTTGGTTTTGTGTAAAAATTCTAGAGGCTCTTTTAGCACGTCACCGTGAATAAATTCATGCTCAGTTTTTGTGAATCTTTCTGAGAGGGCGATGATATTTTTTTGATCAAGATCCATAGCTATTATTTTTCTATTGTGACCCATCAAGTGATCGGTTAGGGCTCCTGTTCCAGGGCCAATCTCGAAAAAAATATTATTTTTTTGAGGGCTGATTGCTCTTTCTATTTCAAATAAAATAACTGGATCAATCAAATAGTTTTGACCCAACCTTCGTCTATGTGCTCTATCATTCATCAAAGCTGAATTTCTGCTGATTTAATTGCCTCTTTGATTGATCCAAGATTTGGCTTCATTTTTCCAGCAATATCTAATGCTGTTCCGTGATCTACAGATGTTCTTACAATTGATGTTCCTAGTGTGATATTTACCGCTTCGCCAAAACTTAAGGCTTTTAAAACTGGTAGGGCTTGATCATGATACATTGCAAGGTATGCATCAGTTGTATTTAATTTTTTTTTATTAAAGGCTGTATCAGCTGAAATTGCATATGACGCATTTATACCTATATCTCTGCAAATTTGAACTGCTGGATTAATTATTTTGATCTCTTCTGCCCCAATTTTTCCATCCTCACCAGCATGAGGGTTTAATCCAAGTACAGTTATTGCTGGATGCTTAATTTTAAATTTTGTTTTTAAGCCCAAATGCAAGATTTTGATTATCTCAACCAATTTTGATTTCTTAATATTTTTTGGAACTTCTGTTAATGGAATATGAGTGGTCGCAAGCGCAACTTTAATTTTTTTTGAAGAGAGAAGCATGACCACATGATTGGACCGTGTTTTCTTTTTAATCCACTCGGTATGACCTTGGAAACTTTTAAATCCTCCATCAATAATATTGCTTTTTTGGATTGGCCCTGTGACCAAGCCAACTTTTTTATTTTTTAGGCTCTGCGCAATTCCAAAATTGAGATTATCTAAAATATATTTTGAATTTTTTGGGTTTAGAGTGCCAGGTGATAAATCTTTGCATTTTCCAGCTTGAATGAATTGCACTGTACCTAGTCTATTTGCCTTTGCTGCTTTCAAGCTTTGAATTTCAGTAAAATTGATATTTAGGTTTAGAATCTTAGACCTTGATTCTAATAAATCTATATCAACAATACAGACTAGAGGGGACTCCATGCCTTGCCAGAATTTTGATTTTGATAGGTAAAGAATTAAATCAATACCTATTCCTGCTGGCTCACCATGAGAGTAGAGGAGTCGCTTCAATCTAGCTCTTTAAATTCTATAAATGCTTCAGCTCTTGTAGTACGAAGAGAATTTTCTAGTTCTTCATCAAATTTTCTTGCAAACAAAATACCATAGGCTCTGTCTTTAATAACTTCTTCAGTTAAGTCTTCCGTTCTAGTCTCGAGTACCTGAAGAAAATGAAAGCCAAATTCGGATTCAAAAACAGGGGAGATTTCATTGACTGGAGATTCAATCATCATTTTTTCAAAAGCTGGAGCAGTTTTACCTAGGCTAAGCCAATCCAAATCACCACCTCGGCTAGCTGAACCTGGATCTTCAGAATATTCTTTAGCTAACAAACTAAAATCCTCTCCACTTACAACCCTTGCTCTCACTTCTTCTAGTTCTTTTTTTGTAAAAGTTTCGTCTCTTAGTTTTGTTGTCATCATTAATATATGGCGGACATTCCATTGATCTTCAAAACGGACAAGATCTCCTCGTTTATCTTCAAGTTTTAGTATGAAGTAACCTGAGCCACCCTTTAATGGAGGAGAGATGTATCCTTTTTTCTTATTTTTAAGAGCATCTGCAAATAGACTTGGCAGATCAGCAAGATTTCTCCAACCCATTTCACCGCCAGATGAGGCATTGCTGCTTGTCGAATTTTCTTTCGCTAGATTTGCAAAATCAGCACCATTCTCTATGTCCATTAGTAATGAGTTAGCTTTGTTTTGATCTGAAACAAGAATTTGACGCACAAATAATTCAGGAGATAGCTCTTTAACAGCCCCTTCAGTAGCTAAGAAGCCATCTAATTCTTGTTCAGTAATATCCACCTCTCTTCCCACTTTACCTCTTTGAACTCTCTGAATAATCATCTCTTTTCTGACTTGTGATCTTAGTTCCTCATAAGATTCACCCTCTGCTTCAAGCGTTTCAATAAATCTTTCAAGAGACAATCCATTACTTTGCGCAATATTTTCAAATGCTTGATTTAATTCTCCATCACCAACTCTAATTCCAGCCTGTCTTCCCATTTGTAATTGCAGTTCTTCAATAATTAGTCGCTCTTGCACTTGTTCTAACATCACCTCTTGAGGTGGCATTGGAGCACCTTGCTCTTGATATCTTGTTTTAATATTTTCAAGCATGTTATTAACTTGTGATTCGAGGACAACTCCTTCCCCTACAATAATTGCAACCCTATCCAAAACTTCAATTTTGGCGCTCACTGGAAGAGTCAGCAGGATCGTCAGGGCTATGTATATATTTTTTTTCATAATCATTATTGTACTTAATTAAATGTTTGCACAGGTATTGAACAAAAAGAATATTTTCTACTAGCTAAGACACTTTATTTCATCAAAGGTTCGAAAAAGCATTAGAGAAAAACTGATTAATCCTTTTGTTTCCTCCCGTCAGTCCCTTGAGCTCAAACTCAAAATTTATTCTACTTTTGTTTTCGATAGAAATCATTTTATCCCAACTTGCATCATCAAATTGCATAGACTTAAAATTAAGAAGATTATATTTAGACAATCTTTTATCTGATGCATAAATTTTAAAGGCTATACAGCAGTTCTCATATCCAAAACCAAAATAACTCTCTAAATTTTTCTTTGAATCTAAATCCTTGCTTATTCCACCAATGAATTTATAGCCTCCATGCATTATTCTTTCAATTGAAAATTCTGCATAGTCTATTTCACTTACAGTATGCAATAGAGGAATATTGCTTTGAAAGTTTCTTGAAAATGTTAAACGTGTTTCCGGAAGCTGAATGTCTACTCCTGTTTGACCAAAATTGAGTGTATTTCTTTTCTGGGAGTAGTTAGCCTTAACAAATGCTCGAAGAGTCTGATTTTCAAATGATAGATGCGTGCCAATTTGGCTATCTTTTCCAATGGGCTTGTCCAACATCGAATTAATGACCTGACTTTCTTTCAATTCATTTTTTTTGATTATCTGGAAATTTATTGCTGAGTTATTTTTTATTCTTTTTTGCCACTTTAATCTTGCAAGTAAAAACTCAGTATCAGGCATTCTATCTTTACCAAAAAAATATCTTGCATTAAGTCTATTAAAGTTTCCAAGATTGCGTTGGTGAAGGTCAAAAATAGGATCCATGGATTGATCTTTATAATTTGTTTTTTGATATATAAACTCAGGCATCAGCAATGAGAAGCTACCTATAGATGAGCTTCTTAATAAAGATGAAATTTTGATTTTAATTGAAGGGATTGAAGTAGATTGGGTATTTATCTCTTTATCATCAAGGTTATATTTTTTATGTAAAAATAATCCATCTATTGATACGTCAAAATACTGAAAGCCATGAAGAGTTTCTGCTCCAATTTCTGTGATGAACCTTTTTCCACTCTGATGAATTCTATGGTTATTAAAAGGTAAATGCTGATTATTATTAATATCAAAGTTTGCATAATTTGCTCTAGCAAAATATGAAAATGAAGAGCCATATTGTTTATACTCCAGATTTAATTCGGGCTTTTTAATATACCCATTAGTTATAAATGGATTTAAGCTTTGAAAACCTTCTCTCATAATGCTAAGTGACAAATTGTTAACCAGCATACTCATTGATACAGATTGCGTCAGATAATGATCTCTTTGATTGGCTATGTTTGTCAGACTAGAAGGTAAATCAAGCAATACCATTGAGTCAGATGATTTAGCCCAATCAATAGAAGTTTCAATATTGGTAAAGCTTCTATTTTCTTTTATTCGAAATGCCCATCTTTCATTGTCATCTCGATCATGATCTTTTTTGAATTCTTTATCTTTTGGAAAAAATAGCAAATCTAAATAATTTACTGCACCTGAATTTGATTTAGTTAAATATCTATAATTTCCTTCAAAACCTATACCTCTATCTTTTAGAGCTCTTGGAGCAATCGTGAGATCAGAGGTATCAGATAGCACCCAAAAGTAAGGTACAAAAAGATCAGCTCCATCAGATGTAAGGCTTAGTTCAGGTTCTAGGAAGCCACTTAACCTCTTGGTTGTTGCAGGGAAGGGCAAATAAGGGAGTTTTAAAATTGTTCTATCAAGCACTTTTAGACTTAGATCCTCAATGTACCCACGATCTGTCTCTTCATTTATATTGATAGACTCAGCTTTGATTTCCCAGCCCACTGAGACATCATTGCAAGAGCTAAGACTAGCATTTTTAAATATAAGGTTTTGGCCTAAATTACCAGTCAAGGATTGATAATCAATTAATAAATTTCTATCTCTTAAGTAAGCTTTTCCATGATCAAGTTCTAACTCGCCAGAATCTTTTGCTAGAGAGCCGCTTAAAAATTTAAAATAATTATTAGAATGATAAATATCCCCATTCTTAATATCTTTAATAACGTTCTGATTTTGAAGATAAGTAGCGCTAGAGGCCTGAATTTGCCCATCATTTAAGGTAATCAACACATTATTATCAAGTGAAATATCTCCGTTTGATTGAATATCTATTGTTCCAGCATCAATAGAATCAGATGCATAGTTATTAATTAGTTTTGGATAAGCTGCATTAGCGCAACCTTGAAATTGCTCCTGCGTTAGTGAGTTTAATTGATCAAGTGAGGCTGCGCTTGCTTGCATAACTGAAAATAAACCCAGGAGAAATACAAACTTCTTGGTAGAGTTATGTTTTGGTCCTTTAAATTTCAACAATTAAAGCTTCAAGAAGCCATTTCTTTGAGTTCTCTCAAGGTGTCTTTTCCATAAAACATCTCATCTTTTACGAAAAACGTTGGAATTCCAAAAGCTCCCTTCTTAGCAGCCTCACTAGTATTGGCAATTAATTCTTCTTTAATCTCATCTTTTGCAATGCCCTCAATGACAACATCAGCATGACAATCATGCTCTGTTAATAGCGCATGAAGAGCCTCGGGGGAGTCAAGTTTAAGAGATTGTTCCCACAGCCCACTTAAAACAATTTCAACATAAGAATCAAAAAAATCATTTTTTTGGGCAACTATTGCGCCTCTGATAAG
The DNA here is from genome assembly GCA_902511575.1 of uncultured SAR86 cluster bacterium. Lineage (GTDB taxonomy): Bacteria > Pseudomonadota > Gammaproteobacteria > Magnimaribacterales > D2472 > D2472. The sequence continues at coordinate 22,475 of CABXFU010000012.1, forward strand.
TGAGATAGTATTGACAGGAAAATGTTCATTCATTTTAAACTTTGTGATGCCGTGTTCTCTCATAAATCTATTGAAAGCAGTATCAAATTCATATTTCATTTTATTAGGAATTTCAGCCAAGGTGATCATAGGCGGCTGATTGTTAGATAGCTTCATGATTCCTCCAAGAAGGCAGGGCACATAGTTAAATTTTATATCATGTGTTGTTTCAAGGTTTTGAATTGCTTTATGACATAGGTAGGCATTTGGACTTGCAAAGTCAAAAATAAAATCTACATTCATGGTCGTCCTCACTTCTAAAGCTTATAATAATCCCTTAACTTGCATCAACCAGTATAAAAATGCAACATCAACCAATAATTATTATAAAAGTTGGAGACATAAAATGAGTTTAAAAGGTAGAGTATTATTTATTACTGGCGGCAGCAGGGGAATAGGTCTTGAAATAGGCAAAAGAGCTGCGCAAGATGGCGCAAAGGTTGTATTGGCCGCAAAAACAGCAGAACCTCATCCAAAACTTGCTGGCACTATATACACTGCAGCAGACGAGATTGTGGCAGCGGGTGGAGAAGCATTGCCAATTATTCTTGATGTGCGTGATGAAGTTAATGTCAGGGACGCGGTTGAGCAAACCGTTAGCCATTTTGGCGGTATTGATATTTGTGTGAATAATGCATCTGCCATTTCATTGACCACTACCCCAGACACAGATATGAAAAGATATGATTTAATGCACCAAATTAATGGTAGGGGAACATATCTTGTAAGCAAATATTGCATTCCCCATCTAAAACAATCTAATAATGCCCATATATTAAATCTAGCCCCACCTCTAGACATGAAGCCTAAATGGTTTGGTCCTCATCTAGCATACACAATGGCAAAATTTACAATGAGTATGTGTGTTTTGGGCATGGCAGAAGAATTAAAACCAGACGGTATAGCGGTTAACGGTTTGTGGCCTAGAACTGCAATTGCAACGGCAGCGGTAAAAAATATTTTAGGCGGTGAGGAGTTAATGAATATTTCAAGAAAACCTGAAATTATGGCCGATGCAGCGTACGAAATTTTTAATAAAAACTCAGAAGATTTTTCTGGCAATTTTTGTATAGATGATTTGGTCTTGCATGATGCTGGGGTAAAAGATTTTAGTAATTACGCTGACGTTCCCTTTGATCAGTTGGCGCTTGATTTCTTTTTACCCGATGAAACACCTTTGCCAGATGAAATAAAAAATAGCTAGTTTGAACGAAAAAGATATTTTAGAGCTTGGCGAAAGATGTGGTTACCCATCTCATCAAGCCATAGCCTTAAAAACTGAAGCAAGCGGAAGAGAATATTGGCGACTCACTAGGCAGAATGCCAGCTTTATCTTGTGTTATTTAGATCCGCAAAAGGGGAGCCATGCTCAATTTATTAAAATTGCAAATATTTTTTCAGAGCATCAAATTAATTCTTCCAAAGTATTAGATAGCTTTCCTGAATTGGGCATTACCATTCAAGACGATCTTGGAGATCTGAGTCTATTGGAAGTCGAAGATAGAAATGACTCCAAGGAATTGACTCTAAAGTGTTTAGACTTATTAGTAGAAATTCAGGCCATCCCAAATTTAAATATTCCATCATTAGAAAGTGCTGATCTTATAAATCAAATGATGTTATTTAATAAGATTTTTTGTAACGAGTTTTTAGATGTAGAGGCTGATTCCTCAATAGAAAAATTAATAGAAAAAGCTTCGTCCGAATTATCAGCTCAGCCACATGTTAATTGCCACTTTGATTTTGAAAGAAGAAATTTAATTTTATCGGAGAGAAATGAAATTTTTGTAATAGATTTCCAAGATTTATCTAGAGGACCAATTGGTATAGATTTGGCTGGAATTTTACTGGATCATTATAGCTTGGCTGATCATGATGCAATAAACCAGGCCCTGAAATATTATCAAGAGAAATCATCTTTTATTGATAGCTCGATTGATCCATTTGAACTTTTTAGATGGGGAGGCGTGCAAAGAAATTTAAGGATTTTGGGGGTTTTATCAAGACTTTACCTTCATGAAGATAAAGATTTTCGTCTAATGGATATGCCTTTAATTTTAAAAAATCTAATTTCCATTGTTCCTGATAATTGGACTTGTAAAGAATATCTAATAGAAAAAATTCAACCAAAATTAAAAAACAAACTCTCAATAATATGAAAGCAATGATTCTGGCAGCTGGAGAAGGAAAAAGACTTCAGCCTTTAACCTTAAAAATCCCTAAACCCCTACTAAAAGTTGGATCATCTTCCTTAATTGAAGATCAGATTAATAGATTATTAAATCTCGGCATCAATGATTTTGTTATAAATATTTCATACTTGGGTGAACAAATAAAAGAATCCTTAAAAAATCATCCACACCATCAAAATATCTGTTTTATTGAGGAGCCATACCCTTATGGGACTGGTGGTGCCTTGGTTAATGCTATTGATCACCTAGGAGATGATCCATTTATATTATGTAATGCAGATATTTTTTCTGAAATTGATCTATCCAAACTGCCCAGTTCAACTGATGCAGCACATTTAATTGGTATTTCAAATCCAAATCATAATCAAGATGGAGATTTCTCTTTGCTAGGCAGTTCAGTAATTATTAATGAGAAGGCAAATGATTTGACTTGGTCAGGTATCTCATTAATCAATCCTGTAATTTTGAAAGAGTATTTAAACTTAGATTTTCCATTTGATATTTGGAATACGATAATGAGGCCTCTAATCAAAGCACAAAAAATTACCGCTCATCAAGATACCTCATTGTGGATAGATATTGGAACTATTGAGAGGTTAGAACTTGCAAGGGCATCACTAAAAGAAGAAAATTAATTAATTATGGAAAATCAATCACTCATTGCGCCATCTATCCTATCTGCAAACTTTGCACGCTTGGGAGAAGAAGTAAACTCCGTTATGCATGCTGGAGCCGATTGGATTCATTTTGATGTTATGGATAATCATTATGTACCAAACTTAACTATTGGCCCTATGGTGTGTAAATCTCTAAGAGATGACGGCATTAAAAACTTTATTGACGTTCATTTAATGGTTGAGCCGGTTGATGAAATTGCAAAAAGTTTTGCTAATGCGGGTGCAGACTTAATTAGTTTTCATCCTGAAGCCACTAAACATGTTGCAAGAACTATAGATTTAATTAAAAGCCTTGGCTGCAAAGTTGGCATTGCATTAAATCCAGCCACCTCAGTATCTGTTTTAGATAATATTATTCAGGACATCGATTTAGTTTTATTAATGAGTGTAAACCCAGGATTTGGTGGACAGAAATTCATTCCAAGCACATTAAAAAAAATACAAGACGTTAAAGCGATGATTGATCTCCAAGATAAACTGATCTATTTAGAGGTTGATGGGGGCATTAATCTTGATACTATTGCTAGTGTCTCTGAGGCTGGAGCTAATGTATTTGTTGCAGGATCAGCAATTTTTGGATCACCAGATTATGAAGAAACTATTCAGAGTTTCCGTCAAAAAATTTCTTAGCTTAAGCTTAATCATTCTTTCTACCTACTCATATGGGAATATAGAAGCGACTTTTGAGGGAAAGCTAGCTAAGCTCTCTTTGATAGTTGCAAATACCAATGAATCTCGCAGCAAAGGCTTAATGTTTCAGGAGTCTCTTGAAAAAAATCATGGAATGATTTTCATTTGGCCACTAAGTAAAAAGCAATGTATGTGGATGAAAAATACCTCAATTCCTTTAAGCGTTGCCTATCTCTCAACCGATGGTAGAGTTTTAGAGATTTATGATATGGTCCCCTTTTCAGAGGAGTCTATTTGCTCTTCGAAAAAGGCCAGAATGGCTGTTGAAGTGAATCAGGGGTGGTTCTCTAAGAATCAAATTTCTGAAGGCGATAAAATCAATCTTTAAAAATAAATCTAATGATTACAAAAGAAGAATATAACAACTTTAAAGATGCTAATTTTACGGTTCTTCCTATTAGTAGAACAGTTTCAGCTCCTGATGATACGCCTCTATCTTTGTATTCAAAAATATCAGATCAAAAAAATAATTTTTTATTAGAATCAGTAGAAGGGGGAGAGAGATGGGCTCAGTATTCAATTATTGGATTTGGCTGCCTTGATACCATTAAAGTTTCAGGCAACACAATTGAAACATTAATAAATGGAGTCAGTAATAAATGTAAAGCTGAAAATCCTTTGTTAGCTATTCAAGAAATAACTTCTCAACATCTATCACCAAACTTAAAACACCTGCCAAGATTTCATGGGGGCTATGTTGGTTTTTTTGCCTATGAAAGCTCTCAATATGCAGAAGCTAAAATAGCCATGCTGCCTGAAAAGGGATCTAAATTTGCCGAGCACATGCCCGATATCATGTTAGTTAAAGCTGAAAAGCTTATAGTCTTTGATAATTTAAATAATTCAACCCAAATTATTTTTAATGCCTGTCTTCAAAGCATGACTTATGAGTTTGCTTGCTCACAATTAGATGAAATTGAAAACCTTATCTCTAAACCAATATCTTTAGAGGTTGATAACTTTAAAGAGATAACAAACACATTTGAATTTCACTCAAATTTTACAAAGGCAGAATATCTTGCTGCTGTTAGTACCATAAAAAATTACATCGCAGAAGGCGATGTGATGCAGGTTGTTTTAGCTCAAGATTTTTCAGCAAATTTTGATCTTGACCCCTTTGATTTATACAAAGCAATAAGAGAGTTGAACCCTTCTCCATACATGTATTATTTAAATTTAGATGAATGTCAGATTGTAGGTGCATCTCCAGAAATCTTAGTAAGACTAGAAAATCAAGAAGTAACACTCAGACCCATGGCAGGTACACGAAAGAGAGGAAAAAATTTAGCAGAAGATAAATCCAATCAATCTGAATTACTCAATGATCCAAAAGAAATAGCCGAGCATCTTATGCTTATTGATCTGGGCAGAAATGATGTTGGGCGCGTATCTGAAATCGGATCAGTGAAGGTAACAGCTAAAATGATTGTCGAAAGGTACTCTCATGTAATGCATATAGTATCGAATGTGGTGGGAAGATTGATATCAGGATTAAATTATTTTGATGTTTTAAAAGCAGCATTGCCTGCTGGAACATTATCCGGCGCGCCTAAAATAAGAGCGATGGAAATAATCCATGAGCTAGAACCAAGCTCAAGAGGCATTTATGGTGGGGCAATAGGATATATAGGGTGGAATGGAAACATGGATACAGCCATAGCAATTAGAACAGCTGTAATTAAAGACAAAACGATCCATGTAGGAGCTGGAGCTGGAGTCGTTGCTGACTCTGTGCCAGAAAATGAATGGTTGGAATGTAGGCAAAAATCTAAAGTATTCATGGACGCCATGGAGATGATCTCATGATTTTAGTAATTGATAATTATGATTCTTTTACCTACAACTTGGTTCATTATATTGGAGAATGCGGTCATGAGGTTTTAGTTAAAAGAAATGATGCATTAACCATAGCTGAAATCAATTCTCTTAATCCTGAAAAAATTGTTATTTCTCCAGGTCCCTGTACACCAAATGAGGCTGGAATTTCTATTGAGATTGTTAAAGAATCTCAAGTACCATTATTAGGAGTTTGCTTAGGTCATCAGTCAATTGGTGCGGCCTTTGGAGCTAAGATTATTAAAGCTCCCGAAGTTTTTCATGGCAAAAAATCTAATATCAATCATTCCAATTCAGGATTGTTTAATAATATTCCTGACCCATATTCAGTGGTGAGGTATCACAGTCTCATTATTGATAGCTTCAGTTTGCCAAAAGATTTAAAGGTAATCTCTACAATTGCTGATGATCCTTCAATTATTATGGGGGTAGAGCATGTCTCTAGACCGATATATGGTGTTCAATTTCATCCTGAATCCATTGATACTGATCATGGAATGCAATTAATTAATAATTTTTTAAATATATGATTCAAGATTTTATTAATCAGCTAGAAAGAAAAGAGGACCTTGATTTCCATTCAATGCAGTCTGCGATTGAATCAATCATGACTGGAGAGGTTGATGATCTCTCTATTGAAGCATTTTTGCTGGCCTTGAATGAAAAAGGGATTCAAGAAACTGAGATTACTGCTGCAGCTAGAGTCATGAAAGAAAAATCTTTAACTTACCCATTAGGAGATGGAGATCACATAGATACTTGTGGCACAGGAGGTTCAGGCCTTCATGCTTTTAATTGCTCTACGGCTTCATCTTTTGTGGCTGCTGCTGGAGGAGCCGCAGTAACCAAGCATGGTAATAAGGCAGTATCCAGTAAGTCTGGTAGCGCAGATTTGTTGTTAGCCGCTGGAGCTGACATAGCCCATGATCGAACAAAGCTGGAAAATATTTTTAAGAGAGTGGGTTTTGTTTTTTTGTTTGCCCCTTTGCATCATGAGTCAATGAAATATGTGATGCCGGCAAGGCAAAAAATTGGAAAGAAAACCTTGTTTAATTTGCTAGGCCCTCATACAAATCCATGTGGTGCAAAAAGGCAAATCCTAGGCGTTTACCAAAAAGATTTGGTGAGAACTTTTGCATCGGTTGCAAAGAATTTATCTATGGACCATGTTCTTATTGTTCATGGTTTCGATGGTTTAGATGAAATTACTATCACCGACTCCACATATATTGCAGAGCTAAAGGATAATACTATTTCTGAATATGAAATTTCTCCAAAGGATTTTGGTTTATCTCTTGGAACACTGCCTGAAATCTCAGCCACCTCTCCAGATGACAGTTTGCAATTAATTAGAGAAGCCTTCTCAGGTGATAAATCAGCTGTTCAAGATATGATTGCTCTTAATGCTGGCGCAGCTTTATATCTAGCTAAAAAAGTAGATTCAATTGCAAATGGTATAGAGCTTTCGTTTGAACTAATGAATAACGGTATGGCTGCAGATAAATTAGCTTCATATGTTCGAGTATCCAATAGTTGATGAGTATTCTAGAAAAAATTGTCGCAAATACAAAAGCTGGCCTTGTTCACAAAAAGGCAGAATTACCTTTGGAGCAAATAAAACTTTCTCTAGAAAGTTTAGATCTTCCTAAGAGTAAATTTAAAGAAAATATCTCCAATAGTGATGAAGCCATTATTGCAGAAATAAAAAAAGCTTCACCAAGCGCAGGAGTCATTGCAGAAGAATTTGATCCAGTGAAAAAAGCAATTGAATATGAGGCTTTTGGAGCATCTGCATTATCAATTTTAACCGAAGAAGATTTTTTTATGGGCAGCGTTGATTATTTAAAAGAGGTTAAGAAGATTACTGCCTTACCAATTTTAAGAAAAGATTTCATGATCGATGAATACCAAATTTATGAATCTAAATTGATTGGCGCGGATTGTGTTTTATTGATTGCATCGATTCTTTCTAATCAACAAATCGACGATTTTATTAATGTTGCTCAACAGCTAGAGCTGGATTACTTAATTGAGGTACATGATGAAAATGAGCTTCGCAGAGTTGAGCATTTTGAAGATGCTTTGATAGGGATAAATAACAGAAATTTAAAAACATTTGAAGTTGATCTAGATAATTCTGTTCGCTTAAGAAATGTATTCAAACAAGAAAATGTCTTTATTGCAGAATCAGGAATTAAATCTAGGGAAGATATTAATTATTTAAAACTTAACAACATTAAAGTATTTCTTATTGGAGAAAGCTTAATGAGGGGCTCTTTTTAAATATAAGCACTTGATGAAGTCATCACCTTTGCAGTGAAGCTCATAACTTTTTTTGTTGGCTCAGACAATGATTCACTTCCATTTTCTATCGCCTCTTGAGCATGCTCATCTTCATCAGCTCGCATAGTCTTTAAAATTTCAATTGTCTCAGTATCGTTCTTAGAAACTTTATCCAAATGTTTTTCAAGATGTTTCACTACCTGTTTTTCTGTCTCTTCAACAAATCCCAAACTAGTTTTTTCTCCAAAGCTTCCAAATATTGCACCAATGGCAAATGATCCTGCATACCAAACAGGATTTAGGATTGATGGTTTTCCGTTTAACTCCTCAAGACGTTTTTTGCACCAAATTAAATGATCTGTTTCTTCTTCTCCAGCTTGCACAAGATGTTTTTTTATCTCAGCATCTTTGCAGACCATTGCTTGACCTCTATAAAGGGCTTGTGCTGCTACTTCGCCAGCTAAATTTACTCGCATTAGTTGCGCTGACAAACTTTTCTCTTTTTTTGAGAGGGAGGAGGAGGTTTCATTGGCTGGATACGATCTGCCCGTACCACTCTTTTTGAATGATAATGTTTTCAAAGCAATGTCACACTCGTTTATAAAATTATCTAATAGATTCATTTCATTCCTTTATTTCCAATATCTTTTCGACAAAAAGCTCCGTTAAAGGATACAGATTCTACCAGATCATACGCTTTTGATTGAGCTTCTTGCAGATCTTTACCTAAAGCAGTTGCACAAAAAACTCTGCCTCCTGAGGTTAAAACTTTATTATCTTGAAGTTTTGTACCTGCATGGAATAGTTTCTTTCCATCCATGTCAGATGATTTAAATGTTACCTCATTATTTTTTGTATAGTCCTCTGGATAACCTTGACTCGCAATCACCACCCCGCAGGCATGTTCATCAGTCCACTGAATTTGATAATCGTTTAACTTATCATCGATTGCTGCAAGACAAAGTTCAACAAGACTTGATTTTAATCTCAGCAGAATAGGTTGAGTTTCAGGATCTCCAAATCTGCAATTAAATTCTAGTACCTTTAATTCCCCATTATTTATCATAAGTCCGGCATACAAAAACCCAAGATAGGGCGAATCCTCAATAATTAAACCTCGCATGGTTGGTTTCATAACCTCATCAATAATTTTTTGGTGAAGTTCTTCATCAACTATTGGCGCAGGTGAATATGCACCCATGCCACCAGTATTTAATCCCACATCACCGTCACCCACAGCTTTATGATCCTGGCTGGTTGCAAGAGGGATAATCTTATCTTTACTCACCACCGCAATAAAACTTGCCTCTTCTCCGACTAAGAAATCCTCAATAACCACACTTGTTCCAGCATCTCCAAATGCTTGGTCTTTAAAAATACTAACTAAGGCTTCTAGAGCTTCACTTTTAGTTTGGCAAATAATCACTCCCTTGCCTGCTGCTAAACCATCTGCCTTTACTACTGTTGGATATTGAATCTGTTTTAAGTACTCTTTTGCATTATCAAAATTATCGAAGGCTGCATAAGTGGCTGTAGGAATACCATATTTAATAAAAAAGTCTTTTGAGAATTTTTTAGAGCCCTCTAACTGAGCTGCAGCGCTAGAAGGTCCAAAGGTTCTAATATTATGAGAATGCAAGTAATCTACGAGCCCATCAACAAGAGGCTGTTCTGGTCCAACAATTACAAGAGCAATATTCTTTTCAACACAAAAATCTTTAACTGCTGTAAAGTCATCAACATTAATAGCGACATTAGATACTTTATTTTCTAGAGCAGTGCCTGCGTTTCCTGGGCAAACAAAAACCTCTGATACAGATTTATCTTGAGCACATTTCCAAGCTAAGGCATGTTCTCTGCCGCCTGATCCAACAACCAAAATGTACATATTTAATGTCTAAAGTGACGCGTTGCGGTAAAGACCATAGCAATGTTATTTTCATCAGCCGCTGCAATTACTTCCTCATCTCTAATCGATCCACCAGGCTGAATAATTGTTGCTATTTCGCTCGAAGCAGCTTTATCAATGCCATCCCTAAATGGAAAAAATGCATCTGAGGCCATTGCCGCACCTTTGACCTCTAAACCTTCCTCTTTGGCTTTTAGATTCGCAATCTCAGCACTAATAACTCTACTCATTTGACCAGCACCAATGCCAATAGTCTGTTTATTTTTGACATAAACGATAGCATTTGATTTAACAAATTTAGCAACCTTCCATGCAAACATAAGATCATTTATTTCTTCAGCGGTCGGCTGTCTTTTAGTAACGCACCGCAGGTCTGTTTTAGGAACAATAAAGGTGTCATCGCTTTGAATTAATACTCCCCCAGACACTTTTTTAATGACGCCGGGATATGGATTATCTTGCTTTAAATCCACGCATAAAACTCGAACATTTTTCTTTTTAGCCAGCTCCGCCAATGCAGCTTCTTCAAAACTGGTAGCGAGAACAACCTCAACAAATTGACGAGCATTAATTTCTTCAGCAGTTTTTTTATCTAGCTCTCTGTTAAACGCAATAATGCCGCCAAAGGCAGACGTTGGATCAGTTTTGAATGCTAGGTCATAAGCATCAAAGATAGAGTTTGCTTCAGCAACTCCGCAAGGGTTTGCATGTTTTACAATCACACAAGCTGGTTCGTCAAATGCTCTAACACATTCCCAGGCAGCATCAGCATCTACAATATTATTGTATGAGAGTTCTTTGCCTTGAAGAACATCTGCATTGGCAATATTTTTATGCTCTAAATTAGAAAAAGTTAACAAATCTGCAGTTTGATGAGGATTTTCTCCATATCTTAGAGATTCACTCTTGCTGAAGTTATATTGATGTGCGTTGGACGAGATGTCTTTAAGATAATTTGCAATGGCGAAATTGTATTCGGCCATGAGCTGAAAAACTTTTTGCGAAAGCTCTTTTCTAAACTCGTAACTGATACCTCCTTGATTTTCCCATTCATTTATTAAGCGACCGTAGTCACCTGGGTCAGAAATAACTGCAACGTCTTTGAAGTTTTTTGCTGCTGACCTAATCATCGTGGGTCCGCCTATATCAATTTTTTCTATAGCCTCATCAAATTCACACCCCGAGGCGACTGTCTCTTGGAATGGGTAAAGATTAACAATGACCATGTCTATGACCTCATACCCTCGCTCAGTCAAAATCTCCAAATCTGTTTCTCTTCTGGCCAAAATACCAGCATGAATTTTTGGATGTAAAGTTTTGACGCGACCATCCATCATTTCTTCAAACCCCGTAAATTCTGAAACCTCTATGACCTTATCTGTAATTTTTTTGATGGCATTATAAGTCCCTCCAGTTGAAATAATTTTTACTTTTTGAACAAGCAAAAACTTTATTAATTCGTCTAAATTAGATTTATCTGAAAGGCTAATAAGGGCAGTTTTTGGGGTAATGAGGCTCATGATTTTTGTATGATGTTATATCGATATAATTTTTTCCTAAGGGTAGCTCTATTTAATCCTAGAACATTTGCAGCCTTAGATTGATTGTTGTTTGTGTACTCCATGACTGCCTTCAAGAGTTCAGGCTCAACCTCAGCCATAACCATTTCATGAACATTTGCTGGGTTGGTATCCCCAAGAGTTGCAAAGTATTTCTTCATGGCCTTTCTTACTTGCTCACTAAGAGATTTATTTTTAGGTTTTTGTGAGACTGCTTTAGTCATTAAGTAGAGATTTTTTCTGCAAAATATAAATTCTACAGCTGATTAAAAATTGCTCAACTGATTTTAGAGATTAATTACAGTTTTTTTATCATCGCCAAGAATTAATTGAGTTAATTCTCCATTTCTTATGAATATTTCCGTCCTAGACGCATAATCAGGATGAAAATATGAAATTGCATTATTGCTTGTGATATGAGACACCAATGCATTGATCACCATGAAGTGTGTCGTCACAATAAAATTACCCTCAACCTCTTTAAGCCAGTTTATTAATTCATTGCGCCATTTTTTGACTGCTTCAGGTAGCTCTTCAATTGGAGTTGTAAAAATATTTACCAGCCACTCTTTTTTTTTATCAGCATTAATATTGCCTGAGGGTATTTCAATAAATCTAGGATCTAATTTAAAAGAGTTTGTATCTCCTTGGTTCATTATTTCCATTGTCTCAATGGCTCTTTTCTTTGGACTAGAAAGCAGTTGATAGTATGACAGTTCATTAATTAAACTCTTGCCAGAATTTTCAGCTTGTTCACGACCCTGTGCGCTTAAACCTGGATCAGGATGCACAGACCATCCTGCAGATGCCTCCCCATGTCTAACAAGAATAATGTGACTTTGACTCATTATAAAAAATACCAATTATAATTATTTGATGAGAAAGCCAAGAATTTATTGTCCCAAACTATCTGCACCAAGTTATAAGTGCACCAACATAAAACAAATACATCATCTTGCCAAGGTGCTCAGGCTAAAACCAAATGATCCTGTGGAGTTATTCGATGGTTGCGGCTTTATGGCAAACGGAACCATTGGGGAGATTGATAAAGCTTATATATCTTTTCATGTTGGCGATATTTTATTAGTTCAAAATCCTTATCAAAAGTCGTATCAAGCAATCATCCCATACATTAAAAAGGAGAATTTAATTTATTCATTGCAAAAGCTTATTGAATTGGGCGTTAACTCAATTCTTATCTATAAACCAGATCATCTCGATCAATCACTAGCAAAAAAAGATTTATCTAAATTAAATCTTCGGTTGGAAGAAGCCATGGTTAGCGCTTGTGAGCAATCTGGCTGCAATCATTTCCCCGCTATTGATTATTTTGATGACCTTAAAGAATGTCTACAAAGCACAAAGTTAAATTCAGATTTCGAGGGATTATTTGTTCTTGATACAATTGCTAATCAATTCATCAAAGATCATGAAATTTTGAGTTTAAAAAGTATTAGTATTATCACAGGACCTGAATCGGGTTACTCATCAGCTGAGCGCGAGACCATGAGTGAATTGGGCCTGCGGTCTCTGAAGATAGGCCATTATGTCCTTCGTGCAGAAACAGCTCCTGTAGTTGGATTGTCTAAGTTCCATAGCTTATTTGGAGAATACTAATGCAAGGGACTTCCTCACTATTTATTACTGACCCTCTAAATGAACTCAATCCAAAAAAAGATACAACTATTGTATGGATGCAAGAGGTCTATGAGATGGGCGGCCAAATTCTTCAATGCGAGATGAAAGATTTAATTTATAAAGACCAACAAACTTTTGCCAACTGCGTTGAAATTCGAGATCCCAATCAGCATCCGAAAATTAGTGAGAGAGTTGATGATATTAAACGGCTAAAAGACATTGACTATATATTTATGAGAAAGGACCCACCAGTAGATGAAGACTATATGAATGCCTTGCATTTATTATCTCAGGCTGAATCTGAGGGTGCTAATGTGATTAATCGACCTGCAGCTTTAAAGAAATTTAATGAAAAGATTTTTGCCCTCCAATTTTCTAATTGGATGCCTGATACAAGTGTGATTTGCAAAGAGGAAGACTTTAAATTGTTTAAAAATAAATACTCTACTATTATTTTAAAGCCTCTTGATGGCATGGGAGGAGAGTCAATTTATAAATTTGATGAAAGTTCAACAGATCATATAGAAATTTTTAAATCACTCACCAATCATTATCAAACCATGGTTATGGTTCAAAATTTCTTGCCTGAAATCTATGCTGGGGATTATCGAATACTCATCATTCACGGGAAACCTTTTCCTATTGCATTAGCAAGAATTCCTCAAGGAGGAAGCTTTAAAGGCAATCTTGCAGCTGGCGGCATAGGTGAGGCTCGTGAATTATCTGATGATCAACTGAAAGTCAGTCTAGAGATTGGTAAGGTGCTTATGGATGAGGGCATTTTGTTTGCAGGAATTGATATGATTGGTAATTATTTGACTGAAATTAATATCACAAGCCCTACAGGCGCAAGAGAGATTCTTGCTCAAACGGGAAAAAATCCAATCAAAACATTGCTCCAATCGATATAAAATGCAACCACTGATCTATAAACAAAGAATTCAAAGATGGGGATTTAGAAAATCCATGCTTGCATCTTTAATGTTCCATGGAGTGGTTATTTTTGGAATCAGTTTCGTTGTTATTCAGCAACCATGGGAATTTAACAAAGAAGCTATCGTGAATATAAAATTTGCCGATGGAGAGTTTGATATGCAGGGCAGTTCTCTTGATGGGAAGGAATTTATTCAGCAAGCCACTCAACAAGCTGCAATGGTTTCTCAAGATGTTAATCTTCAAGATGAATCTCAGTTTAGCGTGAGACGTTTAGAATCTAACTCATCCTTGCAAAGTTTTGAAACCATCTATTTAAATGCGTGGCAAAGACAGGTTGAGACAGCAGGATACTATGAAATTTCTCGCTCAGATATTATTCAAGGTAATTTTAGAGTTCAAATTAAGTCAATAATAGACCACATGGGAAATTTAATAGACGCTGACATTCTTCGGTCCTCAGGGAAT
>CABXFU010000013.1 GCA_902511575.1 uncultured SAR86 cluster bacterium
CAGTAAGTGTCCGGTCAGTTCTCAATGCTTGTCTGCATTTAAGGTTAGATCAGTTAAAAAAAATAAGGCTGTTATAGTAAAAAAAGTAATAGTTATGAATTTATCATTAATACAAACTAAGAAATCTTTATTACTTATGAAGAATGAAACTGATTCAATATGGAAAAATCTTTGGCTGCCTTTTCACTCAGGATCTATAAAAAATCACATCAAAAATTTTAAGCTAACAGCTAATCAAAAAATTAATCATGAGCTTACGCATAGAAAGCTGGAAATAAATTTAAAAACCTATAGCTCGGCAAAAGAGCTGGAAATAAAAACCAATCAAACATATAAATGGATAAAAAAGGATAGAATAGAAGAATATGGACTACCAAAACCCATTAGCAAGGTAATTAAAGAATTATGAGCACAACTGTTTTCTGTAAAAAATTTCAAAAAGATTTACCAGCCATGACAGTACCGCCGATGCCTGGGCCTAAAGGCAAGGAATTAATGGAGACTGTATCTCAAGAAGCATGGGAATCTTGGAAATCATATCAAACAACTCTTATTAATGAAAAACACTTAGACTTATCTCAAGCTGATGCGCGCTCTTGGTTGCTAGAGCAGATGGAAAAATTCTTTAATAATGAGGAAGTCGAGCAAGCTTCAGGTTTTAAGGCAATAGACTAACTATTCCACCAAGCTGTATCTGAGAAAGCTCTAATATCCACTTCGTGACTCCATGCCGATCGATGCTGTTGGGATAAATAATAGTAAGTTTCAGCAACGCTTTCAGGCAAAACAAGGCCATCATGCTCCATACCCTTTGTCTCTCTGAGTTGTTGAAATAATTCCTCTCCAAGCATCTTCCCCAATGTATCTGGAGCATCAACCATTCCATCCACTACAATGTGTGCCACATGAATTCCCTTTGGAGCAAACTCAGCATTTAAAGTTTGGCATAACATTCTTCTGCCACCCATTGCAGCAGCATGAGAGTGCTGATTCTTATTTCCACGCATGGCAGCAGTAGCAGAAGTAACAAGGAATGTCCCTGAGCCTCTTTCTTCCATGATGGGCATCAAGACTTTTGCAACTCTAAATAATCCCAAATCTGCCATTCTCCAGCCCCACTCAAATTCTTTTAATGTTGTTTCATTGAGTAACTTCATTCCAGTTTGAGCGCCAAGGTTATACACAAGAACCTCAATTGGTCCCACATCTTTTTCTATGTTGATGATTAATTCTTCAAGAACATTTTCTTCAATCGCATTAATGAGATATCCGCTAGCAGAGCCACCTTTTTCTTCAATATTTGATACCAGGTTATCTAATCCATCCTGATCGGACCTTCTGCATAAACACGAGTGGTAGCCTTCTTGAGCAAATTTTGTTGCTACAGTTCCGCCGATGCCAGCACCGGCACCCAAAACTAAGCAAACTGGCTTCATGATGACTTAGGTCTCAGAAACGATTGTAGTTTTCATAGACTTTCCAGTGAGTCTCCAAACCAAACTTAAGACTTTAACGGCCAAAAGACGAATGGTCTTATCGAACAATGAAACTTCTGATATGCCTGTCTTTACTTCACAAATTTGTTTCCCTCTAATCAGTTTTCCTGGCAGTGATCCATTTGCTTTGCCGTTTTCAGAAACTACTTGACCATTTTTTATGGTGGCAATATAGCCTGTAGCATCTTGTACTAAGCGCCTTCCGCCTAAAGGAAGGTCATGAATCATTGTGGGATGACTTACATTCAACTTATCAAAATCAATAATATTGATGTCTGCTAACATGCCAGATTTTATTTCGCCTCTATCAAATAAACCAAAAGTCTCAGCTGTGTCTTTAGTTTGTTTCTTGATCAACATCTCTAATGGAAACTTTCTGCCTGCCTCTCTGTCTCTTCCCCAATGTGAAATATTGGTTGTTGGCATGCTCGCGTCACAAATCAGTCCGCAATGAGCGCCACCATCGCTTCCCCCAGCAACGGATGACTTTAATCTATAGGCCTGTTCAACAAAATCCAGCTTATATTTTTCATATGGTGTGAAAGCAGCATAAATTAAATTGGTGCCTTGATTTTGAAGCATCTCATCATACATAACCTCAAGCTCAGAAATATCTTTTCTTGAGGCTATAGCAGCAATGCTATCTTCTTCTTTGGGTTCATAATTTGGAGGAGTCCCGAGGATAAATTGAGTTTTGTAGTTTGAGGTTATAGTTGTGGGGAGTGCTACATCTTGAGCAATTTCTTCTCTGGTTTTATTAGAAGGATTATCTGCAAGTCTTGTCCTTATTTCGGACTCAAAGTCTGGTTCTTGGCTAAGTAGTTTTTCTTTAAAAAGGGGATCTTTTAAAATTTTGAATTTTTGATCCATGGGTAGATCAGCTATTTCTTTGAAAGCAGGAAATTGCATGAATGGATTGACTGAAGTTTCCCAGCCAAACATTAAACCAACATTTCTACCTGGGAATTGGGGTCGAATATTCTTACCTTTGAGAAAGTGCTCCTCAGAAAATAAAATTGTTTTTACTGCGTCGCCTTTGGTTTGCAGGAAGGTTAATCCACAATCACTTTTTTTAACATATTCCTTCATCCAAGACATTTCCATCTCTTCATCAAGCCAATCAGATGTTATTTCTAGAGTTCCTTCTCCAGCTTTATCTACTCCAAATGCAAGAGCTCGCATCTCTTCCGAACTTGCTTCCGTACCAGGTACATATTTACCATATATGTCTCTATGTAGAACAGTCCTGGAGGTACTAAATCCTAGAGCCCCAGCCTTTATAGCTTCAGTGACAAGTTCTGACATTTTGCTGATCTCTTCCTCAGATGCGTCTACTTGATTTTGACATCTTTCATAACCCATTACATAACTTCTTAAAGGCCCATGACCCATCATAAATCCAACATCCATGACGAATTCTTTTTTATCAATGGCGTCTAGAAATTCTGGAAAAGTCTCCCAATCCCAATCAATTCCCTCATGCAAGGCTGAACCTGGGATATCTTCAACGCCCTCCATGAGTTGAATCAGAAAGTTTTCGTCTCCTGGGCGAACTGGAGCAAAGCCCACTCCACAATTTCCCATTACAGCTGTTGTTACACCATGCCAGCTTGAAGGAGTGAGATATGGATCCCAGGATACCTGTCCGTCGTAGTGAGTGTGAATATCAACCCAGCCAGGCGTCACCAAATTTCCTTTTGCATCGAACTCTTCTTTGCCTGAGCTCTCAATCTTCCCAACTGATGTAATTTTTCCACCATCAATAGCAATATCACCAAAGAATGGTCTTTTACCTGATCCATCTAAAATCTTGCCGTTACGTATTACAAGATCATGTAAATTATTTGTTTCCATAGTATTAATTTAACTTTAAATTCATCATTAATATAGCTATAGCTTATCTATTGACATATTCTATGTCAATTGTTTCTAATTGACCGTAGTTTTTGGTTAAGCCGGCCTTAATTTGTTATATTTTTATTTGTGAGAAATATTTCTATCTCACCGCTTATGTTGGCTTGAAGAGGAAACATTACCAAATCAAAAGTGCCATTTGAATCAATATCAGATAGATAACCTTGAGAACCATCATTCAAACTGAACGTAGGCCAGGTTGAGGTATCCAAATTAAAGTAAAAGCCTCCTGAATTTATATAAACTTCTGGTACGCCTTGATTGTTATCTTGATCATTCCAAGGCTGACTAAATACTTGAGCAACTATATCGCTCATATTGTCATTATTAATATCAATGCAATCAAAAAAATTGAAGTTATGATTGATTTCTTCTCCAATTATCTCCAACTCCTTTTTAATCAGCTCTTTGTTAACAATTTCATAAAAAGCAAAAAGGACCACTGGATCAGTTTCTGTTTCTGAGTAGAAGCCTCCTTCAATAATTTCTCCAGATCTAAGTTTGCTAGCATTAATTGTTGCAATGATCAGATCATCCTGACGACACATTTCTGATGTCATCCCATCGAAGTAATTCTCTCCACGAATGTTATAAACCCCGAGCTCATTATATTTTCCTGTTCCTTGATTATTCCAGCTCTCAAAATTTACTTTAAAGCTCTCTTCAATCATTAATGAAGAAATCGTCTCATTGTTTTCTCTTAGCTCTAATCCCTGAAGTCCATTGCGTCTCACACTATTAATTATGTAATCGTCATAAACCAAAAAACTTGCAAAACTTAAATCCAAATATTGCTCAGATATATCAATCCATGTTGTGTCAACGAACTTGAAGGCTTGTGAGCTATGCCCACCAAATAAAACAATGTTGTCTTTCACTTGTACAGAGTGCCCCCAATCAGGGTTGCCTAATCGCTGAATGCTATAGCCGGACTCATGACTCATTAATATTGAGGGCTGGGCATAATTTGCAATCATGGATTCATAATCATAAGAGGCCCTACCATCTTCCCAGTTCATGGCAAAAGCAAAGTCATCTTTACCATCACCATTTAAATCGCCTCTTGAGTATTTTCTACTAGCACCACCTAACTGCGGATTTACCGATCCAAAGACCTCAATGTTGTCTATGAGATAACCTCCAAATCCATCGCTAAGATATGCTACAAGAGCATCTTGAACAGGCTGATCATCAAACTCTGCAGGAGTTAGAGAGTCACACCAAAAATGCGCAATAAAATCCATGTAATGATCATTATTAATTTTTACTGGGATTAAAAATTGGAATGAGGGCTTATTGCATGCTTGAGAATAGTAACTAACAGCATCAATCAATTTAATGGGAGTGTCTTTGAAAAGAGGTTGGGGAGGAATATTTTGCGAAAGTGTGAGCGGCGAATCTGAGGATGAGCCGCCTCCTCCACCACAATTTATTATCAATAATAAGGATAATACTTTATAAAAAGATCTCATTTACATAGAGATTATTGCTTAGAAAAATAAAGAATAATAGAGTGGTGCCCAGAGGTGGAATCGAACCACCGACACAAGGATTTTCAGTCCTTTGCTCTACCGACTGAGCTATCTGGGCATTTGAAGATGATGAATTATAACTGAACTGTGCTTAGTCGAGAATACTTAGTTCGTATAAAATAAATGGATGTTAATTGATCATTTTCATAATTTAAACAAAGTACGAAGCCCTTATTCGGACGAACTCAAATCAATTCTCAATCTTCTAGATTCTAGACAAGCATTTGATGAGATTTCTACATGGGATGGATATAAGCCAACTCCCCTACTTGCTTTAAAGTACATAGCTTTACAAACTGGAGTAAAAAAAATCTATTATAAAGATGAAAGTTCTAGATTTGGATTAGGCAGTTTTAAGGCATTGGGCGGTACATATGGGGTTTTAAAATTTATCCAGGATGAATTAAAAAAAGATATTGGAAGTAACGTAACATTAGAAGATATTCGCAAGGGAAAATACAAAGAGAAAATTTCAAGATACACGGTGACAACTGCAACAGATGGCAATCATGGTCGTTCCGTTGCCTATGGAGCCAAATTATTTGGATGCAAGTGTCAAATATATATTCATGCAGAAGTGAGTTTAGGGCGTCAAGATGCGATGGAGCATCTTGATGCAAATGTTATACGAGTAAATGGAAACTATGACGAGTCACTTAGGGTTTGCAAAAAAGAATCTAAGCTAAATAACTGGCATATTATTTCCGATACTTCGTATCCTGGGTATACAAAATATCCGAGAGACATAATGGCTGGATACAATGTCATGTCTGAAGAAATTGCCTTTCAATTAGAAAAAATTGAGATGCCTACCCATATATTTCTGCAAGGTGGGGTTGGTTCATTTCCTGGTGCAATATGCGCATACTTCTGGGAAAAATTTCCTAACAGCAATATTAAGTTCATTGTTGTTGAATCTGAGCATGCCCCATGCCTCATTCAAAGTGCTCAAAACAATCAAATGACGTCAGTAAATATTAAAAAAGAAACAATGATGGCTGGTTTATCATGTGGCGAACCATCACTTCTGGGATGGGAAATTCTAAGCATTGGAGCTGATGATTTTGTTTCTATTTCCGATCAATTGATACCATCAACGATGAGGATGCTTGCAAACAATAAACCCCCGATTGAAGCAGGAGAATCTTCAGTTGCTGGCCTTGTAGCATTAATAGAAATTATGAAGACCCAAGATATCGCAAAAAAACTTGAACTAGGCTCTGATAGTATCGTCTTATTATTTGGAACTGAGGGAGCCACAGATCCAGAAATCTATAATTCTATTATCAAGGCAAGCTAGACTCAAAATTTCACAGATTTTTAAATTTGCCCTAAACTAAATAAATGGGAATTGAACATGTAAGTCCAGATACGGACACAAATAAGATTTTAGAAATCATTGAGCGAGATGCGGCGGTTGTCATTGATAACGTCTTATCATCAAAAGATCTCGATGATATTAAAAATGAACTCAAACCCTACCTTCAAAATGATATTGAAGGTGATAATGAATTCACTGGATTTCAAACAAAACGAGTTGGCGCGCTCATGGCGAGATCTCCCAAGTGTCGTGAGTTAGCACTCGATCCGACAATCAATGCTCTATCATCAAAATTTTTAGAGCCTCACTGTGATGGCTACCAACTCCATTTCACATCTGCAATTTCTATCGGTCCCAATGAAACACCTCAAATCCTTCATAGAGATCGAGGAGTATGGGGAGGATATGTACCAAGGAAAATAGAAACACAATTTAGTACTGTGTGGGCCATAACAGATTTCACTAAAGAAAATGGTGCCACCCAAGTTGTCCCAGGTTCACACAAATGGGATAAAGAAAGAATGCCTCTCGATGAAGAAATTGAAAATGCAGAAATGAGTGCAGGTTCAGTATTTATTTATACTGGATCTGTCATGCATGGTGGCGGAGCCAATCAGACATCAGAAAATAGACTCGGTGTTTTTTTGCACTATGCTCCAAATTGGTTAAGACAAGAAGAAAATCAATACCTCTCCTGTCCTCCTTCAATAGCGAAAGAGCTAGAGCCTGAACTTCGAGATCTGATGGGTTATTCGCAAGGCGGCTATGTTTTGGGATTCTTTACTGACCCAACAGATACTGAAGGAAAATTTGAATCTGTATCCCCCAAAAAACTCTTTGGGGAAGATGCTGATCCCTTTAAAATTGCTTCATCTGAGGAGCTGGTTAAAAGCTCTA
The DNA here is from genome assembly GCA_902511575.1 of uncultured SAR86 cluster bacterium. Taxonomy (GTDB): domain Bacteria; phylum Pseudomonadota; class Gammaproteobacteria; order Magnimaribacterales; family D2472; genus D2472. Next base: position 7,161 of record CABXFU010000013.1, read on the forward strand.
CCAAAAAAAATTAATAGCATTTCACTTAACTCAAACATTTCTCTATGACAGAACCTCTAAACCTTTATCCAGCAATTAAACCCTATGAAACTGGTTACATGATTGTGGGAGAGCATGAAATTTATTATGAACAATGTGGTAACCCAAATGGAAAACCTGCTGTCTTTTTACATGGTGGGCCTGGTGGAGGTGGAAGTGAAGCCGTCAGAAGATTTTTTAATCCGGAAGCCTACAGAATCATTGTGTTTGATCAAAGAGGATGTGGCAGAAGTAAGCCTCATGCCTGTTTAACCAATAACACAACTTGGGATCTGGTGGCGGATATTGAATCTTTGAAACAAAAATTAGGTATAGATAAATGGCTGGTTTTTGGGGGTTCATGGGGCAGCACTCTAGCACTCGCTTACGCTCAAACTCATCCAGATTCAGTGAGTGAAATGGTCCTGCGTGGAATTTTCATGCTGAGGAAAAAAGAACTAGATTGGTTCTATCAAGATGGAGCTAGTCGAATTTTTCCAGAGGCATGGAAAAATTTTATTAATCAAATTGATGAATCAAAAAGAGATAATTTAATGCAGGCCTATCATGAAATTTTTGTAGGGTCAGATCAACAAAAAAGCTTAGATGCTGCTATTGCTTGGTCTAAATGGGAAGCAGCTTGCAGCAGCATAGATTACTCTCCTGAGAGAGTTGAGGAATTCTCAAACCCGAAATTTGCCCTAGCTTTTGCACTCATTGAAAATCATTATTTTATGAATGCAGGTTTCTTAAACCACGAAAATCAATTATTGGATGATGTGGAAAAAATTAGATCGATTCCCACAATTATTGTTCAGGGTAGATATGACATTGTGTGTCCGGCTGGAACAGCCTATGAACTTTCGCAGCGATGGCCAGAAGCTTCTTTGGTTGTTGCACCTTTTTCTGGCCACTCAGCTTTTGAAAAAGAAGTCACACATGAACTAATTTTAGCGACTAATAAATTTGCAGGTGTTAAAAATTAAAATTTTTAGACCTAAGATCGCCAAAAGCTAAATAAATCTGCATTTCATCATGAGCATCATAATCATGAATTCTCTTTAAATCATTTCCTGGGATATTTGTATATTTCATCACAGCATTTCTCGCTGCTACTAATAATGGATTTTTCATGTGATAAATTTTGCCTTGCATCATTGAGAGTCTTTGTATTTTTTTGGTGCGCTTGCTTCTCACAAAATCATAGGCTTGTTGAGCATCTAATAAATTAGCAATATTATCTTTGCAAGCCATTGCAAATGAATAGGCATCTTCAATTGCCATACAAGCACCTTGCCCTAAAAATGGGACCATTGGATGTGCAGCATCACCAAGCAAAGTTATATTTTTGGTTATCATAGATTTTAAGGGTGGTCGGATATAGATACCCCACTTATACAAGGACATAGATTCTTCGAGTGCTGGAAATATTTTAGAATCATAAATGGAAAAATCATTCAGCAAATCTTTAACCGAACCCTCTTCTTTCCAAGATTCCTTAAATTGATAATCTTCTTTTTTAACCGCAACAAAACTTACATCTCCTGTGTTATTAATTGGGTAACTAACAATATGACTTCCAGGACCAAGTGCGAAATGAATTCTTTGCAGGTTTGATTTTCCTATCCCTCTCCAAGCGCTGTAACCACTATATTTTGGAGTTTGATTAGCAGCAAAAAAATTATCTCTTATTGATGATCTTATGCCATCGCAAGCTGCTAAGTGCTTGAGTATGTATTTTTTTTTATTAGTAAATGTGACTTCGCATTTTGCTGTATCAAAATTATCAAAGGCATGATCATGATGAATCTCTCCACCTAAATTTATATATTTAGAATATAGCAGTGTCATCAATGTTTGCCGGCGTGTTGTCAAAACCTCTGGTGTTTGAAATGAAGATATTTCCTTTTGCGGCCCTTGAATTGAGGCTGCGGAATGAATGAATGATTGGTTTTTTAAATCATTATAAATATCCAATCTATGCAGCAAATGTAAAGCATTGGAAGAAAGACTGAGGGCGGCACCGTGAGAGATTTCTTCAGGCATTTTTTCAAAAATGGTTGCTGGGATGCCATCTTTCAAGAGAGAGCAACCAAGGGTTAGGCCGGCTATTCCGCTTCCTATTATTCCAATGTGATCTGAAAAGTCTGTCATGCAATTTTATCCATTCATTTTTTTACATTCTATTGCTTGACTTAAAGCACGCTCTAAGTTGTATAGTTCTATACACATATTACTATTTAATGCCTACAAGGAGATGAAATGAGCTCAAATAAACAAATTACTTCTACAGTCACTGACGCCGGAAAACTAGAAATAGCTATTACTGAATCTGAGCGTCCAATTCCAGGTGATGATGAAGTACTAATTCAAATAGAAGCAACTCCCATTAACCCATCTGATCTGGGTTTATTAATTGGACCAGGTGATATCAATACACTCAAGGCTGAAGATTCAAAAATCATAATGGATGTTCCAAAAGCAATTATGGGTGCCATGAAACCAAGACTAAATAAACCGATGCCAGTTGGTAATGAAGGCTCTGGAGTTGTTATCGAAGCTGGAGCAAATGCACAAGAATTAATGGGCAAGGTCGTAAGCATTGTTGGTGGAGGAATGTATTCTCAATATAGATGTCTACCCGCAGCTAGTTGCATTGTCATGAATGAAGGAACTGAGCCTCGAGATTGTGCATCAAGCTTTGTTAATCCCCTCACTGCTCTTGGTATGGTTGAAACTATGAAAATGGAAGGTCATACAGCTCTTGTCCATACAGCTGCAGCCTCTAATTTGGGTCAAATGCTTGTAAAAATATGCGTAGATGATGGAGTTCAGCTAGTAAACATTGTTCGCAAGCAAGAACATGTTGATTTGTTGAAATCTATTGGTGCAGAGTTTGTTTGCAACTCATCTGATGATGACTTTATGGAGCAATTAACATCAGCTATCACTGAAACCAAGGCAACTCTTGCCTTTGATGCGACTGGTGGTGGTGAATTGGCTGGCAAAATTCTTACTTGCATGGAAGTTGCAGCAAGAAAAAATGCAACAGAATATAGCCCCTATGGGTCTACAGAACATAAGCAGGTTTATATCTATGGAGCACTGAATCAATCAGGGATTTCGCTACCAAATAATAGAAGCTTTGGAATGTATTGGGGTATAGGTGGATTTTTATTAACGCCGTTTCTGGGCAAGATTGGCTTTGAAAAAGTGGGTGAACTTCAGGCTCGAGTTGCCAATGAAATTAAAACTACTTTTGCCAGTAATTATACTCAGGAAGTATCTCTAGAAGAGGCCTTATCTCTTGAATCCCTGATGGTATATGCAAAACAAGCCACTGGAGAGAAGTTCTTAATCAATCCTAATGGTTAAAATTAATTACATCTAATAAAAAAGGGGGCTTTAGCCCCCTTTTTTTTAGAATTGAAATTGTTCTAAATTAATGCCAGCGCCATCATCACCAAGCAAACAATTGAACCAAGCCATAACAACGTTCTTACTCTTGCAAAGCCAGCTATATATGTAACAACATGCCCTACTCTGAATGCAAGCCACCAACATGCCAACCCAGTTATATCAATAGATAGCTGCATAGACAAAAGAGCCAATGCCAAAAATATTGGTAAAGTTTCCTGCAAATTTGTATTTGCTCTCATGGCTCTACCGGCCATGACTGTTAACTCATGAGGCATAGGCTCATCTCTATTCGTGCCCAGCCAAGGAAAATTTTTCATGTTAAAAGATCCTGGAATAAGCCACGTTTGAAGTAATGCAAGTAACAAAGCAGCAATAATATAAGTCGTCATAAATTCTCTCCGAAATTATTAAAGTTAGAGTTTAAACGATTGAGATAGTCCCTTCAAAATAAATTACGCTATTCCCAGAAATATAAACTCTATCATTTGCTAATCTACAATGTAGTTTGCCGCCTCGTCTGGAAAGTTGATGAGCTTCTAAATCCTCTTTATTAAATTGGTCAGCCCAATAAGCAGTAAGCATTGTATGGGCTGATCCAGTTACTGGGTCTTCCTCAATTCCTGCTTCAGGGTAAAAACACCTTGAAACAAAATCTACCTCATCTCCTGGCGCCGATATTACAAGACCCCTGGCGTTAATTTTTTTAAGAAGAGTAAGCTTGGGTTGTATGTCTTCGATTTGTTTTTGATTTTTAAAAACTGCTAAATAATCATCTTTTCCTCTTAAAAGTTTCAGTGGCTCAATATCTAATATTTCAACAAATAGTGAGTCTAGTTCGTTTTCAATAGGTTGATCAGCAGGGAAATTTAGACAAAGCCCATCATTGCACTTGGTTACTTTTAAATTTCCGCTTTTGGAATCAAAATTAATTTCTTCTCCAGCTCGATCAGGGTAGTAATCAAAAAGTATGCGGGCGCTAGCTAAGGTAGCATGACCGCAAAGATCTACTTCAATCGATGGAGTAAACCATCTTATCGAAACCGGATTTTCATGGATGCTAACAAAAGCTGTTTCGGATAAATTGTTTTCAGCGGCTATTGATTGCATGACATCGTCGGTAAGTGGCGATTCAAGGATAACGACTGCAGCAGGATTACCTGAAAATAGCTTATCGGTAAAAGCATCAACTTGATACATTTTCAATTCCATGAAGTTATTTTACCTAATAGAGCTTTCAAGGCTAGAATGAATAAAAAGGATCAACTTGAGCCCACACAAACTAACAATTAAAACAAAATTAGCTTTTGGGGTAGGAGCGACTGGTGAAGGTGCAACAAATTGGATTTTTGCTGGTCTCACCTTCTTTTTTTATAATCAAGTCCTTGGTCTATCTGGCTCACTGACAGGCTTGGCAGTTTTAATCGCGATTATTTTTGATGCTGTTTCCGATCCTATTATGGGGTCTATTTCAGATCGATTTATATCTAAACTTGGGCGCAGGCATCCTTTCATGTTCGCTGCACCTTTCCCTACAGTCATCGCAATCTATCTAATGTTTTTTCCACCTGATGGGTTATCTGAATATGATCTCTTTGGCTGGCTGATTTTTTCAACTATCTTACTAAGGCTGAGCATTACTTTATTTGCCGTGCCCCATTTAGCATTAGGAGCCGAGCTATCTGACGATTATTTTGAGCGCAGCCGAGTGATGAGCTACAACAGTCTCTTTGGATATATGGGTGTAATTATCATGCATATATTTGTATGGTTTTTAATCTTCCCTTACTTTGCAGGTGAGAAAATTGGACAACTCTATCAAGAGTCCTATACGCCCATAGCAATTTTTAGCATGGTATTAATTTCACTGTGCATTCTCTCATCAGCCTATTTTACCAAAGATAGAATCCCTTATTTAAATCAGCCCTCTAGAAATGAATCTCACATCAAGATAACAGATTTATTTAAAGACATTTATGGCGCTATTAGTAATAAAAACTATGCTCGATTATTGGTAGGCATGTTTTTCCTTTCCATGCTCATAGGAACCCATGAAACATTGGGTATTTATATGGGAACATTTTTTTGGGAATTGTCTCCTATACAAATTGGTTGGCTAATCATAAACAACATTATTGGGTATGCTTTTGGATTCATGCTGACAGCAAAACTTCATCAAAGATTTGATAAACCCATTGTGATTGTTGCAACAGTTCTTGGACTAACTATTTTTTGGTCCGCATCGGCTAATATTGCTCTGTTAGGCTTTGCTCCAGAACGAGGCTCATGGGAATTAGTTCTGATGATTATTTGCTTAGGCTCTTTTGCATCAGCATGCGGCTCTATATTACATATAAGTGTCATGTCAGCATTAGCAGATATAGCAGATGAGCATGAGCTCAATACTGGCATTCGACAAGAAGGAGTCTTCTATGCAGCGCGTGCATTCTTTAGCAAAACATCAAACGGAATTGGTCATGTAATAGCTGGAGTGGCGCTTGATTTTATCGCCTTCCCAGAGAATGCTGTGCCTGGAGAAATCCCTGAAGATACAATCTTTAATTTAGGATTAGTTGACGGCCCGTTTGCAATGATTTGGGGGCTAATTGCTGTTTTCTTTTATGCTAGATATAAAATTACCAAAGAATCACATGCTTCAATCAAAGAGCAGCTTGCAATCAAGAATTCTTAAAACTTGCCCCTAGTAAACCGCATTCTTATTGAATAAACCCTTATCAAAGCTACAAGGGTAAGAATGGTCTGAGTAAAGATGGAAATTAATAGTGTGTTAGTCCAGCTCCAATTATCAATGGTGAGCCAGAGCAAAAAAGTTTGTAGGGGAAAATTGATAACCATTCCCATCATCACGACAATGACACTTTCTCTAAAGGCAGTTTTTTCAGTTTTATTCATTTCTATCTCAGTTTAAGTAAGTAGTGTGTAATTACATTTTTTCATGGTTTCTGTTGATAAAAAAGAGTTGATCATTTTAATCAAGCTCTTCTCTAATGCAGGGACCTGCAATGAGGAAGCAATATCCTTTTGTTCATGCCATCCTCTGCCATTTACATAATCATTCATTTTAACCAAAGGCATATTTTGCCTGCTCAATAAGCCAGCTAAGCGTTCATGAAATTTTTTTTGGTCTGCATGAAAGTCTTCAACATTAATAATAATTGAGTTGGGCACTTCTTCTGACATCCTAAAATAAGAATCATTCTTTTGATTCCACATAGTGATGCAATTCTCATAATCTTCGATCGAAAACTGAACAAAATTCTCTAAAGACAAATCTTTAATTTTTGGATAATGATCGTAATATGGTTCTTTGTGCATGGCTCGCAGCCATGAGTAAGGATTTCGCATACAGAAAATAAATAGGCAGTTCTGTATTTCAAATTTTGACCACTCATCTTTTTTGGGAGCTAGTCTATGCTTCCAACCCAAGAAATCGTAATGCTGAAATTTCAAATTGAAATTTTTACCTGCAAAATAACCTATGGCATTAGTGCCGCTATGTCGCTCGCCGAAAACTTTAATTGAATCAATCTTCAAACTTTACAGCCGTACCATATGCAATAACCTCTGAAGCGGCCGCTGCTATAGTTGAAGTCTCATATCGAAAATTAACGACAGCATCTGCACCCATTTCTTCAGCATTAGATACCATCCTTTCCATGGCTTCCTTTCTTGCTTGCATCAATAAGATTGAATAACTTTTAAGTTCACCACCAACTATATTCTTTAGTGTTGCTAGAATGTCTGTGCCTAAATGCCTTGCTCTTACAGTGCTACCCATAACAATTCCAAGATAAGTATGAATTTGTTTGCCTTCTATCGATGGGGTGCTGGTTACTAACATGGTTTGCTCCAAAAATTTGATATGATTAAGTGAATCATATGAGTAATATAAAACAAGAACTGGTTGAAACAAAATTTGCCATCGGGGCGGTGGTAAAGCATCGCTTTCTTGATTTTCGCGGAGTCATATTTGATGTTGATCCAGAATTCAACAACACAGAAGAATGGTATCAATCTATCCCAACGTCAATTCGCCCTAGAAAAAATCAACCTTTTTATCATCTCTTTGCTGAAAATGGCCATATCTTTTATGTAGCCTATGTATCGGAGCAAAACCTGCTTGATGATGCCTCAGAAGAATTGCCAAAACATCCAGAAATCAAAAATTTATTTTCCCATTTTGAAGATGGCAGATTTGTGCCCCTCTCAAGAGCTGTAAACTAGTCTATTCTTCAAAAGCGATTTGCAGAGAGGTTGTAAAAACTTCCATTGCTTCTTTTAAATCCTCTAAACCTAAGAAAGTTGGTGCCAGCCTAATATTTGAGTCTTCAGGATCATTAAAGTGTGGGTATGTTGATCCAGCGGGAGTTATTAAGACGCCAGCCTCTTCACACAAAGCTATAACCCTTTTAGCAATCGGTTTGCTTGTGTTGTATGAAATAAAATATCCACCCGTTGGTTTCTTGTAACTACCTATCTCTGAGCTTAAGGAGTCCAGTGCTTGAAACGCTACTTTAAATTTTGGTTTAACTAAATCTGCATGCTTACTCATATGATTTAAAACATCATGCTTATTTTTCAGAAATTCAATATGGCGCATTTGATTCACTTTATCAGAGCAAACAATCATAGAGCCTCTTTGTCTCACCAAGAGGTTAAAAAGTTTGGTGCCAGCTGCAGCAAAAGATAATCCACCGCCACCAAATGTGACCTTTGAAAAAGAACAAAAAATTGCAGTTTGATCTAAGACATCAAATCTCTTAGCTAGCTCCCATGAAGGTGTTTGATTTGGTGTTGATGAAAAGTCATGCAATAAATATGCATGATCCAAGATAAACAAAAATTCATTTGAATAAGATTTTCCTGCCTCTAACAACTCCGACATATTTTCATCTGAATAAATATCACCAGTTGGATTAGAGTGACGAGGAACGCAGATGATGCCTTTGATATTTTCATGTTCTGCAAGTAATGCTCTAAATTTATTAATATCAATACCACATCCAGTTAAAGGAACTGGTAACATCTCTATCCCAAAATCATCCAATAATCTAAAATGCCTATCAAAACCTGGAACAGGACAAATAAACTTCAAATTTTCTTGGTCTTTCCAAGGTGACTCTAGACCAAATAGATAATTTGCCAGAATGAGTTGATAGATAAGAAGCAAACTAGATTGCTCTCCAACCAGTGTATTATCTGAAGGGGCTGATAGCAACTCGCCTCCCAGCTCTCTTGCCTCTGGTATGCCTAAAGGATCGCCATAATTGCGGACATCTACTCCGCTTGGACTCTTAGCAGGCACCATTAAATTTAAAAGGTCATTTGAAAGATCTAATTGATCAGAGCCAGGTTTGCCGCGAGTTAAATCAATCTTTAGATTTTTAGATTTTAAAGTTGCAAATTTAGATTCCAGAGATTCATCCATAGTATCATTGGGTGTATAAGTAAATATATTTTATAGGATAAATTTATAAGTGACATATATATGGATTCTTTTGGTAGTAATAATCCTGCTTTTAGGGCTATTAATCTATCTTAATATCAAAGACAGCTCACAAAGCTCAGATTCTAAAGAGTCACTTAGGGATCTTGATAAAGCTGTCGAAAGACAAGAAGCGAAACTGTCTAACCTATCAAATGATATTCAATCCTTCCAAGATCCTCTAAGTAAACTTAATCGGTATTTATCTGGTGGTGCGCTTGCTGGGACTTTTGGTGAATGGTCGCTAGATGCAATTGTGAAGGATATTTTTCACCAGAATCAATTTATTGCTAACGCAGAAGTGATCCCTGGTTCAGGTAAAAGAGTTGAATTTGCAATTAAATTACCGGAGGGTTTACTTCTTCCCATTGATGCAAAATTTCCATCGGGTCTATTTGATAATTACTTATCTGCCGTTGACAATAGAAACCCTCAACTCATCAAAGCTTCTTCAGATGCAATTAGAAGACACGTTCAAAAAGATGCGAAAGATATAAAAGAAAAATACATCCAATCAGGCATAACAATTGAACTAGGCATTATGTACATCCCAAGTGAATCGCTCATGCAGCTCATTGATTCAATTGATAACATAAGAGAAGAAATATTTAGAGATAACCGAGTTCTCATTATGGGACCAAATTCTCTTGCTGCATATTTAATAAGCGTTCATATGGGGTTTAGAACTCTGGCTCTTAATGAAAGAGCGAGTGAGATTATGAAAGAGTTTGGGAAACTCAAAAAAGAATTTGAAAATTTTGGAAGCTCTACGGAAGAGCTACAGAAAAAGACTGACGCAATGTTAAAAGCTGTTAATGAGCATGCTACAAGAGAAAGGCAAATGAACAAGGCAATTAAAAATATGGATCAAGTAGAAAGTTAAGAAATAATTAGCGAATAAAAATCTTGTCTTCTTGAAATTCTATTATCCTATCTGAAAAATACTTAGCTTCTTCTTCGTCATGAGTTACTAACAAGACAGATAAATCTTTATTTTTAAAAATTTTCATGGTCTCTTCGTGTAACTCCTCTTTAAGATTTTTATCTAGTGCGCCAAACGGCTCATCAAGCAAAAGAATATCTGGATTAGTGATTAATGCTCTGGCAAATGCAACCCTTTGTTGCTGGCCAGCAGAAATTTCATGAGGATATTTTTTGCTTAGATCAGCAACCTTAAATAGACCAAGATACTCTTGAGCTAAAGATTCTCGTTCTTGAATATGGCTGATACCAAACATTACATTCTTTTCAATATTAAGATGTGGAAAAAGAGCTCTGTCCTCAACCACCAATCCTAAATTTCTTTTTTCTGGAGGCAAAAGGAAATTTTTCTTTGAAGCAACTTTTTCACTTATTATTACCTCACCATCCATCACATCCTCTAATCCAGCAACGATTCTTAAGAGGGTTGTTTTCCCTATACCAGAAGGACCAAGAATTGAAACTATTTCACCTTTCTTTAACGAAAAATTAAAATCTTTAATAATTGGACTAGCTTGATCATAGGCATGAGATAAATTTCTTATTTCAAGTATATTTTTCATTAGCTGTTTTCCAATCTTGATGCCCTAATCATTTGCGAGATAAAGAAAATCGGTATTAATCCAATCAGTATTATCGCGGTTGCTGGAGCTGCTGCCTCGACCATTCTCTCCTCAGAAGCATAAATATATGTCGAAACTGCCAAAGTTTCAAAATTAAAAGGCCTCAAAATTAAGGTAGCTGGTAATTCTTTTACAACTTCAGAAGTTACTAAAAGGATGCTTGTAAAAAAACTTGTTTTCAATATAGGAAAATGGACTCTAAAAAGAAGTTTTAAACCCGTCGATTTTAGAACACGCGCACTGTCATCGATTGTTTGGCTAATTTTTTGATAGCCAGCCTCATAAGTTGAATTGGCCAATGCATATGATTTGATAATGTATGCAAAGATTAATCCAAATAAGCTTCCGGTAAGAAAATATCCCTCAAATGAATTCAAGATATTGTTGTCTAAAAATACAAATAATTGAACAATTCCAACAGCAAGAATAAGGCCTGGAACAGCATAGCCAATATTTAAAAAGGGATTTATAGATTTAATTACAGGGCTATTTTTATATCTAATTGAAAAATTAATAATCATTGCAATGAAAGTACACAGAATTGCTGAGAGAATTGATAATAAAACTGTATTTAATGATATTGAAAAAAATTGTTCATTAAAAAAGCCAGTGTTAAATCTTAAAGACCAATTTAAAATCTCAAGTATAGGCAATATAAAACCAATAAATATTGGGACAAAACATACAAAGAAGCATACAGAGGATCCAAGAGAGCTTAATCTTTTTACCTGTGTCGGTTTAAAGTTTGATCCAATGGTGGAATAGTTAGCATTTTTTCTAGATGTTCTTTCAATCACTAAGCAAAAAGTAATAAATATTAATAACATTGATGCAAGCTGCATTGCTGTTGTTAAATCATACATTCCATACCAGGTTCTAAAAATGCCAGTTGTAAATGTTGAAATAGCGAAGTGATCGACTGCGCCGAAGTCAGACAAAGTCTCCATGGCTACAATCATTGTCCCTGCAATTAAGGCAGGCCTTACCATGGGAAGAGCTAGTTTTAAAAAAATTGAAACTTGGGATAAGCCCAATGTTCTGCCAACTTCAAACATGGACTTTGATTGATTGAGAAAAGCAGTTCGGCAAATTAAGTATACATATGGATAGAGGGTGAATGAAAAAACTATAATTGCTCCATAGATATTTCTGATATTAGGAAATAGCATCTCATTTTGTTGTAAATTAAATAGTGAACGCGCAATTTCATTCAATGTTCCATATGAATCAAATAATCCGGTAAAGGTATAAGCTAAAATATAAGGCGGTATTGCCAATGGTAATATAAGACCCCATTCAAAAAATCGTTTTCCAAAAAATTGATAGTTTGTTACTAACCATGCTGTAAGAGAGCCAATGGTCATCACCAGTATAGAGACCCCTGACACCAAAATGAGTGAATTTAGAATGTAGTCAGCTAAGACATATTCATATATGTGGCTCCAGTTTTCGGAGTAATCAGCGAATGTACTTGATAGGATGACAAGAATTGGGGAAAGGAAAAACAAAAGGATAAGAAGCGGAATACCATGCCAAACAGAAAAAATTTTTGAAGACCGCACTTTATAAAACTGAGTTTAGTTAATAAATGAGGTTATCACAGTATTGTTATTTCCAGCCAGCCCTGTCCATAAGTTTTATAGCTTCTGAATTGAACTTTCCATATTCTGAAACCTGCATTTTGTCCTCAACAAAATCTAAGCCTGAGCTAGCTATATGGGGATGGGGCGATACATCAGCTAGAACGGGATATTCAAATGAATTATTTACCATGCTTGATTGCATTTCTCTTGAAAGCAAAAACTCAATAAATCTGTTTGCATTATCAATGTTTGTTGCATTCTTTAGAACTCCCAGCCCGCTAATATTTATATGGACTCCCCTATTGCTTTGATTAGGAAAAAACATTTTTACTTTGTTGGCCGCCTCCACCTGATTGTTTCCTGCTTTTCCAGACAACATGTACCCATAATAATAGCTATTTGCGATTGCAAGGTCAGCTATCCCATTAGCAACAGCCATAATCTGTGATCTATCGTTCCCTTGAGGTTTTCTTGCTAAATTAGAGACAAAGCCTTTAGCCCATTCTTCTGTTTTTTTAATGCCGTGAGCTGATATTAATGATGCAACCAGTGATTGATTGTATATATTATTAGAGCTTCTAATAACAACTCTATCATTCCATTCTTTGTTTGCTAGATCCTCATAACTAAGATCTGCAAGCTCTTCATTTGCAACAGTTTTCGGATTATAAAAAATTACTCTTGCTCTTTTAGCAATTGCAATCCATTCATTATTAGGGCCTCTTAAGTTTATTGGAACTATTGAAAGAGCTTTTGATGATGAAATGCTTTGAAAGTATCCTTCTTTTTGAATTTTCCACAAATTACCAGCATCAACAGTAAAGAAAATATCAGCTGGAGAGTTTTTTCCTTCAGACTTTAATCTTTCTAGCAAAGCATTGCCATTACCAGAAATAACATTAATTTTTATTCCTGTTTCTTTACGAAAATCTTCATATAGCTGATCATCAGAGTCATAATGCCTAGAGGTATATATATTGACTTCATTGGCAAATGATAAAGAGCTAACAAGCATAAATATGACAGGGAATAAAGATTTAAACATTGATAGCCTCGTAAGTGTCAATCGAGAATGATTCTCATTTGGATTATATACAAAGAAAAACTCTTTTCAAATTAACTGAGTGAACTTAGATGTTAGTATGCATTGGTATAATGAATAACATCAATGAATAAAACACCACTTCATAATACCCATATTCAACTTGGCGCTAAAATAGTTAACTTTTCTAATTGGGAAATGCCAATTAGTTATTCATCTCTTATTGAAGAGCATAATGCGGTAAGAAATACGGCAGGCATTTTTGATGTGTCTCACATGTCAGTGTTTGATTTTGATGGAGACAATCAAGTTGCTTTCTTTGAAAAAATTTTTGCCAATGACATCAAAAAAATCTACAAAGATAACAAGGCAATTTATGGTGCTCTGCTTAATGAAGAAGGTGGTATTTTAGATGACCTCATTATCTATCATGCTAACAATAAGTTTAGACTAGTTTCCAATTGTTCAACCCGAGAACAAAATAAACAATGGCTCGAAAAGCATGCTGTTGAATTTGGGGTAAAGGTCATGGAAAGATCTGATATGGGCATACTAGCCATTCAAGGACCTTATGCGCTCAAAAAAATCCTGGAAATTAAAAAGATTGATGCTCAAGTAAATACTCTTCAATCATTTGGATGCATGTTTGAGGGCGATAAATTGTATGCAAGAACTGGCTACACCGGCGAAGATGGCCTGGAATTAATTGTTCCAACCCAAGATATGAATCACTTGTGGGATCAAGCGTTAGAACTGGGATGCACCCCTATTGGTTTGGGAGCTCGTGATACCCTTCGACTTGAGGCGGGTCTAAATTTATATGGTAAGGATATGACGATCAATAACCACCCATATGAATCAAATTTGGGATGGACAATTGATATGAGTGATGAAAATCGTGAATTCATTGGCAAAAATGCCCTCCTATCAATTGATCAAAGTAAATCACAAAAAATAGTTGGCATTATTCTTCAAGACAAAGGAGTCCTGAGATCTGGTTATGAGATCACTCATGAACAAGGAAAAGGTGTGGTGTTAAGTGGCTCATATTCTCCCACACTACAATCTAGCATTGGTCTTGCAAGAGTAGATCAGGGTTATAAAGAAAATGGTAAGGTCATGATAAGAAATAAGGTATTAAATATTGATTTTGTATCGCCTAGATTCCTAGGACAAGGTAAAATCTCATCATGAGTGATATACCCGGCGATTTAAAATTTCTTTCCTCTCATGAATGGGCAAGAGTAGAATCAGATGGCACCATTACCATAGGTATCAGTGATCACGCTCAAGACCTTTTAGGTGATATTGTCTTTGTTGAGTTGCCTGAAATTGGGCAATCGGTGGATGCTGAAAATGATACTGCCATAGTTGAATCTGTTAAAGCTGCTTCAGATATCTACTCTCCTCTTTCGGGTGAAGTCATAGAGGTGAACTCCCTTTTAGAAGATCAACCAGAAATAATAAATTCTTCTCCGTATGAAGATGGATGGTTCTATAAACTAACTCCCTCTGATCTGGGTGAGTTAGATAATTTGCTATCTCCTGAAGATTATAGTGAAGTCTGCGAAGACTAACTCTAAACCAAGACAACTTGATGAGTGGAAATACATACTCTTTGAAATAAAAATTAATAATGGAAAATTTTGATAGCTTTGCACTAAGACATATTGGTTTAAGCCAGACAGATATTGACCTTCTGCTAGATCAACTTGGATACAAGGACTTGGAAGAGTTCTCAAAATCTGTACTACCTAAGAACATCTTTATTAAAGAAAAGCTTGGTCTTAGTGATGCTATGTCTGAAGAAGAAGCGCTAAAAGTGCTAAAAGAAATATCAAAAGAAAATGTTGTGTATCGATCATTCATTGGTCAAGGCTATTATGGAACGGTTACGCCTAAGGTTATTTTAAGAAATGTCTTTGAAAACCCTGGATGGTATACCTCCTATACTCCCTATCAAGCTGAGATCTCTCAAGGCAGGTTAGAAGCGCTCATCAATTTTCAAACCATGGTTGGAGATCTAACAGGGTTTGAAATAGCTAATGCGTCCCTTCTTGATGAGGCCACTGCAGCGGCGGAATCAATGACTCTAGCTCACAGAGTTGGTAAATCTAAATCCCAAAGATTTTTTATAGATCAAAACTGTTTTCC
Organism: uncultured SAR86 cluster bacterium; assembly: GCA_902511575.1. GTDB lineage: Bacteria > Pseudomonadota > Gammaproteobacteria > Magnimaribacterales > D2472 > D2472. The sequence continues at coordinate 22,485 of CABXFU010000013.1, forward strand.
CCAAACAATCTCTGTGGTGACAGCCAGAGCCAAGCCAATTGGTATTGAGGTAATGGTGGGTGACCCAAAGCAATTAACTGATTTAAAAGAAGAAACATATTTCGGAGCTTTGCTTCAATATCCCGGTAATGATGGAGCAGTCATTGATTTCTCTCAAGAGATTGTAAGTATGCATGCACAAAATGGTCTGGTGATCATGGCAACAGACTTGTTGGCTCTAACATTGTTAAAAAGCCCAGGTGAGATGGGTGCTGATATAGCAATAGGAAGCTCTCAAAGATTTGGAGTGCCTCTCGGCTTTGGTGGGCCACATGCTGCATTTATGGCTACCAAAGAAAAATATAAAAGATCCTTGCCTGGAAGATTGGTTGGCGCATCAATTGATGAGGACGGCAGAACAGCATATAGATTAGCTTTGCAAACCAGAGAACAGCACATAAGAAGAGAGAAAGCTACAAGTAATATATGTACTGCCCAAGCGCTCTTAGCAATAATGGCAGGTTTTTATGCTGCATATCATGGCCCGGCTGGATTAAAACAAATTGCTCAGTCAGTTCGCTCAAAGGCAACTGCCTTGGCAAAAGGAATTAATGAGCTTGGGTATGATCTCAAGTCTTCTAGTTTTTTTGATACTGTAACTATCCATACCGAATCTGAGACTCAGGAAATTTTTTCAACTGCTCAAGATCAACTTATGAATCTTAGGATACTGGATGCAAATCATATAAGCATCTCAATGGATGAGACAACGACAGACCAAGAGATCGAAAACATAACAAAACTTTTTAAAGACTTGTCAAAAAAAAGAAAAGGTTGTTTTAAGCTTCGAGCTGCCAATAGATATCATAAGATCATCTGAATATCTTACTCATCCAGTCTTTCACCTATATCGAACTGAAACAGAAATGCTGAGGTATATCAGAACACTCTGCGATAAAGACATTGCTCTGGATCGAGCAATGATTCCGTTAGGTTCATGCACCATGAAATTAAATGCCACATCTGAAATGATCCCTGTTGGTTGGGAAGAATTCTCCAACATTCATCCTTATGCTCCTTATGATCAAACAGCTGGTTATAAAATTTTAATAAATGATCTTGAGGTTAAGCTCTCCAAGATAACGGGTTATTCAGCTATATCTTTACAACCAAATGCTGGCTCTCAAGGAGAATATGCTGGTTTATTGGCAATTGATGCATTTCATCGAAGTAATGGTGATCAGCAAAGAAAGATATGTTTAATTCCTGAATCAGCCCATGGAACTAATCCTGCGTCTGCACAAATGGCTGGCATGAAAGTTGTGCCAATAAGCTGTGATAAAAAAGGAAACATTGATTTAGAGGATCTCAGTGAAAAAGCTTCTCAGCATTCAAATGAGTTAGCTGCCATTATGATTACCTATCCTTCAACACATGGAGTCTTTGAGACAACCGTAACCGATGTATGTAAGATCATTCATGATCACGGTGGGAAAGTTTATATCGATGGCGCCAACCTGAATGCAATGGTTGGTTTATGTAAACCGGGTGAGTTTGGGGGCGATGTGTCCCATCTTAATCTGCATAAGACATTCTGCATTCCTCATGGCGGTGGTGGACCAGGTGTTGGCCCAATTGGAGTTGTAAAAGATTTAGCGCCTCACTTACCATCCGATCCTTTGAAATATGAACCCCCATCAAAGAATGTTGGGCCAGTCTCAGCAACTAATTTCGGAAGTGCTTCTATTCTTCCAATCAGCTGGATGTACATTCAAATGATGGGAGCATCAGGCCTAAGAAAGGCAACACAGGTAGCAATTCTGAGTGCAAATTATATTGCACAAAAATTGAGTCCTCACTTCAAGATTTTATATACCGGTAAAAATGGCTTGATTGCGCATGAATGTATTATTGATATCAGGCCATTAAAAGAGTTGTGCGGAGTTGAGGTTGATGATATTGCGAAGCGATTAATAGATTTTGGGTTTCATGCACCAACTATGTCTTTTCCTGTTCCTGGAACTTTAATGATTGAGCCAACTGAAAGTGAATCGTTAGCCGAGCTGGATAGATTTATTGAAGCTATGATTTGTATTCGTCATGAAATCACACAAGTTGAAGATGGAACATACTCTATTGAAGAAAGCCCTTTAAGAAACGCTCCGCATTGTGCTGAAAAAGTAATCAGTGATGACTGGCAACAAAAATATTCTCGTTCAGTAGCCGCTTATCCTGTTGATCTAAAGGGTAGAAATAAATATTGGCCTCCGATAGGAAGAGTCGATAATGTCTATGGAGATAAGAATTTGATGTGCTCTTGCCCTTCCATGTCAGATTACCAAGAAGAAAGCTAAATTAATGGTAAATAGATTACTTCCCAGCCCCTTTTATTAGAGATTGACTTAAGCTTTATATCAGGGTTGACAGCCTTTGGAAATTCAACAGCTTCCATTAATGGTAAGTCATTGATAGAGTCTGAATAAAATGTTACTCCAGAAAAACTATCGTATTGATGGGCTTGCATCCAGTTTTCTACTAATTTTAACTTTCCCGCCCCCAGTGCTGATGGTGGGATGAATTCACCTGAGCATTTCTTATCTTCAAATTTAACCCTAGTGCCAATAACATTTCTTATGTCGAGTCTTTGAGCTATTGGCTTCACAATCAACTCATTGGTTGCACTCGCAAGTAATATTGTATGGCCTTTATCATGGTGATCATGAATCAATTTAAGAGCAAAAATATTAATCATGGGCTCAATGATTGTCTTCACAAAGGGTAGTATTATTTCATTGATCTCATCCTGTGTCTTGCCCACGTAGGGCTTTAAGGCAAAATTCGTATATTGATTAAAATCTAATTGGCCCTGTTGATAATCTTTGATAAATTCATCATTTTTTAACTTAGCTACTTCATCAAGCAGATTTATATCTACCAAGTAATTAATCATCGAATAATCTGAATCACCGTTTAGAATGGTATTATCTAAATCGAAAATTGCTAATTCAGGCTTGCTCATAAGGAGTTAATCTAACATGAATGATAAATCTTACAGAAAAAATGTTGGCTTAATTGTCTTAGATCAAAAGAATCAGCTCCTGATCTGCAGAAGAAAAGGGAAAAAAACCTGGCAATTCCCTCAAGGTGGAATTGATGCTGGCGAATCTCAGATCCAGGCTGCATACAGAGAACTATTTGAAGAGGTAGGCATCAAGAAAAAGCAAGTTAAGGTTGTGCAAAAGAGTAGCCATTGGTATCACTACGACTTGCCAGAGAAGTATCAACCAAGACCTAAGAGTTTAAAAAATTTTAAAGGTCAAATTCAAAAGTGGTACATGTTTAAAGCTAACGCAGAACTAGAAATAAACCTCTTAAATGAAATGCCTCAAGAATTTGTGGAGTACAAATGGTCCACCTATTGGCATTCTTTAGCCAGCGTTGTTCCATTTAAAAGAGAAGTTTACAGAAACGTCTTATCTGAGTTCCTGCCTAAATACATCCAACTGCACAATGATTGAAATTTTAATCTACCTTTTACTTGGAGGATGCACGGGTTTGCTTGCCGGTATGTTTGGAATTGGTGGGGGCAGCATATTAGTCCCATCCCTTATTTTTATTTTTTATGGCATGGATTTTGACAGTTCCATTATCGTGCTCATGGCTATAGGCACATCATTGGCAAGCATACTTTTTTCTGCTATTTCCTCTGCCTTCTCTCATCACAATAAAAAAAGTGTGGAGTGGTCATTGGTTATACCCTTATCAATGGGTATGATTTTAGGTGCATTAGTGGGAGCTCGATATGCAGCAACTCTTTCAAACAATAATTTGAAATGGATTATTACAATTTTCTTGATTGTTATTGGTATAGAAATGATTTCAGGGTTTACGCAAACTCTTGCAAAAAAAGATAAAGGCATGATCTCGCTAGCTAAACCTATTGTTCCATTGCATGGATCTTGGATAGGGTTTCTATCTTCAATCATTGGTATAGGAGGCGGCTCATTTACAACTCCGTTAATGATTGCTGGAGGCTATAATATACGTAAAGGAATTGGAACTGCTGCAGCTTGTGGAGTTCCGATTGCGGCTGCAGGAGCAATCGGATATATGTATTATGGACAAATGGCTGATGCAAATCTCCCCACAGGAGCTGTTGGGTATGTTTTTTGGCCAGCCGTTATATCCATTTCGTTGGCTAGTATTTTTACAGCTAAGCTTGGGGCTAATATTAGTCACTCCATCTCTGAAAAGGCACTAAAAGTCTCCTTTGGAGTATTTTTAATCATGGTAGGAATCTTGGTGATAGTTAATTGATTATTGAGCTCTCAGATTTTTTTAATAATCCCAGCTTAATTGAAATTGGCTGGCTCCGAATTCAATATTATGCTGTGACATGGGTCTTGTCAGCAGTCTTCATTTTTCAATATCTTAAAAACCATCGCATCATTGGGGAACTGCAATTAACCACTGATCAGGTAAATGACATAGTATTTTTATATGGGTTAATATTTGGTGCCATGCTGGGCGGCAGGTTTGGGTACATGTTTTTTTATGGCTTAGATCAATTGGCATCTAACCCACTAAGTTTATTTTTTATATGGGAAGGCGGTCTAAGCTTTCATGGCGGCCTGATTGGAGTCATTGTTAGTTTATATATCTACTCATATCAACATAAAATTTCTTTTCTCAGGCTTGCTGATTCTATTTGTGCAGCTATGCCCATTGGGCTTGGCTTGGTAAGAATTGGAAATTTTTTAAATGGAGAGCTCTATGGTAGACCAACTGATGGAACCTGGGGTTTTATTTTTCCAACAGATCCATATGGCTTTACAAGACATCCTTCTCAGCTTTATGAAGCATTATTTGAGGGCTTGTTCCTCTTTATTTTACTGATGTTTATTAGCGCTAAAAATAATAAACATGGGGTTATCAGCGGAAGTTTCTTATTGGCCTATGGGTTGACTAGATTTATTATTGAATACTTTAGACAGCCGGATTCTCACATGGGTTTTGTTGCATTACAATTAAGCATGGGTCAACTTCTTAGCATCCCCATGGTTATAATTGGGCTCATATTATTAACAAAATCATTAAGAAAAAATGAAGCAGTATCTTGAGCTTTTAGACTATATTTTGCAACACGGCGAGGATCGTGGAGATAGGACTGGAACAGGCGTCATTTCCTCTTTTGGTCATCAGATTCGATTTAATCTTGAGGATGGCTTTCCTGCAGTTACAACCAAATCACTTGCATGGAAAGGAGTTGTCTCAGAGCTGTTATGGTTTTTAGAGGGGTCTGATGATGAACGCAGACTCGCTGAGATTAGATTTCAAAAAGACAGATCCGAGCTAACTGATTTGAGTAAATTCTCTACTATTTGGACAGACAATGCAGATAATCAGGGTATTGAGCTTGGCTATGAAAATACTGAGACCACTAAAAAACTAGGCCCAGTCTATGGTGTTCAATGGAGAGACTGGGGAGGCGTTGACCAAATTAAAAAGTTAATTAACGACCTTCAAGCTAACCCAAATGGACGAAGGCATATTTTAAGTGCATGGAATGTTGGGAAAATTGATTCTATGGCTTTACCTCCCTGCCATGTTATGTCTCAATTTTATGTTTCCAAAAATGATCGGCTTTCATGTCAAATGTATCAAAGAAGCGCAGATATGTTTTTAGGTGTGCCGTTTAATATTGCAAGCTATGCTTTACTTCAATCTATTTTGGCGAATATCTTAAACTTAATACCAGGTGAATTTGTGCATACATTTGGAGATGCTCACATATACAACAACAGCATTGAGCAGGTTAAAGAGCAGCTCAGTAGAGAGCCCAAGAAACTACCAAAATTAATTATGCCAAATCTCAATTCAATAGATGCACTTAATGATTATTCTGTTGATGACTTTATATTGGAGGGATACGAATCTCATCCTGCTCTAAAAGCTCCAATGGCAATATAGATTGATGATTATTTCCCATTTAGTAGCCCTGTCCAACAACTTTGTTATAGGTGTGAACAATGATTTGCCTTGGAAGTTGAAAAAAGATCTTCAGCATTTCAGTGCTTATACTCAAAATAAAGCCATTGTCATGGGAAGGAAAACTTTTGAATCAATTGGAAGACCATTGCCAAATAGAAAGAATATAGTTATCTCATCTACGTTGAATGCTCAAGATGGCATAGAAATAGTACCCACCCTTGATCAAGGAATAGAACTAGCCAGTCAATGGAATAAAAATGCTACAGGAAGCAAAGAAGTTGTATTAATAGGAGGTGGCTATGTTTTTGAAGAAAGTAAAAATATAGTCAATAAACTAGTTTTAACTAGAGTTGAATGCGAAATTGAAGGAGATGTATTTTATCCACAAATAGATTTGAGTAACTGGGAAAAAGTCTCTACTGAGTCTTTCAAGAGAGACAGTGAAAATGAATACGACTTCAGCGTTGAAACTTTTATAAAAAACTAGGAGTTCTTTTCTTTTGATTTGGCCTGAGATTGCTGAATAAAATCTCTTCGCAAAGCTAGATTTTTTACCCGGACTTCTTCATTTTCAGCATATTTGATCCAAGAGTTTGCTGTCTTTTTGATTCTTTTATTTTCATCTCTAGCAGCAGCTCTGAATTGTTTTTTAGCCTCTTCAAAATTCTGTAATTCGAAATGCGCTTGTCCTAAAACCAATAGGGCTTGAGAGCGACTTTTTACTTTGGATTTTTTTAAACCAGCTTCAATTGCTCTTATAGAATCTTCCATGCGATCCTCAAAGAGATATAAATTACCCAATAAAACGTATGTATCTCCATCCTTTGACATCTTCGCTGCTTTTTCCAATACAGGAATAGCCATATCAATTTCTTGGGCCATTCTCCATGCATCAGCTAAAAGCTTTAATGTCTTCTCTTTATCTTTTACAACCGCAACAATCTCTTCCTCGCCAGTATCTTCGTCTTTAATCGTTACTTTCTTATCTTGTCCAGCAACTAAAACCTGTGCCGCCCAGTATGGATTTTTCTTGATTAAAAGCAATTGGGCTAAAGCAAGATATTCTCCCTCTTTATCTAGAAAATCTTTATCGAATGCTGCCTTAAGAGTGAGCATGTAGTCTTCTTCTCTATCCATTTGCTGATAAGTTCCACCCAGTTGAAGAAAGTACATCTTCTTAGGGTAGTAATTAACTAAAATTTCATAGATTCCCACTTGCTGCTCTAAGGCAAACTGAGCACTTATAATTTTTTTATCTTTTAACTCACTAAAGCATGCTGCTAACAAAACATACCAATTTTCTTTTGGTCTATAACCCTCTTCTTCTGCAAGCCTGATCGCTTCTTCCATGTTAGATCTTGCTCTTACATAATCGGTTTTTTGAAAGTATGCCGAAGCAAGCAAATAATAAGATTGAGCTGTAACAGTTTCAACCTCATCCATCCATTGAAGAATTAAGTCAATGCCTTTGTCCCATCTTTCTTTTACTAAATTTAACTGGGCAAGGGTTAATAATGAAGCTGTTCTAAGAGGAACGGTTGCTTCTGGCTCTTTAAGGAGTTGTTCATAGGCATACATAGCCTGATCGTAGTCTTCATCACTAAAATAGAGATACCCCCAATAATTCCACATGACAGAACGATCATAGCTTTTCATCTCGGCTCTATTATTTAGAAGTTCGGTAAGAATTGACTTAGCGGTTGCCCAGTCAGGATCATCCTCTTCTTTCTCAATGAATTTACCTTTGTTTTCGGGGTCTGGTACTTTTACAATTTTTTGCCTTTCAAGAGCTTCCACAATCTTTACAACTTTTTTAGCAGTGGAGTTTTGAAGAACTCTAGCTTTTTTATAGGTTCGGGTCTTACCAGCTTTTTTTGAGCTTCCACCGACAGATGGCTCATCAGCTCTATTTTGCGCAGAAATATCTATTGCACTTAGAGCAAAGCTAAAAACAAATAAAACAAATATATTTCTAGAAATTGTTTTAAACATTAAGTCTCCTCCAAAATAAAAGTAAACTTATGAGGAACATCATCTACCCTAACAGCGTTTCCATCAACAATTTTTGGCTTATATTTAAGCTTTAATGCCGCTCTTGAAGCTGCTGAATTGAAAATAGAGCATGGTCTAAAAACGGTTTCAGGATTAGTGGGATCACCACACATACCCTCAAGAGGTTCAGCATTCTCAACTGTTCCAGTTTCTGTAATTGTAAAAGCAACTATTGCATATCCCATAATTCCTCTTTCTTGAGCTCTTCTAGGATAGATGGGCGTTACTTTAAATAAAGGGATATATTCCCCATCCCTAAAAAAGGACCCTCCACCGGCAAAATTCGCTTTTGGCTTCGGCACACTAACATCAACACCCGCTAATGGAGCAAGATCTAATTCCGGCTGAGCAATATCCTCTGGCTGTTCGTCAGGCTCTTCTGGCTTATCTACGTTATCAAAAAGAGTATCAATATCTCTATCAGGCATGATGACATCACCTAATTTTCTGGAATTGTCTGTTGGCAAACTATTATCACCAAGATTAATCAATGCAACCATTAAAAAGAACAAACCAAGTGTTATAAAAGCTGCAAAGCCTGTACCAGCAAGATATTTATTATAATTAAAAGCTTTGTAGTAAAGGGCTGCTAATGGTCCAAATGCCTTGCCCAAGGTTTGGTATAAAGTATTTATACTATTATTAGCAGTGTTCAAAATAATTCTCTATTTGGGTTCAGAAGCGAGTGAAATATTGTAAACACCTGCCTCTCTTGAACCGTCCATAACTTTGATAATTGTATCAGCCATTGCTTTTTCATCAGCCTGAATAACAACAGATCCTTGTGGATTATCTGCAAGGAGTTTCACAACATTAGCCTTTACTTGTCTTGCGTCTATCCTTCTGCCGTCCATCCAGATTTCTCCAGAAGCTCCGATTGCAATTAAGATTGCTGCATTTTCCTGAGTTTCTGAGGTATCAGACTCAGGTCTATTAATTTCAAGGCCTGGCTCTTTAATAAAGTTAGCTGTCACAATAAAGAAGATAAGCATGATGAAAACAACATCAAGCATAGGTGTCATATTAATCTCTGCTTCTTCTTCCTGGACTGCACTTGATATAGCGTTTCTTCTCACAATATTCTCCTAATTAACTAATTCCTAATTATTTCTTTTATTAAAGTCTCTTCTCTATTTCTTGCTGCATTTAAATATATAGTAGCAAATACACCTGAAAGAGCTGTAGTCATCCCAGCCATAGTTGGTAAGGTTGCTTTTGAAACCCCTCCAGCCATTGACCTAGCATCACCTCCACCGGTGAACGCCATAACTTGGAAAACTTCAATCATGCCTGTCACAGTTCCTAGCAGACCAAATAATGGCGCCAATGCGACGCATGTATTTATTAATGATAGGTGCCTATTAACTTCGGTCCTTGCTTGAGAAATTAATTTTTCTTTAATCGCGCCACCTTTCCATGAGGTATGGTCAGCAACTGCATCCCATTCAGATTTTAATTCACCCATATAAACTTGATGGCCTGAATTAAAATACCAAATTCTTTCTAAGATTATTGCCCACATAAAGGCAGCAAGAATTGCGATCAACCAAAGCACACTGCCTCCAGCAGACATAAAGTCTCTGAGAGTATTGAAAGCTTCAGTGATTGCGTAAAACATTAACTAATTACTTTGAATCTGAATGTTCTGCTACTATTCCTGTGCTTTGTTCTTCAAGAACATTAATAATTCCTCTTGCTGATGAATTAGCAAAAGAGTGTAAAAGCGTTGTTGGAATAGCAACTACTAGTCCTAGAACAGTAGTAACAAGAGCTTGAGAAATACCTCCAGCCATGATCTTAGGATCACCAGTACCAAATAGTGTAATCTGCTGGAAGGTAACGATCATACCTGTAACCGTTCCTAATAAACCAGCCAGTGGCGCAACAACTGAAATAATTTTAACAACTGGAATACCGCGTTCAATAGCAGGTCTTTCAGCCATTATTGCTTCAGCAAGTCTTAGCTCTAAAGTTTCAATATCTTTGTTCATGTGCTCCTCACCAACGGCAAGAACTCTTCCCAATGGGTTAGATTTATCATGAGTTTTTGATTTGGCTTGCTTAGCAACTGCTACACCCATTGTGTATAAAGTAAATAGCTTCCAAAAAGCGATTGCTATACCAATCAAACCTACAAATATAATAATGTATCCGACTTCTCTACCCTGGTTAACTCTTTCCATAAGGCTTGGGTTTTGAATCAAGTTAGCAAGTAAGCTGCCGCCAACAGGACCTGTTGGATCTACACCAAACTTAATCACTTCTCCAACATCGGCATTAGATAGTTTTTTAGCTGAGCTTACATAACGGCCTTCTGGCTGCTTTCCTAAAAATGCATATTGACCTTTGCTGCCAATATATTCTAAGTACTTGCCATCACAAATAGCATTGTAAAGCCCTACTCTAGTCACTGAACAATTTTCTGATTCACCATCAAGATTAATAACGTTTGCATTGAAAGAAACAACCTCAGACCCTGCGACCATCTCTCTTTGCAGTTCGTACCAAAGACCTTCAAGCTCTCTAATAGTTGGGAGCTCAGTAGCGCTGGACATTTTTGAAGATAGATCATTTAAAAATGTCTCTCTTTCTCTGCCGTATTGTGCAGACGTTAAAGAATCAGCAAATAAAGCGCTTGCCTCTCCTGCTGAACTTTGTAAATGACCAAAGAGCTCAACTAACGAGCCTAGCTCTTTCTTATAAGCAGCCTCTTTTACTACTAATATTGCATCATTTTTCTTATATTCAGACTCAAGCTGATCAGCAATTTTTTCTTGTCTAGCTAACTCTCTTTTTTCAGCAGCTAATTTTGCTGCTTGCTTATTTTTGTCAGCAAGGAAATCAGCCTCTCTTTTAGCATTAATACCCTGCTCAGTTGTTCTGCCTTGCTCAACTAGCTGCAGTAAACCCTGAATAGTAGTAGGCTCGCCTTCAGTCGCTTCTTGAGCAAATGTTGAAACTGATGCGATTAACGCAAAAGATAAAATGTATTTATTTAAAATGTTCATGAAGCATCTCCTCTATAGACAACCGGCAGCATCATGATATCCATAGGCGCTAGTTTTTGAGCCATTCTAATTCCATCTCTAACAGTCACTCTGTAACTACCAGGCAGCTCTTCCCAAGTAGCTGTTTCGTTATCATAATATCCTGTTTTTCTTTCATCCTTTGACTGGAAGAACATACCCAATCTCCCAACTCTAAGAATGTTTACAACCACTTCTTGTCCATCAAGAACAATAGTTTCATCGTAAGCATCAAGTTTTCTACCGTACTCAGCTTCAATGTTATATGCCTCTAAAATTTGTCGTACTTGCTCAGATGCAGTAACTTTTGGATTTGAAAGAGAAGCTCTAACAAGATCCAGTCTTTGTTTTCTTTCTTCAATATGGAATGGAGTGTCAAGATTTACATACTTCTCTAAACCTTCAAGCATTCTTTGAGCCAATGGTGGTATCTGTCTTTGCATGACAACAACCTGCACAAGTTGCTCATCATATTGATCCATTAAATCAAGCTGAGCTTGAATCTGAATTCTTTTTTGAGCGTTATAAAGTTTTAAACCTTCTACTTGTTTTGAAACAACTTTAAATTCATTGACTAACTTATCGGTAGCTGATTCAGTTGCATCGATTTTTGCTTGAGATTGAGCAGATAGCTCAGTGTTATCCCTTCCAACTTCTAATACTAGTTCCATTTCTGTAGCCGCTACAAATGTAGTCAGCATAGTAAGAACTACTAGGCTTTTCTTTAACATTTTTTTCTCCCTAGGAAAAATGGTTCACTAGTCTAACAGCGTAGTGAAATTATTCAAACTTTTTTTAATGGTGAGATTGTACCTAATTTTGCACAAAATCGCCTCACAATGTAACAAATAAAATATAGGTAAAATATAGCTATATTCTTAAGAATTATTAAGCAAAGATTTTAGGTATGAGCTTGGGGGTATTCTTTTTGTAATCTTTATACTCGTCAAGATGGCCCCATTTCTTCAGCCCTCTGTATTCCAACATTCTCACACCACTTACATAAACCAACAATAGGTATGAAAAGATCGGGGAGAAAATTGCTAGATAGTTCATGCCCTCGAATGTGGATATGCCCATTACAGTAATCCCTGTCCATAAGGTTATTTCACCGAAATAATTTGGATGCCTAGACCTAGCCCACAGCCCCTCATTTATAAATGCATCTTTGTTCTCTGGAATTGATCTAAATGCAGTTTTTTGATTGTCAGCTATTACTTCGACTGCAAATCCCAAGATAAACAAAGCAACTCCTAATATAAATACACTATTTATAACGACGCCCATTGGGTTGGCAATCGCCACCAAAGCCGCCGATGAGCATATAAAAACCCACATGCCCTGCAAAGTCCATGTCATAAAGAATTGAGAAAAGGAAGTTTT
>CABXFU010000014.1 GCA_902511575.1 uncultured SAR86 cluster bacterium
GCTTCGACAAAAGCATCTTCGGCAATGGCATGAAAGCTTTTGACTTCTGCCATGAAAGTTTTAAAAGAATCATAAACTTTTTTTACATCAGGATCATTGGCTGCAGAAGTCTCTAAGATCTCTTCGGAAATAGCACGAAATTCATTAATAACATCTGCTGGCAATTCTCTTAATTGCACATCATGGTTGGTGATTAAATCCTGAAGCGCTCTGTTGTTTGATGCTGTGTACTCATCTAATAAATCTTGATTAACTGCTTTGGCTGCTACCGTGACAATAGATTGAAGATGAGGCGGCAATGAATTCCATGCATCTAAATTAATGGTGAATTCCAGCATGGAACCTGGCTCGTGCCAACCTGGATAGTAATAATACTTAGCAACTTGTTGAAAACCAAAAGCAAGATCGTTGTATGGACCCACCCATTCAACGGCATCAATAGTGCCTGTTTGCATGGCAGTGTATAACTCGCCTCCAGGAATATTCACTGGAATGCCGCCAGCTCTTTTAAAAACTTCGCCCCCAAACCCCGGAAAGCGCATTTTGAGTCCCTTGATATCATCAAGTGAATTAATTTCTTTGTTAAACCAACCAAACATTTGAGTCCCAGTATTGCCTCCTGGCAAGGGTTTCATGTTGAAAGGTTTATATAATTCTTCCCAAAGCTCTATGCCGCCGCCCCTATTAACCCAAGCATTAATCTCATCGGCAGTAAAACCAAAAGGTACGCCTGCAAAGAATTGTGCGGCCGGAACTTTACCTTTCCAATAATAAGCACCGCCATGACCCATTTCAACTGCGCCCGAAGAGACCGCATCAAATACGCCCATGGCAGGGACAAACTCTCCAGCCCCATAAACTGTTACCTTTAATTCGCCCTGCGTCATTTCTTCTACCAATTTACTGAATCGCTCTGGAGCCATTCCCAGACCAGGATAATTTTTTGGCCAAGTAGTCACCAATGACCATGAAAAGTTTTGGGCCTTTATGTCACTCGCTGTATTTTGCTCTGCTTGTCCGCATGCAAAAAGTAAACTTATAGCCAGACCAGTTATTAAAAAATTTTTCATCCCAACATCTCCAATTTAGCAAAAGCGAGTACCAGCCACTTACTGCCAGCTTTTTCAAAATTAATTTGAACTCTTGCTGACTCGCCCGATCCCTCATAGTTTAAAACGACGCCCAGCCCAAAGGTAGGGTGAACAACTTTTTGTCCCAACCCAATACCCACCTCATCTTTAAAATCCATGGTCGATTTTTTTGGTTTACGCACATAAGAAGTGGTCACTGAGGCACGTGGTCTAATCTCCTCAATAAATACTGCTGGAATTTCTTTCAAAAATCTTGAGGGCGGGTTAAACACATCCGATCCATGTAATCTTCTGGATTCGGCGTGAGTTAAATATAATTTTTTCATAGCTCTTGTAATGCCGACATAGCAAAGTCTTCTTTCTTCCTCTAGTTGCGATGGTGATTCAATAGATCTTCCATGCGGAAAAAGAGTCTCTTCTAAACCTGTTATGAAAACCAATGGGAATTCTAATCCCTTGGCTGAATGTAAGGTCATTAACTGGACAGCGTCTTGAAACTCATCAGCCTGAGTATCTCCAGCGTCTAAGGAAACTGTATCCAAGAAAATTTCTGCAATCTCTTTGTGAGATTTTTCTTTTTCAAGTGATTGCTCAAAGTTCTTTGCGGAGGTTACAAGCTCTTCTAAGTTTTCTATTCTTGTTTTGCCTTTTTCTCCAGCTTCTTTTTTATGGTACTGATATAGGCCTGATTTTTGAATGATCAGTTCCATCAAATCTGACAGAGGTGTTGTATCAAGCAATTCTATGCAATGTGCAATCAGTTCAAGATATGCTCTTAAGCCCTGACCAGCCTTACCGCCCATTTTCCCTTCATCAAGGAGTTTTGCTGCTGCTTTTATATAGGACAAGTTATAGGCTTTAGCGGCATCTCTAATTTTAGCTTGAGATTTAACTCCAATACCTCTAGTTGGGTTAGCTATAGAGCGCTCAAATGCTGGATTATCATGAGGATTAAAGACAACCTTTAAATAACTCATGGCATTTTTAATCTCCATGCGCTCATAGAATCTAAGACCGCCATATATTCGATAAGGGATATTAATTCGAAGCAACGCTTCCTCTAAAGCCCTAGATTGGGCGTTAGAACGGTAGACTATGCCAACATCCTGATAGAGCTCACCGCCATCCATCCAATTTTTAATGGTCCCAGCAATAAATCTTGCCTCGTCCTGTTCGTTGTATGCTTGATAAAGGGTAATGGGTTCGCCTTCTAGGGAATCAGTCCATAAATTTTTTCCTAGACGATCCAGATTGTTATCAATCAATGCATTAGCTGCGCTTAAAATCACGCTGGTGGAACGATAGTTTTGCTCTAAGCGGATAATTTTGGCTTTTTCAAAGCTTGCTTCAAAAGAAGCAATGTTTTCCACCTTAGCTCCTCGCCAACCATAAATGGATTGATCATCATCTCCAACAGCAGTTATGGTGGAAACATCAGAGGCTACTTCTTTTAACCAGTTATATTGAATAGTGTTAGTGTCTTGAAACTCATCAACCAAAACAGCTTTAAATCTATTGTGGAAAAATTCTTTCACCGTTTTATTGGTTTTAACTAACTCATATGCTTTGAGCAAAAGCTCAGCAAAATCAACCAAGCTGTCATTAAAGCATGCTTCTTCATAATGCTTGTAAATGCCTTTAACTGTTTGAGCATAAAAATCTCCGTTGTCATTAACTTTGTCAGCACGAATACCTTCATCTTTCCAACTGTTAATTTGCCATTGCATTTGTTTAGGTGGCCAAGCGCCGTCATCAAGGCCCGCCTCTTTAACTAAGCGCTTGATGATCCGTAATTGATCATCGCTATCTAAAATAGTGAAACCAGAAATTAGGCCTGCTTCTTTGTAAAATCGTTTCAGTGTTCTGTGTGCTAAGCCATGAAAAGTTCCACACCACATATCTCCCGCAGGAGATTGCAGCAACTCTTGAATTCTTGATTGCATTTCTTGCGCTGCTTTATTAGTAAAAGTTACTGCCATGATGGATGAAGGATTAAGACCCATGGCTTCAACGTTCCATGCAATTCTATGAACAAGCACTCTCGTCTTGCCAGAACCTGCTCCAGCCAAAACTAAAAGACTCTTATCTTCTGAAGTTACCGCTTCTCGCTGCGGATCATTTAAGTTTTCTAGTATGTGAGAAACATCCATTAGGGGTTCATTTTTTAATCTAAGAAGCCTATTCTAACCTTTATGCAAACTAAATTATTGAGAGAAATTAAAATAGCACTACCTAACTTGAGAAAATCTGAAGTCAAAGTTGCTGAATTTATATTAAATAAGCCAAGCGCTATTATTGAGCTCACTACAGCCCAAGCCTCCAGTGAAATAGGCGTTAGTGAGCCTACACTGATCAGGTTTTGCAAAGCGGTTAATTTTGATGGCTTTCAAAAATTCAAGCTGACGCTTGCGCAGCAACTTGCTGCAGATGACTATTTTAATTCCTATGAAATTAATCCAGAAGATTCAATCCAAGAGTTAACTGAAAAGGTGTTTGATAGCACCATCAGTGAAATTTTAAATGTTAGATCACAGCTTGATCAGGGAACCCTTGAGGAGGCTATTGAAACTTTAGCCAATGCCAAAAGGGTTGAGTTTTATGCGTTTGGTGGATCTGTGCCCATAGCCATGGACGCTCAACACAAGTTTTTCCGACTCAAAATTCCATCCTCTTGTATTTCTGATCCTCACATTCAATTCATGTCTGCAAACTCTCTCAATGACAGAGATGTGGTCGTTGCCATCTCTCAATCTGGCAATACTGCTGCCTTGGTTGAAAGTATTAAAACGGTTAAAAGTTTTGGAGTGATTGTGATTGGGCTGATGCCATCGAATACGCCCCTATCTAGGATATGTGATATTTCTCTGGATATTGATGTTGGAGAAAATGCCAGATTGACCAGACCGCTTACCTCACGACTCGCTTATATGGCGATCATTGATGTGTTGGCAGTTGGAGTGGCTCAGCTCAAGCCGGAAGCACAAGATCATTTATTCAATATTGTGACCAGTCAGAATTCCTTAAAACTAAAGTAATTAATACCTTAGGTTTTCTCTGAACCAAAGATTAACCATCCACTTCTCGCCCTTAATTACGGGCATGCCTCCATGGAGAGATCTTGGATTAATTTTTGGATGCGTGGCTGCATCATTGGGCAAAGTGTTGTGAAAAACCACAGCGTCTCCTTTTTTTGGCGGAACATTGATGCCGAGTTCTGGGAAACCAGTCTCACCCCCCTCTTCGACATTATTTAGATACGCAATAACTGTAATCATCCTTTGACCACCCGGCTCCCAATTATTTTTTCCATCTTCTGTTTCATAGTCAAATGAATCAAAATGCGGCTTATATTGAGCGCCTTTTTTGTAATAAACAAGTTGATACTGCTCTGCATTTCTTATTGGCATTTGCACTAAAATTGAAAATCTTTTGCTAACTTCATGGACTATGTCGTTGGCATCATGCTCTATCCAGCAATTTTCGCTAGTTCTGCTTTCATGTTGAATATGTTGATCAGGGCTAATGACTGTGGATGGCTGAAGCTTACCTTTAGAAGCTTCAATAAAAGCATCGCATTCATCATTGCTAAGAAAATTATCTACTACATACAAAATAGGATCAGCAGCATACATGGTGACATTTTCAGCAATTTTTTTTGGATATTCCTTATTCATAAGTAGAAATAATTGTATGCTAACCAAGTATAGAACGCATACAAAAATGAGCATATTTATTTCAATCGCTTCCTACCAAGATCCCTTACTAGTATCTACAATTTTTAGCGCTTACAAAAATGCCGAGAAAAAAGATGATCTAATATTTAGCATCTGTGATCAGTCAGATGATGGAATTGAAGTTAATGAAATATCCTTCTCAAATCAAATTCACTACGAACACGTAGACCCCTTATTTTCAAAAGGTCCATGTTGGGCAAGGCATAGGGCACAAAGTTTTTTTAATGAAGAGGACTTCTTCTTACAGGTTGACTCCCATACTCAATTTGCCCCTGGCTGGGATAAAATTTTTACTGAACAACTAGAAAAAATCTCTACCATTCAATCAGACGATAATTATTTTAAGAAACCAGTTATTACTTCTTATCCTCGAAGTTTTAAAGTCTTAGATTTTGATAAAGGTTTATTTTCTCTCAATACTGGAGATAAACATACCCAAGTAATAACCTATCGAAAAGATAGCTTATTTTTAAAAGGCTCCTTTTCAAGACAAATAGGTATTCCAACAAAGCATAGTGATATTACGCATGCAATCTTGATGGCGGCAGGTTGCATTTTTACAAGAGGCTCTTTCGTTAAAGAAATTCCTTACGATCCAAACTATTATTTTTATGGAGAAGAACTTTCGATGGCATTGCGAGCATTCACTCGTGGCTACTCATTTTTCCATATTCCAGATGTCCCTTTATTTCACCTTTATACTGATACCAGTGATATTCCTAGAAAGCTTCATTGGGATCCAGAAGATGATCAAAAAAGAGCAATAAAATGGACCGAATTAGACCAAAAAAGTTTAAATAGGCTTAATGATTTATTTGCTGGCAAAGTTGAAGATCCCATGAATCTTGGGGATAAGAGATCTTTAGAGGACTATGCATTGATCAGCGGTATAGATTTAAAAAATAATGTAGTGTTAGATTTAGAAAAAGCTACCGAATCTAATTTTCTTGAATCCCTTGATTGGAAAATTAGCCCACTTAAACAATAGGAGAATTTTATGAGTGATGAAGCAAGAGAGTTTTTAAATAGTTACGGAGATTTTGTTACCAAAGTGACAAGTGAGCCAAGTTTGGATCAAAGCAGTTTAGATGCACGCATGAAGGAAATTGATTCCTCTTCTCCAGTAGAGTCTGCTAGGCTGTTAACAGCCGCGCTTGGATTGGGCAGTGAGACAGGCGAATTCGTAGAGATAGTAAAGAAAATGTTCCTTCAGGGTAAACCTGCATCAGAAGATAATATTTTTCATATGAAAAGAGAGCTTGGCGATATTATGTGGTACTGGGCTACAGCCTGCATGGCATTAAAACTTGATCCCTATGAGGTAATCAAAGAAAACCAAGATAAACTTGAAGCAAGGTATGGTGAAAAATTTGAAGTTGATCGCAGTGAACACAGAAACGATGGAGACTTATAACTGCAAATTAATAAGTAGATTTTTGATTTAAATCTTCAACGGCCTCTTTAAATTCTGAGGTTAATTGATCCACTAAAGTTTGAACAGATGGTGAGTCTTTAATAGACCCAATGCCTTGACCAGAACCCCAGATATCTTTCCATGCTTTCGCATCGGTGTTTCCACCAGAGCCAAAATTCATTGATGATTTATCTGCCTCAGGCAGATCATTTGGATCTAAACCAGCATTCTCAACTGAGCCTTTTAAGTAGTTACCATGAACACCGGTAAATAAAGACGAATATACGATATCATCAGCAACACTATCGATAAGCATATCTTTGTATCCTTGGTCAGCATTAGCTTCTTCAGTAGCAATGAACCGAGTTCCGAGGTATGCAAGATCAGCTCCTAGAGCCAAGCTTGATGCAACTGCGCTTCCAGAACTTATAGAACCGGAAAGAATAATTGTTCCATCAAAAAATTCTCTAACTTCTCTAACCAAAGCAAAAGGTGACAGTGTGCCGGCATGCCCACCAGCTCCAGCACAGACCAGAATCAGACCATCAACTCCTTGTTCAGCAGCTTTTTTTGCATGTCTGACACTGATGACATCATGATAAACAAGCCCGCCATATGAATGAGCGGCTGTAACAATTTCTTCAGGCGGTCTTAAGGAGGTAATAATGATTGGAGCTTCATGCTTTACACATAGCTCCATATCACCCATCAATCTATCATTAGATGCATGACAAATTTGATTAACTGCATAAGGAGCAATGGGTAATTCTGGATTTTCAGCTTTTGCTTGAGCTAATTCTTCTTTAATTCTAATTAGCCATTCTTCAAGCACATGTTGAGGTCGTGCATTCAATGCTGGGAACGAGCCTACAATTCCTGCCTTGCACTGTGCAATCACTAATTCTGGTCCAGATACTAGAAAAAGTGGTGAGCCAATTACTGGAATTGCTAAATTATCTTGTAAAATTTTTGGAAGCGGCATGATAGTCCTTATTTAAAAAAAGTTAGTTTAACTTAAGCCTTGAAGTTATTAAATAGGAGTCAGTGGATTAAAAAGCTTCATCTGCAACCCAGCTGATTGACCAGTTATGCCCAAGACGATTGCCTTTATAGGTGTCTGGCAGAATGGTTACATGACTGCCCTGTATATTTATCTGTTGGGGGTCCTCTGACAAATTTTTGTATGCGCTATCAAGCTGATGTTGAGTTCTCCATTCAAAGAGCGCTGTGTTATATAAAATCTTCTCAATCGGTTCGTAGCCACAAATATTTTTTAACATCGAGGTGCCCAATAAGGGCGAGGCTACAACATGAACTTCAATTGGAGTGGCTGCTTTCCAATGTTTTAAAACATGAGAAACCAATATTCCCCCATAGCTGTGACCCATTAGTGAAACTTTTGTTATAGATTTATCTTGATTTAAAATATCATTGATTTGATTTGATAATTTTTCTGCTGAATCTTGAAAACAGCCATTATCAGGCCAGCGATAAAAATACATATGCTTTTGCCTTGTATCGATGGTTTTGATGGGATGTATCCATTCATAACCCTCGCTGCTGCCTCCGTGGACGGCTATAAAAATCTCCTGCGCTTCCTCTGAGCTTGGCTCCAATGTATTTAGACCAAAAGGAAGATTAATTAGCCTGTGACCTAATTTTTTTACAGGCTCATCATTGCTAAAGTCCTTCAACTGAATGGGGCTCTGAGATGAGGAACCGCAACCAGCTATAAAAAGAATTAGAATCAATGAACAGAATAGATGTTTCATAAAATTATTTAACAAAGTAAGCAACACTATGATCGGCAAAATCCCTGGCACCAACTTTGTCAAAGCCCATCTTTTCATGGAAGTTTAAAGAAGGCTGATTAAGAGGCTGAGTATTTACCTCTAATGCTATCGGCAAATCATTATTTCTAGCTTGGACAAATATATTTTCATAGATAGCTTGTCCCAAACCTGCTTTTCTATGTTGCTCATCAATTGCAATCCTGTCTACATAGAGAAATTTCTTAAGCCTTTGAGTAAAAAATTTATAATTTTCGGATCCATAACCTGAGCTCTCTCTCATGCAAATTATAAATCCAATAACCTCATCGTCATCTAGCACTAATAAATTGTATGCGCTTAGTTCTATTAATTGTTTTAAATGGTTCATAGACTCCAATGAACCAACCTCTGGAGTATTTGCCTGATTTAGATCATAAATTGACTGAAGTTGAGTCTCATTAGTAGTTCCATCAGAAAAGGTGTGTAGTTTATATTGGGGATTCATTTTTCTAAGAATAGCTGCCCATAGCCTCAAGAAAATACAAAATAATATTAATTATGTCTAAGTACATACTGAAGGCAAGATCGATTGCGGTGTTCCAATCATTTAAACCTTGATCAGAACTTACATTAACCATGCTGATAGAGGCAAGCAATGACATGGAGAAGGTAATAATTCCTATTACTGCTTTTATTTTTTGTGCTCCTCTTGATATACCTCTAACAAGCGTAGCAAGCTCCCAAATAATTAACATTATGATTAGAGAGGCAACTGTTGATACAAAAATTGGGTTTGCAAAGTTTATTCCACTAACAGAGACCAAAACAAACATTGCAGCAGTTGTTAGAGTTGCTCCTTTGAGACCTGTCATGCCATCGTTTTCATCCATATCCATAATGATGAAACCGATAACAGAGCCATAAAATATGGCACTAATAGTCATAAAGATAAATTGAATAAATGAACTTGAAAAAATTATGAAAGCTGTAGCCGTCCAAATTGAAATGATCGCAAATAAGATAAACCAAAAGAAAAATAGCGTGGTGGCTTTATTTTGCACGATACAAATATCAGTCTGCCTATTTGGATTAACTGCCTCTGCAAAAGCAATGCCTAAAAATGTCTTATTTGCATAAAAGGCTTTCTTGCATTGTTGAATAATAAAAAATGTGCAGCTATAAAGGACTGCCAATTCAAAACCTAGAATTAAATAAACTTTAAAGGCTAAACTGGTTGCGCCCATAAGATGCTCTAGTTGCTAGATCCCACTCTAATGATTTCAACATATGTTTTGATGCCTGAGATAAAGCTATCAACATCTATGCTTTCATTGGTTCCGTGAATACCAGTCATGTCCTCTGGAACGATAAAAAAAGGATTAAACCTAAAAGAATTGTCAGCAATTTTTGAGTAGTGCCTAGTATCAGATGCAGCAATCATTAAGCCAGGAACTGGAACGATTTCGCCATAAACTTTTTCTAAGGAAGAAGAGACTATTTTAAATCCAGGAGAATCCCAAGAAGATATTTCAGATGCTTCCCTGCCTCCTAAAAATCTAACCTTTACATCATTTGATCCAACAACACTCCTAACATGATTGGTAACACTTTCTGTCGTATCTCTGGGATGCAGCCTAAAGTTAATTAGGGCTGTTGCTTCAATTGGAAGAACGTTACTCTTTACGCTCCCATTTAGCATAGTTGGAGCTGTCGTGGTTCTAATCATTGCATTAATTACTGGTGTTGAAGATAGTTGTGAATCGAGAACTCCTCCAAACAACCACCTATTAGCAAATAGAAAACGGTATCCAAATGGCATATGTTTACTGACTTCATTAAACATAGCAGCACTAAGTCCTTCTAAGCTTCCAGGCAAAGGTTCTTTTTTAAGTTTTACAAGAGCCTCTGCGAGAATTGTAACCGCTGTTCTTTTGGGAGGTGTGGAGGAATGCCCTCCTTGAGCCGTAGCAATAATCATAAGGTTAGCACTGCCTTTTTCAGCAACATTAATAGGAGCAATAAACTTATCTATGCCAGGAAAGAACCCTTTATTTACAAATGAGCCCTCACCGAGCGACCATAAAAGTTGAACGCCTTCTTGTCTAAGCTTTTCTGTGATTAAAGCTGCGCCGCTGCCACCGACCTCCTCATCATGACCGAAGCTAAAATATGTTGTTCTCTTAGGCTTAAAATTATTTTTAATCAGATAGGTTGCGGCTTCCATTAAACCAACGACACCGCTTTTATCATCCAGTGCGCCTCGTCCCCAAATTCTATTATTAGAAATGACTCCAGCAAATGGATTTTCTTGCCAAAGATTTTCAGTACCAGGGATTATAGGAACAACATCATGATGGCCTTCAAACAAAATCGGCGCCAGAGTTGAATCACTGCCTTGCCATTTAAAAAGTAACGAGTGCTTATGCTGATCTATCTCCATGACTTGATGAAACTCTGGGTAGGTTGCCGCAGCCCATTTAATAAAATTATCAAACTCCTCAAAAGGGAACTTTTCTTCATCCTGATAAGAAATCGTCTTAAATCTAATTGACGCAGCTAGATTTTGACTGGCCTTATCCCCATCAATTTCAATAGTTTCGCCTTCGATAATTCCAACAACTGAAGCTGTATGAGTAACAGTCCTATACAAAGCTATTGATAAGAAAATAAAAAGAATAACAAGGACTGAAAGGAATAATTTTTTTAACATTTTTTACTCCAATAAAAGATTATTTAAGATTCTATGACAGTTCTGGGCGTTTCCCTGCAAAGTTAGAAAAATACTCGGTGATGAATTGTAAATCTTGCTCTACATCACCTGAGGGGCTGAAAAAATCACCCAGTTCAATTGTCTTATTTGAGAAATCAATTCCTGCCATCATGATTTTACTATTCGTTTCATTGGCAATGCGCAAAAAACCAGACTTAAGTCTTTCCACTTTCTTTCTGGTGCCCTCTGGGGCAATGGCGATGATAAAGCCTTTATATTTCTCAGTAACATTATAAATTTCATTTTTTAGTGCTTCTGGATTTGCTCTATTTACAGGAATGCCACCCATTTTTCTAAGCAATCTGCGAAAGCCTTTTTTAAAAATAGAATGCTTTCCAACCCAATGAATATGAACATCAAGACTCAATATAAATGACATGGCTAGAACAAAATCCCAATTTGAGGTATGCGGACCAGCGATCAATACCACGCGCTGATCTTTAGGAAGATGACCGGTAGTTTTCCAGCCTGTGACCTTCATTAAAAATTTACCCAGCCATCTGAGAGGTCTTGGTCTATATGCACGCAAATGCTCAGGGATAAAGATTTTATATTTGCTCATGGTGAGTAGTCTATATGTTTTTAATATGTAGTTCTAATTTAGGTCTACTAAGTTTTCATATTTTTCTATTGCATCTGAGATCTTTGATCTCACATCCTCTTGAGCAGATTTTTTTGTATTGGCATAAAAGGGATGTGGCAATGTTGCTAACTCTGCAGCTTTCTCCATAACCCTGTCCATAAATTTGTCCTCTGGAACAACTTCATCAATATAACCTACCGCAATTGAATCCTGAACAGAATATGCATCTGCATGAAAAACTGCAGGATAAAAATAATTTTTATTTACTCTGGCCTTAAGAATTTCCATGATTTGTGTTGGGATGTCCATATTGTTTCGAACTTCATTTGCCTGGCATACATATTGACCATCTATAGCAATCCTATAATCTGCTGAGCAGGTCACGAACAAGCCTAATGCAATTGAATGGCCCGAAACAGCTGCAACAATGGGTCTATCAAATGAAAAAAGTTCCAACAGAAGACGATAGCCCAACTGCACCATCTTTGTAATTTTTTCCATATCACCAGTTGCTAATGTTTTTAAATCAAATCCACCTGAAAATAAGCCTTCTCTTCCAGTTATAACAAGCGCTCCAGAGTCTCTTGGCACCTTGGCTAACAGTTCATTAACTTGAGAAAGCATGTCATATGAAAAAGCATTAGCCTTACCATCATCGAGCTTGATAATGGAAATATCATTTTCTTGAGATAGGGTGGCAATTGAATCTGTCATATTATCCTTAGTGATGAGTTATTGAGTTGAATATATATTAACAAGAATTACTCCGTTTACTATTAAGAATAATCCTAAAATTGCTTGCCAGCTTAAACCCTGACCATAGATAAAATAAGATAAAACTGCGATTGATAATACTCCTAAACCACTCCAGCACGCATAAACAATAGCAAGGGGGATGGCTCTTAAAGCAAGTGTTAAGAAATAGAATGAGGCGAAATAACAAACACTCATAATGACAGTAGGTAGCTTTTCAGAGAACTCCTTTGTAAGAGGAAGCATTAAAGTTCCTGCAACTTCAAAAATAATTGCGCCTAATAAAGATAAATATGCTGACATAAATAAATTTTGTCTTATTGAGAAATATTGTCTAGGTAAGTCTTAACTTTAAGTATGGCATTCTCTCGAATATCCATATAAAAAAGCGCGTAATCTAAACCATGATAATTTCCTTTAGAGCCACCAAAGGCCTGAAATCTGGTTCCTGTTTGATCAGATGCAAAAAGCAATCCATTTTTGCATTGAGCTTGAACGTATTGCTTGAGCGGTGCCTCCAAAGGACCAAAAGTTTCTCCCTTAGGGCCATCATCACCAATGAAATCTAATGCAAATTCACCTGAAACATAGACAGCACCTCTGGCATCAACAAGATCAGATAAGCTCCCTTCGTTTTTCCAGGTGATAGGATTAACACAAATATTATTTCTATAAATTGGCATTTCCTTATTCAGATAGTTTTCATTGTATGTATCCCAATGAACGAGACAGCCTAATTGCGCTGGGCTATCACAAATAGAAATATCACTCATTTCATTTATTCTATCCTTAGAAATTGTGCCGCCAATAATATAAGCTCCCACCATCCTCGAGTATAAATCTGTCCCATCGATTTCTTCTGCTAGCAATCTAATAGAATGATGCGTGCCTTGACTGTGGCTTGCAAGAATAAATGGTCTTCCAGTGCTGAAGTTATCGATAAAGTGCTCAAAAGATTTTTTTACATCTTGATAAACGAATGCATGAACCTCCTCACGAAGTTCATCAGTCCCAAAATAACTATAAATAGATGCTTGACGATAATGAGGGGCATAAATGCTACAACAACCGTTGTAGGCACTGGCTTGATTGGCCATCATCCATTGGGTATTTTCTTTTGTCGCTGACTCTTTTTCGAGGGGGTCAGTCCAGTGATGTCCTTTTAAATATCCAGTTGGATGGACAAAGAATACATCCACTTTTGAGTGTAGTTGATCGGCGCCCTCCTCTCCTGCAGGAATCAAGTCTGCCTCATCTTCTATAAATGGAAGAGATGCCCATGAGCTTACTTTTGAATAATCAAGTTGGGGAGCTGCATCATTAGGATCGAATGGGTGATCTGGTCCACCAAAGAAATAGCCATATGCCGTATCCATTGTTAGACCCTGATCACGCAGTTCATCAATATAAGGAAAAAACCATGCAATAAAAGCTAGAAGAAGGCATGCAAAAATAAGAAGGGTTCTTTTCATGGTATTAATTTATTTTTTTGAGTATCCAAAAACCAAGCCAAGTACTGACTATCGCTTTGAATGTTTGCGAGAGAATAAGCGGCAATGAAAAAACAAAATCCAACCAAGCACTCCAGAACCATGAATAAAACCAATCTACTAATGGTAGTACTAATATGAAATAGTTTTTAATAAATTCTATGTTGGATAATGTTAAAACTTCATAATCAGATGAAAGCACAACTTGTATGCCCCATAAAACAACGAAAATTTGGATGGGTGTTGTAGCGATACAAAAATATGCAATAATTTTAAGAAATGTATTCATAAATAAATTACTCTATGAATAACTATAGTGTGTTTACAGGAGAAACAAAAATGTATAAAAAATTTAGCTTATTTTCTTTTTTGATGATTTCTATCTCAATATCTCTTTCGGCTTATGAGCCTTATGGGCCTCATACCTCTGATAAATGGCAAATATGGGCTTATTCAACTGCAGCCCCATCCTTCTTGGGTGATAAAGCAACCATCATAGGCAGCAGTGGAAAAGTAATACGAGAAGGTACAAATGGATGGACCTGCCAAGCAGGAAATCCAAGGCCTGTTCCTGCGAAAGGTTGGAAAAGTGCACATGATGCTATGCCCGCATGTTTTGATGCTGAGGGTGCAAAATGGATGGCAGCGTTTATGACAAATGAAAAACCTCAACTGTCTCGTTACACCTTTATGTGGATGTTGCATGGTGATGTTGGAGAAGACAATACAACTCCATTAGTCATGAGCAAAGAAGACTCAACTCCTGGTGAGTGGATTGAATCAGGCCCTCACTTAATGTTGATTCCTAAAGACGCGTCTGAAGTTACAACTTTTACAGATGATTTCATGCATGGTGAACCTTACGTGATGATGCGTGATACAGATTATGCTCACATCATGATCCCAACAGAGGGTTACTACAAATATACGAAGTAATTGGTTCCCATTAATAGGACTCCGCTAAGCTAAGCGGAGTTTCTATTAGGGCTCCTTTGCCAAGCTATTATAGAAATAGGAATAGTGAGCAAATAAATCAAAGCTAAGACATTGATGGTCACCCATAGAAAATTGATCATGCTTAGCGCGATAATAGAAAACAAAACAAGAAATCCTAACTTTGATTGAATGAAGAGCTGTTTTCTTTTTATTGAAAAAGTTGGGATTCTGCTTACCAGTAAGCCGCTTATCAAAATAATATAGCCTGCTACAAAATTAAGATTTTCATAGGCCCAGCTATAACCCATAAATGAATGCGTTAATGGCAACATAATTAGAATTGCTCCAACAGGAGTTGGAATGCCAGTAAAAAAGTGCTCAGGCTCTCCGTCTTCACTCCTCGATTTCTCAAGCCTCACATTGTATAAGGCCAGTCTCAGGCATGAAAATATTATGAAAGCTAAGGCAGCAAATGCTCCGATTCCATGATCTTGATTAAAGATAGACATGTATATTAGTAAACCTGGAGCAATTCCAAAACTTAAAAAATCTGATAATGAGTCTAGTTGAGCTCCAAGATCAGATTCGCTTTGTAGATGTCTTGCTAACATCCCGTCCAATACATCACATACTCCAGCAAAAAGGATGCAAATAATGGCTAAATTAAAATCTGATTCAATAGCAAATCTAATCGAGCTCAAACCAAAGCTAAGACCAGACAAGGTAATTACATTAGGGAGAAGAACTTTAAAATCTAGTTTTTTCATTAATTATTTTAAGGCTGCTAAAATTGATTCGCCTGCAACGACCTTATCTCCAACTTTGCATTTCTCTTCCACATCCAATGGCATATAAATATCAACTCTTGAACCAAATCTTATGAGTCCAAACCTTTCACCTTGATTAAGTTGGTCGTTTGAAGAAATGAAACTGAGAATTCTCCTGGCAATTAAGCCGGCTATTTGAACAACTACAATTTTGGCTCCATTATCAGCATTTACGACCAAGCTGCTTCTTTCATTTTTATCGCTTGCTTTATCAAGGCTTGCATTCAAGAATTGACCTTTTTTGTATACGATGTGTTCGACACTCCCTTTAACAGGGCTTCGATTAACATGAACATTAAATACGTTCATAAAAACGCAGATTCGCTTCATCTTTTCTGCCTCAATAGGAACTTCCACTGGAGGATAAGCTTCGTCAATCAAGCACACCTTTCCATCCGCAGAGCTAATAATTAAATTTGAATCTTGAGGAGTATTTCTTTCGGGGTCTCTAAAAAACCATAAAACAAAAAATGTAAGCAAAAAGCCAATTGCTACTATGGCCATTGCCATAGACAAAAATAAAAGAATCATAGAGCTGATAAATAAAATGCCTGCAAACTTCCATCCTTCTGGATGAATAAAGTATCTTTTATTGTTTTGCTTGCTCATTTGATGTCTGTTAAATCAGTCGTGCATTTTATGCCATAAAGAGTACTTTTAAAAATTAAATGTTACCTAAAGCCAACTATTTGGCTATATAAAATTAACATTGCCATTGAAACCTGCAAGATTAAGGTGATCCATAAGATGGTTTTGGTAATTGGTTTAGGCTGTATTTCCTCGCTTAGCTTGCTTGTAAGGTATAAAGCACCGATATTAATTATCGGGAGTCCAAGTGCTGCCCAAATACCTGCTATTAATAAAAGAGTAATAGGATTGGGCAGTAAAAAATAAGCAACGGACGAAAACAATGGTATGACAAATGCAATAATTTTAATTAAATGTGTTCGTGTATTTTCTTTTTCAGCAATCAAGCCAATTGAAATTAGATAATCCGAAATTGTTCTAGTGAAAGCTGCTGTTCCTGAAAGCAAAGTTGAAAAAAGAACAAAAAAAGCCAGGGGAATAAAAAACCATTTAGCCCAAGTTCCTAAAATTGTAGTGAACATATTTAAGAGGGTTTGAATAATATCGCCGTCAGGGGGAGGATAAAGGCCCAAAGTATTTAAAACGGCTGCGCCCAAGAGAAAAAATGGAAGAGTGCCTATGGTTACAAAAAAGACTGTTGCCCAAACGTCTGTTTGCATTACTTTAATCCAAGCTTTGACTTCCTGTTGATCGCCATTATGTTTCGCATAGCCTTTTTCTAAGCACCAATAGGTGTATGCCATAATTTCTCCATAACTAATTCCAGTAAAACCAAACACTGCAAGAGCTAAAGCTGCATGCTCAAAGGGAAATGAAAATGTAAGGCCTCCTAAGATTTGCGTGCTTGAAATTGCATAAGGTGTTGATTGCATTGAGATAGCAATAATTAAAGTGACCACTGAAAAAAAGAACACCATGCCAAGTAGAATTTTTTCCAGTGTTTGATAGGTTCCAAGATATAGGATAAACCAAGTAATGAAACATGCTGTTACTACCCATAATTCAATACTAAGCATTGGAACCATTAGATGCCCTGCTTCTGCTACAGCTCCCGCAAGACCGCCCATGCCCGCAATAGATGGAATTACACCAATGAACATGAACCAAACCAACCATGAGGCTTTCTTGCCTTTAAGGTTTGTTTTTGGCCCAGGTATATCTGCAAAAGATTCTAGGAAAGTCTGATTTGTTGCTATGACATAACGGCTAATTTCAGCCTGTATAAGTGGTTTGCTCCAAAGACTTAATAAAAGCCACCACAATAAGGCAAAGCCAGTTGCTGCTCCCAGCAATGGCGAGAGAGCTATTGCGCCACTTCCAACAACACTGCCAGTTACAATGATACTTGGCCCAATAAATTTTAAACGCTGGAAAAATGATGTGGGTGCTTTAATCATGGTTTTTTTGTAGGAGCACGACATCTTTTGATTGGATTTCGCATTTCCAGTTCCTTTGAGAGGCTATCACCTGAAAGGTTTTTTCACAATAAAAAGTCACATGGGTTGGATCTCTTCGATAATACCAATTCTCAAACATTTCATCGGAAGTTAAAAATGAGGTCATGACAGCCAGCCAACCTCCAGGTTTAAGGAGATCGTTAATAGTATTGAACTCTTTAAATGGATCATAAAAATGCTCAGCAGTTTCTGTGCAAGTTATAAAATCGTATTGTTTAGATAAGGCCCCCTCATCAGGAAAGAAAAATGGATCATAGAGCGCAACCTTGAAACCATCTTGAGTTAGCATGTCTGCTAACGCTGGCCCTGTGCCACAGCCAAAGTCTAATCCATTAGAGCCAAGAGGGATTTTTTCTTTGAGTGGATCAGCAAGTCTTGATAGGAATGCTCGATATTCTTTATCTTTAATATCATTATTGTGTTCTAAGTATCGTTGCTCTTCTTCAAACGAATCAATGAAATAAGATTGATCTAAATACTTGCATCCACAAACATTACAACTCCAATAAGTCTTATTATCTAGGGTTTTAAAGCTAGAGGCAGCATCAGATCTGCAGACATTACAGATCATTTTCAAATAACTGTTTTAATACCTTCAATCGATACAAGCATTCCCTGGTGAATACCATCAGCAAAAATGTCTGGAGAAATTTCAGTTGTCCAACTTAACTTACACTCTTTATCATTGAGGGATGCTACTTCCATAGTTGCTAAATGGTGTTCAATGGGTGCAGGAGTCTGTATAGCAGAATACTGAAGGGTCATGGTTGCATGATCTTGTTTTAAAATTTTTTCGGTTATCTGTCCCATCCCAGTCATTTTGAAATGTCTTAGATCATCCTCTAATTCAATCTTCTCAATGGTAGGAACCCAATCACATCTTCCAACATCAGACAAAATGGCCCAAAGCTTATCAGCAGAACAATTAAAGTTGATCTCTTCTTTCAGTGTTTTCATATATTCTTATTTAGCAATTAATATTCTTTAAAATTTTTTTCTCTTACATAGCCAACTCGGGTTGTTTTGAAATGCTTCAATGGAATTCCAAGACGATTAATTGTCTCAATAACGTTTTGAGAAACATTACCATAGATCTCGATAGTAAACCCATCTGCTAACTCTGCATGTTTTGCAACATATTCTTGAACTGGTGGGTTTGCATCATGCTTGATAAATGCTTCACTGTTTGAATAAACTTCTGTCCATGTAAAAGCAAGGGGATCCTCTGGATCGGCATCAAAATTATGGAACAGCATGCCTGGCTCACTTAACTCAACCGCATTATCAACTTCGTTGGCAATATCAAGATACTCCTCAACCATTCCTTCTTTAACATGAATCCTCGCAATAAGAATAAATGGGTTATTTCCATCAGCAGATTTGTGTTCATGATGAGCTGCTTCTGTTACAGGCATGACGGATAGTAAAAATACTAATGCAAAAAATAGTTTCATATGTTATCTCCAATAAAAAATTTAATTCTACAGCAAAGCATCAATACTCAGCGCCTTGTTCGGCTTGAAGCATCACCTCAATTGGTATTTCAAAAGCGCCACGGTTTAAATGCCATATCTCAGAAACAAAATTAGTACTTAAATCACCATAATAATGAGGAAATGAGCTAGTTCTATTTCCAGGCGGAATTGGGGCCTCAAACTTTAGTTGGTCATTCATCTGCGCATGATCTATTTGAAGTAAAACTACTGACTCTTCTTTGGAGAAATACAAAGACAGGGTTGCATTGAGTTGAGTCGCTGTAGAAAGGTGAATGAAACCATCTTTTGTATCTAAATCTGTAATTATTACCCCAGAAGCCTGAGCACGTTCCCACTCCCCTAAAGTAAGGACTTTATATATTTGATTATCCAAGTTGAACTCCTTGCTTGCACTCATTGCATGTTCAGATACGAAATTTAAAGATAACAATAATAAGCATGATAATTGCTTAATCAATTGATGAGTAATATTAAACCCACCTTCTAGTTTCTTTTATATATTTATCAAAGTCATCTGAAAATAGATCTCTCATCGCTCTTTCTTCAGGAATAATTTGAAACCTTGTTATATATGCACAAAATAAAGCAATTAAAATTATGCCGCCTAAAAGATTAAAAAATACAGCTATCGAGCTCAACACAACCGCCATACCTAGATACATTGGATTGCGAGAATATTTAAAAATTCCATCTGTCACTAACTTTGTTGCTTGCTCAGGACTTAGGGGGTTTACAGTTGTCTTGTCTTTTCTAAATAAACTAACAGCTGATACTAAAATAGAAAAACCTGATAAAAGCAAAAAAATTCCAAGATAAAAAGCATACTGAAACTCAACTACTGGAAATATCCCTCTAGAAAAATAAATAGATAAACCAAATACCAAAGTAACTATTGGTGGTGGAATTTTTGTTTCCATTTTACTTAACCCTCCTAACTCTTAAACTAGTTTTCTTTCCTTCAACCTTCATAACATACCCACTCATAAAACCTTCGGAAATAGTAACTGTTTGCCCATTGCTTACTGGGGTTCGATCATAGATATCTTTTACACTTCGCCAAATTTGCTCATTCTCTAGAGTAATGTAGATTTTATAATTCCCACGTTTATTTACATTAACTATTTTTGCGATGATAGAGAAATCATCTTTTGGTTTGGCAAAACCATAATCTTTTTTCTTTTGTTCATCTATTTTTATAGCTGCTCTTTTTTTTGGAATAATTTTTGCCTCTTTAATAACTTTGTTTTCTTGAAAGAGAGCGTCGTAGCAACTAAGTCTTTTAGAAGGATCTGCTATATCTGCGCACTTTTGAGCGTCTAGATTATAAGAAAAAGCTGACATGCTTAAAAAAAATAGTCCAGCCAAAAAGGTAGATTTTAATTTATTAAAATTATTCATAACTATAAAAATATAAACCTCTAATAGGAGAAGTCAAAAAAAAATTTTATGATCAGATGGCTTAGACTTTATTTTTTACGTGAGTGCTGGGCGGCCCAATGATTGTGCTTAACGCCTCACTAAAGTTATTTTTTTTCTTAATGTCGTCAATCATGGATGACCAAGCCATAAAAGTTATCTTTGTTGGATTATAGGTATTAACATTATTGACCAAGCCAAACTTCACAGCCTCTTCTTCTGGCTCGAAGGTTCCAAACATTCTGTCCCAAATTATTAATAGGTTCCCATAATTTTTATCTATGTATTGCTCATTGGAGCCATGATGAACTCTATGGTGTGATGGAGTATTAAGAACCCATTCAATAAAACCAAGCTTCCCCACAATTTGCGTATGACCCACTATTCCCCACAAAGTGCTGATCACTCCTGCTACTGCAATGATTGTTGGATCAAACCCAAGCAGGGGGAGCGCCATAAAAAACGGTATTTTAGAGACAGGACCAAACCATGCCTGCCTAAAGGAAACTGCAAAATTCATTTCTTCACTTGAATGATGGCTAAGATGAATGGCCCAAAGAAATCTAACCCTATGTGACATTCGATGATAAATATAAAAAACAAGGTCAATGATGATGAAGGTTAAAGCCCACATTGCCCACAAAGGTAAAATGCTAGCTAGCTCAAGAACCTTAAATTGATATAAATAAAAGTGAAAAGCTAAAATCAAGCCTTTAATCGAAAAGGCTACAATGATATTTCCTGTAAGCAAACCAATGGTACAAAGGGTATCTTCTTTGTTGTAGTATTTTTTGTTTTGCCAGTTAGAAATTAACAGCTCAGCAAAAATCATAGCCAACACAATCGGCGCACCAATTGCGTAAACCTCATTTACAGTTAGATCAGTCAAAATATTACCTACAAAAGAGATAGGTTAATATGATTTTAATCTTTTAGCATATTTTTTTAGATGAGGTACTAGGCATTATCTCCATAATCTTGCATATGTTTTGCAGTTCTCTCGTTAGTGCCATACATAAAATGGTTTTCCATCTTTTCTCTGTATTTGCTTGCAGGAACAGTTAAACCAACTGCTTCAGCCACTTCTCTTTGATGCATAGGCGTTGCCCCACAACAAACACCAAGTAATTTAATACCAATCTTATTAACTTCCTCAAAAAAAGCACGCATCTCATATCTATTACAATAAAGGGGATCAAGAGCTGTTGGAAATGTTCTGCCGTGCGGTGCATGGCAGGAACAGCCATTATTATCAGGCAAGTTAAAGAAAGTTGGGTGTTCTTCGGTTGTTCTAAATGGAAGTGGTAAAGCGGCCATATGACAACTAATCGCCTCTCTGATTTCTTTTAAATAAGGCAGCATGGTGGCTGGGCCTCTGAAACAATTCATTCCAACTACGTCGGCGCCTCTTTGCTCGAGCTCTTTGCAAGTATCAACTATTGATACGCCATCTCGCATAATATTTTCTCCCATTGGGGCAATATTAATAACCGCAGGCAATCCTGACTTTTGGATGATTTCAAGCGCTTTGTAAGCTTCCTCAGCATAATAAAAGGTTTCGCCCATGATTAAGTCAGCGCCTTCATCTACAGCCCATTCAACCATTTCATTGAACATGCTTTCTACTTCAAGCTGAGACTTCTTATCATCCTGCTCCCAAATATTTGAATTTGAAATATTGCCGGACATTAAGTTCGTCTCTCCTCCACCAATGGGATTATCAGCAACTTTTTTTGCTATCTTTAGTGCAGCTCTATTGAGAGGCTCCAATAGCTCTTCTTTTCCAATAACTCTCATTTTTTCTCTATGTCCGTTATAGGTAAAAGCCTGAACGATATCAGATCCCGCATGTTGAAAATCTTTGTGAAGATTTTCTAAAGCTTCTGGGTGCTCCAATGCAACCATGGGAACAAACTCTCCCGAAGCTAAATAGCCCCTTTTTTCTACTTCAAATAAAAAACCCTCTGCACAAATTACTGGGCCCTCATTTAATCTTTCTATTAGTTGTCTTTTCATAATCATGTTCCTAAAAATTAACCAAATCGTTGATGCTGGGTAGCACAACCATTAGGTTTGTTAGTTAAATCCTGGGAATAATTTCCGTTTTAGCACTTTCTTTTAAATCGCGGCAATAAGATCAAATCACGATAAATACATTGTAGTCCCTAATAATTTTATTGCAATAATTAAAACTAACTAATGCTGTCTCTGGCTTTGAATTCAAGCACAGTGGCATTGATACAGTATCTTGGCATACCATTTGGACCATCTGGAAAAACATGTCCTAGATGAATATCTGAAGTTACCGATCTTATTTCTGTTCTTCGCATTCCGTAGCTGTTATCAGGCTTGGTATAAACTGAGCCCTTAATTGGAGCTGTAAATGAAAGCCATCCTGTGGATGAATTAAATCTATCTTTGGTATCAAATAAAGGAGCGCCGCTTAATTTATCAATAAATATACCATCAGGCGTATTTTTAAAAATTTCATACTCTTTGCAAAACCTTGCATCTGTCCCCTGCTGAAAAGCTACTTGATAAGCCTCCGAATCTCCCAGCTTAAAGTAGCCAAGGGCCTCATAAAATTCTTTGGGGCTAAGATACCCTTGATGACCAAAAACTTCTCTTCCGTTTTCCAAAAATAAAATGGTTGGAGTAGCCCATGTTGGTGATTTGATAGCTAAACCTTGTAGCTGAGAGGCCAACCTAAATACTAGTGGAATATTCCCATAATAGTTCTTTACAACGTCAGCTCTAAATTTGTCGCAATAAGGGCAATAGCCCTCTGCTTCAATCACGATAATATGCTTTCCTGAAAGTAAGTCTGAATTATCAATAGCTTGAACAGTTGCTTTTTTTGCAAACTTAACTCCCGTGGAATGATCAGGACAATATCCATTTGGATTTTTTGCTATATAGTCCTGATGATATTTTTCTGCCTTATAAAAATTTTTAATCGGCTTGACTAAGGTTGCTATGGAGCCGAAGCCTGCAGCTGATAAAAGCCCTTGAAAAATTGAAAGAGCCTCATTAATTATTTCTTTTTGTTCTTCTGTTGAATACAAAATAATGGATCTATATTGAGTGCCAATGTCATTTCCTTGACGATTTACCTGAGTGGGATCATG
>CABXFU010000015.1 GCA_902511575.1 uncultured SAR86 cluster bacterium
TTTGTACTCAAGGACATATTGAATTAGATAAAAAATTTGCACGAATGATATACGACTTCAGGAAAGAGCAAATTGGAAATTCCAAGCATAAGCATGCTTGTCAAACTTTGAGCATGGAAACTGATGAGCTGGATGTGGCTAACAGTCTATTAAAATTTCTTAGAAAATAGGTTAATAAGGTTTATCGCCATCGATTGCTACTCTTTGCAATAATCTATGAGATGGAAAATAATCGTTGATTGGCTTATGTTGAGTGCTTCGATTGTCCCAAATAGCAATTGAATTTGGCTCCCACTTAAAGCGACATGTGTATTCAGCAGTAATTACATGGTCATATAAAAATTGTAAGATTGCAGAACTTTCTTTCTCCGGTAAGCCAATTATTTTTGTTGTAAATAATGCATTTACAAAAATTACCTTCTGATTACTTTCAGGGTGAACTCTAATAACGGGATGTCGAACAGGAGGATTATCTTTGACAGCCCGTGCAAGACGTTCCTTTCCGCCTGGTTCAGCTAAACTTTCTTTAAAACCATAGCTAAAATCATGTTCAGCCTCTAGGGTTGAAAGAAATTCCTGCATATTCTTTGATAAACCTTCATAAGCAGCAGTCATGCTTGCCCACATAGTATCACCACCCTTTGGCGGACAAATCTTTGATCTTAAAACAGATCCAAGAGGGGGATGCTTACGAAAAGTCATATCTGAGTGCCACACCTCAATTTTGGAGGGTTTATCAGAGGTGCTTTCTAAAATAGTAATTTCTGGAAATCCATCTACTGTTTCATAAGCGGGATGAGTTTGAACTGGCCCAAAAGATTCAGCAAGCTCTTTGTGCTGAGCTGAAGATATATCCTGATCTCTAAAAAAAATGACTTGGTGTTCTATAAGCAATCTTCTAATTTCGGCGTAAATCTCTGGGGACAGATCTTGGCATAGATCTACTCCATGTAATTCTGCTCCTAGTGCCGCTGCAATTGGGTTTACTTCAAACATAAATAATCTAAAAAATTTCTCTTTTCAGTTTAATCCTTTAGCTCTGTATCAATCAAGACTGCTATCAGCAATGCGGGCTCATCACCATGATTAACCCACGCATGATTAGTGCCTCGCTGAACGACAGTATCAAATGGCTGCAGCCTCACTTCCTCTTCATCGAGCAAGAGGCTAACATCACCTTGCAATAAAATAATGTAGTCAATGGTTTCTGTTTTATGCATAGCAGGATGTTTGCTTGTATCGATCCTGTGATGAGCAGCTCCGATTCTTTCAAAAGCTTCAGCCGCTGCATCTTGCAAAATCTCCCATGGGACTCCCTCAGGTGTTGGGTTTATCTGAAAGTATCTAAATTTTGTTCCATTAGGAGGAGGAGATAAAATAATTTCTGAATCAGCTCTATCATGACTATCTCTGGTATTAACTGGTGAGCCGTCAGTATTCCAAATTTCAAATAAACCACCGACATCCTCACCTATTGTTCTAGCTGGAGGGCCATCAATAGTAATAACTGATCTACCTTCTTGATTGTGACCTGTGATTATTCTTCTCATACTATCTCCCCTCAAATAGCTTAATGTTAATTTATAGCTTTTTTGAAATCGCGTAGCAAGCGGGAATATAAAACAAAGCAATCACTGCAGATCCAATAACAC
The DNA here is from genome assembly GCA_902511575.1 of uncultured SAR86 cluster bacterium. GTDB lineage: Bacteria > Pseudomonadota > Gammaproteobacteria > Magnimaribacterales > D2472 > D2472. The sequence goes on from CABXFU010000015.1 coordinate 1,653, forward strand.
CCCCAGCCATTGCCCAAGCTAAAGGTTTAAAGAAAATACTAGTAATTAATAAGGGTAAGAATCCACCTATGGTGGTTGCTGATGTTGTGATGACATGACGCGTAGATCTAATGATTACTTCAACAAGATCTTCTTTGGTAATGGGTGAATTCGCATTTGCCTCTTTGATATGAGACAGAACAACAATAGAATCATTGATAGATAAACCTGCTAGCCCAATGGCACCTACCAGACCAATAAACCCAAAATTAGCTTGACCAATTGTTAAGCCTAAAAATGCTAAGCCTGTGCACCAGAAAGCAACACTCAAAATTAAGCCAGCCTGCCTAAATGAATTTAATGCTGCAACCAATGCGATAATTATTAAGATAAAAAACAAGATGGCTGATGAGAAAATATTAGACTGAGATTGACCCCTTGCCTCAGCCTCTCCCCCTACTTCAAAAATATATCCAGGAGGAAGTTCAGCTTTAAAAGTTTCTAGCTTATCTGCTAAATATTTTTCAGTTTGAGATGGAAGTAAATCAGGCCATATCCATGCTGAAACTTGGTTTTGTCTCTTGCCAGCATCACGAGAAACAAAATTAGCCTGATTGGTTACCTCAAATTCTCCATAATTTGAAGAATAATCAAAACCCTCTTGAGAAGGTACAGATAAAAATTGAGTTGATTCTATTAAATCATTTGACAATCCTCTTATTTTAATTGAAAGCTCTTTATTACCATCAAGCATAGTGCCAACAACTGCGCCTTCACTTGCAATTGCTAACTCATTAATAAAAAAATCTCCAGAAATTGAGCCCAAGGCAAGATTGGATTCATTAAAGGCAAACTCCAAGTTTGTTGCTCCGCCAGCAAGCTCACTTTTTGTTAAGAAAACTCCTGGAGCATCTCGAACAATTAACTCTAATTTTTTTCCTAAAGCTCTTAGGATATCTATATCAGGCCCATCTATACTGTACTCAACTGCTGCATCTACAGGAGGCCCCGAATCAAATTTATCAACAATTATCTTTAATCCAGGATTTTCAGCAGTGAGTCTTTTTGCAAGCTTTGGTAGTTTCTCAACCATTTCTTTATAAGAAGTGCTGATATAAACACCCTGCGCTAAATTATTAGCACCCAAGGCTGTATCACCCCCAACGACGTTATAGAGAATTCTTGGTAATCTTCTACCAATAAACCAAAAATCATCTTGAACAATTCCACTTTTAGCAATGGAATCTCTTAACTTTAAAACTGCTTTTTCAGAACTTTCTACATTTGAATTTTGCGGAAGCTCTACCAGTACCTTAAACATATTTCTATCAAGCTCAGGAAAGAAATCTGCTTTTAGAAATGGAAAAGAGATAAAACCAAGAGCGGGCAATATCATTGCAATCATGATGCCTCTTTTGGGAACATCATATGACCAAGTTAGGACAGCTCTATATCTTCGAAGAAGTTTTTCATTTGAATAGCCATTGCCGCCAAAGATTTCTTTTTCAAAAAGTTTTATTTGATCTAGATAGTTCAAGAGAACTGGTACAACATAAAGTGCAAGGAATAGCGAGGAAGTTATTGAGAGAATTACTGTTTTTGCCATACCTCCTACAAACTCTCCGCTAGGACCTGCTCCGGCAGCAATTGGAAAAAAAGATAGTGCTGTTGTTGCAGTTGCTGCAGCAAGAGGTATCCATAGATGTTGAAAAGTTTCATATGAGGCTTGCTCTCTAGAATGGCCTAGTTTGCGCCTATATTTAAAATCTTCTACCACAATGATGGCATTATCGATCAGCAAGCCAAGAGCAATAATAATTCCAGTCATTGAAGTTTGATGCAAGGGAAGTCCAAGCAATGTGCAGCCAAATAACACTAAAAAAATTGTAAGAGGAATAACTGATCCAACAATCAGAGCTGATTTAAAACCTAAAAGGAAATAACTTATCCCAACGACAATTAAGATCGCAAATAAAATACTTGTATATAAAGTATTAAATTTTTCTTTGAAATAATAAGATTCGTCATAAACCTTCTCAAGAGAAATTTCGGAGGGTAATTGATCTCTGAATTCATTAACCACCTTTTCAATATCATCAACATAGAGGTCTACTCTTTGTGAGAAAGCTCCACTAATGTTGACCAATACAGATCTTTCTCCATTAAAAAGAGAAAGTTCTTCTGGTGGATCTCTTGGATTTTTTGATAAAGTCGCAATATCACCCAAACGTATAATCTCGTAGTCATTAAAAACCTTTATAGGTAGGTTGGCTACTTGTGAAATATTGGTTAAATTATCTTTTGATTTCACAAGAAGCTCTTTTCCATTTTGTGAAATTTGCCCGATTGGTTTTTTTGTATCTAGCCCAGATAACACTTGAGCAACTTCTTGAAAAGATAAACCAAGCGCAGATAATTTAGCATTATCTATCTCAACTAATACCTCTTCATCGGCAGCGCCGTATGTATGACTTCTATCTGAACCGCTGACATAGGCTAAAGTTTGTCGCAGGTCTTCTGCAATGCGTGATAAAAGAATTAATTGAGGTTTTCCATCACCGTTCCAGGTTAATGAATAAAGAAGAGTTATTGGAGGGCCGCTACTTCTAATTAATTGGGGTTTAACATCTTGAGGCAATACAAATGATGCTTGATCCATTTTATCCTGCACTTCAGACCATACTTGCTCAATTAGAGACGGTGGAACCTCATCTTTAATAGCTAGAACCGTGGTTGAAAATCCTTGAGAAGCAAATGAGATAATTTCATCAAGCTCATATACTTCCCTAAGCTTGGCTTCCAAGGGCTCTAAAATTTGCGTTTCGATTCGTGTTGGTGATGCCCCAGGATAAATACTTTGTACTGATGACCATCGCTGAGCAAGCTCAGGATTCTCTTGTCTAGGAAGAGTGCTGAGAGAAAAAATGCCGGCTAAAAAAATAAAGGTTAAAAGTAAGCTGAAAACCCTTGGTCGGTCAAATAAAATTTTGAGCAGAAACATGATTTAGTTTACTTTTAAAATTTCATTCTCAATCACCTTCTCGGCTCCGCCTGATACCACCATATCTCCAGTTGAAATGGTTCCTGAAATATATGCGTTATCTCCTTCAACATGAATTAATTCAACAATTTCTTTCGCAACCTTCAATTGATTATTGTTATTTTTTGAAACTGTATATAAATTCCAAAGACCCTGAGTACCTTGAGAAAGAGATTTTAAAGGAACCCAAGCGCCAGTTGTCGATTTAACTTGTTCAAGCTGAAGGTATGAAATGAATCCTGGGCTAATAAAAGTATCAAATTCAAATATACACAATCTGTTGTCAGATCCTTGATTGCTCATTTTTGTAAACCGCTTAAGTGTTGCGGGAAAAATTTTATTACCAATTAAAAAATTATATGAGCTTCCCTCTTCCAAACTCTCAATGATGTAACTAGGAACAGAGACATGAGCCTCAACAACCGTTGAATCAATGATTTCTAAGATTGGGGCTCCTGGACTAATGACTGTTCCAGAATCAAGAAATCTATTTTGAATATATCCATCAAATGGAGCACGGATAAAGGTTTGTTCTAATTTTACTGAATATAAATCTACTTGTGCTTTAGCAATTAAAAACTCTGAATTAGCTCGGTCTAATTCCTGATTAGAAATAAATCCTTTTGACTTTAAATCTTTAAACCTATTTAAAGCCTGCTCTGCTAAATCAAACCTTGCCTGAGCTTGATTTAAGTTTGCCTGCATTTCTGCAGGATCCAAAGCTGCCAAGATGTCATTCCTTTTTACGGCATCACCAATATCAATTTTTACTTCAGAGATTTTGCCTGGAACTTCAAAAGCTAATTTAGAATAATTTAATGGGAGTATCTTTCCAGGAAAACGCTGGATAGTATTGTAAGAATCTTGAATTTCAATCGTTGTAATTTCTAAAGATGCATTCGATGATAAATCAAATGCTAAAAGTAAAAAGATTGACAGGTTCAAAAATTTCTTCATAAAATTTAATATGATATGCTAATAATGTTAGCAGCGTAAACATAGTATATATTTAATGTATTCACTGTCAACATTAAAAATTATGAAATATCATCATGGCAATTTAAAAGAGGAGCTAATCTCTAGCGCTTGCATAATATGTGAAGCTAATGGTCATGATCACATGAGCTTAAGATCTATTGCTAAAGAAGCTAATGTATCGCAAACAGCCCCCTACAGGCACTTTAAAACAAAAGAAAGTCTTCTTGCAGAAGTATCAAGGAGAGGTTTTGAAGACTTAACAGATAAAATGAGATTGGCAATTAACAAAGAAAATAGTAAATCTGCAAAAGATAGGTTTCTTGAAATGGGGCTTGCCTATCTCGAATTTGGATTGGAGAAAAGAAAGACTTACGATCTAATGCATAGCCCAATCATTGATAAAGTGGAATTTCCTGAGCTATTGAATGCTGCTCAAGGAGCATTTGATGAGCTAGTACAAATTCTAACAGAGCTATTTCCAGGAATATCTGAAGATGACCTAGGTAAAAAATGTATAAAATTCTGGGCAATGATGCATGGCTTGGTAGGTTTATTAGATATGAAAATAGATCCGGATATAGGCTCAAATGCAGCTGATGCTATGTCCATAGTGAAAAAAGATTTTAGATCTTTTCTTGTTGACTCCTTAGAACTCTAATCTACCTGAACCGTGATTCTCTTTGAAATGATTGGAGGACTATGGGGAATATGGCGAAAATCACCCAATAGTAATTGAAGTGTGTGAGTTCCAGGGCTTAACTCAATCTCAACTTCTGTTTGCCCCTTCCCAAAATGGACATGATTTTTATTAGCTGGTATTGGAAGGTTGAGTGGGGGTAAATCGGTATCGATAATTAAATGATGATGCCCTGTATGCATGATCTGGGTTCCAGCTGGAGCAATACCAAAGTTTTCTAAACCAAATCGTACTCTAATTTTTCCTGAGATAGATTCTCCATTATTTGGAGAAATGAAATACACAGAAGCATTGTCAGTGCTTGGTGATAATTCTATTGCATGCAATGAACATGAAAGTAAAAAAATAAATAAATATCTCATCTAATCTAGGTATCCTCCATCTGCATACATCAAGGTGTTAAATGTATCTGCACTTTGGGAGCTTTCAACACTTGCAATAACAATTTTATGAGTATGATAAGCAATCGTTTCATCAACTTTGCAAAAAATATTTGATTGAGCATTTTGGATGAAAGGAGTGTGACTGGAATTCCAAAAATCATTTTCAAATCTATGAGACTCAAGTTGCTTTGAGCTACATAAATTAGAGATCTCTTGCTGATTTTTTTGAAGAATATTGATGCATAAGTCCGTTCCAGGAATCAGAACATCATGAATACTAGCTTCGTTGTTCACACAAACTAAAACTGATGGCGGATCAATAGTTAAGGAGGTTACAGATGATGCTGTCATAGCATATAAATTGCCAGATTGATCTTTTGTTGAGATAACGCTAACAGAAGAAGCTAAAAATCTCATTGCAATTATAAATTGTTCTTTAGACATAGACGTTATAATTTATACTCTTTAAAAATTTTAAAAATTGAACACGTCAAGCATAAGAATAATTGGAGGTAGACACAAGAGCTATCGAATAGTTTTTAAAGCTTCGCCCGCCTTAAGGCCAACTTCCGATCGAGTAAAAGAAACTTTATTTAGTTGGCTTCAGTTTGAATTAGAAAATAAATCTTGTCTCGATTTATTTGCAGGCACAGGTGGTTTAGGTTTGGAGGCCTTATCAAGAGGCGCACAACATGTCACATTTGTAGAGAAAGAAAAAAGTTTGTATAAAAACATCGTCAAAAATATTAGTCATCTCGGTTATGACAATAAAATTCAAGCTGCGTGCAGTGATGCTTTCAAGTGGCTTAAAACAAATAAGCAAAAGTTCGATATTATTTTTTTAGATCCTCCATTTGATCAGATTGACTATAAAATTTTAATTAGAACAATCTTTCAAAGTAATGTTTTAAATGAAGGTGGTAAAGTCTTTCTTGAAACCAATAAGCATACTGAGCTCGAATTGAGTAAAACTCAGGATATTCTTAAAGATAAAACCATTGGAGATGTGAGGCTCATGATTTTACAATGAAGATTAGAATAGCAACTAGGCGCTCTCCACTTGCAATGCTTCAAACCAATGAAGTCGTAGAGCGGATTAAACTATCTAATCCTGAGTGTATTTGTGAGATTATTGAAATGGAATCAGAAGGTGATCTTACAGATGCACCTTTGCATACTATTGGTGGAAAAGGGTTATTTGTATCTAAGTTAGAGACTGCTCTAGCAAATAAGGTGGCTGACATAGCTGTTCACAGCTTAAAGGATGTGCCTGCAATGATAGATTCTCAATTTAGCATTGTGGCAACTTTGCCAAGAGAGGATTATCGAGATGCTCTTCTTTTAAGAGAAGGCTTAACTATCAATGACTTGTCAAAAAATCTAAAAATTGCAACATCTGGACCCAGAAGAAAATCTCAGTTACTCGCCATCAACCCTGAATTAAACATAGTGCCGATAAGGGGAAATATTCAAACCAGAATTAACAAAATAGAAGCTGAAAACCTTGATGGTTTGATTGTGGCTAAAGCGGCATTAAATAGATTAGAAATCGTTTATCCGAACATGTATGCATTTTCAGAAAATCAAATGTTGCCAGCAGCAGCTCAAGGGGCAATTGGCATAGAAGTTAATTCAATGGAGTTGGAATCTGATATTCGCAATTTGTTGAAATTGATCAATGATCAACCTACTTATCAAGCTACAGAAATTGAAAGAAAAATTGTTGCTTCCTTGGAAGGTAATTGTTTATCACCAATCTCTGCGCTATGTAAAATCGGTAGCAAAGATACCGAGCTTAAAGTTAGAGTCTCAAATCAAGATGGAACTGAAGTTTATAATGAGGCAGTCAGATTCAATCTAGAAAATAAAACCGATGCTTTGAAAGGTTTTATTGAGACATTAATTCGCAATGGTGCAAAAGAAATTATTCAACAATAAATGATTGTAAATACTAGGCCGGGAGATCTGAGTCAAAATACTAATTCTTTGCTTGAAAAATCCAAGCAAAATTTTATTCACATACCACTCACCAAGATTGTTAAAACTCAACCTCCTTCTGAGGCCTTGAAACATATCGATAATATTAAAGATTATGATGTTGTTATATTTACTAGCCAATCAGCGGTGACCTGTGGCGCTAAATTTTATCAAGAGGCATTGCTTGCTAATAAAAATATGCCTATTCTTGCGATTGGGCTGGCAACTCAAAAAACACTTAAAAAATTTAATCTTAGCTCAACAATTCCACCAACATTTAATTCAGCTGGTATAGCAAATGTAATTAAAGAAATGGGTTACAAAAAATGTTTGGTCTTTTGTGGAGAGAAAAATCCTCGCATTATGACTATGACCGATGCAGATATAGATACATTTCCTTGTTATGCATCTAACGACGAAACAAATATTGATGTTTCACAAATTAGAGATAAAGATAAATTAGTAATCTTGATCTACACTCATCAGAGTTTAAAGGTATTGATAAAAAAATTGCCAGTTAACCAAAAGCAAAAAGTGGTTTTGGTTGTTGCATCTGAGAGAATAGAAGGATTTGCGAAGGAGTACGGTTTTAAAAATAGCGTCTTATCAGAATCTCCTCATGATAAGGAAATGGTTGAAGCAGCTTTAGCAGAAGCTTGAACTAAACTATTTCTTCTTTCCATTCCCATTGCCACTTTTCATGGCGCTGAAGAATTCGTCATTTGTTTTGGAGGATTTCAATCTTTCAATTAAAAATTCAATTGCTTGAGAGTCTTCCATGTCATCCAGAATCTTTCTAAGAATAAACATTCTCTGCAATTCTTCAGGACTGGTAAGAAGATCCTCCCTTCTAGTTCCTGAGCGTCTAATATTGATAGCAGGGTATATTCTCTTTTCAGCAATTTTTCTTTCTAAGTGAATTTCCATGTTCCCAGTTCCCTTAAACTCTTCATAAATCACTTCATCCATTTTTGAGCCAGTCTCTACTAGAGCGGTTGCAATAATGGTAAGACTTCCGCCCTCCTCTAAATTTCTTGCTGCTCCAAAGAATCTTTTTGGTCTCTCAAGAGCATTTGAGTCAACACCACCTGAAAGGATTTTGCCTGAGGCAGGCTGAACCGAATTATATGCTCTACCCAATCTAGTAATAGAGTCTAATAAAATCACGACATCTTTTTTATGCTCAACTAGTCTTTTAGCTTTTTCAATAACCATGTCAGCTACTTGCACATGTCTTGTAGGAGGCTCATCAAATGTGCTTGCAACAACTTCGCCTCTGACTGTTCTAGACATATCTGTTACTTCTTCTGGTCGTTCGTCAATAAGCAATACTATTAATTCAACTTCAGGATTATTTTTAGTAATTGAGTGGGCGATGCTTTGAAGCATTAATGTTTTACCTGCTTTTGGTGGGGATACAATTAATCCACGTTGTCCTTTTCCAATTGGCGAAGCAAGATCAATAATTCTTGAGGAAAGATCCTCAGCAGATCCACTGCCCTGCTCAAGCGTGAGGCGAGATGTTGGAAAAAGAGGTGTTAAATTCTCAAAAAGAATTTTCTTTTTTGTTTTTTCGGGAGCTTCTTTGTTGATTGTGTCAACGTAGACCAAAGCAAAATATCTTTCGCTATCTTTTGGAGGTCTAATTTTTCCATGAATTTCGTCTCCTTTTCTGAGGCTAAATTTTCTAACTTGGCTAGGAGATACATAAATATCATCTGGACCCGAACAATAAGATCCTTCAGGAGATCTTAAGAAGCCGAATCCATCGTTTAAAATTTCTAAGACACCTCCACCATAGATATCTACGCCTTCTTTGGCTTGTTGTTTAAATATGCGGAAAATAATTTCTTGTTTTTTTAGCCTTCCAACATCTTCAATTCCAAGACTTTCGGCTATATCTACCAATTCATTAATTGGTTTGGCTTTCATTTCAGTTAAATTCATAAATTGTTCTCTGGTTGTTTAGGAGTAAAAGATTGTGATTTGATAGGTAGCTATAAAGCTAAGATGGGAAAATGATAATTCCTTTTCCCGTAAGATGCAAAGTTTTTATACTTCTGCTGCTATAAAATCCTCCAATTGTTGCTTACTGATAGCGCCTATTTGAGTTGAGGCTACTTCACCATTTTTAAAGATTAAAAGAGTTGGGATTGATCTGACCCCATATTGAACTGCTATATCCTGATTGGAATCTACATCCATTTTGCAAACCTTTACTGAACCAACCATCGTATCTGCAACTTCTTCGACTGTAGGCGCAAGTTGTTTGCATGGACCACACCATTCTGCCCAAAAATCAATTAGAACTGGTATATCTGATTCTAAAACTTCCTGATTAAAATTTGCAGATGTAATTTCTTTGACGTTGTCACTCATGAATTTAACTCCGATGCTATTTGCTTTGCTGCGTAGGTTAAGATGGCATCAGCACCAGCTCTTTTGCAACACAATAAAGATTCTAACATAACATCTTTATCAAGCCACCCCTTCTCAATACTTAACTTAAGCATTGAATATTCGCCACTCACTTGATAAACAAATGTTGGTATTTGAAACTCAGATTTAATTGCATGCACAACATCAAGGTATGCTGTACCTGGTTTAACCATAACAATATCTGCACCCTCTTCTATATCCATGGCTGTTTCATGGAGAGCCTCATCAAGGTTTGCAAAATTCATCTGATATGTTTTCTTTGAAGCATTGCCAAGATTGGCAGAGGATCCTACGGCTTCTCTAAATGGTCCATAAAAACTAGAGGCATATTTAGCAGCGTAAGATAATATGACAGTATCCACGAATCGGTTGCATTCTAAAGTATCTCTAATAAGCCTCACTCTTCCATCCATCATGTCTGAAGGAGCAAGCACATCTGCTCCAGATTGAGCCAAAAGTAGAGCTTGATCTTTAAGCAACTCTAGAGTTTGATCATTATCTACTTTGCCATCAAGTAAAACTCCATCATGCCCATGATCTGTGAAGGGATCTAGCGCGACATCAGCAATTTTAATAACATCTGGAAATTTGTCTGCTAAACCTCTTAATGCCATGCATACTATATTGTTTTCATCAAAAGCATGTGACCCTTTTTGATCTTTTTTGTTTGAGTCAATCGCTGGGAAGATAGCAACAGATTTTATACCTTTTTTGACTAGTTCTTCGGTTTCAACATAAAGTGATTCTAGGTTGTGCCTAAATATTCCAGGCATAGAAGGTATTTCAACTTTCAACTCTGATTGATCTGCGATGAAAATCGGCTGAATCAAGTCATTGGTACTTAAATGATTTTCAGCAACAAGATCTCTCAGGAAGCCTTTTGAGCGTGTTCTTCGAAGTCTTGATTGGGGGTATGTTCTTTTAATCATAAAAATTAATCAGTGATAGCACCTTTTGATGCTGACTGAACCGTTTTTTTGTATTTAGCCAACACACCACTTTTTGGGGACGAATTTGGGTTTTTCCAGCTTTCTGATCTTTTTTTCATTTCTTCGTCACTAATATTAAGAGATAAAATATCTGCATTAGCATCAATTGTAATTTCATCTCCATCTTGAATCAGTGCAATAGGACCACCCATCTCTGCCTCAGGACTGATATGTCCAACCACAAATCCATGGGTCCCACCAGAGAATCTACCATCAGTGATAAAAGCAACTTTGTCTCCTAACCCTTGCCCCATAATTGCAGAAGTAGGTTTAAGCATTTCTCTCATTCCTGGACCACCTTGAGGACCCTCGAATCTAATCACAACAACGTCACCCTCTGTAATTTTTTTCTCAAGAATCGCTGCCATGCCATCTTCCTCAGAATTAAAAACCTTTGCATTACCTGTAAATAAAGTTCCCTCTTTGCCAGTAATTTTTGCTACTGCTCCTTCTGGAGCTAAGTTTCCATAAAGTACTCTTAAATGGCTTGAATCTTTAACCGGTTTAGAAAAGGGTAGGATAATCTTTTGATCGTCAGGATATGGCAACACTTCTTGAAGGTTTTCTTCTAAGGTTTTTCCGGTAACAGTAAGACAATCTCCATGCAGCAGTCCATTTTCAAGCATCAACTTCATCATAGGGGCAATTCCACCAATTGCGTTAAGCTCAGACATAAAGTGGACTCCAAAAGGCTTGATGTCTGCCAACACAGGAGTGACTTTTCCAATGCGCGTAAAATCATCTAGATCAAGATCAACACCGATAGAGTGAGCCATAGCAAGCAGATGCAACACAGCATTTGTTGAGCCCCCTAAGGCAATAACAACTGCTATTGAATTCTCAAAGGCCTTTTTTGTCATGATATCGCTTGGCTTGATATCAAGGTCTAACAAGTTTTTAATGGCAGCTCCAGCATCCTGACAATCTTGTTTTTTGTCATTGGACACTGCATCTTGACTGCTGCTTCCTGGCAAACTCATCCCAAGAGCTTCGATGCTTGATGCCATAGTATTTGCGGTATACATGCCCCCACAGGATCCAGGACCTTTGACTGAAACTTTCTCAACTGCTATCAAATCTTCCTCACTAATACTGCCTTTTGCATATTCACCAACTTTTTCACAAACAGTAACATAATCAGTATTTTTAGAACTTGGTTGAATAGAGCCACCATAAATAAATATTGAAGGTCTATTTAATCTTGCCAAGCCTATTAAAGCTCCTGGCATATTCTTATCACACCCGCCAATCGCCACCACTCCATCGTAGCCTAAACACCCTACAACAGTCTCAATAGAGTCTGCTATTACCTCTCTTGAAACCAATGAATATTTCATTCCTTGGGTTCCCATGGATATACCATCTGAAACTGTAATAGTGTTAAAAAGAACTCCCTTGCAATCGGAAGCATCGATAGACCCTTCTACCAGTTCTGCCAATTCATTTATATGCATATTGCATGGAGTTACTTTTGACCAGGTAGATGCAATACCAACCAATGGTTTTGAAAAATCAGCGGTTTCAAAGCCAACACCTCTTAGCATTGAGCGAGAAGCGGCCTGATGAGGCCCATCTACTAAATTCTTTGAAAACTTTCTATTAGACATAATTAAACAGTTGAATAACGTAATGCGGCATTGAGGAGTTTATCAGTATAGTCTTCTTCTGGGTTTGAGAAAACTTGTTTAGCAGGCCCTGATTCAACTATGAGTCCATTCTGCATTACAAATATATAGTCTGACATTGATCTCACTACCTTAAGATCATGGCTGATAAATAAATATGTCAATTCATACTCTGTCTGGATATTTTTTAATAGCTCAATGACCTGAATTTGAATAGATCTATCTAAGGCTGAAGTGGGCTCATCTAAAATCATAAATGAAGGATTCAAAATAAGTGATCTTGCGATGGCAACTCGCTGCCTTTGCCCACCAGAAAACTCATGCGGATATTTGAATCTATCATCTGGATTAATCTCTACAGCCTTAAGACAATCTGCAATTCGTTCATCTTTTTGTTTTTTGGTGAGATCAAAATGCACATCTAAACCTTCTCCAACTATTTCCCCTACAGTCATTCTAGGCGAAAGAGAGCCATATGGGTCTTGAAAAACAATTTGGATATCTTTTTTAATTGACTTTGATTCCTTTGAGTTTAATTGATTAATATTCACACCATCATAGAGGACTGATCCTTGGTAATTAATTAGTCCTGCTAAGGCTTTGCCAAGTGTTGACTTCCCAGAACCAGATTCTCCAACCAAGCCTATTGTTGATTTTTGCGGGATAGAAAAGTTCACATCTTTTACTGCATGGAAAAAATCTTTTTTAAAGAAGGTTGTATTTGGCAGGGGATAAAAAATATTTAGATCCTTTACTGTAATCAATGGAGATTCAATCTCTAGGGAATCTTGCTTGATTGATGGCTCAGAATTAATGAGTTTTTTTGTATATGTATGCTGTGGATTTGAAAATACTGCTTTTGTGTCACCCTGTTCTACAACAGTTCCTTTTTGCATAACTGTGATAGTGTCTGAAAACTTTTCAATAAGCCCTAAGTCATGAGTTATAAATAATATAGACATTCCTACCTCATCCTTTAACTTTGTCATCAAATCAAGAATTTGAGCTTGAATAGTCACATCAAGTGCTGTTGTTGGCTCATCAGCAATTAATAATTTTGGTTTATTTGCAAGAGCCATAGCGATCATAATTCTTTGACGCTGACCACCTGAAAGCTCATGAGGATATGAAGAGAATCGTCTATCAACCTCGGGTATTTCAACCAGGTTCATCAGATTTTTTGCCTCTAATATAGCCTCTGATTTAGCTTGTGCCTTATGCAATAGTATAGATTCAACAATTTGATCTCCAACTCTATGATATGGATTTAATGAAGTCATTGGCTCTTGAAAAATCATTGAAATTTTATTTCCTCTGATCTGTCTTAATGAGGTTTTATTGGCGCTGAGAATTTCTTCTCCATCAAAGATAATCGAGGATTGCTCACTATATGAAGCCTTGGGTTCTGGCAGTAAGCGCATAATAGACATTGCTGTAACAGATTTGCCTGATCCAGACTCGCCAACTAGGCCAACAATCTGATTTTCATTAATTGATAAATTTAAATTCTTCACAGCAGAAAATTCAGCTTTCCTAACTTGAAAACTTATAGATAAATTAGAAATTTGAAGTAATGGTTTCATTATTTTAAAAGGTTTTTATATGTTTTCAGTAAATCTCTTGTTGCATCT
>CABXFU010000016.1 GCA_902511575.1 uncultured SAR86 cluster bacterium
TCTTATTTGATGAGACGATTAGACAAAACGCTGAAGATGGAACTCCTCTTGTAGATTTAATTAAGAATCAGGGAGCATTGCCTGGTATTAAAGTTGATAAAGGCTTGGCTCCATTAGAGTCTTCTCCAGATGAAACAGTTACTCAGGGCCTGGATGGACTTGATGAACGTTGCAAAGAATACGTTTCACTTGGAGCAAAATTTACCAAGTGGAGAGCAGTGATAAAGATATCTGACACAATCCCTTCTGATGAATGCATTGAGGCTAATATGCGAGCATTGGCAAAGTACGCAAAAATTGTTCAAGACAATAATATGGTGCCTATGGTTGAGCCTGAGGTTTTGATGGATGGATTCCATTCAATTGAGCGATGCTATGCAGTAACCAGTCAATCTCTAAAATCACTCTTTGATTGCTTAAAGGATGAGGGAGTTAATATTGCTGGGACAATTTTAAAACCCAATATGGTAACTTCTGGATCGATGTCTGAAAGCCAAGCTTCAGTTCAAGAGGTAGCAGAGATGACAGTTAAGTGCCTCAATGAAAATGTTCCATCAGAACTTCCAGGTGTAACCTTTCTTTCAGGCGGTCAATCTGATGTTGATGCTACTGCACATCTTGATGCTATGAATAAGATCGGTGGTTTTCCCTGGAAGTTAAGCTTTTCTTATGGAAGGGCATTACAGCAACCATCCCTAAAGGCTTGGCTTGGCAAGGAAGAAAATGTTTCTCTTGCTCAGGATGCGCTTTCCCATAGAGCGTTAATGAACAAGCTTGCAGCAAATGGTGCTTGGAATCCAGAGCTAGAAAACTAGGCTTAATTCCTTTGCAAGCTTTAGCTCAGCGGGTCTCATCTGCAAAGATATGTATTAATGCTAAGACGCATTCTTTAATCAACGAAGGGATTTTGGCATACGTGTGTTTTGAAAAAGATGATAATGAGGTGGTAATAGAAAAATTTATATCTAAAATTATCAATTTTTCTTTTTTTACAGGAGATAGAAGTAAAATGTCTGCAAGTTTAAAGGAGATAAAAGGAGAATTAATGATTGTTAGTCAATTTACTTTGTCTGCTATAACGAATAAAGGCAACAAACCCAGCTTTCACAAAGCAGCAAGCACTGAAAAAGCTAATTATCTTTATGATTTGTTAATAGAAAGGCTTAATGAGTGCCCTATTCGTTGTCAGTCAGGAGTGTTTGGATCTGATATGGATATTCATTCTGTTAATGTTGGGCCTGTAACTTTTTCCTTTAAGATATGAGTTTATGAGCAATCAATTAGATAGTTTTGTAACAGAAGTGGATATATGGATTGAAGAAAATTGTCCCAAATCAATGAGAACACCAATGCCTGTTAATGAGCAGGTTTGGGCCTCTTCTGAGATTCAATTTCCCACTGCTGATTCTAAGATCTGGTTTGATGCAATGGTGTCCAAGGGATGGTGCACACCAGAATGGCCAGTGGAATATGGCGGCGGAGGTTTATCTTTTGATGAAGCAAAAATTTTACGAAGTCGTTTAAAATCTTTCGGATGCAGACCACCTCAAATTAATTTTGGGATCTCGATGTTGGGACCTGTTATTTTAGAATTTGGAACTGATGACCAAAAAAAAGAATTTTTACCAAAGATTTCACGAGGTGAAATTTGGTGGTGTCAGGGATTTTCTGAACCAGGGGCTGGATCAGATCTAGCAAATATTTCGACCTTAGCTGAGCTTAAAGGTGGCGAATACTTAATTAATGGATCCAAGATTTGGACATCTGAAGCTAATAAGGCTGATTGGATGTATTGTTTGGCTAGAACTGCTAAAACAGAAAAGAAACAAGCTGGCATATCATTTATTTTATTGAATTTAAAGCAGTCAAATATTGATATTAAGCCAATTAAACTTTTGAGTGGCCAATCTCCTTTTTGTCAGGTTTTTTTTGATGATGTTGTAGCCAAGGAGTCTCATAGAATTGCAAAAGAAAATGAGGGTTGGAAGGTTGCAAAAAGACTTCTTGAATTTGAGAGAACAATGATGGCAGATCTTGGTAGTGAGGGAGCTGTCGACATTGAGCCTATTAAAACTTATAAAAATAGTGAAGCTTTAAATGCTCCTGGTCAAACTAAGCTGCATAAGAAAATAATAAAGCATGAAATGCGCAACCATTTAATTGATTTAACCATGGGAAGAACGGCCATTGAGTCAAAGAGCGGCTTTTCTCCCGCAGCCCTCTCATTAAAATATATCAGCACAGAAGAAACCCAGATCAGGTGGGAGCTTAATGTTGCAAGTCTTGGTGCAGGAGGTCTAGAGATTGTTGAAAAAAGCCAAGGATCAAAACAAGACATTGCTAAGTCCTTTTTCTACTCTAAGGCGTATACTATCGCTGGAGGAAGTTCAGAGATTCAATTGAACATTATTGCAAAACATATTTTAGGACTCCCATCATGACAATAAAAAAAATATCAGTATTTTGCGGCGCCCATCTAGGTAAATCGCCTGATTATAAAATTGCTGCTCAGCAAATTGGAAAAATGATGGCTGAGAAAGATCTAGAAGTAATTTTTGGAGGCGGTAATGTTGGCTTGATGAAAATTGTTGCTGATACCGCTGTTGATAATGGTGGAAGAGCAACAGGCATTACATTGAAATCACTGCATGAATTTGAACTTACCAATCCCAATATCGATGAAACTATCATCACACATTCTCTTTTTGAGCGAAAAGAGAAATTTTTAGACATGAGCGATGCTTTTATTGTTTTGCCTGGAGGTGTTGGTTCAATGGATGAACTTCTAGAGGTGATGGTCAGCAATCAACTGGGTGGGATCAATAAGCCCGTAGGCCTATTAAATATTAATGGTTACTATGATGGCTTTCTAAGCTGGTTACAGCACTCAGTTGATGAGGAATTTGTGTCTATCGAAAACCAAAATCAAATCCTTGTTCATGATGACCCAAAAGAATTGTTGGAAATGATTTTATCTGCTCAAATGCCCTCTTCAGATACTTGGATAGAAAGACTTAATGTAGATTTTCCAAAAGACTAGACTAGCTTTTTGGGTCTTGAGATATTAATAGCCCCACCTCAAAAAGCAGCCACATAGGTATAGCCAAAAATAGTTGAGAGAAAATATCTGGTGGCGTTAAAAACATTCCAATTACAAAAAAGCTAATAATCAAATATGGTCTCATGCTCTTGATGCGATCTTTAGACACTAAGCCAGTAGTGATAATTAAAAATGTTGCTATGGGAATTTCAAAAGCAAAACCAAAAGCAAAAAAAAGTTTTAATACGAAATCTAAATATTTATTTATGTCTGTCATTACTTGAATTGAGTCAGGAGCAGCTGAAATAAAAAAGCTCAAGATGATAGGGCTGACGACAAAGTAAGCAAAAATAACACCTGCATAAAAAAGCACTACTGAGGAGAGAATTAAAGGTCCGACAAAAGCTTTCTCTCTTTTGTATAGTCCTGGAGAAACAAAGCCCCAAAGCTCAATAAAAAAATAAGGCACTGAAATTAATAAGGCTGAATAAATTGTTACTCTTAATGGGGCAAGAAATGGAGAAGCCACTTCGGTTGCAATCATGCTACTTCCAGGAGGCATCAGCTCCATCAATGGAGAAGAGACAAAGGCATAAATGTAGTTAGTGAATGGCAAACAACATACCAGGATAAATCCCGCAAACAAAAACATTCTAATTATTCTTGCGCGCAATTCTTTTAAATGCCCAATGAACGTCAAATCATTTGGATCTGCCATCTTTTTCCTTTTCGAGCTCTTCCATCCTCAGCTCATTAAAAATATCCTGCTTTAGGTCCTCAGCACCAATATCTCTCTCTATGGAGGATCTAAATTCAAAAAACTTGTTTTGCAACCTAGTAAAGTTTTTCATTATGGACTTGATGAATCCTGGAAGTTTATCTGGGCCGATAACAATTATCCCGACAAGCAGGATAATTAGAATCTCAAGAAATCCAATTTGTAACAATTTTTATTGATCGTCTGATTTAGACTCAGAATCTTTGGTTAAGTCTTCATCCTTAATAGCTTTTTTAAAACCTTTAAGGCCCTCTCCTAGATCTGAACCCATAGTTCTTATTTTTTTTCCACCAAATAAAACAAGTATCACAACCAATATGATTAATATTTGCCAAAAACTTATTCCACCTATTCCCATAATTAACTCCTGATTCTCATGTCAATAATGTTCCAGTAAGAATCATAATAATACCTATAAGTGTAAGTATAGTTAGATTTTGCCATTTTCGCTGATTTTGAAGGCTGCCTTCAAGATTTTTAATAAGATCAGCATTTTTTTTCCCATCATTTGCTAGAAATTTTATGTTATCAAGTAAGTCAAAAATTTCTCCTGGCAAAGAAGACGCTTTGTCTAATATTTCGTAATGGTTATTTTCTAAAAACTCTTTTAGTTTTATAGGGCTAAATTGCTTATCAATCCATTG
>CABXFU010000017.1 GCA_902511575.1 uncultured SAR86 cluster bacterium
TTCTTTGCATCTCCCACAACATCTTGATTAATTCCAATCTGCTCATAGGTCGAAGAATTCATAAAATGCCATTGTTCTCCATCTGAATATAGATAACTCATTTCCACCGTCATTACATCTGCTTCTTCTACAGATTCACCTGATTTATAAGTTTTATCTACAACTTTGCCTGTGATTAAGTTTCTAAACTTTACCCTCATAACTGCTTGGCCTTTGCCAGGCTTATGAAACTCATGCTCTAAAATCGAACAGGGCTGATCATTAATAATAATTTTCAGACCGTTTCTAAATTGGCTTGTTGATATTTTCATAGTGTGATTTACTCTCTTATTGTATTTAAAAGGGGCCTTTGCAATGTATAAATTTTTATTATCTACTATTTTTCTTTCTATCCTAGTCCTTTCCTCTTGCTCAAACGAGCAACCAAATGCCCTAACTGAATCCGATGTAGAGGCATTTCTTCAAAGAGTTGAGCTCGAAGATAAAACCCTTGGGCCTATTGTAAGCTCCGCCTATTGGATAGGAGCTAATTTTATCACTTATGATTCGCAGAAAGTAGTTGCAGACTATGGCAAAAGATATCAATTGCTTGCATTAGAGCGAGCGCGAATGGCTTCTTCCTTTGATAGCGTAGAGGTTTCTATGGAAAATCGAAGAAAACTAAATCTCATTAAAAGCTCATTTGTTATGCCATCACCATTAAATGAGGAGTTGGCTGGAGAAATCTCTGCAATAAGCGCCGGATTAGATGCCATGTATGGAACTGGGAAACATTGTTTTTCAAATGATGATTGCTACGATTTAGAGGCATTTGAGAGCATTATTGATAATTCCAGAGATCCTGCTGAACTTTTAAAGGCATGGGAGGGCTGGAGAAATATTGGCAAGCCCATGAAAGATATGTATTTAAGAATGGTAGAAATTGGGAATCAGGGCGCTAATGATCTAGGTTACGACGGTTTGACAGATCTATGGTTTAGTCAGTATGACATGCCAGCAGATGAGTTTTTAGATGAAACCGACAGAGTATGGGATGAACTTAAACCACTTTATGATGCCTTGCATTGCCATGTCCGTGACGAGCTATC
Organism: uncultured SAR86 cluster bacterium; assembly: GCA_902511575.1. Taxonomy (GTDB): domain Bacteria; phylum Pseudomonadota; class Gammaproteobacteria; order Magnimaribacterales; family D2472; genus D2472. The sequence continues at coordinate 1,089 of CABXFU010000017.1, forward strand.
AAATTATTATGGTGAAGATATTGTAGGCAAAACTGGTAATTTGCCTGCCCATGTCCTGGGAAATATGTGGGGGCAATCTTGGTCCAATATTTATGATCTTGTTTATACACCCGAAAGTAACCCATCTGCCTCAGAAATAAATTTAACCAATATACTTATTGAAAAAGATATTGATGAAATCGAAATGGTAAAGATTGCTGAGAGCTTTTTTATCTCTCTTGGATTTGAGCCGTTGTCTGATACCTTTTGGGAAAGATCATTATTTATTAAGCCGCAAGATCGAAATGTTGTGTGTCATGCATCTGCATGGGATCTTAATTCAGACATAAACGATTTACGGATCAAAATGTGCATTGAAAGAAATGCGGAGGATTTTTCAGTAATCCATCATGAGTTAGGCCATATTTTTTATTATCAAGCCTACAGTGATTTACCGGATATCTTTCAAAGCGGGGCAAATGATGGTTTTCATGAGGCAGTAGGAGATTTATTAACACTCTCAATTACACCAGATTATCTGCAAAAAATTGATATGGTATCTGAAGAGGAGGCCAGACAAGCAAATGCGGATCCAATATCTTTGCTTATGCAGCAAGCACTTGACGGTGTAGTTTCTGTGCCTTGGACCTTGATGTTAGATAAATGGAGAGCAAAAGTTTTTACAGGTGAGACCAGTCCAGAAGAATTAAATAACTCTTGGTGGGAATTAAGAGAGTTTTATCAGGGCATTGGAGTGCCTCGTGATCGAGATGCTGATGCCTTTGATCCAGGTGCAAAATACCATATCCCCGGCAACACTCCATATACTAGATATTACCTTGCAAAAATCCTTCAATATCAATTTCACGAATCTCTTTGTAATCAAATGGGATTCGAGGGGCCCCTTCATGAATGCTCAATCTATGATAATGAGCTTGCTGGTGAGAAACTCAGAGCCATGCTTGCAATGGGACAAAGTCAAGAGTGGCAAACTGCATTGGAGGCACTTACCGGGACCAGAGAATTAAGTGGAAAATCAATGCTTAACTACTATCAACCACTTAAGGATTGGCTAGATATTAAAAATGCTGAGCGCACATGCGGATGGGAGGGATGATGAAACACTTAACTAACTTAACCATTGCTGCTGGAGTTTTTATTTTTACAAAGCTTTATGCTGATGCAATTTCTTTTAATAGCATTGAACTATCGGGAGTAAACTTGGTGGGTCACCTTTTGGTGATGATCTTTGTAATTCAGTGGATCGCATATGTGCCAGCTTTTATATTTAAGACTGAAAAATTTTATGATTTAACTGGCAGCCTGACATATATAACAGCTATTTTATTTGCTTTGTACTCTACTAACAGCTCTCAAAGTTTTGATCTTGGCGGTCTAATTATAGGTGCGGCAATTATTTAATGAAGTTGGCCATGTTTTAGCACTCAAAAGTGAAGATGAAATGCATAGATTTACCAGCATCATTGGAAGTGGCCAAGCTTTTCTTTTTCAGGTGCTTAATACCTATCTTCAGGAGCTAGAAAAAATAGCATCCACCGATCAAGTAGCTATAAAATCAATGTTTCAAGACTTTGTTAGCAGTTTGGGTGACTCATTTTCTCAAGAACAGAATTTTGAAAGCTTGATAAATAAGATAAAATCTCCAGGAGGAACAACCCAGGCTGGTTTGGAATCTCTTGAAGAAAATAACCTTGATAGGATTTTGCAAGATGCTTTTCGAGCTGCTGAGGATAGATCCATTGAGATTAGTAATGAAAAATAATAACCAATACTTTAGAAAATATGACTAGCACAGTAGCAGTAATTTTGGGTTTCGCTAGCTATGCTTTTGTAATCCTTTCGGTGTTTCGACTGTTTCGTGTTAATTACTTCAATCCAATAGTTAAAATATTTGCGACATATCTAGAACCAATCTCAAAAAGTCTTTTCTTCTTTTCGCCGCCTCTATTTGCTGCAATTGCTTTTGCCCTAGTGCTTAAATTTACTTCTTTTTATCTTGCTTACTCATCTGGTTATGAAACCCTTACCCTTTTCTATCTATCTGTTGTAGATGTTTTAAATTCTGGGTTTAGAATATTGTTTTATTGCGTCATCGGTTCAGTTGTTCTAAGTTGGATAGCGCCTGGAAATAGCCATCCCTTATTACAAGTTATTGAAGAAATTTCTGCAGGTATTTTGAGTCCTATTAGGAAATTTCTACCTCCAATGGGCGGCTTAGATTTTACTCCTATTGTTGGTTTACTGTTGCTCAATCTAATTAATACTTCGTTCATTCAAATTATTCGTTCTTTGCTATGAAAACAGTGTCTGAAAAAATATCTTTTGGAGACTCT
>CABXFU010000018.1 GCA_902511575.1 uncultured SAR86 cluster bacterium
CTACCAAAACCAACAACACTGAGGAATGGTGAACGACCATACTGCTCTTTATAATCCTCGGTTCTTCTTAGGCCTAAAGTGTATTTCAATCTATCGCTAGCTTGATAGTAGATCTCACCAAAAATCGCTGAACTTCTTGTGGCTGAAATAGTTGAACTCCTAAATAATGGAGCGTATAGCTGAACAAATCCTTGTGGCAGTCCGCCAGTTAAAACTCCTGGGGGAAATAAAGCCAAAGCGTCTAAACCATTTGCAGCAATATCATAGACACTTTTTCCAGAGGCTTCTGTATGAATTGCACCTAATAAATAATTCCAATTTCCATCTAAGCTTGATTGAAATCTGATCTCAGTAACTTCATTTTTACCTTCAGGGTTATACTGACGATCAAAGCCATCTGGGAAGTTCATAATATCTGTAAGACAGCCCCCATAAGAACCCAGAGTTCCATCCTCGAGATTACAATTTGGACCATAACCTGTCATAGGAACATAGCCACCTGGAAAATAGGGATTATCTTTAAATCGAAGTCGATCATACTCTTCAGATATAAGTGGGAATACATTAACGCATCCTGAAGGTTTGGATGATATTGCAGGAACAAGTTATTGGAATATGGGTGGCTGGTCAATTAGTGTTCATGATGATTTGGAGTTTATAGATAACTTAATCAACCTCTTGATGGATAAATATTCGGTTAATGCCGAAAGAATTTATTCGACCGGTATGTCAAATGGTGGCTTTTTTAGCTTTCATCTAGCTTGTAATTTAAATACTAGTTTTGCAGCCATTGCTTCAGTTACCGGGTCAATGTCCTATGATACTTTTAACAGCTGCAATGCAAGAAAGCCAACACCAATCATGCAAATTCATGGATCGATTGATACAGTTGTTCCTTATTCTGGAATAGATACTGTTATGAAGCCTGTTATGGAGGTAATGGAGTACTGGAAGATAAATAATTCATGTGACGATTACATGCTAACCGTTCCAGGAATCCTACCCGGGACAAGCTCTTGGACAGAGACCTACATATTTGATAACTGCTTAAATGGGACGCAAAATATTCATCTTTATGTTCAGGGAGCTGGGCACATCTGGCCTGGTTCTATATACGAAAGGATCAATGATCCTGATTCGAGCCAAAGAATCTGGGACTTCTTTTCAAAGTATGACATAAATGGTGTCATACAATAAAAAAAGGGGATTTTGCAATCCCCTCTTATTCAATTAATTAGACAGTTTAATCTTTAAAATCAACTCTGTAGATAATTGCATGATCAATCATCTCGCGAATCTCTTCATAGCCTTTTGATATTTCCTCTAACTCAACCTCATTATCTCCATACATTTTCTCTAATTCTTCTTCTACAGCTATACTTTTTTCTTCAGTCTGCTGCATTGAAGCTAAGTCTTTGTATTGAACTGTAATCCAAACATTTGGAGTATCGGCAACGCTTAGAGATGTCCAAACATTAAAATCCTCGACATAGCCTAATTTCTTTTGAACATTCATAGCTCTAACCCAAGTTCTATTGAGATTTGTAAGATATGTATCTACATAGTTTGGCTGAACTGCAACAACAGTTAACTCCATTGGCTCTTGCGAAGGAGTGAAATCTTCATAGATTTCTGCTGATGCAAACATGGTAAATAACAGAGGTAAAAGTAATAACTTTTTCATAATTTTTCCTTATATATTTTTATCTAATTAAAGTCCCAGAATACATCCTTGAATTTTCACAAGAATATGTTTCTCTGACCGCTTTATTCTCATCTGTATTATTAACATTTGACCAGTAATGATCAATTGCTTTACCCCATTCCTCCCAATCAGGCGAGCCATAAGATAATACAAAATCATACTCAGCAAGTTGAGCTGGAGCTCCATTGCTAGGTCTGATTAAACGGGCACCATTTTTTATGCCTGCTTCATGAGAAATTTTCATTTGATTGCTTAGATTGATGTAAGCATCAGCAAGAGTCTTACCTTCTTTTAAATTACAATAACGATAAGAAACTGGATAGGCACTTGATAATTCTTCTGGATCAAAATTTGATTCTAAAACCCATTGAACAGCATTGAATGCTTGAACGCACGAAACAGGTATTGAATCTCTTACTTTTTTAAAGTCGTCACCAAACCAATTATCTAGAGCCTTGCCCATGTTTGTTGCAGTGTCAGTATGACCAACCCAAAACATGTCAAAGTCATTTAGAGGCGAGCGATATCTAGGAACCATAACAGCAGCATCATATCCAGCCTCATCAGTGGCATCCATGACTTTATTCCATGACTTAGACCATTTCATAAAATCATCAAAACTTTTTCCCTCATTAAGGTTACACATTAAGTATTCTGCTCTGATAGGATCGGGAACTTCCTGTGATTGAATAAAGCTTGCTGAAAGCAACAAAGTAATTAAAAATAATTTTTTCATTTTTTTCTCCGAAATTAAAAATTTATGAAATATTAGTATGCAATATATGTGTAAAAAATATATGAATTTATGTGTCAATTGTGCAAAAAAAAGCCTTGAAGATTCAAGGCTTTTTAAATTGGGGAAAATACTCTAGAAATTATAAGTCCATCTAACTCCATAAGTTGCTTGTTCCCTTGCCCAAATACTTTTGTTAAATCCTAGGGGTGCAGTTGCTTCTCCAATGTGCATAATATTTTGCTCATCGGTTATATTTTGACCATAAATATCAACACGCCATTTTGGATCATCAACAGATGGGGTAATAGAAATCATTGCATTGTATTCAGTCCATGCAGGCACTTTATCCCATTCCAGATCAAACAAAGTTGTATAACGTTCGTCTTGTTTATAAGCATCTAGCCTAAAATTAACATTGTAATTTTCAGTGGTCATGGTGTATTGAACACCTAGATTCATTGAGAGTTCAGGATGCGTTAATGTATTCCCACTTATATCTGAAAGCAATCCATCCTTAATGGCATCAGCCGGATTACAACCTAAGATCGCACAAGCAGTATTTACCATCACAGATGAATAAAGATCTCTTGAAGCTGTCAATGATGGTAAGTGCCCAGGAGTTACACTCGGCAAGAAACTTACTGGCGTTGGTTGTCCAGTGACTCTGTCACCATGAAATTCTGCCGGCACAATAATCGCTTGAGCTGGACCCCATAAACCGCCCTGCCACATGTTCCAGATTACAGTTGCAACATCTTTTCTGACGACAAAGACTTCTCCATCTGCAGCATTTTTCATTAAATGCCAATTACCACAACCTGATGTTAAACAAAGGTCAGCATTCGCTGGGTTCATAACCATTTCGCCACTAGCAATTTC
>CABXFU010000019.1 GCA_902511575.1 uncultured SAR86 cluster bacterium
GTATAAAGATGATCGACTGCCCTCCCTTTTACTTTCTGGATCAACTTCCAGCAAGAAGTCTCCTATCTCTATAAAATCAGCATTAATTCCTGAGTTACCATTGGTTGTATGTTTCCATCCAAGGCTTAAGTTTTGCTGCCAGGCATAGATTTCATTTGCAGCTTCAATTGACTTTAAAAGATCATCTACGCGAGCCTGTACCTCAAGAGGGGGGTCAAACTTTCCAACACTTTCAAGATAGGTTTTAGCTAATGCATAGGCTCCTAAGCGGTAATATAGAACTCCTAATTCCAACCTAATTCTTGGTAACTCTGGGTCATACACAAGCATCTGATCAAAGACTCCAATGGCCGCCTCTAGATCACCAACCAAAATTGATAAATTGGCATATTCAAAAAGCAAAGAAAAATTAGTGGGATCTTCAAACAGTTGCTCAAACACGACTTGTTGTTTTTCTTTGATGAGCTCTAACCGATCTGGATCAGAGATAGATGGAGCTACATTTTGTGCAGATGAGAACAGGCAGATAAAAGTGCAAGTACTGACCACAAATACTCTTAACTTCATTATGTTTTTTTAGTGCGATATATGAGGCCTAAAATCAATACCGATATGTATTTAATCATAAAACCGACATTTTATCGGAAAATATAAATAATTGATATTTTATCGGTAAATTTAGTTTTTAAAACTTTATATAATAGAGAGTCAAAGGTTATATAATTTTTCTTATGAAAAAATCTGAGCAAACTAAAGCCAAGATTGTTGATGCGGTTATTAGCCTCATCAATCAAGATAAAAAGATTTCAGTTCATAATATTGCAAAAAAGTCTAAGACCGGTTATGGCACTTTTTATGAACACTTTTCCAGCATTGATGATGTTCATTCAGAAGCAATTACAAAAATAATAACAGTCGGACTAACTTGGGTTGAAGATGAATCAAAGAACAATCAATTATCACATAAATCAAATATATTTAAAATTTACCTTTCTTGGTTCCTCGTCATTAATGCATTTAAAAACTATCACATAACTATTTGGCTGAAAGATCATCCGTCGAAAATTAATAGCCTGCTTACTTTGGGTTATCCTGCGACCAAATTTTGGGCTCAACAAGCCATCAAATTAAAAGAAGAATCGATGTTTACAAGTAAAAATTTGAAGTACTTTGAAATGGCTAGGCCTTATTTCACATGGACAATCCAAAATGCGCTGACTGAACTTCAGAAGGGTAAGACTGTTGTTGAAATATATAGAGATTTGATGAAAGTAATAAACGGTCTAGATCTGCCCTTAAAAATTCATAAGAAATATGTTCAAGAAGTTATTAACTTTGCTAAGAAGAATATTTAAAGTCTTAAAAGAATGGTGGGCCCGGGAGGACTCGAACCTCCGACCAATGGATTATGAGTCCACTGCTCTAACCAACTGAGCTACAGGCCCAAAAACATATATGTTTTAGAGCGAGTCATTATATAAGAATAAATCACTTAGGGAAGTATTAGTAATGTTTCAAGTTTTATCATGAGTTATTATTCATAAATGATTAACTTAAATGGGGTGCAATCTTTTGCAGAGGGCGGAAACAGAAAATGTTATATCAATCCGAACAACCCCAAAAGATGCCTCAAGGTTCTTCATGAAGATCTCTTAGAAAATCTACAAAAAAATTCAGCATGGTATAAACGCTTGGGAAACAATGATGATCTTGATGATAATTTACGCGAAAGAAAAGCCTATGATCAAAAAGCTATTAGGTCTCCTATAGATTCTTCTATTTGGGATCATTTGGCAAAGTGGTATGGAATGGTTGAAACAACTCTTGGGCCTGCTTCAGAGACTGAGCTCATTATAAATGAGGGTGAAATTTCTGAAACTTTAGAAACTTATCTTTTTAGAGAAGGATTAACGCCAGAGATTAAAAAAGCATTAAGCACCTTTGAGATTTGGCTTAGGACCCACCTAGTACTAACAAAAAACATCATTCCACATAACGTTGTTATTAAAAAAGATAATGGGTTACTAATTCTCAAAATTATTGATGGATTGGGCAGTAAATCATTTATACCGCTTCCAGAATATAGCAAGTTTTTTGCAAAAATTTATGTAGAGAGGCGCATCAAGTTGATGTGGAGAAGAATCCACTGGGATCTAACCGGGCGGGTTGGAAATTGGAAATAAGGGATCTTACTCGTCTAAAAAATTCTTTAAGTGACTAGAACGACTAGGATGTCTTAGCTTTCGCAAAGCCTTCGCTTCTATTTGACGAATCCTTTCCCTAGTAACATCAAATTGCTTTCCAACTTCTTCCAAGGTGTGATCAGTGTTCATGCCAATTCCAAACCTCATTCTTAAGACCTTAGCTTCTCTAGCAGTTAATGATGAAAGAACGTCATCTGTGGCAAAGTGAAGGCTGCCTTCAGTTGCATTCTTTAATGGAGAATGGATCACTGTATCTTCTATAAAATCACCCAAGTTTGAATCTTCGTCATCACCAATAGGTGTTTCCATTGAAATTGGCTCTTTAGCAATTTTCAGCACTTTTCTGACTTTATCTTCTGGCATATCTAGCTCTTTACTCAATTCTTCTGGAGTTGGCTCTCTGCCCATATCTTGCATCATCTGTCTAGATACACGATTCAGTTTATTAATAGTCTCGATCATGTGAACAGGAATTCTGATTGTTCTTGCCTGATCAGCAATAGATCTAGTAATTGCTTGTCTAATCCACCAAGTTGCGTAAGTGGAAAATTTGTAACCTCTTCGGTACTCAAACTTATCTACTGCTTTCATCAATCCAATGTTGCCTTCTTGAATTAAATCTAAGAACTGCAGGCCTCTGTTTGTGTATTTTTTAGCAATTGAAATAACAAGTCTAAGGTTAGCTTCAACCATATCTTTTTTAGCTCGCCTCATTTTTGTTTCGCCCATAGACATGGCGCGATTGATTTCTTTTATATCTTTAACACTTAAACCCACTCTCTCCTCAATAGCTTTAATCGCCTTTTGTGCTATGACTACGTCAGGTTTAATATGCTCTAATGATTTTTTGGAGTACTTCTTATTGCTCATCAAAGAATCAACCCATTTCACTTTTGTTATATTGTCTTTGTACATTGCAATAAAGTCTTTACGAGGAATTCGCGCTGATTTTACAAACAA
>CABXFU010000020.1 GCA_902511575.1 uncultured SAR86 cluster bacterium
GTCAGATTATTTAAACAATGCAATGGTATCTTCTCCATTAAATCAGTTAGATTGCCCACCAATTTCAGATGGTTCCTCTGCGATGATTATTGCATCAGAAGAAAAAGCTTATGAATTTACAGATCATCCTATTTGGATAGAGGGCATTGATCACAGAATTGAATCATCAAACCTGGGCTCTAGGAATCTTGCTACTTCTAACACTTTGCAAGCTTCAATGAACCAATTAAATTTAAAAAATATAAAGTTTGATGTTGCTGAATTGCATACCCAGTTTAGTCATGAACTACCTTTTTTAAAATCTTTATTAAATCTTCAAGATGTTCCAACCAATCTTTCAGGCGGTCCATTGGTTGGAAATGTAATGATGTGTGCAGGCCTTGATGCAATCGGCAAGACTTATGAGTCACTTAAAGACAATCAATTTACTCATGGCTTGGCTCACGCAACTTCTGGACCTTGTCTCCAACACAACATGTTAGTTCATTTGGAGACACAGAAATGATTCAAGCTGGCGTCATAGGAGTTGGGCAGACAAAATACGATGCTAAGAGACGTGATGTTTCCATGGCTGGATTAGTTAGAGAAGCCATAGACAATGCAATGTTAGCAGCCAATCTCGAATGGGATGCTATTGATGCTGTGATCTTAGGTAAAGCTCCAGATATGTTTGAAGGCGTCATCATGCCAGAATTATATTTAGCTGATGCAATTGGAGCTGTGGGCAAGCCTGTATTGCGAGTTCATACCGCTGGCAGTGTTGGGGGAAGCACCGCAGTGATTGCTGCATCGCATGTTTGTTCTGGTCAGTTTAAGACAGTGCTGACAGTAACTTTTGAAAAACAATCTGAATCCAATGCTACATGGGCCTTATCACCTAGATATCCATACTCTCCGCATATTAATGCTGGAGCCGGTGGTTACTTTGCTCCTTTCATCAGGGAATACATTCGTAGATATCAGGCACCTGAGCATATTGGTTGGAAAGTTGCAGCCAAGGATCGCCAAAATGCGCTAAAAAACCCATTAGCTCATCTCCACATTCCTGGCATCGATGAAAAAATGGTAAGTGACACCCCTATGCTTTGGGAGCCTTTGCGCTATCTTGAAAGCTGCCCATCTTCCGATGGTGCATGTGCAATGGTGATTACTGCTCAAGATCAAGTTGGCTCAAGAAATGTTGCATGGATTAAAGGTATGGCCGTTAGATCAGAAGGCACTTTGTCAGCGGGTAGGGATGAAGTAAATCCTCAAGCTGGAATTGATTGTGCAAAAGATATTTATAATCAAGCAGGCATTCAAAATCCATTTAATGAAATAGATTGTGCTGAGATCTATGTCCCATTTTCCTGGTATGAGCCAATGTGGTTAGAGAATCTTGGATTTTGTGATTTAGGGGAAGGCTGGAAGCTAACAGATAAAGATGCAACTGCAATTGATGGTGAGCTTCCATTTAATATGTCTGGTGGAGTTTTATCTAGTAATCCAATTGGCGCATCAGGGATGATTAGATTTGGTGAGGCTGCACTTCAAGTCATGGGACTGGCAGAGGACCATCAAGTTGAAGATGCTAAAGTTGCAATGGGTCATGCATACGGCGGTGCTGCGCAATTTTTTGCTATGTGGATAGTATCATCATCACTTGACTAGTTAGAGGAGCTTTATGAATACAGATCACGCAATAGTTGAAGAAAAAGGTCACGTTATGGTGATCACACTTAATCGTCCTGAAAAACGGAATGCTTTGAGCCCTGGCATGCTTGTAACTATTTACGAAGCCTGGAGAAAGCTTGATGAAGATCCTAACTTGCGATGCGCAGTTCTAACCGGTGCTGGAGGAACCTTCTGCTCTGGGGCCGATCTAAGCGCCATGAAAGATGGGAACGAAGATTCTGATATGATGGAAAAGCTTAAGGAGATTCCTGATTTACATTGGCAATCCTTGCTTAGACATAACAGACCAACTAAACCAATCATCGCTGCCGTTGAAGGCTTTGCCCTTGCTGGCGGCACAGAAATTTTACAAGGAACTGACATCAGAGTTGCCGGCAAAAGCGCAGTATTTGGTTTATCTGAACCACTCAGAGGCCTTTTCCCCTTAGGTGGTTCTACTGTAAGACTGAGACGACAAATTCCATACACTCTTGCGGCTGAGGCCCTATTAACTGGTAGACGGATTTCTTCCGACGAAGCCTTAAGATTTGGCTTGATTGGTCACGTTGTAGAAGACGGGGATGCATTAGAAAGAGCCATGGAGATTGCTGAAACTGTAAGTGAAAATGCTCCTTTATCTATTCAGGCTATTGTGAAATCACTGCGTGAGATTGATGAAAGTTATACAGAGGCTGAGGCTTTAGAAAAAGAACTTGAAATAGGCCAACCAATTTTTTCTACAGAAGACATGATGGAAGGATTGACCGCATTTGCTGAAAAAAGAAAACCAAACTTTAAAGGAAAGTGAGCAAGCTCTTATTAGAAACCAATGAGGGTGTTTGCACTCTTATTTTCAATCGTCCTGAGACTAAAAATGCATTTGATGCAGAATTATGGGGTCTTTTTAGAGACGCATTAAATTCTGCCAGTGATGATCCAGATATTTCCTCAGTAATAGTTACAGGATCTTCAAATACTTTTTCATCTGGGGTTGATTTAAGCAGCATGATGGGAGATGGCGGTGCTGAATACGAGGAGCCTTTTGAAACATGTATTGACGCATTGATTAATTTTAAAAAGCCGTTAATTGGAGCTGTGGAGGGCGCAGCTGTAGGAGGTGGCGCAACAATTCTTTTGCATTTTGATGCTGTTTTCATTGCTCCCAATGCAAAGATCAAATATCCATTCTCTGATTTAGGATTAGCTCCTGAAGTAGGCAGCTCTTTTTTACTATTTCAATCTCTTGGATATCAACAAGCTGCACAACTGCTATTTGAATCTCAGCCAATAGATGGCAATAGATATCATGAGCTAGGTTTGGCTAAGTATGTTGGTGAGGATTTTTTCGATGAGGCAAATAAATATGCTCATATGT
>CABXFU010000021.1 GCA_902511575.1 uncultured SAR86 cluster bacterium
GAGATGCTTCGCTCATGATAGAAATTTCATCCCTTGCGCACCCATTGCTTAAAATACCATATAGCCTTGCCAAGCTTTTAGCAGTCCCATGACCATTTGCTGAAGGAATTTCTGCTTTTCGCCAATCAAGTGAATTTACATAATTAGCATCCTCTTCCTCTCTTTCTTGGAAAGCCTCTAGAAAATCTCCACCTAGTAGAGCGGTCTTAAAATTTTTAAGCCTTTGTGGCAAAAGAAAGCTTGGAACATATCTTAGAAACTGCCCTGGAAGTTGCATGCTATCTCTTTCTATCATTAACATGTCTGCACATCTTATTAAATCTATCTCATCAAGGCCGATATGAAAATCAATGTTTAATGGCTCTGCTATTTCCTCTTTAAAATATTGTCCAACAGAACGGCCATCTACTCTTCTAATTAATTCACCAACCAGCCAACCAAAGGTTAATGCATGATATCCCTGTGAAATTCCTGGTTTTCTATATGGAGTTTGTAATTGAAGCTGTTGAATGAACTTATTCCAGTCTTGGAATGAGCCCAAAGGAATGCCTTCTTTAAATCCAAACATTGCAGCTCTATGACACAACAAATCACTTACCTTTGTATCTTCTTTCCCATTACAACTGTACTCAGGCCAATAATAGCCAACTCTTTTGTCTGGATCTAATTTACCTTGATCAATTAATCTAGAGATACAGGTTGCAGTGACACCTTTGGTAACAGAGAATACATTTACTAGAGTGTTTTCTTCCCATGCTTTAGTTTTTTGTGCATCTTGGTGCCCGCCCCATAAATTAACAATCATGTTGCCTTGATGCTCGATTGCTAGTGCAGCACCAGTTTCAAACTCACTCTCAATGGCGTTAGCAAATGCATCATAAACATTTTGAAATTTTGGATCACAATAACCTTTAATCATAACTCTCTATAATTTTGTATTTCTCCACTTTTCAATCTTTTTTGGTAGCTTGCAAGTTCATTCTTAATAACAGGGGCTAAAATATATAGGCCCAAAATATTTGGGAGGGCTACAATAAAAATCAAAGCATCAGAGAAATCTAACACTGCACTTAGATTAATCATGCAGCCTAAAGCTATAAAAATACAAAAAAAGACTTTAAAAATATTTTCTGCCCATACAGATTCTCCAATAATGTATGTCCAACCTTTTAAACCATAATACGACCAAGAAAGAATTGTTGAAAATGCAAATAAAATTGCAATAAAAGAAAGCGGCAGCACTGACCAACTTAGAGTGCTACTGAAAGCTTGCGAGGTCAAGGCAATTCCTTGAATTCCTTCGCTTGCCATTGAAGGTTCATATACCGTAGTCAAAATCACCAAAGCTGTAAGAGTACAAATTACCACAGTATCTATAAATGGCTCCATTAAACCAACGTAGCCTTCGGTAACAGGTTCTTGTGTTTTAACGGTGGCATGAGCTATAGCAGCTGAACCAATTCCAGCTTCATTTGAAAATGCTGCTCTTTGAAAGCCTAAGATCATAATGCCTAACATTCCTCCGCTCATAGCACTAGGATTGAATGCTTCTGACAAAATTGCTGAAATGGCCCAAGGAACCTTGTCTACATTTATAAGAACCACAAGCAAGGCGCCAATAACATAAGTTACTGTCATAAATGGAACTAGCTTTGAGGTAACTCTTGCAATGCCTTGGATACCACCAATGATGACTAGCCCAACGATTCCGGCTAGAATTGATCCAAAAAGCCACCCTTTATCAGAGAAAAAACTAGCATCCCCACCAGTAATAAAAATAAACTGCTGAAAGGCTTGATTGGATTGAAACATGTTGCCTATTCCCAAACATCCAACAACGATGGCCATTGCATAAAATAAACCCATAGGCCTAGCAAGCCAAGATAGATTTTTTTTGACGCAATCCAGCTTCTAGATAATACATAGGTCCCCCAGAAATACTTCCATCAGGATTAACCTTTCTATACATAACACCTGCTACGCATTCTGCAAATTTTGTAGACATCCCAAGAAAGCCAGCCACAACCAACCAAAAGGTGGCGCCCGGTCCACCTATAGAAATAACAATTGCTACTCCAGCAATATTTCCTATTCCGACAGTACCAGAAACAGCAGTGGATAAAGCCTGAAAATGAGTTAACTCTCCTTCATAGTCTGGGCAAGAATAATCTCCTCTTAATAATTGAAAGGCATGTTTAAATCCTCGCAGATTTAAAAAGTTAAAGTAGGCAGTAAAAAAAATAGCAGCTCCGATTAACCATAAAACTATAAGTGGCATAGGTGCACCAAAAATTTCAATTTCATAAAAAATAAAACTAGAAAAGATATCTGTTAAAGGCTGGATGGTAGAGTTAATATAGGCATCAATTCCTGTTGCTGACAGAGGCGCTGAAACTATAGCGATAAGGCTAAAAATAAGTCTATTGCTTTTCATGAATTGAATATACTACATTAAGAAAAAAATAATATTTATGAAAATAGGAATCCTTAACTCAGATACAGTCAAAATAGATGGGGCGGCTGAGTTTGGGCAATATCCCGAAATGTTTTCCAAGGTATTTTGGGCTGTGGAACCGAAAATTCAATTCAAAACATACGAAGTTCAATTCGGTGACTATCCAGAAGATATAAATGAATGTGATGCCTATTTAATCACTGGCAGCAAAGCTAGTTGCTATGATGATGTTCCATGGATTCATGCTCTCAAAGAATTCATAAAGGCTTTGGATCAAAGTAAAAAAAAATTAATAGGAGTATGTTTTGGCCACCAAATTATTGCTGAGGCTCTAGGGGGATCGGTAAGAAAATCTCCAAATGGATGGCATGCCGGC
>CABXFU010000022.1 GCA_902511575.1 uncultured SAR86 cluster bacterium
ACAGCTTTTAGACCAATTTGTACTGGTTGATCAACTGACTGTCTTGCGATAACACCAGGTGCCACAACTTCAACAGGAGCGGTTGTTTCTGTTTTGATCTCGCCCTTGCCATCAATAGGATTACCCAAAGCATCTACAACTCTTCCGAGCAATTCTTCCCCGACTGGGACCTCTAAGATTCTTCCTGTGCAAACAGCTTTTTGACCCTCAATCAAACCTAGATAATCACCTAAAACTACTGCACCAACTGAGTCTTGCTCAAGGTTTAGGGCTAAACCCAAAACACCACTTTCAAATTCTATAAGCTCCCCATACATAACATCGCCCATGCCATGAATACGCACAATCCCGTCTGATACGCTTACAATAATGCCTTCATTTTTTCTTTCAGCAGAAAGATCAAGGCCTGAAATTTTTTCCTTTAATACACTGGAAATTTCTGATGGATTTAGTTGGCTCATTTTTTCACCTTAAAAATTTAATTGATTTACTAATTTTTTAACCTTTCCTTTAATGGATAGGTCAAGAGTTTCGTCTCCGACTTTAATAGATAGACCACCCATGATTGAGGGATCTTCCGAAAATTCTATGTTTGAACCCTCTCCATGCTCTGCAAGAAGTTTTTCGATAATAACTTTTTTATTATCTGCAGAGGGTTGGTCCGCAACATTCACAACAATGGAGCTGGTGTTATTGTGTTGTTCTAATAATTCTTGGTAACTTGTGTTGATTGTTTGAATAAGATTAAGTCTTTTGTTATCAGCAAGAAGCTCTAACATCTTATTGGACAGGCTGCCCACCTCACCATCCGCTAAACTTATAATAGTTTGAGCAATTTGCTCCTTTGAGAGCTCTGGATCTTCAATCAAACCTGAAACCTCTTTAGTTTGAGAAACCGCAGACAATAAGGCTAGGTCTTTTGCAACCATCTTATGATTGCCGGCGTCCAAAGCTGCTGCGAAAATAGCTTTGGCATAAGGTCTAGCAAGTGGAGACAGCTCGATCATTTTTTATAACTCTGCTGCTGCTTTTTTAAGCAGCTCTTGGTGTTTCTCGGGACTAATTTCATCGCCCAATATTTTTTCAGAGGTATCGATAATGAGTTCTGACATTTTTTGTCTTAGCTCTTCTTTGGCTTTATTGACATCGTTTTCAATGGTTTTAGATGCTGAAGATAAAATCTTTTCAGCCTCAACTTCAGCTTTTTCTGTTGCATCGTTAATGATTTGAGAAGCTCTAGAGTTGGCTTTTTCTAATATTTCAGCTGCCTCTGCTTTTGCTTTGTTTATCTCTTGATCAAAGGCAAGTTGTGCCTCTTCCAAAGAATCGTCTGCTTTTTTTGCCGCCTCTAGGCCATCTGCTATACGCTTCTCTCTTTCTTCCATGATCGCAATGATGGGGGGCCATACATACTTCCAGCAAATTGCTACAAAAATAACAAATGCTAAAGTTTGGCCCAAGAGTGTTGCGTTAATATTCATTATTTATTTAAGCAGCAAACATTAAGTAAAGACCCAAACCAACTCCGATCATTGGAACAGCGTCAACAAGACCCATAACAATAAAAAGTTGAGTTCTTAGCATTGGGATAAGTTCTGGTTGGCGCGCCGCGCCTTCTAAAAACTTACCACCTAATACTCCCACACCAATAGCGGCGCCAACAGCACCCAGACCAATCATTAGACCTGATGCTATGTATATAAGTGATTGTTCCATTCTTTTCTCCTAAAAATTAAAGACCTAGTGGTCTTCTGTTTCATGCGCCATTGCTAAGTAAACAATGGTTAGCACCATAAAAATAAAAGCCTGTAAGGCTAAAATCAAAATATGAAAAAGGGCCCATATTAAATGGAGGCCCACACCAAGTAAACCTATTGATATCGAGCTAAAGGTTAACATTAAGGCTATTAAAATAAATATCATTTCACCGGCATAAAGATTGCCAAACAATCTCAATCCGAGTGAAATAGGTTTGGCGATGAGATTGACTCCCTCTAAAACCAAATTAACAGGCATCATCCATTTGCCAAAAGGGTGAAGTGTTAGCTCTGCTAAAAACCCCTTCAAACCTTTAATTTTAATGCTGTAGAAGATAATCAAAACGAAAACCGCTAATGCCATTCCAAGAGTGATGTTGGGATCGGTTGTTGGAACCACTTTAAAGTATGAATCTTTTGAGTCTTCAACCATGCCTGTTGCTTCAGCAACCTGACCGGCAAGAGTAGGCAAATAATCAACAGGAACCAAGTCCATTAGGTTCATGAGGAACACCCAGACTAATACTGTTAATGCCATAGGGCCTATTAAATTATTTTTTGCAGATGTAAATATGCTCTGAACATTATCATTAACAAACTCGATACACATCT
>CABXFU010000023.1 GCA_902511575.1 uncultured SAR86 cluster bacterium
ATCCCGCAATTCTTGATCAAAATGATAATGAGGTTCCTGAAGGAATCTTAGATGCAATGTTTACCATTTGTATTGCCATGCATGACTTGAACGGTAATAGCGCCCTAAAAAACTCTCAAGCTGGGAGCATTTATATCGTGAAGCCTAAAATGCATGGCCCTGATGAGGTGCAATTCACTTGCGATCTATTTTCAGCTGTAGAGAAATCATTAAATCTTAATCAGCTCACAGCTAAAGTTGGGATTATGGATGAGGAGAGAAGAACTACGGTAAATCTTAAAGAATGTATTCGTGTTGCAAAGGATAGAGTAATTTTTATTAATACAGGGTTTTTGGATAGAACTGGAGACGAAATTCATACTAGCATGGAGGCTGGCCCCATGATTCCAAAAGCAGCAATGAAACAGCAGCCTTGGATTCTTGCTTATGAAGACTGGAATGTTGATTCCGGTCTAGAGACCGGTTTTAAAGGCAATGCACAAATTGGTAAAGGTATGTGGCCAATGCCTGACGAAATGCTGAATATGTATGAAACTAAAACCATGCACCCAGAATCTGGGGCAAACTGTGCTTGGGTTCCATCACCAACAGGCGCTACTCTTCATGCCATGCACTATCATCAAATTTTGGTATCAGATCGCCAAGAAAAATTAATTGAACGGACTAAAGCAAGCCTTGAAGATATTTTAACAATTCCCGTCATGTCAGATCCCGAATCTTTGTCTTCAGAAGATGTGCAAAAAGAATTAGATAATAATGCCCAAGGCATCTTAGGATATGTGGTTCGATGGGTGGATCAGGGAGTTGGATGCTCCAAGGTACCTGATATAAATAATATAGGCCTTATGGAAGATAGAGCTACTTGCAGAATTTCCAGTCAACACATTGCAAATTGGTTACACCATTCTATTTGTTCTGAAGATCAAGTCATGGAAACCATGAAGCGAATGGCGGTTGTTGTTGATCAGCAAAATTCTGGAGATCCAACCTACCAAGCTATGGCACCATCCTATGATGGTATTGCATTTACGGCTGCCTGTAATTTGGCTATCCAAGGAAGAGTTCAGCCAAGTGGTTACACTGAACCAATCCTGCATGAAATGAGATTGAAATTTAAAGTCTAATGAAAGCTTATTGGATCACTAGATGTCATGTACATAATTCTGATGAATATGATGAATATATCAAGTTAGCTGGACCTGCGATTAGTATTCACGGAGGCACTTTCTTGGTTAGAGGCGGAGAACAAATTGAGCTTGAAGGTGGCCCCTACGAAAGAACTGTATTGGTTGAATTTAACTCAATGAATGAGGCAAAGCTTTGCTACGAGTCTACTGAATACCAAGAAGCATTAAAATATTCCGCAAACTCTTCTAATCGCCATGTTGTTTTAGTCGAAGGAATTAATTAATTGGGTAGCATCATCATTTCAAGAACTTTCTTTAGTTTTTTATTAATCTTTGCTTTTTATTTATATTCTGAAGATCAATCTGATGCAGATAGTTTTTTTAGAAGAGAGGCGCCTGTCTATCCTTCTTCAGACCATTTAATTGGCTGGATAGATTCAAGACAAATTCAAAGCTTGAATGGTGAATGGAGTTACATAGTTGACCCCATGAATAACGGTTTGCCTGAGTCATCATTTTTTGGCGGATTTCCAAAAAATAAAATTCAAAAAACAGGCATGGAGTTAATTGAATATAATTTTGAGACTGCATCAAAAATTCAAATCCCTGGCGCATGGAACGCTATAGACGAAAGGTTATTTTTTTATAGAGGCCCAGTTTGGCTTTATAAGAAATTTAATTACTCGCCTAAAAAAGAAGCCTTAACGCATATCTACATAGAGGGCAGCAACTTCACTACCAAAATATTTCTTAATGGTTCTATTGTTGGAGAGTTTGAAGGTGGCTATGTCCCATTTAATTTTAATATTTCCAAGTATTTAAAAGAGGGTGAAAATATTTTGTTGGTCCAGACTGACAATACTCTCAACGAGTCATCTGTGCCAACACAAAAAACTGACTGGTGGCCATGGGGAGGTATCGTTGGCGATGTATATGTTGTTGAGACTCCAAAGCAATTTATTCAAAATGCATATTTGCAACTTAATCCAGATGATTTCTCTGAAGTTCTATTTAAACTTAAGATGAACAAGGAATCTTCGGGACATATAATTAAGCTTGAGATTCCAGAGCTCCAGTTCATGGCTGAATACAAAACAAACTCTTTTGGTGCAATTTCAGAAAATATTAAAATTAATCCTCAACTTTGGTCACCCTTAAGTCCCAAACTTTATGAGGTAAAGATTTCATCTGAGGCTGAAACTATTTCTGACAAGATAGGGTTTCGATCCATTCAGA
>CABXFU010000024.1 GCA_902511575.1 uncultured SAR86 cluster bacterium
TTAATAATTTTGGATTTAAAAAAAATATTGGTATGGTTATAGGTCGCTAGTAAATAAACGTGGCGAGAGCATAGGAGTAGATTATGAAGGTTGAGCTAAAAATTGAAGCGCCTGGAGTCCAGGTTTATGCATATGAGATAAATGAGGAAGCAAAAAATCTTCTACAAGAGAATGCTAACAATGACTTTCCGATAAGTGGGATGGAAATTGTAGAGGAACATGCGACTGTTACACTCATTTCTAATGGTATTGCAGCTCGAGACAATGGCTGTAAATATACTGTCAGCATTAATGGAGAAGAGAAACCGTTTTATCCAGCTTTGTTTGAATGGTTTGAGACTGAAGATTTTAAGAACCCAGATTGTATAAAAGATACTATTGAAATGAGCAGTTGGCCAGATACGGTTGATCCAGAGGATTATGTCTGGATTCCACATGGTGAATCATTATTTAAACATACTCCTGGCTCAGAAGACCCAATCCCTGAAGGACACGCCGTTATATTTGAAATCATTCCCTATTCTTCTGGAACCCTGCATACCTCTTTCGAAGTAGACGATGATTTTAAGCTGACCGATTTAAAAATAATTACCGATGATCCAGACATGAACGATTATGATCTTGCATGGCTATATTATTGTGATGTATTTGGGAGTGTTTTAGATCAAAATGAAGATAAGCCATTTGATGAAGATACAATCAGAGCTGTTGATTATAAGGGTGAACGACACGATTTTAATCTAGATTTTCAAGGTGGTTCTGGGTGGTACGAAGCCCATGAAAAAGGTGAGGATGGCTGGTACCCATCCTTCTTGGTGAATGGATGGCTTAGTGAAGGCTAATGAATTGAACTATATTTAGCTCTATAAGCCAGCATTGTTTTTTTCTAATGCTCTTTCTGCCCGATAGCTTGATCGAACCATAGGCCCAGAAACAACCTCTAAAAAGCCTTTCGCTAGTCCAATATCTCGATATCGATCGAATTCTTCTGGAGTAACCCATCGCTCTACTGGTAAATGATTGAGGGTAGGTCTGAGATATTGACCCAAAGTTAAGATGTCTACTTTGTTGGCAATTAAATCATCCATGGTCTCTTCTATCTCAGCATCGGTTTCGCCCAAACCTAAAATCAAGCTTGTTTTGGTTAAAACTTTTGGATTAATTCTTTTTGACTCTGCCAAAACATCAAGAGTCTGTTCGTACCCTGCTCTTATATCTCTTACTGGATGTGTGAGTCGTTTAACTGTCTCCACATTTTGAGCAAAAACTTCCAACCCACAATTAACCAATGTCTCAATGGATGAGGATAGGCCTTTAAAGTCTGGAGTTAATGCCTCTACTGCGGTATTGGGATTGAGCTGTTTAATAGCTTTAACAGTTTGAGCATAGTGCTGTGCCCCACCGTCATCCAAATCATCTCTATTAACAGATGTGAGAACCACATACTTAAGTCCCATAGTCTTCACCGCTTTAGCGGTATGCATAGGTTCATCTAAATCCAACCACCCTTTGGGATTGCCTGTATCAACGGAACAAAATTTGCATGCCCTGGTGCACACAGAACCCATCAACATGAAAGTGGCAGTTCCAGCTGACCAGCACTCTGAGATATTTGGGCACATGGCCTCTTCGCAGACTGTGTAGAGCTGTTTATCCTGAACTTGTTGTTTTACAGAATTAAATTTTTTATCAAATGTTGCCTTAACCCTGATCCACTCTGGTTTCTTCTGGTTTGGAACAGATGAATATTGATTAGCTTTCTGACCATTTTTAACAGCTTTGATGCCATCTCTATTGATGATCTTCTGTGTTGGGATAATTTCCATTAACTAAATATTGTATTCATTTCTTTTATTGCGACTGATTCTACATCTTCAAGGGTTGCATTTGAATCAAAATGACTAATTTGGGTAACTTCTAGGCCTGCATAGCCACAGGGATTTATCAAACTAAATGGGGCTAAGTCCATATTCACATTTAAACTGATGCCATGATAACTGCGACCATTCGAAATTCTAAGACCGATAGAAGCTATTTTTTTGTCTTCAACATACACGCCTGGCGCTCCTTCAATGAAAGAGCTTTCAATGGAGTAATTCTTCAGTATGTTTTGTATTAGGTTTTGTAAATTTGCAACCAGCGCCTTGGGTCCTAATTTTTTTCCTTTAATATCTAGTAAAAAATAAA
>CABXFU010000025.1 GCA_902511575.1 uncultured SAR86 cluster bacterium
AATTTTTCATCATTACCATTTACAGGATCAGTGGTTATAGAAAAATCACAATAGGGGCACTGCGTTTCACACCAGGGCAGATGAACATAAAGACTAAGAGGTACTTTAT
The DNA here is from genome assembly GCA_902511575.1 of uncultured SAR86 cluster bacterium. Classification (GTDB taxonomy): domain Bacteria; phylum Pseudomonadota; class Gammaproteobacteria; order Magnimaribacterales; family D2472; genus D2472. The sequence goes on from CABXFU010000025.1 coordinate 110, forward strand.
TCAGAAGCAAAGCTTTCAATCTTTCTTTTTAAAATTTGAATGGCTTTCCCTCTGTGGCTTAGCAAAGCTTTTTCATCAGAATCCATCTCTCCCAAGGATACATTGCTGTCTTTTGGATAGAACATAGGATCATAGCCAAATCCATTGTTTCCTTGCATTGTGGTTTTTACCAAGCCCTCCAAGAGTCCAGTTGCCATAAGAGGGAATGGGTCTGCGGGAGATTGCAAAAGAACAAGCACGCATACAAAGTATGCCTTAGCTTGATTTAACTCCAACTTTTCAATTTCTTTTTTAAGATGTTGCCTATTTTCTTCATCCGTTGCGCTCTCATGCGCATATCTGGCTGACCGCAATCCTGGTAAATTATTTAAGGCAGGCACTATCAAGCCCGAATCATCTCCCAATGACGCCATGCCAGAAGCTGCGCTTGCTACTCGAGCTTTTTGCAGACTATTTTCAAAGAATGTTTCGCCTAGTTCCTCCTCAGGCGTTATACCCAAAGAGCTTTGTGAGATGATATTAAAGCTCGGCAGCAGCAGGGCAAACTCTTTTAATTTGCCTGGATTATTGGTTGCAACAACGATGGTTGCTTGATCAGCCAATGAGATAGACTGCTTGAGCAGCAAATAAGTTAGGGAAAGTATTAGCCAGCCACGAAGAGCTGCCTTGACGATTTAAATACACCTTCTTTTTAATAACAAAAGATTCATCCCTACATAACTCTTCGAAATCTGCAATTGTGCAAAGGTGAAGATTCTTTGTTTCATACCATTTTGCTGGAAGTTGAGCTGAGGAAGGCATTTTGCCATTTAAGGTACCCAATCTGAGCTCCCAGTTTCCAAAATTAGGTAATGTAATCACACATTCATTTGCAACCTTTAAAATATTTTTCATGGCATCTCTTGGTTTTCTCAAGCACTGAATAGAGCTAGCCATAACTGCAACATCAAAACCCATGTCTTTGTAATTTTGGATGCCAGCATCAATATCTTGTTGAATCACAGATACGCCATTGATAATACAAGCGTTGATTTTCTCTGGATCATTCTCCACTCCGTAACCGATAACAGATTTTTGATCGGTTAATATTCTAAGAAGATTGCCATCCCCACAGCCAAAATCTACAACCTTGGAGTGATTGGGTATCCAATTAAGAACGATTGATCGAAGTTTACTATCCATTAAAGTTTAAGAAGTTTTTCAGCGCTGCAGCATACTGATCTGAATAAAATAGAAAGCTGTCATGACCATAATCGCCATCAAGCTCTATGTAGGTACTATCAATGCCTGCCTTGATAGCAGACATTTGGATGTCTAATCCATACTCTTTTGGAAACAGCCAATCTGAATCAAAAGATGCAATGAGTAATTTGGCTTGTATGCTTTGGAGACATTTCACTAAATCATCATCAAAATCTTTTGCTGGATCAAAGCTGTCCATGGCTTTGGTCATAAGGATATAGCTGTTTGCATCAAAAGTTTTAGAAAATTGCTCGCCTTTATACTGCAGATAATTTTCCACTTCATAGTTTACGCCTGCATCCATTTTATTTTCTGGATCTTGTAACTTTCTTCCAAATCGTTTGCTCATATTAGATTCGGACAAATAAGTTATATGACCAAGCATCCTTGCAGCTTTTAATCCATTTTTAGGCAATTCACCCTTGGTCAAATAATCACCATTATGGAAATGTTCATCTTTTCTAATTATTTCTCTGGCCACTTCATTTAAGGCAATATTTTGCGTACTGATTTTTGATGAAGCGGCAATAATTGCAGCCTTTTTAATTCTTTCGGGATATGAAATTGCCCACTGCAGCGCCTGCATTCCACCTAAACTTCCTCCGGCCACCATCTCCCAGCAATTAATTCCCAAATGATCAGCTAGTAATTTTTGAGTTTCAACCCAATCACTGACGGACACTTCAGGAAAGTTTGCGCCATAAGGTTGGCCTGATTCAGTTGCAATAG